>CABUPU010000005.1 GCA_902493595.1 uncultured Mycoplasma sp.
ATTATCAGCAATTTTACCTATAGTTCCTTTATAAGATGAATACTTTCTTTTATTTCTTTTTAGTGGCTTTAATCCTAATTTTACCATTATTCTATATAATTTCTTGTGATTTACATTATAACCTTGATTTCTTAATTCTAACGTAATTCTACGATAACCATATCCTTCTTTATTATTAATAAATATTTCTTTTATTTTATCTATTATTTCTTTGTTTTTATCATCTTTATCTATTTTAGATAAAGTATAATAATATACTGATTTTGCTAAACCAGGTACTTGTAGAAGAATCATTAACGGATATGTTAGTCGAAGTTCACTTACAACATTTACTTTTTCTTCTGTTGTTGATTCTTCCTTGCTTGAACAACGGCTCTCAATTTTTTTGAGTATTCTAACTCCGCCTTTAAATATAAGTTTTCTTTTTTTTAATCTTTCATTTTCTTCTTCGATAGTTTCTTTTTTGTCTGTTATTTTAGGTTTTTTTGACATAGTTAGACTCCTGCCTCGCTTTCGTTCAACTATATTATAACCCATTTCTTTATAATTTTTAATCCAATTTGCTAACATTCCTGGACTAGATAATCCTTCATCAATTGCAACAGATAAAAGGGATTCGTTATTTAATAATACAAGATTAATAATTCGCTCATTTTCATAAGATGTAAATTTTCTGTTTCTATTTTTCCTTAAAATATCATAACCATGCTTATCTATTAATCTAGTTAAATATTCAACATTAGCATGTAATATTTTATATTTTGAACACAATGATGAAATTGATACTCCTGATTTTCTATCATTATACAAATTTATTTTACCTTCAAATGATAATTTTCCCATATAAAAACCTCGTTTCTATTTTGTCCAAGAAACGATGTTCATATCAGTATAACGCTTACATTTTTTATATATCATAATTACTTTGTAAAAATTCTTTTAAAGAAGTTCTTCTTTCTTTAGAATAATTATTTTTAACTGCTCTTATAAACGAAGATGGATCACCAATTATTGTAAGACTTTTTTTAGCTCGTGATACACCAGTATAAATAAGTTTATTATAAAGCATTATTGAGTAATCTTTACTAAGTGGCATAATAACATGTTCAAACTCACTACCTTGACTTTTATGTATTGTAATTGCATAAGCAAGAGTAATATTTTTTAAATCTTTTTTTTCATAAAATACAAGATTTCCATCAAAGTCAATAGATATTTTTATTTTATCATCACTACCTGTATAAATATTAGTTATTTTACCAATATCACCATTAAATACATTATTGTCTGAATCATTTACAAGTTGTAGTACTTTGTCACCTACTCTATAAATTTTATCTCCATATTTAACTTCGAATAAATTTTTTTCTTTATTATAAACTTTTTCTAAATATTTATTTAAATTATCTATTCCATTTATACCTTTATACATTGGAGCTAAAACTTGCATTTTTGTTTCATCAATACCCTTTGTTAAACCATAATTTACACATTTAATAACTGTTTCAAGTATTTTATCCTCACTTGTAATTATAAATGAATAATCATCTCTTTTGGAAGTAAAATCATCTTCGAGATTTTGGGCTTTAATATCCTTTGCTAAAAAAGGTATATAAGAATTATCACTTTGTCTATAAATAGTTGAAAGCATATTAAAGGAAAATAAATCACTTTCTATTAAATCATGAAGTACAAGACCAGGACCTACTGAAGGAAGCTGATAAATATCTCCGACTAAAACAAGTTTTATATTTGAATTATATGCACAAAGAAGTGCTTTCATAAGTGATACATCAATCATAGAGCATTCATCCACTATAACAAGTTTATGAAAAAGTTTATTATGTTCATTAAATTCAAAAGAATCTTCCTCTTTATGCCATCTTAAAAGTCTATGTATTGTTTGAGCACCAAGACCTGTAGATAAACTTAACTTTTTAGCGGCTTTACCTGTTGGTGCAAGTAATATTATATTACTAGCAACTTCCTCTTTATTATATTTATTTTCTTTAATAAAAAGTTTTACAATAGCATTAATTATAGTAGTTTTACCAGTACCAGGTCCACCAGAAATAATAGATATATTTTCTTTTAAACTATTTTCAATAGCCTTTATTTGTTCAGGTGAATACTCTTTACCAGTATCTTTTTCAATATCTTTTATTTTATCTAAAAGCGATGGATATTCTTTCTTTTTTTGCTTATCTATTAAATATAAGTATCTTGCAATATCTTTTTCTTCATCATAATATTTTTTTAAATAATATCTACTTCCATCTTTTATAATACTTTTCTCTTGTACTAAAGAAGATAATATATTATCAAAATCCTCACTATCAAGATTTATTTCATAAATAGATCTTAAATATTTATATATATCCTCTTTATAGGAATAAGTACACCCTTCGGTAAATGATATATCAACAAAAGTATTTAAAAGACATTCTTTACATCTTAAATTATCATCTTTAGAAATATTTCTTTTATATAAATCATCTAAAAATTTAAAATCAAATATATCTTTCATTAAATATAAATTACCTTCGATAATCGGAGAAATATCTGTATAATGTTTATTAATTGCTTTGGCTGCTTGTTCATAAGAAAAACCATAAGAAGTAAGTTTTTTAATTATTTCATCATCTTTTTCATATTTAATTAAACTTCCATATATTTTTGATGCTTTTAAAGTAGTCATTCCTTTAATATTAAATAAATTATTTATATCTTCCTTAATAATTTTAATTGAATTTACTCCATAAGTATCCACAATTCTTTTGGCAAATACTTTAGAGCAGCCTTCGACAAAAGGACTTTCTAAAAATTTAATTATTTCTTCTTCAGTTGTAGGCATTATAGCACTTAATCTATAACCAGAAAACTGCCAAGAATATTTAGGATGATTTAATGTATTACCATATACTTTATATTTAACATCAAGTCTAATATTAGGTAAAATGCCTGTTACATGAATTAAACTAGCCATATTTTCTTTAATAAAAGTATCATCAGTATCCTCAACTTTAAAAAGAGTAACAACAAAGTTACTTTCTTTATTTTCATAAATAATCTTTTTAAATTTACCTATTATATACTTTTCCATTAAACTATTAAATTATATATTTCTCCTTTTTGTAATTTTTCATTTGTGTGAACCATTAAATAATTTGATGTATGTCCTTTAGAACCAGATTCTGATGCCTCTTCGATTAAAACATCTTTATTTTTACCTTTAAATTTATCATAATAGGATTTTTCTAAACTATCAGATAATTCAAGTAATTTTTTAACTCTTTCATGTTTAACACTTTCAGGTACTTTTCCATCCATCATACTTGCTTTTGTTCCTTTTCTTTCAGAATATGGGAAGGCATGAATTTTAGAAAAATTTATCTTTTTACAAGTTTCCATAGTTTCTAAAAACATTTCTTCAGTTTCACCAGGAAAACCTACAATTACATCAGTGGTAATTGAAATATCTGGTCTTACACTTCTTATCATATCTATTTTATCAAAAAAATATTTTAAATCATATTTTCTATTCATTAATTTTAAGATACTGTCACTTCCTGACTGAAGTGGAATATGAATATGATCACATATTTTATTATTATTTTTAAGTTCATTAATAAACTTTTCATTTATTTGAGTTATTTCTATACTTGATTGTCTAATTCTTTCTATACCATTTATTTTACTCATTTCATGTATTAAATCAGTTAAATCTTTACCATTTGACTCATAGCCTCCAGTATCAATACCCGTTAAAACAATTTCTTTATAACCATTATTTGCAAGATGCTGTACTTCCCTTAAAACTAATGAAAAATCTTTACTTCTTTTTTTACCCCTTACAAAAGGTATAATGCAGTATGAACAAAAGTTATCACAACCATCTTCGATTTTAATGTATGCTCTTGTGTGATCTGATATATCAACTTCCATATTTTCAAAAGGTAAATCACGAGTTTTAGCTACATACTCTACTGGAGTTTTATCATCAAGATACTTTTCAATAATACTTACTATATTACTCTTATTAATATTACCCATTAAAATATTTATACCTAGATCATCATACTTAGTTTTATCATTTTGCACAGAACATCCACATACCACAAGTATTGCATTAGGATTTTCTCTTTTAAGTCTACGAACCTCTTTTAAACTCTTTTTATCTGAGGTATCGGTAACTGTACAGGTATTTAAAATTAAAATATCGCATTTTTCATTTAAATTGCAAAAAGAAAACCCGTTTTTAACTAAGGCTTCCTTCATAAAATTACTTTCATAACTATTTACTTTACATCCAAGTGTAATTATATTAAATTTCATATATCCCCCTTAATTTAATGATTTTGAAAGTTCTTTCAAAGTTTTTAAAAACTCCTCTTCCTTCCTTAAACTCATTAAATGAACTTCCATTTTTATTGGTTCACTTTTCTTTACATTGATTAAATTATTTAAATCTACAGTCTTAACAAGAACATCACCATTTTTTTCTTCGTTTAAATAATTTAGTTCATATTGTCCAGTATTTGATAAAAGTTCATCATAACTTATTATAGCTTTTTCTTCCTCTTCTTTTTCATAAGGTGTAAAATCAATTGGCTTAATATTTTTTAAGGCAGTTGCTATTTCATTTAGTTCCGGATCTTTTACATCTTTATTTTTATTGACATTTTCAATCTCATTTAAAACTAAATTATCAGTTAGTTCATCAGTTTCATTACTGTTTATCTTTATAAAATATATTAAAGATACCACAAGTATAATTAAAAATACTACAGTAAAGAAAAATACATAATCTATAAATGCTAAACTTTTTAAAAATGTAATAATATCATTTAACATAAAATCACTTCTTTCATAAAAATATTGTAGCAATATTTAATTAAAATTTAAAGTATTTTTTTAACAATTTTAATTTATGGATGTAAAGAGTGTAAAGTTATAATTAATTTACAGTGTTTATAATAAACCTGCTATATCCCTATTATTAGTAATATAATTTTTATTTTCAATTATTATATTTTCACCAATTACATATTTGGTTCCATCAAACACTTGGAGTCCATTTTTTGTTACAGCTCTATTAGAAATAATAATACCAGAATTTTTTTCATAAAGATTACTATTTATCCACTCTTTCCAGGTCATACCTTTTTTTGCATAATATGTTGTTCCATCAAATGAAAAGGGAATCAATGTCTCTTTACTTATACATTCTTTCTTACTTGCATAAATAATACCTGTAAATGATTTATTTGCTAGTTGTTCTTGACTTACATTTAAATTATAGTATTTGTCTGTAAATGTATATTCTTGTGTTGTTGCAGTTGTTCCATAATTTGATATGCTTGCATTTTCTAAGAGTTTTACTTTTCTTTTATTATTTTCTGTTGTCTATACATTACTTATATTATAATCAAAATTAGTTTCTGTGCTAAAATTACTTGTTCCACTTAAAGTATTTACTGTCATCGTTATTTCTTTTGTTACACCACTTGTTTTAGTATTTGGACTTACTCCATAGTAGTTAATTTCAGTATATTCATAATATATATCAAAGGTACATGTTGTTTCTATTTCAGTAATCCCATTACTTTTACATTATTATTTTTTATCATATTATCACTCCATCCCTTATAAATACTAAGATAAGTTTTTTTAAATCTATATAATAAGAGAAAATACGAACAAAGTTAATACTGGGATTAAAGCAAATCTTAACATTTTTTATTATTATAAAAAAAATTAACATGTTTATATGCTAATTTTACAACTTTTAAACAAATTCATGTCTTATTTTGACATGTTTTGTCGAAGTTATTGCAATTAAGTATTTTCAATGTATAATAACTACTCGAACGTGTAAAAGACGACGTTGCCACCAATTTTCGGGGGGTTTGAAATAATCAAAAATTCTGAAAGGAGGTCCGCTTATGAGTAGAAAGAAACTCATTAGAGTATTATTTCTAATTATACTTTTACTTCTTTGTTATTACAACGTGAAAATAAAAGAAAACGTCGTTCAAGCATTAATTTGGCTATTTGATCTTGTAAAAAAGATTCTTTTAGCAATTTTTGCTGAATAGACGTTTCCAATTTACATAATTGGCGACGTTAACATTTTATACGTTCACCTATTTATAATATAACATTTATTTATATGTTTATGCAAGTAGTTTTACTTGTATTTTTTAATTACTAATTAACTTATATGGATTAGAACTTGTACCATCACCCTCGACTAATGCTGTTTTAATAATTGTAATAACTGGTCTAACACTTCTTAAAAAAGAACCAGATACATCAGATAAAACCTTACCATTTTTCGAAAGTGCAAATGGATAATAAATACCGTTTACAAGTTTAGAACTACTCATTAAAAATGAATCTGTTTCTATACTTTCATTATATAAGTAATAAGAAGTATTATCTTCATTTGGAGAAGCTCCTGCAAAAAGAACTTCATCAACAGTTAATAGTGCTACTTTACTTGTTACTTTATCGCTTAAACATATAAATGATGGAATATAATCTTCGACTACTCTTGTATATGCATAAAAAGTATTATCATTTAATAAAACATCATTACAATATTTTTGAGTTGCTAGAAATGATGTATAATCACCTAAATTAATTGTAATCCAAGAATCTAAATATGCTCTAATAACTGAGTCTTTATAACTATACTTTTCATTTGAATCAACATATTTTTTTAGTTCTCCCGTATCATTTGCTAAAGCAAGTCTTACACTACCATCACCATTTATTCTAACAATTTTAAAATTTAAATTATTTATACTAACATTATTATTTTGTACATTACCCCTAAAATAATAAGCTATTCCATAATCATCTACAGTTTTAATTAATCCTTCATTTTCTGTGGCAATATCTTTACCAACTATAGTCTTACTTTCACTTTTAATTTCATTATTTTTAAGTATAGTTTCTGCAAAAGTATTATTATTAAGAGCCTCTTGTTCACAATCAAGTTCAACACTAGCTACATTATCCAAAGTATTTTTAAATGTCAATTCATAATCGTGTATTTCACCTTTTTTAATTAATATATAACTTGATATTATCTCATTATGTTTAGGTAATTCATCACTGACATTAATAAGAGCATTATCTGTTAATGTATAAGTAACACCACTAGCATTTTTAGGATTAATAAATTCAATATAATAATATATATCTTCATTTCCATTATTAATTACAGTAATTTTAGTTTTAAATTCTTTATCAATATTAATCTTTTTACCATTATGAAAATTGATTGATAAATCTCCAGTTATTTTTATATCTCCATCACTTGAACGCATTTTTTTATAAACAAAATAAAATGCAAATAATACAATCGCTATTATTAAAAGCATCATTATAAATCCAAGTGCACTTTTAAATCTTGCTCTCATTTACTTCATCCTTACTAAATAAAGTATATCATTTAATTAAAAAAAACAAAAGACAATTTATTAAAAAATCTTTTGTTTTATCTTACTTTTGGTTTAACTATTTCAAGAACCTTAATAAGTTCATAGTTTCCATTAACAATATTAGGTAAAGTATCAAATTTATCAAGTCTATTTAAATAACCTACTTTATGTGACCAAGAACCATCACTATTTTGTCTTAAAAAATGAAAATCATTAAATGATAAATAAAATGCTATTTTATAACCACCATGTTCATTAGGTAAATCAGAACTTATTTCATATGAATCTATATTTAACTCTTCGAAATCTTTTGCAAGACCATATAAATATTTTTCTTTTGTTCCATTATAAACTAAATTTCTACTTAAATAACCAACATTTAAACCTAACTGTAAAATTACATTAGATATTCCTTCGGGATTAAAAATATCAAAAGCATATGAATAACAGTTACCATTTATATATTTTTTTACATCATCATTAAAACTAGGATTATTTGAGCTAACTAGTATAAGTAGTTTAATATATTCTTTATAAAGTTCAAAATACTTTGGACTATCCTTAGGTAATTTTAATATTTCATTATAAAGTCCATATATTTTATCATATACTTCTTTCATAGTTCCCCCTTAATTACAAAAAATTGTACCATATTTTCATTAAAAACTCAAATTTTTACTAAAAAAAGTCAAGTTATCGACCACTTTTAAGGTATAGAGTATCAAAATTGGTCGATAACCACTATTATTTAATAAAAAAATCTAGGTTTCCCTAGACTTAATTATAGATTTTCATTATTATTTATGAAATCAATCAAATTATAATGTTTTATACCATCTTTATGTTGAAGTAAATGATCCATTGTAAAAAGTACTCGAGGATACATATCTTTAATTTCATAAAAAGGTCTAAACTCTCTATCTTCAACATTCTTATCACTAATATCTTTTGAAACTTGAATATAATAGTAATCATCAAAATCTTTTCTAGCAATAAAATCACATTCTAATTTACCAATATAGCCTACACTTAATAAGTAGCCTTTTGTTTTAAGATATGAATATATAACATTTTCTAAAACTGGGCCATAGTTAATTCTATTATCAGTGTTAAGAGCAAAATAAATACTTAAATCCGCTAAATAATATTTTTTTTCACCTTTTAATACTTTTTTAGATTTAATATCAAATAGTTCACATCCATAAATTATTTTTGCTTTTTCTAATATATCAATGTATTTTTTTATAGTCCTTCGATCAACATTTATCTTTTCACTATCTTTTAAATATTTGTATATGCTATTTATAGATATAACCGCTCCAAAGTTATTAATAACAAACTTTTGAATTATTTCAAATAAGTTTTTATCTTTAATTTTATTATTCGTTTTAATATCTTTATCAAAAATTTGATTTATAACACTAGTTGTATAAACCATTTTATCTTCAATATTATTATAATATAATGATTTAGGAAACCCTCCACATCTAATGAATTCATCAAATTCTAAATAAATATTAGAATTAATTGGTTTATTTAAAAACTGTTTCATTTGAATATATTCATAAAAATTTAAAGGAAGCATTTCTATAAGTAAATGTCTACCAGTAAGTTTTGTGGCAAGTTCTCCAGAAAGAAGATATGAATTTGAACCTGTTAGAAATATTGAGATATTGCCTTCCTCTCTATAAGAGTTAATAATCTTTTCATACCCTTTAACATTTTGCACTTCATCTATAAATAAATATTTAAAATCATTATCAGTAATTTTTGAATCAATTGCTTTTTCTAATTGTTTAGTTGTTACAATATCATTATATTCTTTTTTATCAAGTTCAATATAAATAATATCTTTATCTGGTATGCCTAAATCCTTTAATTCTAAAATTATAGACTTTAATAAATATGATTTTCCACATCTACGAATTCCAGTAATTACCTTAATCATATCATCTTTATAAAATCCTCTTACTTTTTTTAAATATTCCTCTCTTTTATATATTAATTCCATAACGCCTCCGACAATATTATTTTATCAAAAAATCATTAAAAAAGTCAAGTTATCGACCACTTTTAGGGTATAGAGTATCAAAATTGGTCGATAACTACTATTATTTAATAAAAAAATCTAGGTTTCCCTAGACTTAATTATTTTTTTCTTTTACTAAATAAACCTTTTTTAGTTTCTTTTTTAGGTTTTTCTTCAGAAGTACTTTCTGATTTAGGAAGAGCTTCTTTTCTTGATAGATTTAATCTTCCTTTGTTATCATATCCAAGTGATTTAACAATTATTTCATCACCTACTGAAACTACATCAGATGGTTTTTCAACTCTTTTTGTATCAAGTTGAGAAACATGTACTAATCCTTCACAACCTGGCCATAGTTCTACAAAAGCACCAAAATCTTCGACTTTAACTACTTTAGCATTATAGATTTTACCAGTTTCAACTTCTTTAGTAATATCTTCGATCATCTTTTTAGTTTTTTCAATAACTTCTTTATCCATATGATAAATAATTACTTTTCCATCATCATCAATATCCACTTTTACAGCATCTTTGTCATTAACACTTTTTACATTTGATGATTCTAAAATAATTTTAGTAATCATTTCTCCACCCTTGCCAATTACATCTTTAATCTTATCAGGGTTAATCATAAAGCTTTCAACTTTAGGAGCATATTTAGATAATTCTTTTCTTGGGCTTTCAATAGCAGTTGCCATTACATCAAGAATTTTCATTCTGGCTTTTTTAGCTTCCTCAAGGGCCTCTTTTAAGATAGCTTTAGTAACGCCTTTAATCTTAATATCCATTTGAAGAGCAGTTATACCTTCTTTTGTACCTGCTACTTTAAAGTCCATATCTCCCATATGATCCTCAAGTCCTTGAATATCAGTAAGTATTGTATATTTTTTACCATTAGATATTAGTCCCATTGCAATACCCGCTACTGGAGCTTTAATTGGAACTCCTGCTGCCATTAATGATAAACATCCAGCACATATTGTTGCTTGTGATGATGAACCATTACTTTCAAGAACTTCAGAAACAACTCTAACAGTATATGGGAATTCTTCTTCAGAAGGAATAACTTGAGCAAGTGCTCTTTCTCCTAAAGCACCATGACCTATTTCTCTTCTTCCTGGAGAACCATATCTTCCTATTTCGCCAACACAGAAGTTAGGGAAATTATAATGAAGCATAAATCTTTTTGTATCTTCAATACCAAGTCCATCAAGAATTTGATGATCTGAAAGTGGTCCAAGAGTAGTAGTTGCAAGAACTTGAGTTTCTCCTCTTTGGAATAGTCCTGAACCATGTGTACGAGGTAAAAGGTCAATTTCAGCTTCAAGAGGTCTAATTTCATCCATCTTTCTACCATCTGGTCTAATATGTTTTTCAATAATTAATCTTCTTACTTCATTTCCTTCGATTAAACCAACTACTTTAGCTACATCTTTCATCTTGCTAGCAAAATCTTCATCTTCAGCATAAACTTCTTCGAAATGAGCAATAGTATTTGCTTTAACTTCATCGATTTTAGCATATTTTTCAAGTTTTTCTTTAATTTGTATTGCTGATAACATATCATCAGTTGCATACTCTCTAACAGCTTTTTCAACTTCAGCATCAATAGTCGCAGGTTCAAGAACTACTTTTTCTTTACCTATTTCACCAATAATTTCATTTTGAAATTCACATAAAGTTTTAATATTTTCATGAGCAAACATTAAAGCCTCAAGCATAGTTTTTTCAGGAAGTTCTTTACAGCCCGCTTCAACCATACATATTGCATCATGTGTTCCTGCAACAGTTAATGCAAGTTTACTTTTTTCCGCTTCATCAGTAGTTGGATTAATAATAAACTTACCTTTTTCATCCATACCTACCATAACACCCGCAATTGGGCCATCAAATGGAATATCTGATATTCCAAGGCATAGTGATGAGCCAAACATTGCAGCCATTTCTGGACTATTATCTTGATCTACAGAAAGTACTGTATTGATAACTTGAATTTCATTACGTAAGTTTTCATCAAACATAGGTCTGATTGGTCTATCGATTAATCTTGCTGCAAGTGTAGCTGAATCTGTAGGTCTACCCTCTCTTTTAATAAATCCACCAGGAATTTTACCTACTGAATATAGTTTTTCCTGATATAATACTTGAAGTGGAAAGAAATCTTGAGTAACTGGAGTTTTACCCATTACACATACAGAAAGTACTACAGTATCGCCATATCTAACAAGTACTGAACCATTAGTTTGCTTAGCAAGTTGACCAGTTTCAACAATTAAATCTCTTCCCAAAAAATTTAATTTAAATTCTTTTTTCATTTTTTACCACCTTTCTACTAAAAAAAAGAACACTAAAAAATTTAGTGCCTATTTTCTTAAATTCAATTTTTTAATTACTTCACGATATGATTTAACATCATTATTCTTTAAGTATTCAAGTAATTTTTTTCTTCTACCAACTTTAATTAAAAGTCCTCTTTTAGAATGAAAATCGTGTTTATGTTCTTTTAAATGATCAGTTAATGTATTAATTTCTTTAGTTAAAATAGCTATTTGAACTTCAGCAGAACCACAGTCTTTTTCATTCTTAGCAAACTCCTTTATAATAGAAGCTTTTTCTTCTTTCTTAAGCATTTTCTTTTCCTCCTTTATTATAATCGGTTTAAACTGAGTAAGAATCTTGGAAAACAAGTTCAAACTAAGTAAAAACTTATAAGCCTATTATATACAATTTATTTATCATTTGCAAGCGTTTTAGCTAAAATCTTTTTCGAATAATATCTTCATTTGTAATATTTAAAAGTTTATTAACCATATCTGCATACTTAAAAGGAACATATATAATATCATATTCCCATGAATAATAACTTTCACTATTTTCTACATATGGTTCATATAAAAATTTTTCATTAAAATTTGTAACAAAAGTATTTATAAAATCAGCATTAATATTTAATCTTTTATACATTATACTTCTTGGTCCAACATCTTTTATATGTTTCACACTACATCTACTATATATATAACTTTTTTGTTTATCATTTAAATCAATATAATACATACCTTTCCCCTTTTCTTGCATAGTATTATAGACTATTAAACTAAATTATTCAACCTATCTTCTATAAGAAAGATCATTTCCCTCGAAAGATAATAAATTTGGTAAATAAAGATTATTTATTATATCTCTGTTACTATGCAAAAATCCATTTCCAATAAATTTAACTGTAGGAATATATAAATTTCTTATTTTTTTATTACTTGCTAAAAAGTCATCTTTAATTTCTTCGATGTTAGGCAGATATAAATAAATAAGTTCTTGATTCCTCCTTAAAAAGTAGCTATCGATAGTCACTATATTTGGAGCATTAAACTCTTTTAAGCAAGTATTTCTAGCTAAGAATGAACTACCAACTTTATTAAGTTTTGGTAAATCACATTTTTCCAAAGATATATTTTCATTCATAAAATAATTACCAATTCTTTCTAAATTTGGTAAAAAAAGTGTTTTTAATTTTTCATTATAATATAGAAAGCCATTACCTACTGCCTGTAAATTAGGCATATAAATACTTTGAATATTTTCCGCAAAAGCTATAAAACTATAATCAACTCTTTTAACACATGGTAAGTTAATAGTTTTTAAGTTCTTCGCTCTTAAGGCAAAACTATTACCAATAATTTCACATTTAGGTAAATAAATATATTCTAGTTCACAAGCACCTCTTAAAACTCTATCCTCAACTACTTTAGTATCTTTCGAAGAAAATCTTTTAATATGAAAACTATTTGCAAAAACATCATCATTTAATCTTTTTACTCCCTCTAAAAGGACACTTATGAGTTCATTAAATTTATTTAATTCTAAATATATTTTAATATTATCTTCACAAATAATATATATACTTTTACTATCACTATTATTTTCTATAACTATTTTTTTAATATATTTAATAAATTCTTTAGAGGAATCATATCTACAATTATCATAACATTTAAATGTCTTTTTAGTTAAATCTAAAACAAGTCCATCAAATAAAATATATTTTTCTTTAGGAAAAGAAACTTCTTTAAAATTATGTATTACAATGTTATCAGGGCAATAATAAATATTATTACATTCAACATTATATCTATAATACTTACCATCAACTGTTCTAACATAATTAGGCATTTCAAAATCTATATTAATATTACTTTGTTTAATACCTAAATATTTTTCAAATGAATATGTTAAACCTTTTGCTATATTTTCTAAATTGTTTTGATAAGTTGCATCTGGATTATTAACTGTATGGTTATATCTATTTTTAATTGATAAATAGTTAGTCTCTAATGTAAACTGAAGTGAAAGTACACTTGTACCATATTCATCTTCCCTTTGGGGATCACTTTTTCTTTTAATATCTAAAGCATTATCTTTAACTGCAAAAAATACTCTATTAGTTCTAAGTCTATCACTTTTAAATGTACAAAGTTCTTCACCTTTTTCATAATATTTTTTATAAGCTAAAATTTCTTCATTAGTATGACATTCTTTTAAAGTATATCCTTTTTCTTTAAAAAGTTCATAAGGTGTTTTTTCTGTATTAATAATACTATTTGTTTTTTTACCATATTCATTCATAATAAGTTTTTGAAAACTATTAACCATGTTATATTCAATTAAATCATCATAAAGAAAATGATTTTCTTTGAATAAAGATGTAATAATTGAAACTAACTCACCTTCATTTTCTAAAATACTTGGAAATAATTCTCTACATAATTTACTAAAATTTTCACCATATTTTTTCTTTAATATTTTTAAATCACTATTCATAGAACCTCCAAAAATAATATTATTATAACATTATTTTAGAAAAAAGGTAGTCTTTACTTTTTCAAAAGTCTTTTTGCAAGATCATATTCCTTAAACTCATAACATCTAGGTATATCGCTTACATCTATATAGCCATATAAATATAGATACTTATTAACCATTGTAAATAAATACTCTATTTCATCAGAATATTTTAACTTGCGATAATACTGCATTAAATAAAGCATTATTGAATTAGTATTAAAGGTCTCATCCTCAAAAGTTGGATAAGAACCAGTTAAATCAATTATAAACTTTAAATATCTTTGAATGTCAAAATCAAGCTCAATTGGATTTATAACTTGAACACCTAAAAAATCACTTGCTATATTTCCATACTCTAGTAAATGTGATAGATTGAAAGGCTCATTATTTACTCTAAAAAAATTATCAATATTATAAGTAAATACTGTATTTCCACCACATAAGGCTTTTATATCATTTCCTTTTTTAGTTTTCATAAAAGGACATAAAACATCTTTACCATTATAAAAAAGTTCAAATACTTTTTCGTTATTATTTAAAATATTAAAATTTAAATTACTTTCCTCATTCAAAGAAACTGAAGTAACAATACATTTTATAATTTCATATAAACTTTCATTTTCACTTATTGAATTAAAAAATCTATTATAAATCTTGATATAAGTTTCATTTTTATTATACTTACTAAAACCCTCATAATTAACATTAAATATTAAAGGTAAATTTTTATTTTTAAAATTTTCACATATACTAATTTTATTCATTAACATTCCTTTCTAATTAGCTTTCTTTCTAAATTATCTTGCAGACAAATATCAAGTGATGAAGTACACACAAATCTTTCATCCTCTTTGTCAGTAAATTTTACACTTATACCACCTTTTCCTTTCCAATTTAGTAAATTACCTGAAAAGTCATCTATTAAAATATTTCCATTTGGATTTACAACATCAGTTTTATCTAAAGTATTTGGAACGCATATAGTTTTAACATCACTATTTTTTCTTATATCAAATATTTTAGCACTCATTTCATTAAGTGAATTTATTTTTGTCAAAATACTTACATTATATTTATTTTCACTTATAATCTTATTTATATAATAATATGCTCGATTAAGTTCTAAAGAGATGCTTATCAAATAATTCCAATCAAGTTTTTCATAAAATTCAATTACTTTTTTTCTATCATTTAAATCAATATTTTGTCTTTGCATCATTTCATAAGAAATACTCATTGTTTCTCTTATCACTCCATCATAATCAATATATATATCTTTTTTCATAATTTCCTTTCTTTGTGTATTTTTTACACATTTATATTTATTAAAAAAGTGCATTATATTGCATTTTCTTTTTTAACATTCTTATTAAATTTATATAGTTTTGCTGGCTTTTTACCCTCGAAAACCTCGTATTTATTTGTATCAATAATTACTTTCTCATTAATAAGTTTTTTTCTAAAATTGCGTCTATCAAATTTTTCCTCGAGTACTATTTCATATACTTTCTGAAGTTCTGGAAGAGTAAAAAAATCTGGAAATAAATTTTTTAATATGCTTGTTTTAGTAATTTTATCTTTTAAAACATTTAATGAATAACTGATTATTTCATTATGGTCATAAGCAAGCTGCGGTATATTATTTATTGAAAAATATTCAGCATTTGATGTTTTTAAAGTATTTTTTAAAAGAGATACTTTTTTAGAATCAATTACCCCAATAAAAGAAATACCTATCATTCTTTGTAAATTACTTCGATCTAGTCTATCAAATACGCCACACATCTCAAATTCAATATTTTCAAGGCCTGTTTTTTCTTTGAGTTCTCTTTTTGCACCATCAACTAAAAGCTCATTATTATAAAGCGCTCCACTTGGAAGTGCCCAATAGCCATTAAAAGGATTATTGGTTCTTTTTATAAGAAGTACTTTAACATCACCTTTTTCTACAGTAAATAAAGTTGTTATAACATGAATACCAATATTTTTATATAAACTATTTTTTAACTCCACTACATCCTCCGTATAATTACATTATATGTGTATTTACTACACTTGTCAATAAAAAATCAAATTTTTATAATAAAGAGTATAATTTACTAATAATTTTTTCTAGACAAACGAGTATATCATCAAAATTGATATTGTTTGCATAATCGTATTTTCTTTGGTAACTTTTTCATCTTTCTTTTGAAATATTTCTAATCTTATCTTTCAACTGTTGACTATTCATAAAAAACCTCCATATATTGCATTACTTCTTTTTTAATTCCAAGTTTTTCAGCATATTTTGATAGTTTAACTAAATCTTTATCTTTTCTTTTAAGATACTGTCTTATACTATATTTAATATGTTGTGAATCCATCCTTTTTTTAGATCTAATAATATCGCAAATACATCTTTCAATATCATAAGCTTTTACCTTATTACCCATAGGCGTTTCTATTTCAGTAAGTCCTAGTTTATAAATATTTTTGTCAACATAAAAAACATTATGATTTTTAATTTTATAATTAAAATAATTATTCGGTACAGTTATATCATATTTACCATTCGGAGCTTTAATAGAAAGTCCATAAAAATAAAGAGCAGTCATATGTGAAAAAACTACATTGGGTAGTTCTAAACTAAAAACAAAATAAGTATCTTCGATTTTACTTGAGTCAATATAAATACCATTACCTACTTTTTCTATCATTCCTTTATTTTTCATAATATTAAGATACATTCTGTGAATTCCAAGATCTGATAGTTCTTTTGAAGTAACATAGCCATTATTAATTTTCATAATAGACTCAATAATTTCTATATTACTTTGACTTTTAAATTCCTCTATTGTCATTCTTTCCATATTAAGCCTCCTTGACAAAACTAATGAAATTATAACATTTATCATTAGTTTTGTCAAATTGATAAAATTTATTACTTTTTATTAATTATTACTTATTTCCTATTAAAAATAAATTTATATTAATATTTTATTAACAATTACCCCGAACAATTACATATTATCAGTTTATTTATCAAAGCTTTTATCCATATAAAAAAGCACCATTATAAAATGATGCTAATTATTTATGAGATAAAGTTACATGTAAAGATAAGTCTTTAGTAACTGGAGTATTTTCTGCAATTGATTGATTATTTACATAGCCATAGCCTTCATAAGTAAGATTTATTCCTAAAAGTGTACATAAAGTTTTTACTTCAGTAATTGAATAGCCAGTTAAATTAGGCATTACAAAGTCCTCTTTATTAGTAAGCAAGAATACTTTATCACCCTTAACAACACTAATACCCTTTAAAGGATATTGATTTATAATATATTTACCTGTTCCTAAAGTAATTACATTAATACCTTTATTTGTAAGATTTTCCTTTACAGAGTTTGTTTCTTTAGAAATATAGTTTTCAAGTTTTATTATTTTACCATCAGATTCATAAGCATTTTGAGTAATATTTGCATAACTTGCTATTTCATCAACTGCTTTAGTAACTGCTCTTGCAAATGTACCCTGAGTTGCTTCGATTTTTTTAACTGCTGCATAAACTATATATTTAGGTTTATCACTTGGGAAAAATCCTGCAACTGAATAAATTTGATCATATTCACCTTTTAGATAACCCTTTCCATTTGGATCAGGTATTTGTGCTGTACCGGTTTTCATTGACATTGTAACAGTTTTAGGTTGCCATACTTTCATAAGTCCATCATAGTTTGCACTATACATTAAACTTCTTAATTTCTGTGCTGTTTCACTTTTCATTTTTTGACCTAAAGATTCTATTTTACTTTCATATGTAGTTTTACCATCATAATCAACAATTTTATTTATAACATAAGGTTTAAGCATTACCCCATCATTTGTAAGCATAGTAAGTGCCTGAAGCATTTGAATTGGTGTGATAATAATACCACCTTGGCCAAATGATGCTGTAGCAACTTCACTTTCATATTTAAATTTAGTTGTTCCCGCAAGTTCACCAGATAAAGTTATACCTGTTTTTTGACCAAAACCAAATTTATTATAATAATTAAGTAGTTTTTCTCTACCTAAATTTTTAGCAAGTATTGAGGCCGCTACATTCGATGAATACATAAATCCTGTATCAAAGGTTATTTCACCCCAACCAACTTTATTATAATCAGATATTACTACATCGGCTACTTCAATTGAACCTGATTTATAAGTATCTTGTCCATTATAAATACCTTCCTCCATTGCTGAAGCCCAAGAAAATATTTTCATCGTAGAACCTGGTTCATAAGTATATGATACAAGAGGATTTAAATAATTTGTAAGGGTATTTAAATCATTAGGATTAAAAGTAGGATATGTACTTGAAGCCACTATTGCACCAGTATGAGCATCCATTATAGTAAAAATAGCAAATTCAAAATTAGTTTTTTCTTTTAAATCATTGATAGCATTTTCCGTAATAAGTTCAATGTTACTATCAATTGTTAAATAAATATCACTACCAGACTGAGCTTTAGTTTCATAATATGGTTTATTAGGAAGCATATAACCTTTGGCATCTCTTTGATAAGTAATAGAGCCATTTTTACCACTTAATAAGTCATTATAATAACTTTCAATGCCAAGTTCGCCTTGTATAGAACCATCATCGTGAGTTTTAGCATAACCAACTAAGTAAGAGGCAAAACTACCCATTTTATAATATCTTTGAGTACTTTCAATAAAATCTATTCCTGGAAGTTCTAAATCGACTATCTTTTGTTTAACAATTTCTGTTAAATTTCTTCCTTTTTTACCAAATTCAACTTGGTAAGCCTTTTTATTTAAGTATTTAAGTATTTCAGCTTCATCCATTTCAAGTATTGGAGCAAGTGATGCAGCGGTACCCTCTTTATCAACTACATGCTGAGGATTATTTTCATCTACTGTTCTTGATGGCTCTAGATAAGCAATTAAAGTATAAGAGTTTACACTTATTGCAAGAGCATCACCAGCGGCATCATAAATTGTACCTCTTTTTGCATAAAGTGTTTTTGTAACTGTATTTCTAGAGGCCGCAAACTTTTTTAGATTCATTCCATCTACATTTCCCGATAAAGAAACGTATAAAAGCCTTGCTATTGCAAGGCATAGTAAAAGAGAAACTATTGGTAAAATAAATTTATTAGGTTTTACAGTTACTCTTTTTTTCATATTATTTTATTTGAAGTATACTAGAGTTATTATATGAAAGTCCATATTCTTTAGCAACATTAAATATATTATCTATTGAGGCAAGCTCATCTATTTGCATAGAAAGACTTTCATTTTCCTCTTCTTGAGAAGAAATCTCTTTTTTAAGTTTTTCTACATCAATATTTGTTTTAGTAACTAAACTAGATGTATAAACATTAAGCATTGGAATAAGACATAATAAAAGAATAATTATGAAATACATAAATTTTTCACCCTTTAAAAGTCTAACTCTTTTTTGATTTTTCTTTCTCATCTTATATCCTTTCTACAATTCTAAGTTTTGCGCTATGACTACGAGAATTTTCATTAATCTCTTCATCTGTAGGCAAAATTGGTTTTTTATTAATAATTTTTATTTTAGGCTTATATTCATCAGGTATATCTATCATTCCTTTTAAAATATCATCCACTTCACTATATTTTTTAAATATTTGTTTAACAAGTCTATCTTCCAAAGAATGAAAGGTTATTACACATATTCTTCCACCTTTACTTAGCATATCAATTGCATCTGGTAAAGCTTTTTCAATTACTGAAAGCTCATTATTTACCTCAATTCTAATTGCTTGAAATATTTCTCTTTCTGGATGATTTTTATAAAAATATGAAGCACCAACAGCTTTTTGAATAATGTCTACGAGTTCAAATGTTGTAACAATTTCTTTGTTTTTTCTTTCTTTACATATTGCACTAGCAATTACTTTTGAATATTTTTCTTCAGCATATTTAAAGAAAATATCAGTAAGTTTTTCTAATGAATATGTATTTACAACATCTTTTGCAGTAAGAGTATTTTGAGTGTCCATACGCATATCAAGTGGTGCATTTAATTTAAAAGAAAACCCCCTTTTTGCATCATCGATCTGAGGTGAAGAAAAACCTAAGTCAAATAGGAAACCATCCACTTTTAAAATATTTTCTTTTTCTAATGTTTCCTTTAAGTTTGAAAAGTTTTCCTTAAAAATAGTAAAGTTATCACCAATTGATGAAAGTGCTTCTCTAGAATACTTAACAGCATTTTCATCTTCATCGAAGGCAAATAGTTTTCCCTTTTTATTTTTTTCTAAGATAACCTTAGAATGTCCGGCATAGCCAAGTGTGCAATCAACATATGTTCCACCATCTTTAATATTTAGTCCATCAATAGACTCTTTTAATAAAACACTATAATGCATCTTTTTCATCAAATAAATTCTCCGCTATATCCGCAAGTGATGAAGCATTGTCATCTAAATATGAATTAAATGCATCTTCGTCCCAAATCTCAAGATGATCGTTTACTCCAATAACTACGCATTTGCCTTTTAAACCAGCATAGTTAATTAAAGGTTCACATATACTTACTCTACCACTCTTGTCTAAACCTATATCAGAGGCTCCTGAAAAGAAAAAGCGTAAATAACCACGAGTATCTTTCTTGTTAAAAGGAAGAGTACTTAGTTTACTAACAAGTTTTTCCCACTCTTTATTTGAGTATGCATATAGACATTTTTCAAGTCCTTTTGTAATTATAAAAGACTCTCCAAGTTCTAATCTATACTTAGTAGGAATAACTAAACGATTTTTTTCATCTAAATTATGATGAAATTGTCCAATTAGCATTTTTATTCCCCACTTTCTTCCACAGTGTGCCACTGTCTACCATTATAATACTATAAACATAAAAAAAAGTAAATGTTTTCATCTACTTTTTTAATAAACTTAATCAAACTTTACACTTGTTTACAGATTAATTTTCTTCTTTTTCTACATTAAGTACTTCTTTACCATTATATTTACCACATTTAGTGCATGCTCTATGAGGTCTTAAAGTACTTCCACAACTTGGACATTTAGTTAATGCTCCAACTTCTTTTTTAAGATGAGTTCTTCTCATTCTCTTTTTTGTTTTACTTGTTCTTCTAAAAGGAACTGCCATATTTATTCACCACCTTCATTACTACTTAATACGCACCAATTATCTCCCTTTAATTTTTCAGCATCACACAAGGTATATCTAATTGGGACTTCCAATACAATATTTTGCCACAAAAACTCATTAATATCAAGTGCATTTTGATTTTTTTCTATAAAATCTGTAATTTCATCATCAATATTAATGTCATATGGGTAATCCAACTCTTCTAGTGAAACACTATCAAGTAACACCATTGTACCATAAATATGAATATTAATAAAGTATTCATCAATATCATTTCTTGTAATAAAACCAGAATAATTAACATCATCAAGTTTTTTAATTGGACTATTTTCAAGAAACTTTGCATCATATGATACTTTTCCAGAAATATCTATTCTATCTTTATAATTTAATGCACTTAAATCTAATTTCATTTTCATTTCCTTTCTAAAAAATTATATCATAAATCTTCGGATTATGAAACATTATCTTGATTTTTTATTTTTTATTTCGTCTTTTAAAGTGTTAATCCATCTTATTAAAGGATCTGCTGTTTTAACATCATCAGGATTAAATATATATTTTGTAGGAAGAGGTTTTGTTTTAACTTCTTTCATAGGATTTCTGCCTATTTTTTCCTCAACCATTTTAATTTTTTCATTAACATTATGAAGACTTATCGCGAATCTGTGAATTTCTTCTTTACTTTCAGCTTTTTCTAAAGATTTTAGTATTAAATTTCTAATTCCTATTAACTTATTTCTATATTCTCTTAAATTTTCCATAAACCCTCCAAGTTACATTATATAATACTTATTATGATTTATCTACTTAATTTTTTATAAGCAATATCTAATATCTTTTCTTTACGAATAGTAACTGACTTTTTTAGAAATTCTTTTCTTTCTAATGATAAATACATAGTATTATCTATAATATCATAAATTTTATTCATATCTATTCTTGGATATATTCTTAATAGTGCATTATTTAAATCAAAAATATCTTTTGCATAAAATTCACTATAAGTGATTTTTTTATTTTCATATGTATATACTGGGTAAATACTATATGCTACATTTTTAAATTCAGATTCGTTATTTAATAGATAATTTATTTTTTCATCAGTTAAAAGTGGATGTAACGCTGAACCGCAATCATATACTGGTGCAAATTTAAGTGTTTCTCCATCATCAATTACGCCAAAATTCGATAAATGCCTATCAGTATTTCCTATTAATGTATCTACTACAAACATATTCCAAAAGTTTTCTATCATCAGTTTTTTATCAAAATCATAATTTAAATTATTAAATACTTCGTAAATATCTTCGATTTTAGTAGTAAATTTTTTATCAACATCGGTAATACTATTCGCAAGCGATGAAAATTCAATTAATTTTTGTTTTTCATTTGTAAAATCTTTACAAGCAACTACCACTTTTTGTTTAACTTCTTTTTCCTGTTTTTCATTATATATTCCAAGTATAACCTTTTGTACTGGAATATTTACACTTTCAAATATTTTACAACCAATATATGTAGAAAAGACATTATTTTTATATAATAAAGATTTCTCAATTATAGGATCAGGAAATTTAAGTAAATAAACTTCCCCGTTATAAATAATCTTTTTCTTTTTTTCACTGCCACCATACCCGCATACCTTTTCTATAGAATTTGTAAAATCTACAGCATTCATATTTACACCTATCTTCTAACATTTATTATATAATACTTATAATAATTTATCTACTATAACTTTCTTCATAATCTTGAACATATTTACCATTATATGAGGAAATTGCTAGCATTTTTAACTGTTCTAAAGGTAAATTTAAGCTAGTTGATAAACTATTTAGTTTTTCTAAATAATCAGGCTTAAATTTAATACTTGTAAAATCAATTTTACCATAGCCACATAATCTATCAAATTCATTATTTAAACTAAAACTAACTATTTTACCATTAAAACAATTAAAGTCTAAATCAAAGTAATTAAACATTCCTAAAACATATAAATTACATAAAAGATATTTGCATCTTTGTCTATCTTCTTTTTTAGAAAAATCTGGATATTCATTGAATACAATATGATATATTTCTACAATACTTTTTTCATATTCTGTTATAGGTAAAACTCTCATATTATTAAGATTACTAATTACATTTGTTTCACCTTTTACTATTTTTAAAGCATTTTCTTTATCATATACTCTAAAGTTATAACCACTATCTTCATTAAAACTTATTTCACTTATTTTTTCATTATTTTTGAATTTACCACTATAGTAACTTACTAGTTCATTATTTTTTAAAGATACTAAATATTCAATATTATCACCATTTACAATTGAAATATTTATTGAACTTTCAGCACTTTTCTTAGTAAATATTTTAGCCATATAAATAAGTTTTTCAATGTTATTTGTATAATGATTTAAAACATTATCTAAAACTTCACTAGCATTTTCTTTTATAACATCACTTTCTATACCAATAGATATATATTTATTACCATCATATTCATACTTTTTTTCTAATCCCATTTCACAACCTACTCTCTACATATTAATAATATAAAAAAATGTCCAGTACTTCAATAGCACTTGACATAATTTTTACATATTATTAAGTAGTTTTTTATAATAGAATTCAATAGCGCTAAATTTTAAAAATAATTTATGATTTTTCTAATATTTTCTCATTTACATTACTAATTTTATTTGATATATTTTCTTTACAGAGAAATAAAATATCATTGGATGTATTATTTATCTGCCTTGGTCTGTAAAAAGTGCCACTTAAAAAGGCAATCTTTATTAAGATTGTTTTTTTAATATGAAAAATACATCAAAAAATATTGACGTTGATAGTAATATTTAGTATTATTTTATTACCGGAGAGAAATCTTGTCAAGTCGATAGCTAGAAGTCGATTAGTAATAATTAAGCGTAATGTAAGTACGCCGCTCTAGTTGGGAGAAACCACTTTTGTGGTTTTTTTCATATTTTTTTATTTACATTATAAATTTTCTTTGGTATAATTTTCTTACAGAGAAATATAATATTATTATAGATATATTATATATCTGTCTTGGTCTGTAAAAATGACCAAACCCGTGTTGGTGCCAAGCACCGCTTAAAAAGGCAACCTTTATGGTTGCTTTTTTAATTATATTCTTTTTTTATCAATATTTCTAAGAATAAGTCTAATTTCTTCATCTGTAAAGAAATATTTTTCGCCTTTTGTAAATTTCATTTTGTTTTTATATTTGTAATTGTATTTATCAATAAAAGTTAACATATCTGAGACTTGAAATAATCTTTTTTCTTTATGATCAAATAACTCTTGGTGTTCAAAACCATTATATTTACTAAAAATTTGATCTAATATTTTGCCAAGTATTTCTTGTCCATTATCATAATACATAACAATTACATCAAATTTTTTTAAATAATTATCGATTTTTCTAATCATATCGTTAATCTGTAAAAGTAATTTTTTTCTTAATATTGAACAATTATCAATATATTTTTTATCAACTATTATAGTTTGATATTTAATTGGAATTCTTCGAGTAAAATTATAAATTGAATTAAAAATACTTTTTCTTACATTAATTGTAAAGTCTTTATAATCTTCACGTCTCATAATCAAATTAGCCATATGAATCATACCAGTATAGCCAATTCTTTTTAAACGATTATTTAAATTATTTATTTCTGGAGTAATGTCATTATTTTGATCATGGAATGTAAATGAAACACCATAAAGCTGTGATGATCCATTTTCAAAGCCGAAATCTCCAGTTTCATCTACAAAAATATTTAGTCTTTTCATGACAATAACCCCCTTTACTATGTATAAACATTATACTATAATTCAAGATATTTTCCTAGGAAAAAAATAATATTTTTAAACAAAAAAATTATGGTTAATCCATAACTCTTTTAAACATTTTTTCTAAATCATATATGCTAAATTTTATAATAGTTGGTCTTCCATGAGGACAATTATAGGGATTATCACATTTAACTAGTTCATCTAAAATATAAGTGATTTCTTCCATTGAAATATGATGATTTGCTTTTATACTCATTTTACAAGCAAGTGTGATTGCAATTTTTTCCTCGAACTTAACTCTGTCAAAATTTTTATCAGTATTTAAAATAATATCAATTATTTTTCGTACACTTTCTTCTTCATAACCCTCTTTTAAATAAGATGGATGGGTTTTTATAACAAGCGTATTTATACCAAACTCTTCAGCATCAATACCAATACTTGCAAGCATATCAAGTTTAGTTTTAATTATATTATATTCTGAGGAAGTAAACTCAATAGTAATTGGAATAAGCATACCTATTTTTGATATTTCTTTTTCTTTTAACTTTTGCATATATCTTTCATAGTTTATTCTTTCATAAGCAGCATGTTGGTCAAGTAAATAAATACCATCTTCATTTTCAGCAATAATATATGTACCAAGAGCAAGACCAACTGGGTAAAGTTTTAATGACTTTAACTCTTCATTTTTAATAATTTCTTTTTCCTCGAAATCCATAAAATATTGATCTGGCTTTTTAACTTCCTCTTCGGGTAAAACAATTTTTTCTTCCTCTTTTTTAGCAAAAATATTTTTTATATCGTAATCATTTATTTTATTATTTAACTGCATGTGTTCATAATTATTCTCTTCCGTTTTTTCATCCTCAAGAGGTTTAATAATAAGTAAACTTTCATATAATGCTTTTTTAATTGTACTTGTAATAAGCTCTTTTAAATCTTTGATTTTAGATATTTTAACATCTTGTTTAGTTGGATGAATATTAACATCTACTACGGTTGGATCCGTTTCAATATTAAGAACTACAACTGGAAATTTACCTTCGGGTTTATAAGTATAATAAGCATCATTTATGGCTTCATTAATATCATAATTTTTAATAACTCTATTATTTATAAAAGTAATCATATGATTTTTTGTACTTTTTAAAATATGTGGTTTACAAGCATAACCATAAATAGTAAAGTCATTATTACTATTTTTTATTTCAAGCATATTCGAAGAAATATTTGCTCCATAAATTTCATGGATAACTTTTAGCATGTTTCCTGAACCACTTGTTTTAACTATTTCTTTTCCATTATTAGTAAGTGTAAAAGCAATACTTTTTTCAGATAACGCTAACTTTTCTACAAAGTTTGTAATACTTGCAAGTTCACTGGCCTCACTTTTTAAATATTTAAGTCTTGCTGGCGTATTATAAAATACATTAGTAACTGATATACTTGTACCTTTTCTTTCTTCACAAGGCTCAATTTTATCAATTACACCACCTTTTAAATGAATGTAAGTACTTTCCTTACCATTACAAGTTTTTAGTTCAATTTCAGATACTGATGCAATTGAGGCAAGGGCTTCACCACGAAAGCCTAAAGTATCAATAAAATATAAATCATCCTCTTTATATATTTTCGATGTTGCATGGCGTAAAAAGCATTCTTTAGCATCTATGCTATCCATACCTTCTCCATCATCAGTAACAATAATATCATCCATACCAGCATTAAGAAGTTCAATAACTATTTTACTTGCTCCTGCATCTATGGAATTTTCAGTAAGTTCTTTAACAATTGAGGCAAGTTTTTCAATAACCTCACCCGCAGCAATTTTATTTGCTAAAAGCTCATTCATTACTCTTATTTTACTCATATTTTTTACCTATAATACTTTCTCTTAAATTAAAACTATCATTATTTAAATAAATAGTTGCTCCTTTTTTAAAGTAAATGAAGAAATTATCAAATACTAAATCTGTATTATTATTAATCTTTGCCATTTTATATTTATCTTTATTTTTATATGTTTTAACCGTTAAATTTGGCATAAAAATACATATATTAATATCTTCATCACTATATAAAGAAATATTATCAATTGTAAGTTCAAAACCTTTTTTTAAATTAATTATTTTTTCCTTTAAAATATTTTTAGACCTCTCTGTTATAACCTTTGTATCAAACCCAGGACTATCTATTATAGTTAAATTATCTTTATTTATTTCTATAAAATCAAGGGTTGTATTACGAAAGTGTGATACAGTAATATTTTCATCAAATAAAGTATTTATTAAAGTTGACTTACCACTTGAAACAATACCTGTTATTAATACTTTTTTATGTTTTTCTATTAAAGAAAATAAATTATTTTTAAGTTTAGCATTTTTGTAAGAAAATATTAATGGTTTAATTTTAAAACTATTTTCTATATTTCTTATTATACTTTCATATTTAATATTTTTAGGTAAAATATCTACTTTAGTTAAAACAAATACTTTATCATTTTGTATATTTTCATATGTTTTAATCGTTTCATTAGAAAGAGATAATATATCACATAAAAATATTGTAAATATTTTCTTTTTATTAATATTTTCTAGTAACTTATTATTATCTATATAATTGTTAAGTTCAATATTTTTATTATAATGGGTTAAATCAAAACATCTTTTACAAATGTCACTACCCTTTACTGCATAACCTATTTTATTTATATCTTCATATTGTAATGTTTCACCACAACCAATACATTTATTCATAATAAACTCCTTTATTTAAAACACCTGTTTTATTTAATTTTTTATAAATAAACTTTTCAAAAAAACGATTTATTTTTGTTCCAAGAGGTTCAAAAGCTCCAATTGGATTTACTAAAATACTTATGCTTTCATTTCTATTTGCTCCGAGAATATCTGTTATAAGTTGATCTCCAACAAAAGCAATTTCTTCGGGATTTAATTTATAAATACGCATAATTTTTTTATATTTTTTTAAAAATGGTTTTCGTGAGGAATATGAAGTATCAAGATTTAATATTTCTTTAAAAGGAGTAAGTCTTTTTTTAGTGGCATTAGAAAATATAATGACTTTAAAATCATCAGAAATAATCGAAAGAAGTTCCTTTATATCCTTCGAGGGAACATCCTCTTTATAAGAGGCAAGCGTATTGTCTAAATCAAAGGCAATACACTTAATCTTCATTTTTTTTAATTTTTTATAATTAATATCAAATATGCTTTTATAATACATATCTGGAATAAATTTATCCATACTTTTTCCCTTTCTAAAATAAACTTAATTGGCTACTTTCAGGCATACCTTTAAAAATATCCATAGCTTTCATTTTATCAATAAGAGTTGTTGAAACTTTACATCTTGATTGGAAATCTTCGATTGAAATAAAAGGATGTTTTTTTGCTTCATTTTCTATATTTTTAGCAACTGTTTCACCAAGACCATCAATTGTAATAAATGGTGGAATAAGTGATTTATCATCTGCAACATCAAAGGTCATAGCTTTACTTTTATATAGGTCAAAAGGAAGTACTTTAAGTCCCCTTGCAGCCATTTCTAAAGCAACAGATAAACTTTCAAGTGTTCCACCCTCTTTATTTGTTGCTTCAAATCCTTTATTTCTTATATCAATAATTTTTTCTTTAATATCATCATAACCCTTAATCATTGCCTCAATATCAAAGGCAGTTGCTTTTGTAGAAAACCAAGATGCATAAAAGTATACAGGCATATGTACTTTATACCAAGCAATTCTAAAGGCTGATGTAACGTAAGCTGCAGCATGAGCTTTTGGGAACATATACTTAATTTTTTGACAAGAATTTATGAACCAATCTTCGATACCAGCTTCTTCCATAGTCTTTTTATGTTCTTCCCAAGTTGCAGGATCTTTTGAGGCTTTTCCTTTACGAACAAATTCCATAATCTTAAAGGCTTTTATTGGTTTAACACCATGATAAATTAAATAAACCATAATATCATCACGACAACCAATAACCTCTTTAAAAGGAACAATATTATTTTTAATAAGTTCTTGAGCATTACCAAGCCATACATCTGTACCATGAGAAAGGCCCGCTATTTTAACAAGTTCAGCAAAAGTTGTAGGTTTAATTTCTGAAACCATTCCTATTGTAAAGTTTGTACCAAATTCAGGTATTCCTAGAGTACCTGTTGGACACATAATTTGTTCATTAGTTACACCAAGTACATCAGTCGAAGAAAATATTGACATAGTATCTTTATCATCAAGAGGTACTTTTGAAACATCAGTTTTTGATAAATCTTGAATTAAACGAAGCTGCGTTGGATCTGAATGACCTAAAATATCTAGTTTTAAAAGGTCTTCCTCGATTGAATGGTAATCAAAGTGTGTTGTTCTCCATGCACTTTCCGGGTCATCTGCAGGAAATTGGAATGGTGTAAAATCAGATACTTCCATATAATCAGGAACAACAACTATTCCTCCTGGATGTTGACCGGTAGTTCTTTTTACACCAGTACATCCCATAGCAAGACGCTCAATTTCTATACTACTTTTATTCATTATACCTTTATCTTCGAAATAACCTTTTACAAAACCATAAGCTGTTTTTTCAGCAACAGTACCAATTGTACCAGCACGATAAACATTATCTACACCAAATAATACTTTTGTATATTCGTGTGCACTTGCTTGATTTAAATCAGAGAAGTTTAAGTCGATATCTGGAACTTTATCAGCATTAAATCCTAAGAATGTTGCAAATGGCATATCTTGTCCATCTTTTTTCATCATTTTCCCACAGTTAGGGCATTTCTTATCTGGAAGGTCAAATCCTGATGAATATGTGGCGCCTAAAGTGTTACCATTTTCATCTTCAAATATTGAAGTTTGACAATTTAAACATCTATAATGAGCAGAAAGCGGATTAACTTCAGTTATACCCATCATCGTAGCAACAAAGGAAGAACCTACTGAACCACGGGAACCTACTAAAAAGCCTTCATCATTTGAGTGTTTAACAAGTCTTTGAGCAATAAGATAAATTGGGTCGAATCCTCCACCAATGATACCACCTAAAGTTTTCTTAACTTTTTTCTTAATAGCATCTTCGGATTTCTCTCCATCATCCTCACTCCAATGGTTTACAACATACTCTGTAACAATTTCATTTACTTTATCATAACCTGTAATAATTGTCTCATGTAAATTTTTAAAAGTTTCTTTAGTAAGTTCTTCATCAGAAATATCTGGATTTTCTTTCTGAAGTTTTTCATGCCAATAAGTATAAACTATATCTCCATAAAGTTCTTTAGCAATTCTTTCCTCAATATTAAATGGTAAGTTCTTACCATACCATGAGGATGCTTTATCATATACAAGGTCAGTTACCACTCTTTTACAATCTAGATAACTTTTTCCATCATCACTTCTTACTCTTGGTGAAAATGGAACTCCATGAGTATCAATAATAACCTCAATTTCAGATACCATATCTAAAATTTTATTAGTGTTTTCTACAACTATTTCATAAGCAAGATCTTTACCTAAAAAACTAAAATCTGAAAGCATTTCTTCAGTAGTTCTAAAATGCATCGAAGGTATTACTTTAATATTATTTTTTGCAAGAGGATGGCGTCCACCACCAGGTACTTTTTGATTAATAATAATTTCACGATATATTTTATCTTCTCTAGAAAAATGATGTACATCTCCAGTAGCTACAATAATCTTTCCATTTTTCTTAGTTTCATTAATAACCTTTTTTAAATGATTTTCTAATTCATAATCATTTTTAAAATCACCAGTTTGAATTAAGTGACCATAACACTCTTTTGGTTGAACTTCAACATAATCATAAAAGCCAATTATTGATACAAGGTCCTCACTAGATTTACTTCTTGCCTCAATAAAAACTTCACTTTCATAGCAACCACTTCCGATAAGTAATCCCTCTCTTAGTTCATTTAAAACACTTCTTGGAATTCTTGGCGTTTTATATAAATAAGTAGTATTTGCAAGAGAAATAATTTTAAATAAATTTTTAAGACCTACTCTATCTTTAGCAATTGCATTAAAATGATATGTCCTACCAAATTTAAATAGTTCTTCTTTAGAAACTAAATTTTGTAGTTCATTTACATTATATATTTTTTCATTTTCAAGTTTACTAATCATTTTATTAAAAACAAGAGCAGTTCCTTCAGCATCATAATCTGCTCTATGATGACTTTCTTCATCAAAAGGAACATTATATCTTTTTACAAGAGCTGATAAACTATGACGAGCAAAACCTCTATCTAAACTTCTTGATAACTCTAATGTATCAATTACAGCATTAGTAAACTTACCTAAATTATATTTTTTCATTGCCATTTCAATAAAAGAAATATCAAATTTAGCATTATGAGCAACCATTGGAAGATCACCAGTCCATTCAAGGAATCTTTTGGTAACATTTTCCTCTGTATCGGCAGAGGATACCATATCATCAGATATTTCAGTTAAAGCGGTAATATTATCTGGTATATGAAACCCTGGATTAATAAATTCATCAAATCTATCAGTTATAACACCATCTTCGATTTTAACAGCACCAATTTCAATCATTACATCTCCAGATGCAGCATTAAAACCAGTTGTTTCAGTATCAAATACAACAAAAGTTGAAGTCTTAAGGGGAGCATCTATTGGGTCTTTTACAATATGTACTACATCATCAACAAGTGTAAGTTCAGTTCCATATAATCCTTTAAAATGTTTAGTAGGATCCTCAATATTTTTATTATGAGCTTTAATAAGTTGATAAGCAATTGGAAATCCTTGACAGCCATTATGGTCAGTAATTGCAACGCCCCTATAACCCATATTAATTGCATTAGTAACAAGTTCATTTGTATGTTTTGCAAGGTCTACTTTAGTTACTCCATCCATTTGACTCATCATTGTATGAGCATGAAGTTCTACTCTTTTAACTTCAGCATTATCAGAAATAGTCACATCCTTTGAGGCAATTTTTTCAATAGAACGAGGTTCAATAATAAAGGAATGCAAATAATCATCCATTTTAACAGAGCCAAATACTCTAATCCAACTTCCTACTTTAAGTCTTCCCATTATATTATCATTTTCATCTTTATCAAACTTAACTATCTTCATTAAATAACTATCAGTTTTATCGGATACTTTTAAATTATTAATATAAAATGCGCCTTTTTTACCTTGTCTTTCAATAGTCTCCATTCCAAAAATATAAACCTCAAAAATAATATTTTTAGCTTCTTCATTAATATCAATTAGTTTAGTGGGTTCTCCTTCAACATGAGCACCCATTATCATTGGATTTTCTTTTACTTTTACTACAGGTTCTTCATTTTCTTTTTCAATTTCCTCTTTAATTTTTTGTGCTTCTTTATCATCTAAACATATTTGAACATCTATATTTAATCCATACATCTTAAATAAATTTTTAATTTTAGGTAAATCATATTCAATAATATTATTTTCAATAGAAAAATGAGTAATTATTTTAGCAACCCCATCTTCATAAGTAATATGAATTTTTGATAATGATGGTTTATCAATATAAAAAGATGTAATTAGTTCATTTAAATAAACATTTAAAATATCTTCATCCATATTTTCATACTCTAAAGTTACAAAGCAATCACTTTTACCTTTAATTTTATTTTTGCATGCTAAAAATAAAGCATCTACACTTTGTTTATCAATTATATTTGGACAAGTTAAAACAACATTATATACTTTACTTGCTCTATTAAATATAACTTTTTTAACTGTGGTACCTATAAAAGCATCACTACTAAAATTTATACTATCAAAAAATCTTTGTACTTCATTATCCATAAACTACCCTATCACTTTCTTTTAATATTATTAACTAAAACATTTAATTTGTCAAACCTCTTTGATACTTTTACGTTGACTATAATTAATTCATTAACTTTTAAATCATTATTTTTTGCATATAAAGACGAAAACATAGTTAAATTTACTTTACCAGTTTCATCCTCACACTCTAAAAAAGCCATTTCACCACCCTTTTTATCTTTAATAGTTCGAATACTTTTAATAAGCAAAACCATATTTATATTTTTAAATAAATAGTTCTTTATATTTTCTACTTTTATAACATCTTTATATTTACTACATGGATGATTAGTTATATACATTCCATAAGATAATATTTCAAATTCTCTTAAAGTAGTATCATCATATTCAGGATATTTAATTAAAATAGGTTGTCCTAAACCATCAGAATAAATACTTGCATAATTTAAAATAACATCAATATTTTTTATCATTGTTTGCTTATTTATTTTAAATATATCTAAAGCACCACTTTTAATAAGAATTAAGTAAGTTTCATTATTTAAAAAACTATTTGTTTTAACAAAAAAATCAAATATATCATTAAAACCATTTTCTCTAACTGTTATTATTTTATTTATTATGTCATCATTTAATCCTCTTATAATGTTAAGCGGTAATAATATATAACCATTTTTTTCTGCATATTTATCTATTGAATAATTAATATTAGGTTTAAGTAATTTATATCCACTACTTTTAAGTGATGAAAGCATCTTTTCACATTTAGAAATATCTTTGTTATTTTCCAAAAGATAAAACATAAACTCTTTATGATAGTTTGCTTTTAAATAAGCCATTTGATATGAAACTAATGCATATGCAACTGAATGTGATTTATTAAATCCATATCCTCCAAACTCTTTAATTTTGTTAAAAAGCTTTTCAACAAACTCTTTAGAATAACCATTTTTTATGCCTCCGTAAACAAACTTATCATGTTGAGCATTAATAATATCTTCTTTCTTTTTAGAAATTGCTACTCTTATATCATCAGCCTCAAATAAAGAATAACCACCTACTTTTTCAAATATTTTCATAACTTGTTCTTGATATATAATCGTGCCATAAGTAGAACTTAAAATACCAGTTAAATCACCAGTTAAATTAATACCTTCTTTTTTATTTTTTAAATACTCATCTATTTGTTTATTTGCTCCTGGTCTAACAAGTGCTAAAGACACAGTAAGTTCATTAAAACTAGTTATTTTAAGTTTATCTAATACACTTTTTGCATAACTTGATTCAAATTGAAAAATATCGTCGGTATCAGCATCATAAAATATTTTTAAAGTTTTTTTATCATCAAGAGGTATATTATTTATATTAAAATTTTTAATTTTTTTAGATACTTTACTTATTATATTTAATTTTTCAAGTGCTAAAAAATCCATTTTTAAAAGACCAATTTTTTCTAAATAAGGCATTTCAATACCAGTTTTTAAAGTTCCATCTTCATTTGAAATAGGAATAATTTTACCTAACTTTTCACTTGAAATAATTACTCCTGCTGCATGAGTTGAGGTATTTTTCTTAAGACCCTCAAGGTGATAAGAAATATCATATAAGTTTTTAAGTTCACTATACATTTCAATATATTTTTTAACTTTTTCATTTTGATAATTTTCTTTTAAAGATAAAGAACTATTAATATTTTTAATAAATTTATCAAATACATTAGAATCCACTTTTAATATTTTTGCAAGATCTCTTAAAATAAGTTTTGCTTTATAATTATTAAATGTAAGTCCAACAGCTACTTTATCAAAACCATATTTATTTTTTACATATTCAATCATATTAATTCTTTTATCAGATTCAAAATCAATATCAATATCTGGCATCTTTTTTCTATTTATATTTAAAAATCTTTCAAATAATAAATCATATTTAATTGGATCAATATTCGTAATTCCTAAAGAGTAACTTACTAAACTACCTGCAGCACTACCTCTACCAGGTCCTACAAAAATATCATTTTTTTTAGCATATAAAACATAATCATACACTATTAAAAAATAATCTACAAAACCCATTTTATTAATAACATCAAGTTCATATAAAATTCTTTCTTTATATTTATTAGATACTTTTCCATTAAATCTTTTATTTAATCCTAAAATACATAGTTTTTTTAAATATTCATAGTTATTATCACTATTATTAAATTTAGGTATATATTTTTTATCAAATGGTATTTCTAAATTGATTTGCTTACTAAATTCATAAGTTGTTTGAATATCTTCGAAAGAAGATGTTTTATAATAAGCATTATCATTATAAACAAAATTATCATTAAGCATTTTTAAGTATTTAAGATAAGAAATATCTTTTTTAAATAAACATCTTACATTATCTACATAAACTATTTTATCACTTATAAGAAGTGCATTATTTTTTTCTATATTATTACAAAAACCTATATAAACATTATCTTTATACTTAAGTTTTTCATAAATATCTATACTTTTAAAAGGAATAATCACAAGTAAATTAGGATTTTCTAAGTAAGAAAGATTCATATTATCCTTTAGATAATCTATTTTAAGAAGTTCTTGGTAACCTAAATAATTTTTTGCATAAACATAAATATGCATGCTTTCATATATAGTATCAAGGCCAATAATTGGTTTTATATTATTTTCTTTACATTTTAAATAAAAATCCATAAATCCATTTAAATTTTCATCACATATAGCACATTCTTTTATATTATTTTCATTCAAAAAAGAAATTAAATCAGGTAATTTAATTAAACTTTTAAGCAATGAATACTCTGTTGTAATTTTAAGTGGTATTAATTTCTTTTCTTCCATAAATTAATTGTAACATTATTAAGAATAAATATCTATAATTAAATTTTATAATTAACTTTCTATTTTAAATTCTCTTGCAAAGATTCTTTCATCCGAAGAATATTCAATTATAAATTGATTATTTTTAGAACATATAATAATCCCTATAGTTTTATTATCAGTTAACTCTTTAACATTTTTATCTATATAATTCATATAAACCTGTATTTGTCCAATATGTTCTTTTTTAAGTACAGTTACTTTGAGCTCTACCACTACATAGCATTTAAATTTCACATTATATAAAAGTAAATCAATGTAATTATAATTATTGCCTATTTTAATTTTGTATTCATTATCTATAAAACTAAAGCCATTTCCGAGTTCCCTTAAAAAAGATGATATATTTAACATTATAGTTTCTTGTAAATATTTTTCAGATATAGAGTTAATATCAATATAATCACAACTTGGTATCATTATTGGATTTGGTACTAAATCAGTTATTTTTAGTTTTTCATTTGTTATTAATTTATTTTTAGTATCTTTGCTTAATCTTTCGTATTCTTTAGATTTAATTCTATTTCTAAGTTCATCTCTAGTTAATAATTCTTTTTCACAAATATTAATATAGTAGTTTACTTCACATATATTTTTTATTGGTATAAGTTCTCTATAATGACTCCATGATAATTGGTGCCCAAATCGGGCACCTTTTTCAATCAAAAGGTAAAATTGTCTCATTCGTTTTAAAGTTGTTGTATTATATTTTTTACCCAGTTCTTGAATAAGTTTTACAGAATATTTACCGATTATATTTTCACCATAACTTTTACCAGCTTCACTTAGCATTTTGCCTACATTATAATAAGTAGTTAAATCACTATTATTAATTGAATTTCTTTTAGCTAGCTTACTTATTTCATTATTTAATAATTCTTGTTTAATTTTTTCATAATAATTTATCATTTTTTGCCTCCATTTCCATTATTATTTTAAATTTTCTTGCAGCTATTTTTTCATCTACTTTTAAAGTTGACTTCTCGATAATTAGTGCGACAATGTCGCACTTTTTTAAATTAAAAGTGAAAAATATCTCATTCTTTTTAAAGTTGACTCCAGAACTATTGGTGCGCGAACGGCGCACCTTTTACAATTAAAAGATAAAAGAACAATATAATGACTCAATGTTAATTGTTGTACATTGGCACGACTTTTTCATCAGAAAAGATACTGAAAAATTGTATCATTTTAAATAAGGTACTTCGATTATATTTTTTACATACTTCAATAGTAATTTATCAGCATAACTGCCGATAATATCATTGCCATATTTTTTAACTGCATCGTTTAAAATTTTACTTATTTTCTTTAATAAAATACAATTAATACCTCCTTTCAATTTTTTTTAACACAAAAAAAAGATGCAAGCGCATCCCAACAAAACTTGTAGAAATTTAATTTACTTTACAAATTAATAATAACAATATTTTTTAAATTAATCAAGACAATTCATCAGTATTATTTACTTTTTGATTTTCTAATTAATTGTAGATCATTAGATTTACATAGTACATTAGTATCACTATAAATATCATAATATTTATCAACCATATGTCCAATATATTCAGTTGGTTCATTAAATGTAGGATTACTTAAATACTTTGAGAAATGTTCTGCAATAAATTCCTCAAAAGAGGAAAGTGAGTATGAAGAGAATTCTTCACTAGGGACACACATATATTCAAAAACTCTACAAAATAAATCTTCCTTTTTTATTAATTTAAAAAGGCCAGAAAACATATGTCCTACTTCATGATATAAAAGCTGTTCAATATTACTTGCATACATCAAATTTTTATTTAAACAATTATTAATTAATTTATAGACTTTGTCATAATTAAGTTTCTCATTAATACATAATAATACATATTTTATTTTTTCAGCATCTGAATCTTTCATTAAACTTGTAAATGCATAAGAAGTCATGTAATAATTAGTTTTTTGCCAAAGAGAATATTTTGTTTTTGAATAATATTCAAATTTTGTTATAGCCTCAGTTAACTTAAATGAATCTGCAAAATCCCCTATAAAATCTATTCTATTTATTAATTTAGGATATCTTTCTAAAACTTTATCTAAAGCATTTAAATATTCTTTCAAAACTTTTGCATCCAATTTTTTATCATCAATATGTATATTGTTATACTCCATATATACCTTTCCTTGCGTCTAATATATTACCACTATAAAAATCACTAAGCAAGAAAGATATTGATTTTGCTTTTTAGTTTTTACAATTTACCAAAAAATTTTTAGTTTCTTTTTGCTTCGTTTACATCGCAAATTTTAATACTTAATTCCGTTTTTGAGAAGAATATTTGGTTTTCTCATATAATAATGATATAATTTATTAAAGAGGAATGTTATGAATATAAAATATGGAATTGATTATATAAATGAAAAAGAATTTAAAAAAATGGAAAGAAATTTAAAAAAATATTGTATGCCAGCATATAAAAAATTATATTTTGATTATTATCCAAAACTAAAAGAAGGGAAACTAGTAGGGGTTTTAATAAATAAAAAAGAAAAAAAATATAAATTAAAATTACCAACAGATATGATTTTTTCAAAAGTACATGGAAATATAATATTAAAGTATACAGTAGATATAAACTCAAAATTAATTATATTGGAAGAAATTGAGCCAAAAGAATTATTCTTAAAAGGTCCTGATACAAAAATAAGCACATATAAAGGTGTAATGGTATCAAAAGAACATCCTTATAAAGATATGTATAAGATTGAACTCTTAATAAGATTGAGCTCTTATTGATTTCTTAATAAGATTGATCTCTTAAATTTTATAAACATAGACTAATATTATAGCCACTGTCCAATAACTTTTGAAAATATCTCGCTTTTTTATTTACTTTTTGCTTATATTTAAATTATTATTTCATTCAATATTATTTGAATTACAAGACTTATTTTCGAAAAATGCATTGAAAAGCGGAAATAAGTCTATATTTTTTATAAAAAGCAATAAATTTCTTGCACGACAAAAATACGGAGGTTATTTCCATTTTTAAGACTTATTTAAGTCACTTTATTTACACAAATTTATTTGTTGACATTTTTGCTATTTAGTGGTAGAATAGCAAGCAATTAATCAAAAAAAGGAGGGTTTTGGTTATGAATAAATGTGATATACTAGCACTTATAAATGCATGTCAAAGTAAAATTGAAGAAATTATAGACATGAATATAAGTGAAAAAAATAAGAAAGGATTTGAAGAGCTTTTACATGCAACAGAAAAACATTATAATATTGTAGCAAATGCTAAAGATAATGATACTAAATTATTTGAAAGTTATGCATCATTATACAGTTCATTATATTATAAGCTTAGAACTATAGATAGCAAAGTTTATAGTGAAAATGTCGGTCTTGCTTTATATACTCAACTTAAAAAAGCAGAAAGAAAAGATGTTGCTGAACCTAGAAAAGCTAATAATGCTGAGCCAAGTAATGTAATTGATGTTAAGTTTGAACCAGTTGATGAAAAGAAAAAGAATAAGACATTAGGTATTATTGCCGGTGCATCTTGCACTATTGCTGCACTTGCAATCATAATGTCTCTTGTCAAAGAAAATAACAAGCTTAAAAATCAACTTAATAATTTAGATAACGATGATCCTAAGGAAGCTCAAGAAATAGTTATCGAAGAAAAACCAACTGCTGAAATTGAAGAAGAAATAACTATAGAAGAGCCTTCGGATACTATAGAAATTGAACCTATCGAAGAATTAAATTTATCTAATATTGACATTAATAATGAAGATGATTTATATAATTATGCTGAAAAACTTGCAAGTACTCCAGGAAATACATTAACTATTGAAGAAATAATAACTGCTTTAAAACTTGCCAACTTTGATGATTTAGAAAATAAAAGTGTTTTTGCATCTCGCGAAGAACTTTATAAAGCAAATACTGATTTAGGAAAACTTACTACTTTAGTAGGAACTGATAAAGTTGAAATATTACATGAAGAAAATGATATTTTTGTTACCGAAGATACTTTAAAAGAGATGCTTGCTTGTATTACAAATAATGAATTAAAATTAGATAACTTCTCTTCACTAAAAGAGGAAAAAGGTTATAACATTTATAAGTTATATGAATTATGTGCAAAAAAATTAAATGATGCTAACGAAATTAATAAGGTTTTATACGCTAAACTATTTAATGAGATGACTGCGAGAAAATTTGAATCATTCTCACTTACTCCAGAAAGTCCAATCAGTCAATACTATTTAATGCTTGGAATGTTTAATGAAAATATGAATGCATCTTTAGCTCTTACTACAAATCACGGATGGGGACCAACTTATGGAGAAATGAGAGATAATAACACAGTTCCAAATGGTTATACTGGTGATGAAATTGATGGAACATATGGTTACATCTGTATTGAAGAATTAATTCATCATTTAACTATTGGAAATCCAGACTATTCAATGTATTCAATCTATGCAGATGAAGTTATGATAGATAAAGGACTATCAAGATAAGGAGGTTTTTATGAAAAATAATAAAAGTGGAAAAATATTAAATGTTCTTCTTGGTATAATTGCATTTTTTGCTATTGTAATAATTGTATTTTGGTTAATTTCTAAAAACAATGGTACATCAAATAATATAAATGAATTTAAAGATAATCTTACAAAAATGCAAGAAACTGCTAAAAAATATTTTGAGGATAAATTACCTTCATCTATAGGCGATACAACAATTATTTATCTTGATGAATTAGTAGAAAAAGACATTTTAAAAGAAATGAAATATGGTAAAACTAAATGTGATGGCGATTTATCATATATTTCCGCTACAAGAAGTGCGGATAATGAATATAAAGTTAAAAGTAATTTAGTATGTGGAAACATTTCAGATAATATTATTGAAAAAGTTTCTATTAAATCAGTAATCAAAGATGATAATGGTAAAACTACTGAAGTTGATAACAACTATAATGATTACAAAGATAATGTTAAATCTTCTTGTGAATGTACAAGTACTACAACATGTACTATTTATGAAATCCCTACTGTATGTTCTATTAAATATACTTATGAACATGTAAAATATTCAATTGGATGCCCTGAGGGATATAGATTAAATGGTAATGTTTGTGAAAAAGAAACTGGCGATTATAGACAAGCTAACGAAAGCTATTCTGAAGAGCAAGTTAAAGTTGTAGATGCTAAGAAAAATGATGGTGGTTACCATAAAGTTTATACAGATTATATTGTAACTGGTGGTGTAACTACTAAATATTGTGAAAAAGGTACACTACAAGGTGACTACTGCTACGAATATACTCAAAAAATAACTGATACAAAAAATTATTGTCCTACTGGCTATGTTAAAGAAGGTTATAAATGTCGTAAATACACTGATTTAATATCTTCTTCTGAAGGATACTGCCCTGCTGGTTATGAAAAGAAAAATAATGCCTGTTATAAATATACTGATATTATTACTGAAACAGAAAGAACTTGTCCTTCAGGTTACACTTTAGAGGGAAATACTTGTTATAAATATACTGATCCTATTCCATCAACAAGTGGAAAGACTTGTCCATCTGGTTATACATTAAGTGGTAATACTTGTTATAAAACAACTGAACCTGAAAAAGTTCATGGTTCTTGGGGTAACCCAGTTAGTGAATACTCAACTACAAAATATGAAGCACCATATACTACTGACACAGAAAAGAAAGTTTTAATAGGTAAAAACACTATTGCTGGTATTACAACATACAATTATGCAATTTATCGTAGAACTGTTTCTTATAAATGTTCTTCTGGAACATTACAAAATGGTAAATGTTATCATTACACTACTCCATCTGGAGGAACTACTACTTATAAATGCCCATCAGGATATACACAAAGTGGTAATACTTGTTATAAAACTACGAGTCCTAGTACATCTACAGTAAGATATTGTCCTGCTGGTTATTCACAAAGTGGTAATACTTGTTACATTAAAACTTCATTAAGTTATCGTGATGACAGTTACTGTCCATCTGGTTATATAAGAAATGGTAATACTTGTTACAAAGAAACTGATGTAATTACTGAAACAAAAACTTATTGTCCCACTGGATATACTGAACTTGAGGATAAATGTTATAAAACTACCCCTGCTAAAACAACAACTACAGATAAAGTTTATTCTTGTCCTACCGGTTATACTAAAGAAGGTAACAAAGAAAATACTAAATGTTATAAATTAGTAAAAAGTGATGATGAATACTACTGTGAAAACGAAAAAGCAATTTTAAAAGGAAATTTATGTTACTATAAAGAAGAAAGTAAATTCTTAGGATACTATTGTCCATATGGATTTATACTTGATGGCCAAACATGTTACAGAACTTCTAAAGAAACAACCTCTCCTATCTGGTCTGATGTAAAATATATTTATTCTGAAAATGAATATGAACCTGGTTACCAAAGAACTGGTAAAGCAACTTATGTAAGAACTTGTGTTAGAGATGATGGAAGAAGTAATCCAGATCAAGATCCAAATACTATGAAATAAAAATCATAGTATTTTTTTATATTAACATTTATAAAAAAACATAGACATAATCTATGCTTTATTAATTAACTTACTGTGTAAACATCGTTATATTTTCCACTTCCAAGTAACTTACTTTCAGAGGATAGAGAAACTACACCACGGGCCGCACCACCACGATAATTAACATCGGCACCACGCAGACCATAAATCGGGGTAAGGCCGAACACAGCAGAAATACTATCAATGAACACAAGAGGGGAGCCCGCCCAATATGCCATATTATTATTTAAATAGAAAGCACTGTTGTCCGTGCCAATTTTTCCTCCAGCTAGCACTATTTCATCCTCTGTTATTAGTCCTAAATTATTTGTTACCACATCTGCATTATTACATTCAAACGTAGGTGTTGGAGTACTTGAACTTAATCTAGTATATGGAGCATATTCAAAATCTCTGCCATTCGATGCCCATGTTCTAGATGTATTTCTATCATTGCAAAATGTTGTTTTAACAAATCTTGATGTTCCTATATTTTCATTAAAATATTTTGTATACCAATTATCTAAATATGTCTTTATTGTACTATTTGTTGTTGTTCCTCTTTGTGAACCAGTCGTATATTGAAATCCTACATATTCTGCATGATTATATTCATTATTATATGCTGTAAATCCCATATTTGTATTTGCTCCAGTAATTGCAACTTTTGCATTTTCACTTGGGGCTTTACTTCCTGCATATATCATTTTTATCTTATTGTCTTTATCTACTCTTATTATTCTCCAGTACATATCATCACCTTTATGTGCATATGTTACTGCTTTACATTTATAGTTAAATGTACTACCATGTTCAGATATAGGTACACCTTCTTGACACTCTGCTAATGTTGGGTAATCTATGTATTTTGGACCACTATTAAACCATACTTCATCTGTAGAATTTTCATCATAGAACCCTCTGTAAACAATTTGATCTTCTTTAAACTTACCATATTTGACCCAGTTATTATCTACTGCTCCCCTATAATAATATGTTTTACCTGTTTCTTCTGTATATGAATACATTCCAGCATTACTAGTTTCTATTGTTGTAAAATCTGCAGTTTTTGACTCAATTGCAGTTTTCCCTCCATTATCTGCAAGTATTGTTTCATAACCTTTTTTAACTGATGAACCATCTTTTGAGGAACATCCTTTACTTATTGCATATATTTTACCAGTAAAGGCTTTTCCTACAAGTTGTGCTTGACTTACATTTAAGTTATAATATCTACCTGTTATTTTCCATCTTACTGATTGAGTACTTCCTAAACTTTTTATTGTAGCTCCCTCGACTAGTTTATAATATTTATTTGCAGAATCATAATAACTTTGTATATTTGCATGATCAAAATTTGTTTCTTCATCAAAATGATTATTTCCATTCATACCATTTACTTCTATAGTTATTTCTTTTGTAGCACCACTTGTTTTAGTCGTTGTACCTTGTCCATATACATTACTTTCTGCATCATACTCATAAACTATATCATATGTACAAGTTGTTAGTAAATTTTGTGAACCTGTAAGAGTTACATCTAAAAATGCGGTATTTGTTGCTGCCGCAATTTCATTATTCGAGGCTGTTTGACTCATATTTGCCGCTGGGACTTGTAAAGTTAATTGAGTAGCATTTGAAGTAAATGTTGCATTACCTGGACTTGATGAATTAATATTTACTGCTACATTATTATTTAAATTAACATTAAATGTTCCAAAATATGCAAATGAAGCAACTCCTATAATAATTATTAATAATACTGATGCAAACACTACAAGTGATTTTGTTATTTTACTTTTATCCATAATATCCACCTATCCCTTATAAATACTGGGGTCATTTTTCTTAAATCTTATACATATAGGAAAATTTAATGTCTATTTTACGGAATATGGTACTAGATTTTTAACTAAATTATTGGTATAATTTAGTAGTAAGATACGAAAATACGAGGGAGCTTTTTCTCAAATGTATAAGATTTAAGAAAATACGAACAAGTTAAGTACTAGGATTATGAAGATTTCTAGTATTTTTTTTATTATCTAAAAAAAAGAACCTATTTGATAATAGATTCTAATGCAAGAGTAATCATATCATTAAGTGAAGTTTGTCTTTCCTCTGGAGTAAGAACAACATTTGAAAATTTTGAATCAACTGCGGTTGCAATAACACTCGCCTCTATACCCATTGAATTTGCAATATGACAAAGAGCAAATCCTTCCATTTCCTCTCCTAAAGGATGAATATCCTGTGGCATTCTATTAAGAAGTCTGTCCATACCAACATATGGTCCAAATACATCTGCAGTAACCATAGTACCAATATGAATTTTCATATCTAATTCTTTAGAGGTACTAATTATAGTTTCATTTAAATCTAAAGAGGGCTTTACAGTATGTTCTTTATAATCATTAAATGAATAAGCAAAATTACTTTCACTATAAATATTATCTGCCAAAATTAATTCTGGTATTTTAACTGATGCATCAACTACACCACATGTACCTATTCTAATAATTTTTTTAACATTAAAATAATGAATAAGTTCAAAAGCATAGATACTCATTGAAGGCATTCCCATACCGCTTGCCATAATAGTAACTCTTACTCCTTTGTATAAACCAGTATATCCGAACATATTTCTTACACTAGTAACAAGTCTAGCTTCAGTTAAAAAATTTTCAGCAATGTATTTAGCTCTTAACGGATCGCCTGGCATCAATACAATTGGAGCAATATCATCTTTCTCACATTTAATATGAATTGGATTTTCTCCTACAAACATTTTTATCATCTCCTATAATAAAAGTATAGCAAATAAACTTAAGAAAAACAATTTTATTTACAATCATTTTACAAAAATAGTAAAGCACTCTACTCCACTGTTTTTGTAATAATATTAATTTTATTATTTAACTTTTCATTTTCCTCTTTTAAAGAATTATTTTCCTCTAAAAGGTCATTATATTTATCTATAATTTCATTGTATTTTTCATTAAGTTCATCATAATTGTTTTGATAGTAATTTCTTTCTTCAATAATGTCAGTTTGATTTTTAATATTTTCATATTCTTTTTCAATATTATTTTTTAATATATTAATATTTTTTTCATTTGCATAAATTTTAACTGAACTACTATCTCTAAAATTATAATTATATATTCTATTATGTTTTAAGTTTTCTATTAAATCATCAAATATATTTTTGGCATTTACTTCATATTGATGTAAAACAATTCTATAAACGGAAGTATTTTCTTCAGTATGTGATGTAACAAAATCTGGGTAAGTTACTACTTCAATTTTAACATTATCTAAAGTATTATCAATTACATATTCATAGTGAGTATTTGTATCAATTAAAAGATTATCTTGCATCTTTACATTAAACTCACTTTTTGTAGTTTTAAACTTTGGTGAAATACTATTTATATAACTAATTTTAGATACCTCTATTGAAAATAATCCAGAACCTATTCCAAATATAGAAAGTGATGTAATTAAAGTAATAAGCATTCTTTTAAAAGGAACTTTCTTACTAAATAATAAATCAAATAAGAATTCTATAGTTAAAATATTTAAGACAATAATTGATAATGAAATAAGAATTAATCCAATGTATGTAAGTCCACTAAAGGCAAAATATAATATTATAATAAGACCTATAAAAAATATTATTAAGGTAACTAGAAATGGGAATGTAAAACAAGCTATAAAAAATTTAACAAAAACAATTAAAATATTAGAAAGTATATTTATAAATGAATAATCATTTCTCTCTTTTTCTTTTATAGGTTTACTTTCCTTTACCTCTTTTGCTAGTTTTAAATCATTATCTTTTTTTAAATCCATTTTGTCTAAAAAACCAATTTTAAATATATATATTATTACTATAATAAATAAGGCAACATAAGCAAAGTCAAATATAAATTCAAAGAAGTTTGATACAAAAATTGTAAAATCATTTTGACTAACGCTTGTTATTAAATTAGTTACTTTATCACTTAATAAGTTAACTGGTAACTTTAATATTAATAATGCTAAAAATGTAAACATCATAACTAAAAAACATTTTGTATTATCAAGAAGTGTATTATTAACAATAAAGTTATAAGTATTTTTTACAAAACTAAAGAAACTATCAATTACATTTTTATCTTTATTTTCAGTATTATTAATGTCTACCTCATCATTTGTAAGACTATCTAAAGTAACATTAAATATTTTACATATAGCAAGTAGTTTGTCCATTTCTGGGTATGTTTGTCCACTTTCCCATTTTGATACAGATTGCCTTGATACATCAAGTGATGCTGCTAAGTCTTCTTGACTCATCTTATTTTCTTTTCTAAGTTTTACTAACTTTTCACTAAAATTCATAATCTTTCCTTCTTTCTAAAAAGATTTTATCACGTAACTCAGTTGCGGAAAACCAATTTTAGGTTGTTTTTTGTAACTTTTTAGTTGCATTATCTATAATAAGCTTGTTCTTTTACATGTCCATCTTTATCAAAATAACTTGCATACTCTTTTTCTAAACTTAAATATTCATTATATTCATTTATAGCTCTTGGATCACTACCAACAATACACGAAATAATACTATAATCATCATTTATTAAAATAAAAAAGTCTTTATTATATATTATTTTTAAAGCATGTGATAAATCTAAAACTCCTAGCGTTTTCTCATAATATATTTTATTTATATTTGTTATGTCTTCTTTGGTAATATACTCTTTTTCTATTTCTTTAGTTTCCATTCTTGGATCTAAATATCTAACAGTGGCTTCAAAACTTGAGGTAGTATAAAGTGCTGTATCATCTTTTTTCGTAATTATATAATTTGCATAATCATAACCACCCATATTAGCGTACATATCTGGGGTTTCATTTAATGGTCTTAAATTTTCATAACTAATAAGGTCCCTAGGCATCATTTCATAACCACCAATTCTTTCAATTTGATTTTTATAATTACCCATGAGTACTAAAGAAATACTTTCTACTTTGCTTTCATTTAACGAAGAAATATTAATCATTTTTTCAAAGGCAGTTTTTGCCACATCAAATATATTTCTCATATAATCAATATTTTTTACGCTTGTAGATTCAATTGAGTTACATAAAAGTACATTACCATTTCTAACAAACGGTATCATTGCACATACATTACCCTTACTATCTTTTATAACTAAAACTCTTCCGTTAACATTTTCTGCGCAGTACCTAACAAAAGAGTCCGCTTCTCCACCTATTTTAAAACAACAATTAGTTTTTGAACCCATTACAAATAAATTAGGATCATCACAAGTAAGTGTTTCGTAATAATAACCATTTTTTGTGCCACTTACATAAGGAATAGTTTTTTGATAGTTATGACGCACCTTTCTATATTCCTCACTTATATTTTGAATAATACTATTATCATTAGTAAATGATTGAAACTTTTTATTATCTACACATTCATTAATAATACTTCCCTCAAGTGGTGCTAAATCTGGATCAAGGGGTCTTAATATACCATTTTTAAGTAAATCTTTATAAAAATCTATTTTATTATAAATATGTTGCGTTTTAAATCTTTTTTCATATTCACTAAAACCAGCATATATAACATCAACATTTTGTGATATTTCATAATCGTTATTAAGAATACTTTTTAATAATCCATTTGGACTAAAAAAGAAATTAATAAACTGCTCATCATAAATAATTTTACCAGAATTTAAATGAATTTTTTGTAAATCTATTAAATATAAACTACTAAATACTTTTCTAAATTTGTTTTCATCTTTATTTAACATATTAATTAACTTTTCAGAGTTTTGATAACCTAAGACTGCAATTAAATTTATAGCAAAACGTATTTGTCTATCATAATTATAATGTTTAAAATCCTCGAAATTATTTTGAACCACAGTAATTAAGTTTTTAACTTGTTTAGGTTTAATATCAAGTAATACCTCTAAAGAGTTATTATCAAAATTATTTAATTTGTCTTTATATTTTCCTTCAACTAAAATTCTTTTGTAAGAACTATAATCATACTTTATAATATCAATAAGATTTATATCACCACTTAATAAATAACCAATAATTTCATTTATTTTAGAATCTATATTTTCCAAATTAGAATTTTCCTTAAGAATATTAGATTTTAAATAATCATTTAAAGTAGATATAACTTTATCATTAAGTTTACCAGTTTTAATGTATTCTCTTTTCATTTGCAAAAAAGCATTAATAAATTTTATATCTTTAATATCTTTATAATCTATATCTATATTTTTAATTAATCCCTTGTTAAAAAGTATTTCATATTCATTAAATATTACATTATAATCAAATCTTTTCTCATCAAAACTATTTCCATTAATATCATTTATATTTGATATATCAAAAAATAAAGGTGAAGTTTTAGAAATAGTAATAAGCATTTTTTTATAATACTTTTCATAATCATACATATAAATATACATAAAAAGTTTACTTGCATTATCAAAAGAAATAGAACATAAATTTATTAATTCTTCTTCAGTAAAGTCACGAAATCCATCTTCATTTAAAAACATCGTATTATTTATTTTAATATTTGGATGAGCATTAATAAACTGTTCTTTTGTCATTTTTTACCTCCGATTAATTTATATTTTTAAAATACTCCGAATACTTCACCAGTTATACCATCTATCCTAGCGGAATATTGAACATTATTACACTCCATGAAAAATCCATAACTCATTCTACCTTGGTAAGCTTCGCTATATTCTACTTGAGGTGCAACACGGCAATTACTTGTATCTACAGTAGAAAAATAATTAAGTCCAATTTGAATAGCTTCTTCACTAGTTATTTTTGGCTTAGGAATATCTTCGACTTTTGTATCAACAATACTTCCAGTTACAGAGTCAATATATACATAATATTTTTTTAAGTCAGTATTTGCATGATATTTATAAAGTCTACAATATGAACCTCTTATGTCATCAATAGGTTCTGCACCTGATGTTGGTATAAATGAAGAATCAATACTTTTTACATAATTTTGGCCTATTTCAGTTGCTCTATTATTACCTATCATTTCTGGGTAATTAAAAGTATCATTAAATGCCTTATTACTATTATAAGTACACCAAGCACCACTTTTATCTTGTGCATTTGTAGGCCTTCCTACGCTTGGTTTTACTTTATTTTGTGAACTTGTATTATCATTTGGTTTATTACTTTTGTTTTCTTCCTCTTTTATAGTATTTATTTTATCATCAATTTCCTTAACCGAAGAAGAAGCAATATCTTCGATATTAAGTTTAGGGTTTTCATTTATAATGCTTTCTAAATAAGCAGCTTTACCTTGACTAATATTATATTTATTAGCAATTTCTTTAGCACTTTCAGTAATTTGTGGTATTAATAAATCATAAGTTACACTTTTGGTTTCAAATGATTTATTTAAAATATCTTTAACTTCAGTCTCATCCATATTTTCAATTGTAACAATTATTGTAGCATCCTCTAAAAGGTGTTTATTATTTAAATTAACAGATAAAAGTTCAATTTCTTCCTCAAAAGTTTTTTCTTTAAAATCTTCATTTATAACTTCTTTAGCATCATCATTTAAAGCAGTTACATTTATAACTTTTTTATCTTTATTAAGTTCTATTTTAATACTAGGATTTATATCTAGAGTTATAGTATACATAGTTACATCATCAAACTTTTCTATTGGCTTTTTTACCTTCTCTTTTTTATTTAGCAATAAAAATGTTATAATACCAAGAATTATAACTACCAAAACACTTACCCCTATTATTATTTTCTTTTTCATATAATTCACACCTATTTATAGTATATATTTATTTATAAATATTGTATATCATTTAACACACACTTTACATTTTGATTTACAAAAAAACTAACCATTATGGTTAGTCTAATTTATGGTTTCAAAGCATTTATCGGTACAACATATATACCGGTTTCTTCATCTTTATATGTTCCACCAAAACCCGAAACAATTATACATAAAAATTTAGGTTTTACCATTGAATTTTCTGAAAATGTTAAAAGACTTTTTTTAGCACTTGCAATACTATCTTCTTCATAATTTAATTTAATTTCTACTGCTCCTATATTACCATCTTTAAATTCAAGAATTGCATCGACTTCATCACCAGAAACATTATCTCTAAAATGATAGACTTTTCCATCTAAATAGTTCATATAAATACATAAGTCTCGGTAAACTAAAGATTCAAACATAAAACCAAAAGTTTTCATATCATAGATTAATTTTTTACTTGATAAACCTAAAATAGCACAAGCAAGCGAAGGATCTATAAAATGTCTTTTTGATGTTTTACCGACCCTTGAAGATGAACGATAATTAACACTATACGCTACTTGATTATTAGTTAAATATAAATCATCTAGTACGCTTAAATAGTCAGTTAATGTAATACGATTTTCGATAGTTTCATTTGAACTATTATCAGCAATGTCCTCTAAAATAGTATTTTGACTTGCTAGTGAACTTTCATTTCTTGCAAGTGACCTTAAAATCATTTGCATTCTATTTGAATCTCTTCTTTTGTCTTTTCTTTCGTGGATATCTTTTGTTAAAAAAGCAGTTATATAGCTTTCCGGAATAACACTTGCATCTTCATAACCAATACCAATATTTGCAGGCCATCCGCCACGAAGTATTAAGTAAGCGGTTTTCTCTAAATCATTATATTCAACTTTCTCATTAATATTTTTATTTTCATACATATCTAAAATAGAAATCTTACCACAAGAATCTCCTGATTCATATAAACTCATTGGATACATTTTTAATGTTGCAATTCTTCCAGCACCAGAGTGTTTAACTTTATCTTCATCATCTTTTTCAAGTGTCGTTGAACCAGTTAATATAAAGTTTCCTTTTTCTGTTGTCATATCACATTCGTGTCTTACAGCATCCCAAACGCAAGGAGCAAGTTGCCACTCATCAATTAATTGTGGGCGTTTTTCATCGAATATGTAAGTAGGATTTGCGTTAGCAATTGCCCTTATTTTTTCATCACTCAAATAACTTACACTTTCAGCAAATTTAAGTGAAGTCCAAGTTTTACCACACCACTTTGGCCCCTCTATAGAAATGGCACCAAAAATACGAAGATATTTACCAACTTTATCATCAATTAATCTTGGTTTATAATTTTTATTTTCCATAATAATCCTCTTTCTAGTTATAATTATACTATTTTGCTATACAATTTTCAAGACTTTTACTATACAATTTTCAGTCATTTTACTATACAATTTTCAGAAAATAAAAATAGGACACTAAGTCCTACTTTGTTAAAGTATTACAATATCCTTTATGATCTTTAAAGTAATCCTCAATATGCGCAAGCATTACATTAACATCATCATATTTTATAACATCAACATGATTAGCAATAAATGAATCTCCACCGGCATTTATAACCTGAAGATTTTTATTATATTCAATTTCATAAACATACTGTTCATTATCTAACATGCATTCAATTCTTAATTTACCAACAATTTCTCTATCAGTGCTTCTTACCCTAAATAAAATAAAAAGTAAAAATAGAAAAAGAGTAAATACTGCAATTCCAATACCAAATATTTTTAATAGTTTAATGATAATACCCGCTAAACGTTCTGTGTTGCTAACCTTTTGTACTAAAACATTATTAATGTCATTTGAGGTAAGTTCATCTAAACTTATATTAAATATCTTTGATAAAGTTTTTGCTTGCATTATATCTGGGGCTGTTTCATTAAGTTCCCACTTTGATATTGTTTGTCTTGTAACACCAACTCTTTCAGCTAAATCTTCTTGTGAAAAATTATTTTGTTTTCTTAAATTTGCAATCTTTTCTCCTAAACTCATAATATTCTCCTTTCACAAAAAATTCTATCATTTTATATATTTTAACTCTACCAATATTTGATGGCACTTACGCAATTTTTATTAACATTTAATATTCTATTTTTTTACTGTATACTTATTCCAAATATTTTGAGGAATTAAATCATCCTTTAAACCAAACCATTTTAGTCTTTCAATATAATTTCTTTCTAGTTCATTAAATACTGTTTCATATGTAAGTCTAGAATTATCGCTTGTAGAATAAGGAATTCCCTCCATATCACAATCAGTTTTAGAAAAACTTATTGTATCTGTCATAAGCTCATTATTAAATTTTATTTTTTTACCTTTTTTTATATTAAAATTATATAACTCATCAATCTGTACAATATATTTACTTACATCGGATAATTCACTATAATCTTTTATAGTTATATTGTGACTACCAAAATTATAATATTCTTCCTCAAAATTATATTTATTTAAAATATTTAATCTTTCTGATTCTAAATTTTCTATTATGCTTCTAAAATAATTACCAAAACTTATAATATTCTTATAATTATCGTAAAATTGTGAACTATCAATATTTAAACCATAATTTTCTATTAAATCATATACTTTAAAATCTATATTTCTATTTACTAAATTAAATATATAAACATATCTATCCTCATCATCAGTATTTCTTTCGACAAATTCAACATCTTCTTTAACAGTATTTTCGACTAACTTTATTAATTCTTTTTCAGATAGATGTTCTACATCCTCCCTTGAATTACAACCAGTAACAGTAATTAAAAACATTACTGCTAAAACCACCCTAACAATCTTCTTTACTATGTTATCCATCATTTACCTTATACTATAACTTCTTCGCCATTTTCACAGTGATGATAAAATTCTAATAAATTTATTCCATATCTTGGTTTAGAATATTTAAAAATAAATAAATTTGTATCATCATAATTATTATTTAATTCATCATTTATAAACTTTTCTTTAATGTCATTTAAAGCACTATTTTCTGAACTATATTTTCTAATTCCACGGTATTTTTCCCAAGAATGTTCAAACCAATAATAGTCATCATCAATTTTATATATTAAAAATGTATGTGTTGGACAAATATTATCAGAATAATATACTATAAAATATGTATTAAATTTAATGTTTTCCTTATCAAATAAATATCTTTCTAATTCTACTTGATCCCAACAAACTCCTACTTTATTATTTAAAGTTTCTCCTGGGGACTGTAATTTATATAAACTTCCAAAGTCTTTATCAATTACATAATGTATATTTCCATTTAAATCTAAATAACCATATTTAATATCATTCATAATATTCATTATATCATTTTCCATATATCATATATTTCCTTTCTAAATATTTAATATTTTTATTTTCTATCTAATATGCAAAAGCATTCAATATGATATGTATAAGAAAACATATCTAAAATATAAAACTTTTTTATTTCATAATTAGCTAAATCTACTAAATTATTTGCTAAACTTTGTGTATCGCAAGAAACATAAATAATCCGTTGAGGACAAATATTATTAATAACCTCAATTGTTTTTTTATCAAGACCCGCTCTTGCAGGATCTACAATAATAGTATCAATTTTATCATTAATAAAACCTATTTTATCCTCGACTTTACCTAAAATGAAATTAATATTATCACATTTATTAATCTTTGCATTTATTAAAGCATTTTTAACAGCATTGGCAATAACTTCAATTGAATAAACTCTATCTACTACTTTACTTGCTACAATAGATAATGTTCCAACACCTGAATATAAATCAAGTACAGTTTTTCCTACAATATTTTCTTTTATTAAATTAAACAATTCTAAATTTATATAATTATTAACTTGAAAAAATGAATTATAGCTTACTGTAAAAAATAAATTATTAATCTTCTCCATAAAATTATCTTGTCCATAAATACATTTATCATTTAAAACTATTCCAACAATTTTATAATCTTCGGGGTTTAAAATAACTGGTTTTTCTTTAGAATCTATTATAATAAGAACTTCATCATTATAATTTGCTCTTATAGTAACATTTGCATTTTCTAGTTTCATATTTTTAACAAATTCAAATGATTTATTTATAGACTTTTTAGTTACTTTACACTCCTTTATTTCAATAAGATTATGAGTACTTTTTTCATAAAATCCAAGTTTACCATCCACTATTTTAAGTTCTATTTTATTACGATAATATAAATCATTTTCATTTCTAATTTCATTAATTTTAAAAATATCAAATTTAGATAAAATATTTTTAACTCTTTCTTTTTTATATTCTAAAGTATTTTCATAATTTAAATGACATAAACTGCATCCACCACATACGCCAAAATATTTACAAAATGGTTCGACTCGTTTAGAACTTTTATAAATTATTGTATTAATAGTTCCTTCCATAAAACTTTTTTTATCTTTTGTAATTGTTACATCAACAGTTTCACCAGGAAGAGCTCCTTTTACAAAAATAATTTTACCATTGATATTTCCAATCCCATTACCAAAATGATCCATTCTATCAATATGTACTTGCATTTTAACCACCGAAATAATTATATCATGGTAGAACTATAAAAAAAAGTTGTTAAAAGTTTAAAATATTTATAACTAGGTCAATATGTTTATTTTTTTTACTTCTTTAATATTATCAAAAATATTTAATTTACTATAATCAAGTAATTGTTTAATTGCAATATCATAATTCATCCAATCTTTATATGGTTTTGCAAGTGATATTTTTTTTAACATAAAAATAAACTATTTTTTTATTTATTTCAACAATTTGTGCAATTTCGTTTCAAGAATTTGTGGTAATTTATTTCATTAGTTTGTGTTTTTAAAGTAAACTATTAGTACTGTTTTCACATTTTTGACATTTTACATTGGTATTTACATATATATCATATTTTTTAATAATTTAGCCATAATATAGATATGATAAATAAAATAAAGGAAATGTTTTCAGGAAATGATGATTTAGTTATAAGAAAAGTTAAAATTAATTTTTTTCATAGTATCTATGTTATTTTTTTTGATACCTTAGTAAGTCAAGATAAAATTAATGAATATATTTTAAAAAGAATTACTAGTGTAAATAAACTTCATAACTTTGAAAATGAAGTACCTGGCAGTAATGTTAATAAAATAGAGTTTAATAAAATAGAATACTTTTTATATAATGGTTTTACGATTGTAATTAATCAAAATAAAATATATGCTATTGAAACTCGTGCATCTCTTGACAGGAGCATTTCGGTAAATGAAATAGAGCCATCATTAAAAGGTCCAAGAAATGCCTTTATTGAAAATTATCAAACTAATTTAGGTCTTATAAAAAGGCGTATTAAAACAAGTAATTTAAAATGTAAAAATCTTGATATTGGGAGAATTTCTAAAACTAAAATAGGTATATTATATATCGAAGGCATAACTAAAACTAAACTTGTTGATATGGCTTATCAAAAACTTGAAAAAGTGGATATTGACCTTATTAACGATAGTGAAAACTTAAAAAAATATTTATCTGAAAATCCTCATTTACCTACGATAATTGCTACCGAAAGACCTGATAGATGTGCAAGAGCTTTAGCCGAAGGTAAAATAGTAATACTTGCAAATGATAGTCCAACCGCCTTAATCTTACCAGCGTTTTTTATTGATTTTATAAATCCATTTTCTGATGATTACACAAAAGATTTTAATATTAATATAACTAAATTTTTAAGACTAGCATCCTATATTTTATCTGTTGTTACACCCGCATTTTATATTGCTATTGTCGGTTATAATCAAGAAGCCATTCCCTCGAGTCTTATGATAAATTTTTCTATTCAAAGAAATGGAATTCCCTTTCCCGCTATAATAGAGTGTTTTTTAATGCTTGGTATATGTGAAATTTTAAGAGAAAGTGATTTAAGGTTTCCTACAAAATATGGTTCAGCTATATCAATACTTGGTGCCCTTGTTTTAGGTGAATCTGCAGTAAGTGCTGGTCTTATTACCCCAATAATGATTATTGTTACCTCTTTTACTTATATATCAAGTTTAATTTTTCCCGAAATTGAGGTAACCAATTCTTTAAGATATTATAGATTTATTTGCCTTATTTGTGCATCCTTTTTAGGACTATATGGTCTTTTAATTGGGTTTTTAGTCTTTTTAACAGATCTTATTAGTACAAAATCAATAGGTTACCCCTATATGTTTCCCCTACTTCCATTTGATAAGACTTATACCAAAGAAACATTATTTAAAATGCATAATAACAAAAGAAGTGAGCTTTTATCAAGTAACTTTACAAAGGAGAAATCATGAAAAAAATCTTATTAATTATAATTATTATTTTTCTTACTGGTTGTTATAACTATACCGAAATAAATGATCTAGCCTTTATATCCTCAATAGGTATTGATTATAATAAAACTAATGAAAAATTTATTGTAACTTATGAAATATTAAATGATAACTCCACTGGCGAGGGCAAAATTAATAAATCTTACACTATATCAGCCGAAGGTAAAAACATTACTGATGCTTTTAATAATACTTCATTAAAAGTAAATAATAAGCCCTATTTTTACCATTTAAAAATAATTGCTATTGATGAAACAATTTCTAAAAAGCATATGAAAGATGTTGTAGATTATATTCTTCGTAATCCTGATGTAAAAAACGAATTTTTCCTTATTTTAATTAAAAATGCTAAAGCTAAAGATATTTTAGATAAATCTGATGAAGTAGATCCAGATATTGGTAACAAAATATATAGAATGATTAAATCAAATGAAGATCAAAATAATATTTCAATTGATCAAAACTTCGAAGCCACCACAAGATTTTTTGCAAATAACCTATCTAATGCCCTATTAAATACGTTTACTCTTAATGATAAAGATGAAATCATTGAACTTGGATTATCAGCATTTAAAGAGTATGAATATGTAAAAACTTTAACAAATGAAGAAAGTGCATTATTTAACTTAATTGTCAAAGGTAAAGCTAGTTTAACATTAAATAAAAAAGAAGATGATAAAATTATATCAGTAAATATCTACTCTGGCAAAGGTAAAATAGAAATTAAAGATAGTCAAGTTATCTATAACATTGATGCTTTAGGAGAAATAAAAGTAAATACAACAAACATTAATTTAAAGGATGAAAAAGCATATCATAACCTTAATGATGAATTTAAAAAAATATTAAATGAAAAATTATTAAAATTTATCGAAGTACTTAAAAATGATAATTTAGACATTCTCGAAGTAAATAATCTATACTATGAAAAGACTAGAAAAGAAATGAATATATTTAAAAGTTTTGATTTTAAACTTAATACAAATATTAAAATAGATAAGAAAGGATTGATCTTTAATTTTGAAAACTAATAAATATAAATTATCAGAGATATATCTTTTATCAAGATCACTTTCTTTAGGACTACTTTTCTCCTATTCTTTCTTTTTGGTGGGAACAAATACCTTAATTTCATTTATTTTTGGTATTTTACTCGGAATATGTTTTGTCTTCATTTATTCAAAAATCAAACTAAACAAGAAAACAAAAGTATTTGAAATGCTTTTGTATATGTTTTTTATATTGCTTTCATCGATTATTATAACTACCTTCATATCATCATTTTTTCTTAATAAAACACCTAAAATATTTATTATTTTACCAAGTATATTACTTTGCTATTATATTTCCACTAAAGATAAAGATGTAATGAAATGGCTTTCTCTTGCATTAACTTTTTTTAGTATAATCACAATAATATTTAACTTTCTTGCTTTAATGCCCCATATGGAAATTAAAAATATTTTACCGCTTTTTACCTTTAAAAATAAAAATATGATAAAAAGTATTTTCTTTTATGCTATACTAACCTCTTGCCCATTAATTCTTTTAAATGATGAAGACTACTCTACTAAAGATTATATATCTTCTTACATTATAACTAATATAATTAGTTTAATAATCTGTTTTGCTATTGTAAGTATTTTAGGAAGAAGTTTAATTAATATGTATAGTTACCCCGAATATATGGTACTTAAAAAAATACAAATATCTTCATTTATTGAAAATGTAGAAAATTTTATTTCATTATTATGGCTTTTTGATTTATATTATCTAACATCTTACTCTATTAAAAAAATTAATGGTATTTTGACTACTAAAATAGGTACAGTATTAATATTTTTAATAACAGTTATAAATTCATTTGTAATTAATAATAATTATGAATACCTCCTTTATATTTATAAAAAAGTTCCCTATATTTTATATATATTGATAATTCCAATTCTTATTTTAGCCAATAAAAAAAGAGTTAATTAAATCCATCTGGAAATATAGATAACTCTTGTATTACTGGCTTTATATCTATTAAATAAATTTATTATATAATCAATAACAAACTTTAATATATCTTTACAATCATTTTTAACTTTTAATTCTTGTAAACCTTTTTTAAGTTCTTTTCTAAATATATAATCATCAATATACTTTGACACAGCTTCATCAAGTTTTCCTATTTCAATTATATTTTCATTTATATTTATATCAACTTTAAAAATATATTCTTTATACATTTTTATTATAGACTTAGTTATTTCATCACCCTCGATTGGTTTAAACTCAATTATTTTATAAAAATTTGGACAATATGTTAATACTTTTTTATTATCGTTCATACTTTTATCACTACCTTAATTAAATAATATACTATTTTATAAGGTTTGTAAAGTTTTTTTATTTAAAAAATTGAAAAAAGACTAGAATTTCTAGTCTTTATTTTCAAACTAATTTAAAGCGTCTTTTAATTTGCTACCAGCTTTAAATGAAGCAACTGTTTTTGCAGGAATTTTAAGAGGTTCTTTAGTAAGTGGGTTGATTCCTTCTCTAGCAGCTCTTTTTTTAGCAGAGAATGTACCAAAACCAACTAAAGCAACTTTTCCATCTTTTTTAAGACCAGAAACAATTCCTTCAAGGCAAGCATCTAATGCACGAGTTGCATCAGCTTTTGTTAAGCCAGCTTTATTAGCAATAAATTCTACTAATTCAGTTTTAGACATGTTTATTACCTCCTATATTATTTATAAGGCATAACTACCTTACAAATTAAAGATACCAAAATTCTAAAGAAAAATCAATAAAAAAAGTGCATTTTTTACATAACCTTTGCACTTTTTTTACGAAATAACTTAATAGTATCACAAAATTATAAATATTCTTGATTTTTTAGATTATATTTCATATAATAATATTGTCTTAGGAAACTAAGACTTTAAGAAAGAATGATTATAATTTATTTATTTTCATTTTTTCAATTCATAGACGATCCAATCCGTCTACCCACTTTAGTTAAGTGGGTTTTTTTATATATTAATATTAAAAAAAGTGCGTATTTTATTAATCTTTGCACTTTTTATTAAATTACAATAGCAATTAAATTATTTGCACCTTTATTTACTATTTTTGTAACTGTATTTGCGAGTTTAAATCTAGCTGTTTCTGGCATCATAGCAAGTTTTGCCTCTATACCCTCTTTAACAATTTGTTCTAAACTTCGACCAAAGATTTCACTTTTCCAAATACTATTTTTATCAGTTTCATAATCTTTCATAATATAGTCAATAAGTTCTTTTGATTGCATTTCAGAGCCAATAATAGGTTCAAAAGTAGATTCTACATCAACTCTTATTAAATGTACAGAACTTGCTTGAGCCTTTAATTTAACCCCAAATCTACTTCCTTGTTTAATAATCTCTGGAGTTGAAAGTTTCATATCTTTAATAGTTGGATGCATTATTCCATAACCAGTATTTTTAGCCATTTTAATTGCACTTTTAATATTTTTAAGTTCGCTTTCATTTTCGTTATAAGATATAAACATATTAAGTAAACTAGATTTAGTTATTTCCTTATTACCAATACTTTCTTTTAAAACCTTTTCATATAGTTCATCACTACTTTCAAGCGTTATAGTAACATTTCCAGTGGATGTATCAAAATTTGATATATAACTTTTAGAAATATATTCACTTTCTAAAAACACATTATTAATTGTATCAACATCTTTTAGTTTATTTACTTTATAAATAGCCTCTTTAATTTTTTCTAAGTAATGCATTTTAATTTCATTTTCCATGGGAAGAATATCAATCCATTTTGGAATATTTACATTAATATCCACTACTGGAAATTCATAAAGAGCAGTTCTAAGCATATTATTAAGTTCATCTTTAGAAACAGTATCAACACTTGAACATATTATAGGAACATTATATTCTTCTTCCATTTTCTTAGCAAGCTCTTTAGTTTCAAATTTATCAGGCGTTTTAGAGTTTAAAATTACAATAAATGGTTTTCCTATTTCTTTAAGTTCATTAATAACTTTTTCTTCAGCTGCAACATAATTTTCTCTAGCAATATCAGTAATACTTCCATCAGTAGTAACAACAATTCCAATAGTGGCATGATCTTTTATAACTTTTTCAGTACCTAGTTCAGCTGCCTCAGTTAAAGGAATATAATCGTCAAACCATGGACTTTTTACCATTCTAGGGTTTCCATCACTATCTAAAAAACCTGTTGCATCATTAATTACATATCCTACACAGTCAACAAGTTTTATATTAGTTTCAAACTCATCAACTTTAATTTTTGCTCCAGAGGAAGGAACAAATTTTGGCTCAGTAGTCATAACTTGTTTTCCTTGAGCCGATTGCGGTACCTCATCTAAGCATTTTTTCTTTTCATATTCATCAGTAATATTTGGAACAACTAACCCTTCAATAAATCTTTTAATAAAAGTTGATTTACCGGTTCTAACTGCTCCAACTACACCTAGATATATTTCTCCTCCTGCTCTTTTACTTAATGAGGCAATTACATTTTCATTTTCCATTTTTCACCTTTTCTATTAAAGATTATGATAAATAAAAAAAGTTATTACAAAAAAATCAATATATTTTATATATTAATTTTATATTTTTATAACTAACTCATGTCTTATTTTGGCATGTTTTGTCGAAACGCTTGCAATACTAAAATATATGTATATAATAACTACTCGAACGTGCAGGAATGGCGTTACCTTTCCAACAGTCCAGAGGGTTTTGGGTGTAATTTTGCATCTTTGATTTCAATGGAGAGGAGGAATGTGTGTGAAAAAGAGGACGTATGAAAGACTACTAATCTGGATCATATTATTTTGCTTGGTTGTAACAAATCAAGACAAAATAAGAAGCGTCATCCGTAGTATAATAGAATTCATCATTTGCTTATTACAACTTTTGAATTCTAATATATAGGATAACGCTATCTTCAAGAAATTTTAGGTAACGTGATATCTTGCACGTTCCTTATTATTAATATAACATTTATTTATATATTCATGCAAGCAATTTGAATAATATTTTTATCCAATATGATATGGATCTGTAGAGGTACCTGTTCCCCCAACTATTTTTAATATACTGGAATCTAGATAAAAAGTTGGTCTGACAGCAAGCTGACTTTTAACACCATCACTATAAAAGTTGAGTAAAACAAGTTCTCCTCCTGAATTCAAATAAGCAGCCGGATTTGTTGCAGAAGAACTTGGTGAAATTAACCATTCATTTTTGTTTGAACCCCAACTTGTTACTTGTGATGTAAATAACCAATCATTATTTTTACAATCACTAATTGGTGAACCATACCAATAATATAATTCTTTTGCTCTACAACTTGATTTATTTGTTGTATTTCCTCCAACCGTTGCATAACCATAATCACTTGGATACATAAGTCCTACTTTTGCATATATAATTGATGGATTACCACTATATATAGCGCTTGTATTTCTTTCCTCTGTATATATACCTTCAGCAGTTAAAGTAGTATAATTTGATGAACTTGCACCTCCTAAATGCCATTTTGCATTTGCAATAGCACTAGAAAGTTTACCATTTATATTTGTGGTACCTAACAAAGTAGTCAAATATGTTCCATTTAATTCTGTTTTAAGTGATGCTGTGCTCCAATTATTTGATCCTGCTGAATTCCAATACTTTCCACTTGTTCCACCATAATTATTTGTATCTATTACTTTTAATAATTTTTTTGTACCACTACTAGTTGTTCCATCACTTGAGGTATCTTCATCAAATAATCCTATTATTCTAAATAGTAATGAACTATCTGAACAACTTCCACTTTTTTGATTATCTAAACATATATAATTATTTGGATCTGCTCCTTCATATCTTAAACCATTTTCATTATAAACATCTGGTGTTGAAGTAGAAATTAATGTAGTTATTGGTGTTCCTAAAGATATTGTAAAATCTTTTTTAGCAACATTTGCAGAAGTATCTTTTACCCATAGATAATATGTTCCTTCAGTTGTTATTGAGGTACTAAAGTTATATGATGTTCCATTTATCGAAGTCCAATTTGCTGGTTCTACTGTATTACTAGAGCTTATTCCATAACTAGATAATCCTTTATCATCTGTAAGTACTGCAGTAACTGTTGTATCATTAACATTTAAGTTAGATATAACAGGTTTTTGTATATCAATAATCTTATCAAAATATAATGAACATCTATCTGAACCTAAAAAAGAAAATCCTATTTGTCCTGTTGAATTATTATAACTAACTACTTTTCCTCCATTTTCACATATTGTTTTTTCTTCATTTAAAACATAATTACCTTTTGGAATTTCATTAGAACTAACATATTCTCCAGAATCTTCTTTAATCATTATTGCTAAATTACTTTTTCTATTAGTTTTAATAGTTTTATTTTTATAAGTAATATTTAATACTACTACCCCTATAACAATAAATACGAACAACCCTATTTTTATTTTTTTATTCATAATTACTCCATCAAGCATAAATACTGGGAATAGGTTTCTTAAATTATGTAGATATAAGAAAAACATAGTTCTATTTTTCATTAAAAGATACTTGAAAATTCTATAAAAAAATGGTTTAATTATATTGAAAGTAACGTAAATACGAGGATATTTTTTCTTATATCTACATAATATAGGAAAAAACGAACAAGGTAAATACTTGGATTAAGACCAATCTTAGTATTTTTTCTTTAATAAAAAAAAATTAACATATTTTTATGCTAATTTTATATTTTTATAACTAACTCATGTCTTATTTTGACATGTTTTGTCGAAACGCTTGCAATACTAAAATATATGTATATAATAACTACTCGAACGTGCAGGAACTGGCGTTGCCACCAATTTTCAGGGGGTTTGAAATAAATCAAAAATTCTGGAAGGAGGATGATGCTTATGTCTAAAAATAAGATAATTAAATTCGAGTTTTTATGCATACTATTTCTGATTTGTTATTACAACTTTGATACAATAGAAAACGCCTTCAAGTTTTAGTAAAACTATTATTGCTCATTATTGAGTTAATTATAGCCTTGCTTGCCTGAATAGCGTTTTCAAATCTTAAAAACATTTGGCAACGCAAACTTCCTTCACGTTCACCTATTTATAATATAACATTTATTTATATATTTATGCAAGATGTTTTACTTGTGTTTTTTATCCAATATGATATGGATTTGAGGATGCACCATCTCCTGTACCTACAATTTTTAGGACACTAGAATCTAGATAAAATGCTGGGCGCACCGCATACTGGTTGAGGCTAACGCCGCTGACGTACACACTCCCCGCCGAACTCAAACGCGCAGCATTACCCGAACCCGAAGAATAAGGGGAAAGTAACCACTCATCTTTATTTGATTCCCAACTTGTTGCTTGTGATGTAAATAACCAATCATTATTTTTACAATCATTATATGAGGAATAATTCCAATCATATAATGCTTGGTCTCTACAACTTGATTTATTTGTTGTTGTACCTCCGACTGTTGCATAACCATAATCACTTGAATACATTAATCCTACTTTTGCATATATACTTGATGGATTACCACTATATAAATTTTGAAGTGTCCCACTTGTAGCATACGGGCTTCTTTCCGCTTTATGCAAATTTTCTGTTGTTATTTTTTGATAATAATAATTACTTGATGAAGTATTATTTCCTCCCCCTAAATGCCATTTTGCATTTGCTATTGCACTAGATAGTTTACTATTTACATTAGATGTGCCTAATAAAGTAGTCAAGTATGTTCCATTTAATTCTGTTTTAAGTGATGCCGTACTCCAATTATTTGTTCCTGCTGAATTCCAATACTTTCCACTTGTTCCACCATAGTTATTTATATCTATTACTTTTAATAGTTTTTTTGTACCACTACTATTTGTTCCATCAGTTGAGGTATCTTCATCAAATAAACCTATTATTCTAAATAATAATGAGCTGTCACTACAACTCCCGCTTGTTTTATTATCTAAACATATATAATTACTTGGATTTGCTCCTTCATATCTTAAACCATTTTCTTCAAAAATATCTGTATTATTTGCTACCATTAATGCTTCAAATGAGGTACCTAAAGATATTGTAAACTCTTTTGTAGTTTTATTATTGCTACTATCTTTTACCCATAAATAATATGTTCCTTCAGTTGTAATGTTAATACTTAAGTTATAAGATGCTCCATTTATCGAAGTCCAACTTGTTGGTTCAACACTATTACTAGAGCTTATTCCATAACTAGATAATCCTTTATCGTCTGTAAGTACTGCAGTAACTGTTGTATCATCAACATTTAAGTTAGATATAATTGGTTTTTGTGTATCAATTATCTTATCAAAATATAATGAACATCTATCTGAACCTAAAAATGAAAATCCTATTTGTCCTGTTGAATTATTATAACTAACTACTTTTCCTCCGTTTTCACAAACTGTTTTTTCTTCATTTAAGACATAATTACCTTTTGGAATTTCATTAGAACTTACATATTCTCCGGAATCTCCTTTAATCATTATTGCTAAATTACTTTTTCTAATAGTTTTAATAGTTTTATTTTTATAAGTAATATTTAATATTACTACACCCATAACAATAAATACGAACAAGCATAATTTAATTTTTTTATTCATAACTACTCCATCAAGCATAAATACTAGGAATAAGTTTCTTAAATTATGTAGATTTAAGAAAAACATAGTTCTATTTTTCGTTAAAAAGTACTTGAAAAAAAGAATAAAAAATGGTTTAATTATATTGAAAGTAACGTAAATACAAGGATATTTTTTCTTAAATCTACATAATAAGAGAAAAAACGAACAAGGTAAATACTAGGATTAAGTAAGGTCTTTAGTATTTTTTTAATTTATAAAAAAAATTAACATATTTCTATGCTAATTTTTATATTAAAATCTAACTTGTCTATTATAATGAATAGTTCTTTGCAATTTTGAATTAATTTCGTTATTTGTTTCATATCTTTCATCAAATTTATCTATTAAAGTTTGATTATCTTTGAATAAAAGTCTTAATATTAATGGCTTTCTTTCTTCTTCGGGAACATTAATATCTGTTATATAATTAAATAATTTTGGATCTATTTTTTTATATTTAATTGCAGTATCTACGAGTTTAAGATATAAAACCATATTTAAAAGAATTTCTTCATATTTAGTTTGACCGTTTGACATTCTAAACTCTACTGTATTTTTTCTAAATGAAAAGACATTTGAAAAATTTATTGCCACTAAACGGTCCTCTTGACAGCAATTAAGTTCATACATAAAATCAAATAAATCCTTAGTATCACTTAATTTATGTAAGTAAATTGCATTTTCTAAATAAACTGAAATTGGGCTTGCATAACTAGCATAATATTTTCTCAAAGGAGTTTCTTTTTCATTTGCCATCATATAAAAAATATTTTCATTATTAGCAAATAGTTCTAATAATGTTTTTACTTCTTTCACACTGTTAAAGGCATCAAACCCAATATGAATATGATTAGAGCATTCATCATTAATTTTAAAATCATATTCATTTAAAAAGTTACATAAATATAAAAGTTCTCTTAAAGACTTTTTATTGTAATAAAGAATATTTGAATTAATTTCTACTCCATTAGTTACTGTTGTTTCCTCTTTAAAAATCCAATTTGCTAAAAATCTTTCTAAATTTAAAAACATTTGATAATTTTCATGATATGTTTCTAATTCTAATCCAATAGAATAATTCTTTGCCAAATTCAAATTATAAATAAGAGGATTGAGTTCATTTAATTCTTTTTGTTTACTAAATAAAGTATTACTATAAATAACCCTATTAAATGCACCATTATTTAAAAAAGTTTGTATTTTTTCTCTTAAAGCTGGATCAACTGTATCAGCGTAAATTTTTGACATATATGCATTTAAAGTTTCCTTTGAAAAAAGATTTTGATACTCTTTAAGAACCTCAAATTTAACCGATGGTATTTCTATTTTATCTATACACTCTAGTTTATTTGTATCAGATATTAAACCAAACTCTTTATAAAAGTTTTCTATAGATAATGAACAAATTAATATTGGTACATAATAACCTTTATTAATATATTCTATTTTTTCTTTATCAGAAAGTGAAAGCAAAAAAGAAAGTCCATCTTCATGCGTTAAATTTTTTATATTTTTTTTAATCAATTCTTTATCTTTTAAAGACATATATATTTTAGATTTTAATTTTTTATCTAAAACTAAATCAATTAATTTTAATTTATTTATATCTTCATTCATTGATAATATTGCATCATATAAATATTTATCTTTACTATAATCACAAACTTTATTATACTCTATTTTTAAAAGGTACTCTACTTTAATATTTTCTTCATTAATTATTTTTGCTATAAAAAACTTATAATAAAAATCATCATAATAATTAAATACATAATCTATATTATTAAAACTAACTAAAATATTTTCTCTTATTAATCTTTGAAAATTAGTTACTATGAATTTTTTATATTTAATTAAATATTCATCTAAATCTTTATGTAAAAACAAATGATGAACAAATTCATTATAATGCATTATATAACCACCACTTATTAAAGTATTATAAAGCATTCAATAAAAAAAGTCCATAGGACCTTATTTCTTTTTTCTAAAAAATGTTCTAATAACATAATATAAGAAAGCACAATATATAGCTATATAAAGCCATATAAGAATAGTTTCTATTATACCTGAGGTATTTGATACTATTATATGATAAATTGAATTATGAAAGTATTTATTAACAAGAGTGGAAAACTCAGGTACGCCAAGCATTCTTTCTATTATATCAAGTAATCTTAAAAATATATCTAGTATACAAATTATATATACAACATTACTAAATTTTCTGAAAAATACTATCGTTAGTATTATTAATAAAATAATAATAATTAAATCTATATCCATCTTCTACCACCTACTTTATAATATTACCACAAAAATAATGTAAAAAAAAGTCTAATTTTTCTTTCTTAAACTTCTTACAAGTTCAGTGGCTTTTTCTTTGCCATTTAAAAGTGGTGAAATACTTTGTCCTAAATATAATTTATAAATAATTTCAGAAATATTTTCTGAACAATCAACTTCTTCGAACCAAGGTTCTTTTTTTATATCATCATCTAAATAAGTAAGATTTGTTGAGTATACTTTTGTAATAATTCCTTTATTATAGTATTCTTCGAATTTTTCTTTACCTTCGGTAAATAGTGAAAATGTTGCCGCAAGAGAAATATTTTCAGCACCTCGTTCTTTCATCATTTTAGCACAGTCTAATATAGAACCACCTGATGCTATCATATCATCCACTATAAGAAGATTTTTCCCCTTAACATCTTTACCTAAATATTCGTGAGCAACTACAGGATTTTTGCCATTTATGATCTTGCTTAAATCTCTTCGTTTATAACAAATACCTACATCAGTACCAAGCATATCTGCATAGTATCTAGCTCTATCCATAGCACCAACATCTGGTGATATTACTAAATAATTGTCTGGATTATTAAACATATTTTGATCCTCTTTTAACATTGATTCAATTATATTTGTGGTTACATAGAAACTATCAAATGATGAACAAGGTATAGCATTTTGAATATTTGGATCATGGGCATCAAAGGTAATTATTTCTTTAACACCTAATCTTTCAAGTTCCTGAAGAGCCATAGCACAATCTAGCGATTCTCTTCCTTTTCTTCGATGTTGCCTTGACTCGTATAAAATGGGCATAATAACATTAAGCCTATTTGCATGTCCCATACAAGCACAAATAAATCTTTTTAAATCTTGAAAATGTTCATCTGGACTCATATAGGAAGTTTTATGAAACATTTCATAATCAATACTGTGATTTCCTATATCGCATAAAATATAAACGTCATCATTTCTAATTGACTCATTAATAAGAGCCTTTGCTTCACCATTATTAAATCTAGGATTTGCTGTTTTTACAATAAATGTTTTATCCGTATTAAAGGCTTTTTTTAAATAAATATCTACCTTTTCGCCTAAACTTTCCGCTCCTTTCATAACAATTAATTTTAAATCTTTTTCCATAAATTTCCTCCCATAAAAAATAAATTAGAAAAACTAATTTATTTGCATTTACCATCACCTGGTTTATCACCAGCAACATATTCTTGGCCAATCATAGAGCAGCTTGTCTTAGTGATTGAATCTTTTAAATAACCACCAAAATAGTTAACTAAAGCAATTGCAAGTACACTTACAAGAGCAATAATTAAAATATATTCTACTAAAGCTTGTCCTTTTTTATTCATACATTAACCTCACTATCATTTTATCTTAACTTATTCATTTTGTCAAATGTCATCTTCATCTTCATTATTTGTAAATATTACTTTTTTAGAATTTTCAATATTTTTCTTAAGACCTTTTTCACGAATCTTTCTAAGTTCACGAAGTTTTTCTTCCATCTCAAGTTCATCAAGTTTTTTTAGTGCTGAGGAAGTCATCGCATTTCTAATTACATTTTCACTTGCCCAAGAAAATATCTCACATATTTCAAGTTCATAACAAACATAATAAACTATTAAATTATTTATAAAGTTTTTAATATCAGTTTCAATTAAAAAATCAACATTTTCTTTTGCACTTTCATCGTAAACTACTGGGAAAACTTGCATACTTGTAAACTCACTTTTGGAGAAGTTATAATAATGATTATAATAAATAACTATTTTACTATAACTTTTTTCATTAATTGCTTTTGTAAGATATTCCTTTAATCTATCAAGCTCTTTATAAAAGTCATCTTTAGCAATTTTCATAACTGTTTTATCATCTTGATAAACAATTTTTCGACCAATTATAATTTTATAATCATCTTTAGTTTCTTTAATTTTTTGAGAAACAACCTGATTATATGAAGAACAAAAACCATAATCTGAGGCAATATAAATATTAAGTACTGGTTTTGATGTATCTGGTTCTATCGAATTTTTGTCAAGAACTATATTATCATTATACATAATCGAAGAAATTATTTTAGTAAGAACTGTACTTGTCATACCAAATTCTTCGACTTTACTTTTCGCAGAATTTATTCTAACTAAGGAAAATAAATTCATAACTTGCACTATAGGTTTTATATTTTTCATATTTCACCTACATTATTGTATTAATTCTAGTTTTATAAAACTCATCTAAATATTTTAGATAATCCGCTATGGATTCCCCATCTTTAATCTTTCTGGCTTCATCTTTAATATCTTTACTATCAATTAACATTTGTGTAATATCATTAATCATTTTCTTACTATCAATTGATATAAGTCCATTTCCAGAAACTTGAAATATCTTTTTTTCATCACTACTCACACTTGCGGCATAAGCACATTTAATAGTTTTGTAATTAATAAGCTTCAATACAACGAATTCTTCGCCAGTTTCATCACAAAGTGTTTTTCCTACTAAATCCATTTTAATCCTCCCTTAATATAGAAAGAGTATCTATATTTCTATTAAGTAAATTTACATTTTTATTCTTAACTGAGGCATCATTAATTAAGTCAATTATATAATCATTTAAATAAAGTGATGCACCAGTTATTTTAGTATCTTCATAATAAAATTTATTATTTGCATAATCATAATACATAATGTAATTACTGTTTACATAAATGTAACTAAATCTTGAAAGACTTACCTCATTTCCATTATATTTTAAAATGCAAGGTTCAAAAACTACATAAGTATCCTCATTATCGTATAAAAAGAAATTATTTTTTAAAATATCTTTGTCATTAAATCTTATATTAAATAATGAACTATTATCTTCGATAACAGTATATTTTGGTAAACTATAACTCTCATTATTTTTATTATAAAAATAAATTATCATTTTTTTAGGTAAAATAATTTTAGAAAGAGCTTCAGAATAAATTATAGAATCTTCATCTATCTCACTTCCATTATTTTTTATGTCAATTATATTATCATTTTCATATGTAATAAGTGCTTCATAAGTATTTTTTTTAAGTAAATCATATTGATACACTTTTTCATGAACACTTTTAAGTTCTACTTTATTAGAGTTATTTATAATCTTTACAATAATAATTGTACTTATGATAACAAGTATAAGTCCTAAAACTATTGATACGACAATATAATTTTTCTTAAAAAAATTAATTATTTTCTTTTTCATTTTTTACCTTCCTAATATCCTTTATAAATTTTAAATGTGTAAACATATAAAAGAATAATCCAAATAAATTAATTGCCACTTGTAAAAAGAAATAGATGTAATTTTCGGTATTTGCAAGTTTTATTTCATTAATTAAATTAGCAAGGTAAATTGTTGAAACATTGACACCATTTATAAGTAGATTTATAAAAAGTGCTTTCCATTTTAATACTAAAATAAAACTTATTAGTATCAAAACTTCACTAACTACCGCAAAGGCAACGCTAAAATCTAATTTAAAAATAAGAAAATATGTAAGAAATAAGTAATTAATAATAATTAAACTTAAAGCAAATATCTCGTTATTTTTTAGATTTAAAAACATTCCATACAAATTATAATTATTTTTACCTTGCTTTTTTAAAATGAAATAAAGAGCAAAAATAAGAACAAGGAAAAGGGAAAAAACAATTACAAAAAATAAATATTTTTGAATAAATTCTACCATTATTTCCTCCCTTGAATCATTAAATTAAAGACATTATTACTATTCATAAAACTTGCTTTAACACCATCATAATGTATTTCTTGTCCATTATACATAATATCAATTTTACCATTTACTTCGCCAATTATTGGTGTATAATCAAGCATAACAAGTAAATTATATTTCTCATCAGTTATTCTTATATATTCACAATCCTTGTAAGTTGTAAGACCTGTTTCAAGTTCAAATACATTTACAAGTATTCCCTTATTTTCCATATGCACCTATATATAAAAATGATAGTTCATCAATAAAATCATATTTACCATTTAAAATATTTTCTACGTCATTTAAAATATCTTCGATATCTACTTTAACACCTGGCATATTTGTAAATGATTCTGATGCAAAAAGTGGTTGTGAAAAATAATTTCTAAGTTTTCTTGTTCGATAGAAAATATTTTTATCTTCCTCACTCATTTCATCTACACCAAGTATTGCTATAACCTCTTCGAGTTCATCATATCTTGTATAATATGCTAATGCTTTCTTTAAAAGATTATAATGTCTTTCTCCTAAAATATCGATATCTACAAGTTTTGAAGTAGATTTAAATACATTAATTGCGGGATATAAACCTTTTTCACTCATCTTACGATCAAGTGTAATTTGTCCATCCATATATGAGGAAATATTTTGTACAGCTTCATCATTTAAATCATCTGCTGGAACATATATTGTTTGAAATGATGTAATTGCTCCATCTTTAGTAGAGTTTGCTCGTTCCTCAATTTTACTAATAAGTTCATTCATATTAGCCATATAACCATTTTCTACAAGTATTTCTTTAAGTTCCATTGCTATTTCACTTCGTGCTTGTATAAAACGGTATACATTATCTATAAATACAAGAGCATCTTTTTTCTTTTCATCACGAAGATACTCTGCAATAGTAAGACCAGATTCAATTGATTTACTTCTTGAAACTGGGTTTGAACCCATTTGACCAAATACTAAAGCAATTTTATCAAGTAGACCATTTTTATCCATTTCTTCGATAAGTTCTTTACCTTCCCTAGAACGTTCCCCTGCACCAATAAAGATTGCATTAGCACTTGTAGAGTTATAAATATTGTGAATAAGTTCACGAATTAGTACGGTTTTACCTACACCAGCACCACCAATTAAACCTATTTTAAATCCTCTTTGAATTGGAGCAAAGAAATCTATAATCTTTATACCTGTCCAAAGTGGTTTTGCCTCAATATCAAGGTCCTGAAGGCTTATTGTTTTATTTCTCGTAATTTTCTTTTTCTCACTTGTAAATGGTTTACCATCAACAACATTACCATAAGAGTCAAATACACGACCTATTGCTCTATCAGAGTATTCTATTTCAATACCTTTAGCTTTTTTATAAAGTTTTTCACCCTTTTTAAGTCCCCAGTTAGATTCAAGAGTAATACAAGTTGCCTCGACTGAGTTTAATGATACAACCTCAAAATTATATTTACCATCTTTAGTTGTAAGTATATCTCCAATTTCAAGCTCATCCGAAGATAAAATAACTTTAATGGAAACATCTAATATACTAAGTACTTTACCAACTATCATTATTTTACCTCCTTAATGTCATCAAATAGAGTTGTCATTTCCTCTTTTGTAAGAGGACTATATTTATATTGATTTAGTTTAGATAAAATCTTTTGACCTTCGACCATACGATTTTTCATATTTTCTCCTAAATCATCAAGATTAACTAGTTCATAAATATCTCTAATTTCCAAATATGAAAGTAAATCTTGTTTAATTTTAATACCAACTTTTTTCATTTCTCTTGATTGAACAGCTCCACCAAGTCTTGATACTGAAAGTCCGTAATCAATTGCGGGGCGTTCACCTTTATTAAATTTCTTAAGTGATAAAACAAGTTGTCCATCACAAATTGAAATAATATTTGTTGAGATATAATCTGTAATATCTCCACTTCGAGTTTCAACTACTGGAATCATTGTAATTGAACCACCACCTATATGTTGACAACCATTTTCAAGAAGTCTTGCATGTGTGTAGAATATATCTGATGGGTACGCATCTCTTCCCGGTACCTTTTTTGCTGCCAAACTCATATGTCTATAAATATCTGCATGTTTCTTTAAATCATCAAATATTACAAGAACATCTAAGCCTTGTCTCATAAAATATTTTGCAATACTTGTCGCAGCATAAGGTGTAACATAACTTTTCGCAGGTAAATCATCAAAAAATGATGCAATTATAATTGTATAACTCATGGCTCCCATCTTAGTAAGCTCATAATAAATTTGTTTAACTTCTTTTTTTGTTTTACCAATTGCTACATAAATACAAAGCATTCTAGAGTTTTTTTGATTTGCTATCATATCAAGACAAATTTGAGTTTTACCAGTTTTTTTATCTCCGATAATAAGTTGTCTTTGTCCTTTACCTATTGGATAGAATAAATCTATACCAGCAATACCAGTTAAAAATTCTCTTTTAACTTCACTTCTTTCAACTAAAGGAATATTACCTGTTTCTACATCAAACTCTAGTAAATTATCAAACTTTTTACCACTTATTAAATCATTTCCAAATACATCTATTACTTTACCTAAACTATCCATAGAAAAAGATATTTTAAAGTTTTTATTAAGTGTATATACTTTATCTCCGATTAAAATGGTATCATTTTGCTCTACTAAAGAAATGTTTACCGTATTTTCGTAGATTGCTGATACATAGCCTTTTGCTTTATTTAATATGCTTACACTTTCAAAAAATGAAACATCCTTAAGACCCGCTACCTCAATCATACTTCCAGTAATATTTATAACTTTACCAATAGAAAAGACATTATTTTCTTCATTAATATCTTTCATAACATCTTTTGCTATTTCATCCCACATAACACTCACAAGTCACACATCCCTTTCATTTATGCTATAATCATAAATTCTATCCTGATATTTAATTATAATTCCTTTATATATATCATCACTATAAGAAGTTTTTACATATGGATTAATATGATTATAATTCTTACTTTTATCACCAGTTATAACTTCAATAACTGGATTTGTTTTTTCAATATTTAACTCAAAATCTAATAAAAACTTATTTAACTTAAACTTATGAGTTTTAACATAATCATAAAAAACTTTATATTCATCATCTGAAAGCATTTTAGAAATTTCTTTAATTTGATTATCTTTATCGATCATTTTAAGTTTATATATTAGATTTGGGCTAAACCTATCATAAATACTTTGATAATATTTATAATTTTCATCAACCTCATTATTTTTAACAAAATCAGATATTATTTTATCTTCATCAACTTTAAAAATTTGATCAACTTTATTAGCTATTTTTAAAGCATTTTCATTTTCATAATCAGCGTTATTATAAATATCAAGTAAAGTTTTATCGATAGCAAAACTTTTTTCTACCTTCTTTTTATCCTCTTCGTTTTTTTCATTATTTATAATTTCATTTGAATATTCTTTATTTTTCTCTTCGATTTTCTTATCAAGAGCTTGCATAGTCTTAAAATAATATTTTTGACTATCTTTATTTAAGCTCTCAATAAGTTTTTTCAAAGAAAAGAACATTATAACTGAAAGTAATCCAGTTAATATTAAAAGTAATACTATTTCCATTAGCTAACAAACGGATTTAGATATAAAAGAATGTAAATAAAGGTAAATAAGAATAATAAAAATACCGCTAAAACGACTAGAATAGTCATTATTGAATGAATAACATCATTCTTAGTCTCTGGATTTCTACCAATAGACTCTGCTATTTTACCTCCCATAATACCTAAGCCAATTGATAAACCTAAAAATGTAAGACCTAAGATTATACCAACTGCTAACATTGTTGCATAAAGTACGCTTTCCATATTATCACTCCTTCTTATAAAATATATTTATATGTAGCAATTACGCCCATATTTGCATTATTAAATGTAGCATCTTCGATTACTATTTTAGCAACATTTCCTGTCCCAGAATAACTAAATGAACCTGTGTAACCACCATTTTGTGCAAGATCTAAATTTAAATTACTATCAGTTGCCACTAAAACATCATCTATATAAAGATTTGCTTTTGCATAATCAATACTACCATCTACTTTCAATATATATGATACACTATTTGTACTAACTTTATCAAGTGTAATTTGTCCATTTACAGATTTTGTTTTAACTTTTATCTCATCAAACTTTTGACTTATTACATTATCATTATCTTTAAAATCATAATAGAACTCTAAAGTATATTCTTGTCCTGGTAGTAATCCCTTTATTTCATATGTTGTCGATGAAGGATCTACAGTAAATCTTCCAACTTCAGACTCTCCAAGTTTAACAACTATATATACACTGGTAAACTCAGTAAGTGGATCATATACCATATACGACACGGTTATACTAGTACTATCTGATTTACTATCAAGAACAGTTGTTTTATGTGTAACATATTTATTATTCGTTATTGTTTGATGAATATTATTGATAAATGTATAATTATTATCATCTGGATATACATTTTCTGACCCATTTCCATCATTATCAGGTTTTGGTTCTTTATATTTTTTATCAAAATATTCATTTGTTGAGCCACTTATCTTAGCAAGGTCAAACTCTTTATCATCATAAATTAATTTTTCCTCATTAGTTTTAAATGTAAAGTTACCTAATTTTAAATTTAAAATTCCAAATGATTTATAACTTATTAAGTTATTATATACATAAGAATTTCCAACCTTATCTAAATCAACAATTAAATAATTTTCCGCATTTAATAAATCATCTTCACTTTTAATTACTTTACCAGTAAGTAAATATTTTCTATCAGATATTTTAAATACTTTATTTGATAAAGAAGAAAATATTGATTCATTAGTATATTTTTGAGTTTCACCATTATCTTTTACTTCATAAAATGTTCCAAGAAGCTTCATCTCACTTGTTGAACTATTAAAGATGACTACCTTATTTCCAAGAGAAATCTTCTTTTTATCTTGAATTAAATAATATCCTCCTAAAAAGTCTTTTTTAATATAGCTTTTATCTTTAATAGTTATTAATTCACCAGCTTTATTATACAGATAGCTTACTGAATCAACTTCATATTTAACATTATAATCTTTTACTTTAAATATTATAAATACACATAAAGCAGCAAGAACTAAGAAGGTAAAAATTGATAGTCCTAAAATTAAAAGTTTATTTTTTGAATTTAATTTTCTCATTTTCTACCCTCTTTTCCTATCCTCTGTTCTGGTTGTAGCATTATTTTCAGCACCAAGAATATAACATTCTTTCTTCTCATTATTCCATTTATTTGAAATCGCATTTGCTAAACATTTTTCCTCAGTATCTAAATCTTTAGTTATAGCTCCACCTAGATAGAATTTATATACAATGTTATATCCAGCACTTCTTAATATAAGTTCATCAGTATATGCATAAGCATTAGAATTTTGACCTTTAGTACCATTATGTTTAAGCATAATTTGGTAATAACTATCTCCGACTACAGAACTTTCTGTTGAACCTGTAATATAAATGATCTTATCATCCTCTTCAGTACTTAATTCATCAAACATTTTTGTACCTGAAATGTAAATATTGCCAACAGAACTTTCAATTGAGTTAATTGCATAAGTTATACCAACTACATATGCCTCTTGTTCGATGTAATCTTCATCAGGTTCCTGTGGTACATTATCTTTCATAATATTTGCTGCATATCCAAATCTTAAAGTAGTTTGTCCATAAATATTTTGATCTTCACCTACGAAGTTATCTGCAATATATTGAACAAGTCCAGTATTAATACGATAATTATTTAAGGTAAACATTAAATATCTGTCAAAATGATGTTCAAGTGCAGTAGTTCCATCATTATTTATATATGTATCATACTCAATAATAAAGTAATATTGTTTATTTTCTTCGAGATTTGTATATTTCGTTTTATTATTTGAACTAAATATATTTTTAACTTCTTCAGATCCGCTTACTACTTTATATTCTCCATTTTGTAGAACTGCTAAATAAGCTTTGTAATTTCCACTTGTAACAACTTTATCTGGATCATTAAATGCTATTTTAAAATTCAAATAATATCCATCATTTGTATTATAGTGACTTGCTTTTATAACATCTAATTTTGGTGAACTTAACCCTTTAACATTTACATTATTATCATAAATATTTATTTCTTTTTCACCAGCTGTTGTATCAACTTTAGCCACTATTTTAGTATTATAATCTTTACCAAATACAAAGCTATCACCAGTTATATCAAATGATGCTGATATATCATAATTACTTGATTTAACACAAGTGTTTCCTCCAAGGACATTATAATTATTATTATCACAAGTTTGAATATTTTCTGCACACACACCATTTGAACAAATTTCATATTTTAATGATTTAATACCAATTATATCAGAAATTTTATAATTTAAATTTAATAGTCTTTTTGAGTAATCCTCAAGTGAATTAATATCAAACGAAGTATTATTTACAAGAACATCTTTTTCACTTAAAGTTTTAAATGAATAATTAACCGTTTCATATAACGTACTTACTGAATCAGTTAAGTACACTTTTTTACCAGATATCATCATATAAGCTTTTAAATTATATTCAGTATTAATATCTAATCCATATAATGTTATCTCATATGTTATGTCAATATTTTGCCCATCATAATCAGTTGTATCAAAACTAATTACTTTATTTAAATAATCATATTTATAGTCTGTAATAACACTATTATTAACTTTAACCGATTTTACATTTAGTAAGTAATCTGAACCAGTTTTTATTTCATATTTATTTCCACTTACGGTGCCGCTTTGAGAAGTTAACTCATCTTTATTAATTTTAATAACATTACTATAATTATCATTGCCAATTTCTAAATATAAATATTTAACATTATTTTCTATATCAATATCACTTTCTTTAATGCCTGATATTTGCATATTAATCTTTGCACCATTAATAGTTGGTGATACCAAGTTAACTTTAAGTGATGGTACAACGGTGTCATAAGTAAACAAGTTATCTGTTGTATTTATTTCTGCTGTAGCAAGCTCTTTAATATCAATTGTCTCATAATCTTTACTAAGGAATACTGATACACCTTTTTCATCAACTTTATAATCAACTTTTCTTTCAAAATATATTTCGTTTTTATTGGCAAAATATCTTGAAGCTAAGTTTTTAAAGTAGATATTTCCTACAAAATAGTTATCATCTTTATAAGTGTTATTGCCAGAACCAGGCTCATCATCATCAACAAAATATCCTCCGGAAGTAAATGGATAATAAGCTCCAATTGCATTTTGTGACAAAGTAAAATTCCTATCGAATAATAAAATATACTCGCCCGTATCACTTTTAACAAAAGCATAATTTTTATTAGTATTACCTAAGAATCCTACTTTACCTGTATCATATAAACCTTCAAGGGTAATTGAGATGTTTTTATTTTTATAATTTTCAAATAATGATCCGAATAATGAAGAATAATATAATTTAGAATAATCTAAATATAAGCAAAGATCATTTTCATTACATGATGCTATATATGCTGTATGAAGTAATTCGTTATTTTTATCATAACCAGTATAGTTCCAAGTTTTACTATCGTTTCCCTTTGTATAAGTAATTTTGTTTCCACCAATTGAATCTAGGAAATTTTCTGTTTTATTATTATTTATATTTTCTATTTTAAATGAAGATGTTCCATCAGAAATTGTTAAATTGTATGATGCTACTTTTGATGTTTCGCCATTTAACTTAAGCATTAATAAGTTATTATACATTAGTCTGTTTTCACTTTTAATAACCTCATAGTTCATATTAAGTGGACTAATGCCATTAAATACTTTTTCATTTACTTTAGCATAACTGCTCGCATAAGATTCATTATCAATCAATTTAACATTTAAATAAGTATTATAATTATCAAGCTTATTTAAATTATTAATTTTCGCACATTTATATTTTGAGGCATTATATGCTCTAAGTGGTTTTACACAATTGATACTTTCTGCTGGATTAATAGTTTCATCTTCACCTATACTATAATAAATTTTAGTATCATTTTCATTTAAAGACGAATCTTTATCAATTATTTCATATTTATATGTAATAAAGTTTTCACTTGATTCCCATACAAACATATATATAGTAGGAACTTCCTTAAGAACAAATATATCATTTGACACAACAGGTTCGTTCTTACTTAAATCATCTTTATCAAATGGGAATAATATTTCATTACTTTCAGGAGTAAATTTAAGTGATAAAGTATATTCTACACTATAAATATGACCTCTTTTAAGAAATTCATAATCTGAGAAATATAGTGTTTTCTCTGGTAAATTATCTGAGGCTGTTAACTCAAGCTCATCAGTAATTTTAATTGAATTAGCTTCATCTTTACCATTAGTTATGTCATATATAGTATAATTTATTTTTTTAATATATTTTTTAATTGAATTATTATTTGTAGATTCTTCATCCTCAGTAGTTGTGTCTTTTAAAACAGGAGTAATTTTTAATCCAATAGTTGTATCATCTTTTAGGGTTTCATCTTTACCAGCATTAGGAATTTGAGTAACCTCTATTGAAGCTTCTCCAGAAGCAAGTACTAAAAGTGAATCATTAATTCTAAATTCTAAATATCCAGGATCAAATACAACTGAATCACTTCCACTTATACCATTTTTTATAAAGATTACATAATTTTTAGAAATTATACCATCTTTATGTCTTTCACGAAGCATATCAAGTGTATAACCAAAATCAGCAAGAGTAAGCTTTTTAGTACCATCAAAATAGTCCTCTACTATGTTTTCTGTAACATTAATTGAGGATATATGTGAATTATTGTATAATGTTCCTTCACAAAGTTCAATTTCAAAACTTTTAAAATTTTCTTTAATAACATCTGAAGATATACTCTCATCAATTAGTTTAGTCACTTCAAGATTAACATTAACATTAAATATATCTTTAAATGCTTCTTCATCGGTTAAAGTGATGCTTTCCATATTTGTCTTAACGACATTTGCTTCAGTTGTAAATATTAAAGTTCTATCAACAAAATTAACTCCAGCAGGTTTATTTTCATCTTTTAAATCATAATAAGCATACAAATCTAAAGTATATTTTGTAGAGCTTTTAAGCATTGTTAGATTTATGCTTGCACATTTTGTAGTTTCACTTTCCTCATCTATACAATCTACATAAGTTAGAGGCACAGTATTAACTTCACCATTACTCATATTTTTATATTCTACATAAATATTTTTATCTTTATCAATTGTATTATCAACATCATAAATTTTGAATTGTCCAGTTACTGTAGATGCACTTACAAATAAATTTTTTGCACTAATCGTTGGGCTTTGTAAATTGTTCATACTAAATAATGGGCTATTCTCTGTACGATATTCAATTGTTTTTTCATTATCGTTAACATTAATAATGGCATTAACATAATAATTTTTATTTTTTTCTAATGGGTTTTCAAACTTTATTGTTTCAGCAAGAGGTTTATCTTTAGTAATACTTTTTACTAAATTATTATTTTCATCATAAATATTATAAATTACTTTTTTTATTGAATTGTTTGGATCAATTGTATTTTCAAGAGCAATTGTAACAGAATAATCTTTTTTATTAACTGTTGCTGATACGCTAGGTAGTACGCTTGTATCCTTAAATGGATTAACTTTTAAAGTACTTGTTATAACACTAGATGCCTCTCCATTTGGATAGCTTATACTTCCATAAGTTATATCTTCGATTTTAGCAGTATATTTTTTATCAGGGTTTAAATTATTAAATGTATGATTCAAATTTTTACCATCATTTGAAAATCTTAAACTATCCACTAAATTTCCTTTTTCATCATATAAATTTAATGTACCAGATGTAAATGTAGAGGATTTAGATAAATTTATATTATATGATAATGATGTACTATCTTTATAATCAAGTTCAAGCATTGCTCCAATCTCAGAGGTATTAAATGTTCTTTGGAATAATACATAATCACTTACTACACCACTGTTGCCCTTATAAGATGCATAAATGGATAATATATATTTATTATCGCTTTGAAGTCCATCATACATATACTCATTAATCTTACCATATGTTTTATATTCTTTTAAATCTATTACATCGCCAGTTTTAACATTTAAAAGTTTAGCATATACTGAGGAAGTAATTAAATTATTATCATCAACTACATCAAAATTAATGTCTATTTTATGTGAGTTAACATTACTTGAAAGTAATCTTACATAAGGGGCTTTTTTATAATCAACTACAGTTTCTACTTGATATCTATCCTCAATAGTAATGTTAGGTTTGTTTGGTTTGGTTGTATTATTTGTAGTATTACCATCTTTACCTGAATCATCTTTTTTGTCATCATAAACTATATCTATATTCTGTTCACTATTTATTACTATTTCAGATAAATTAAGTTTAACTTCATCACTTACACTAATTACTTTTTTGTCTAAATCAATCTTTACATTGTCTGGTGTTATAATATAACATTCTGAAGCAATTGTTTCTATATTAAGAGTTTCATTTGTTATTCTAACAAGTCCACCATCAATAAATTCAAATTCAAAATAATAATTTTCATACATGTTTTCTGAACTTGTTAATTTAAGTTTTAAATTTTTACCCGCAACAATATATTTTGTATCGCTAATTCTACCAATAAAACTTGTAAAAGTAATATCTTTATTCTTAGAACTAATCATATATCTATCATCTTTATAATAAATTAAATACTTACTTTTGATATTGTAATAAGAAAGATATTTTTCATTTAAATCATCAAGAGGCATAAGTACTCCATCATTTAAATAACTTATTGATTTATCGTTATAAAATGCAAAAGAATATATACTAGCAACTGTTTTTTTATCATCTTTCGAGGTAAATATTACATCATCACTATAACCTTTTTTATACTCTGTACCCTTTATAAAATAAGCTTTTTCAGGTACATCACTATCAGTAACACTTACATAACCATCACTGTAAAAAACTGTTTTTTCTTTCAAAACAAATTTATATAATGAGAATACTAGTGCTGCAAAAGTTATTACACTTACTAAAATTATCGTTACAAGACTTTTATTTTTCATACATCTTACCCTTTCTTATCATACATAATAATTGTACCAAAAGTAAAATATTTATTCAAGGTAATATAATCATTTTCTAAAAAAAGAAACCAAAAATATTCAGTTTCTTTATGAGGTTATTTTAAATATAATTTTGCTAATTTCAGGTATTTATTTTTTTGTAAGACTTCTTGACTTAATTAAATTATAATTTGCTTCAAATCTATCATAAAATATATTTTTTAATTCATAATCTTCTTCAAATAAAATATCAAGTAAATAATTTTTCTTATCTTCAATCGGAATATCTTCGGACAAAATTAATAATTTTTTTAAAAGTTTTTTATCACTAACATTTTCTGAAAAATATTTTGCCTTTTGTAATAATCTTGTAAAAAGTATTATATTTAAATGTAAATCATCAAAATCAATTGTTCCATTTGGTATTCTTATTTCCAAAGTATTTTTATTACCACTAAAAGCATTTAATATATTTAAACTAGCAAATCTGTCTTTTTGAGCAATACCAAGTAAGTAAGAAAATCCTTTTAAAGTATCTGCATTTGTTTGAATATATCTTCCATACATATTTAAAATATCATTTTTTATAAATCGTGCATTAGCTTTAGCACCATCCCTTAAAGGGGTATTTTCTTTATTAAACATAAGAGCAAATATTTCTTCGCAATGAATATATATATAATAAATAAGTTGTAAATGAGTTATACTTTTTATATAATCAAATCCCAAATGAATATGACCCCCACAGTCTTTTGTAATTGTAAAACCATTTTCTTTTAAAAAGTTACATACAAATTTAATTTCTTTTAAATCATTTTCATTATAATTTAGTATTCTTGAAGTAATTTCAATTCCATTTCTAACAGTGCCTTCCTCCTTAAAAGACCATGACTTTAAAAGAGAACCTAAAGCAATATATGATTTATTTAATTCATGAGAACATTCAAGTTCTAATCCAATAGTAATAGTTTCATCAACATTAGGGTTTGCCTCTACTTCTTCATTTGAAAAGTCAACAAATTCTTCATTTGTTTTTATAGCATTATTGATGCCTTCATTTTTTAATACAGAAATAAGTTCTAATTTTATATGTTTATCATTTATTGTTTTAATTAATAACATTACCATCTCTATATATTCATCATATGATAAGTGCATTAATTTAAATAAACTATATTTGATCTCATCATCTCTAACTTTCTCTATAACTATCTTTTGTTCTTCATATAATTTTAATCTTACAAAATACTTAAATAATAAATCTATGTTATCCAAACTTGCTATTAAATCGAGATTATAATAAGTATTTTCTATATAATAAATTTTTTCTGAATCTGAAAGAGTTCTTAAATAAGCTAATTTATAACTATTAGTTAAAATATCAAAATTATCTTTAATATATTTTTTATCATTCAATGATATAATTATTTGCGATATGTATTGTGGATTAGATAGTTTATTTAGAAACAATAATTTATTTTCATCTTTTTTAAATCTTCTTAAAAGCATCATCAAATCCATTTCCTTTTCAATATTAATTTGTTTTAATAATTTTACTACAAAGTCTTCATTGACAATACCCTTCAAAATAATAATTTTAGCTTTCGAAGATACTTTATTTAACAAATTTATATAACTTTCTTCAGATTTAAAATTAGTTTTAAGCGTATCAAATACTAAAAAATGATTATTAAATATTCTTGGATAAACATCTTCATTTAATAAAATTTTTATTTTATCTTCATCATTATTAATAGTTAGTAATATATTTACCATATCTTTGCCTTTACATTTTTTTAAGAATAATGAATTACTTAATAATTTAATTTTATAAGAATCATTTATATTTATAAAATTAGAAATATTATCATATAAATAAGATATTAAAATTGTATCATTTAAAAGTTCTGGATATTTATCAAATATTAATTTAATAAGCATATCAAAAGATAAATCAAATATATTTTGATTTTCATAAACATAGGATTTATATGTTTCCTTAAGAATCCCCTTTTTTTCCATCATAACCCCCATTAATTAACATATATTATATTACTTTACATAAGTATTGTCAAATAACAAAAAAAATATCCCAATTAAGAAATATTTTCACAATTTGTTTTTTTAGCATATATGTAACCACTTAATGTTTGGTTTTCCATATTTGCTTGATGCTCTGTTAAATTATAAAATTTAAGTTCAAAAATAAATGTATATATTGCTTTAGTGCCTTCGCTTATAATCGTGGCATTTGACACCAAAGTTTTCATTGGATTACCAGCATCACTTTTTGACCAAGTTGAATTATAATCAAAATTTGTTTCATTACTATAATTATTTGTACCAGATGGAGCATATATTTTCATAGTAAGTTCTTTAGAGGCAACCACCCCATCAATTTTAGTGGCCTCGAGATATTTAGAATCAGTTTCATTTACTTTTCCATAAACTTTTGATGATGAATCATATTCAAAAATTATATCATAGGTACATCTAGTTTTTATACTTGTACTCGCAGAATCAAGGGTAATATTAAATGTAGCATTCGAAGCAGCAGCGAGAGTATTATTAGCATTAGCCTCACTCATATTAGCCGGAGGAATTTGTAAACTTAATGAGGATTTTTCGCTTGTAAATACGCTGGTAACACCCTCCTCTGTTGTAATATTTACATGTACTCGATTATTTGTGTCCGCTGAAAAAGAGCCAAAATAAGCATATGTACTTGCTACAATAAGTACTAGGAAAAAGACTATTGAAATTATAACAATTAGAAATTCTTTATTTGTCAAACTATTATTTTTCATTGCCCTCTCCTTATCATAAGATTAATATATCAAATTTTAGTTTTTTTTTCAATTACTTTATAAATAAAAAATAAAAAAAAGAACTATTTAGTTCCTAAAAAATAATTCTTTTTACCTTTTTTAAGTAATAAAACTTTTTCTTCAATTAAATCATCTTTGGTAATTATTTTATCCAAATTAACTTCTTTATTTCCATTTATTGAAATTGCACCAGCACTAACCATTTCTCTTGCTTCTCTTTTAGAAACACAAATTTTATTATTTACAAGCATATCTAAAATATTTTCATCTTCTTTTACTGTAAAGTGAGGAACATCCTTAAATTCATCTAAAAGATTTTCCGCACCTAATGAAGAAATATCTCCATTAAATAAGGCACTTGCTTGTTTTAAAGCGTCATCATAAGCCTTTTGGCCGTGAATAAATGTAATAACTTCTTTAGCAAGAGTTTTATGAGCAAGTCTTTCCTCTGGATGAAGATTATGTTCTTTTTCAATTGCTTGGATTTCCTCTTTAGAAAGGAAAGTAAATTTCTTTAAATAATCAATTACCATAGAGTCTTCTACATTAACAAAGAATTGATACATTTCATAAGGAGTTGTTTTATTTTTATCTAGCCAAATAGCTTTACCTTCGGTTTTACCAAACTTAGTTCCATCACTTTTAGTAATAAGCGGCATTGTAAAAGCAAAAGCCTCTTTACCATCTTTTTTTCTAATAAGTTCAATACCCGCAGTGATATTTCCCCATTGATCTTGACCAGCAACTTGCATAGTAACTCCTCTTTCATTATATAAATGTTCAAAGTCCATAGCTTGCATTATCATATAAGAAAATTCTGTATAAGTTATACCGGCATCAAGTCTTCTTTTAATAATATCTTTGTCAAGCATATAACCAATACTAAAATATTTGCCATAATCTCTTAAAAAATCAATAAAATTAATATTTTTTAACCAATCATAATTATTTACAACCTCAAAGCCAAAAATATCTTTTGCTTGTTTAGTTAAACATTCTACATTATGATTAACTGCCTCATATGATATCATTGCTCTTTCTGCAGTTGGTTTTGGATCACCAATAAGGCCTGTGCCACCACCCACTAAAAGTATCGGATTATGACCTGCTCTTTTAAGTCTTGTGGCAATCAAAAATGATGAGAAATGTCCAATATGCATACTATCGCCTGTTGGATCTGTACCTATATAAAAAGTCATACCACCTTTATTTAATTTTTCTTTTAAGTCTGGAGAAGATATATCCTTTATTAAACCTCTCCATTCAAGTTCTTCATAAATACCCATTTTTACCATCCTTTCAAAATAAAAACTCCATAAACATAGGGACGAGTCTTCTCGCGGTACCACCCTATTTTATGAAGTTAATCATACAACTTTATTTCTTTATCGCTGAAATGCGTTTTAGCATCCGAAGGTTGTAAGGCTTCATCACTTGCTAACAAGGTTATTCTAACATAATTTTTAAGAGTTTTCAACTTTTTTAATAGCTTCTTTTAAAGCAAAAATTGAATTAATAAGTTTTTGAGTTTCGCTTCTATCAAGTTCAATATACATTTTTTTACTTGCACCATCTTTATTAACTATTGTTGGAACCCCAAAAAATACATCATTTTCTTTATCATAGCTAGATACTGTAATAATTGAATTTTCATTATTTAATATTGCATTAGTAATTCTTGTTAAACACATTGCTACGCCATAATAAGTAGCTCCTTTTTTATTTATTATTTCATAAGCTGCATTTTTAACATCATTTTCTATACTTTCTTTTTCTTCCTCAGTTAAATATTTATCAATTTTTTCACTACCCACAAGTGCTGAAGACCATAAAGTAAACTCACTATCACCATGTTCTCCGATAACATAAGCATTAATATCTTTTGGATTAACGCCTACTTTTTTACTAACTAAAAATCTAAGTCTTGCTGTATCTAAACTTGTACCTGTTCCAATTACTTTATTCGGAGCAAAACCAGAATATTTAAATGTTAAATAAGTCATTATATCAAGGGGATTTGTCGCTATTAAAAAGTAACCATCAAAGCCAGATTTCATAACACTAGCAATTATTTCTTTAAAAATTTTAGCATTTTTATATATTAAATCCATTCTTGTTTCACCAGGATTTTGATTAGCACCGGCCGCAATCACAATTATTTTGGCATCTTTACAATCCTCATAAGTACCCACTTTTATATCAATCTTTGATGGTGAAAAAGCAAGACAATGATTAAGATCCATTACTTCACCTATTATTTTATCTTGATTTATATCAATTAAAACAAGTTCATTTACTGGCGTACTTTGATTTAAAAGACTATATGCATAACTCATTCCAACATTTCCACAACCAATTATAACTATTTTATTCATTTTTACCTACCTTATAGATAAAGTATAACATAATTTTATAATATATTAAATTAAAACTTTAAATTTACCTTTATTTAAATATTCTTTTATATCCATTATTTCTTTTTATCTTTAGGAATAAACTTTATCACATTTCCATATTTATAAATTTCTTTTGCATTCCTATCATAAATTAAAACACCATCATCAAATATCCCGTAAACATCTTTACCAGTATCATTGCTAACTTTCTTTAGTTTATTCAAATAATTTTTATTATTAATTGAATGAACATCCATATAAAATGGATCATCAATTACTCCGAAGCCATCGTAAAAAGCAAAATATTTATAATAATTGTTTTTAGCGGTAATAAAATATCTTTTTAACTGAAGTTCTGTTCCAGCACTTTCTCCGATAATAAGTCCTTTATAATATTTTATTTCATATAATATTTCTGTTTTATGTACTACTTTATCAAAAAGCATTTCAGGATTACCTCCGGGAAGAAGTAAAACATTACTTTCTTTTAAGGTTTTTTTAATTTTTTCTTTTGAATCACTATAACAATTTAATACTTTAATATTTTCTTCATTAATACCAATTTTTTTTAATTCATTAACATATTTATTATATCTTCTTTCACCTTTTTTAAAAAAATCATTATCAAGTAAATTTGCATCTAATTCTGTAGGAAAAGTCCAAGGTAAAATAACAACTTTAGGATTTTTAGGCAAAATACTTTTTATTTTAGTAAGTGCTATATCCATTCCTATTTCTATTCGACTAAAAAATACACTATAATTCATATTAAACTCCTTTTCTAACTTTGTATCTTTCATCATTTAATCATTTTTTCTAATTTTCTTCATAAAATAATCTAAATTACATTTCTTTTTCTTATAATATATATTTCCTTTTTTTATATAAAAATAATCTCCATATATTTTTTTGTTTTTATCATTAATAATTATAAAACAATTTTCATTCATAACAATTAAATTTGTATAAAATGATGCCTCAATTAAATCTTTAAAATGAATATTATCATTAAAATCACAATGAGGTTCGATATTATAATCAGAAACACCTATTCCTTCATATATTGAAAAACTTGGTATATCATCTGATAAGTCTTTAGCAAGCACTACTTTTTTCGCCATATTTATTGCTCCAGCTGACACACCAATTAAAATATGGTTTTCATTTTTTATTGCATTTTTCAAATTATATTTATTTATATATTCCATTTGTTTTAATGTATTTCCCCCTAAAATAAATACAATATTAGAACTATTAATATTTCTTTTTCTTTTCATTTTAGATTCAGTTAATCGAGAATCAATTATATAAACATTTTCAAATTTTATATTTTTTTCAGCAAAAGAGTTTTTCATTTTTTCTACATAATAATCATTTTTTTCATAATCCTCAAAAGTTGAAGTTACAAAAGATATACTGTTTATTTTTTTTAAATTCCTATTTAAAAAATTTATAATTTTTTTTGGAATTTCATTTGTTTTAAAAGAACCGCTCATTAAAATATATTTCATTTATTTTTCACCATTTTTCTTTCAATATATCCCAAACTTAATGGATCGGCAATTGTATAAAGATTTTCTACATCTAAAACCATTTGTAACCACCTATCAATGCTTAACCCTAAACTTACACTTGAAGGTAATCCCCAAGAAAAATAATCTAGAGTAATAATATTTTCCTTCATTGAGGTCTCTTGTTGAAACTGTAAAAAATCTTTTACAGTTTCAAAATTATTTTCATCATAATAGTAATGAGCAATCCAATGTCCATTCATATACCATCTAACTTCTTTTCGTAAATCTTCGTTTAAATTTTTTTTATAAACGGAGAATCGCATGGATAATTTATAACTAAAGTATTTAATAAATTTTCTTTACTATATTTTCTTAATTCAGTGTAATCAATTACATCTAGCTTTTTTTCTTTAATTCTAAGTTCATATTTATCACACATTTCTTTTGATAATTCATCAAATTTTATTATCAATTTAGTTATTTTATCAATATCATTTGATAAATCCACTAACTCAAACATTAAAAATTCATTAATATGTGTTGAATCCTCTCCCATATCTCTAAATACCTTATCAATTGAATAAACCGATTTTAGTAATAACGATGAAATTTGTTTTAATTGGTTTTCAAATGATAAAACTCTTATATTCATTTTCTCACAATCTTTCATTAAATTCCATTATTTTTCTTCTTGCTAAAGAGGTATGGGCAATATTAAGCCAATCTTTTCTTGGGCCAAATGACATATCATTAGTAACAACTCTTACTCTATCTTTATTTTGAAGTACATAACTTGCTTCTTTATATTCATCATTTATATATGCACCAACTAAAATGTTACCTAAATTACTATCAACTTTATAAACAAAATCAATAATCGTAGATCCTTTAGGAAGCTCTATAATGTCTCCTTTTGAAGTATAAACATATATATTTTGTGAAAATAATTCACTTTTAACATTATTTACAAATTCTTGATTATCAGTAAACATCGAATTAAGCTGAGCAAGCGAAGCAAAAAACTGATATTTATTTTTTAACTGTGTTTGCATTACATCTCTTGCATTTCCTTTTTCATTTTCCCAATAAGCTGTAAGTCCAAAAGAGGCTACTTTGTCCATTTCAAAGGTTCTTACTTGTGTTTGAACAAGTTTTTCATTTGGTCCAAAAACGGTTGTATGTAAACTTTGGTACATGTTTGTTTTGGGATTAGAAATATAATCTTTAAACTTATCATTTACTGGATGATAAAGTCTATGAATATAACCTAAAGTTTTATAACAGTCATCCACTTCTTTAACCATAATTTTAAGTGCTAATAAGTCATGAATATCTGAAAGTTTCTGTCCTTCATTCATTCTTTTATAAATTCCATAAATATTCTTAGTTCTTATTTTAATCTCATTTGGAACATCTTTATTTTTTAGAATTTCTTTAATTTTATAAAGCATTTCATTTAAAACTTCATTATTACTTTCGCTTAATTTACATAGTTTTTCATTTAAGTTTTTATAAGCATCAGGTTTTAAATACTGCATAGATAAATCCTCGAGTTCACTTTTAATTCGATACGCGCCAATTAAATAAGCAAGCGGTACAAATATTTCCATAGTTTCAAGAGAATTTTCTTTTTGTTTAAATTCTGTTTTAAACTGAAGTGTACGCATATTGTGAAGACGGTCCGCAAGTTTAATAATTATTATTCTAACATCTTCGGTTATGCCTGTTATAATTTTTCTAGTATTTGCATAGTTTGCATCTTGTTTCGAAGAAAAATTCATTTTTGCAAGTTTAGTTACACCATCCACAAGCATTGCAATATTTTGATTAAAATCGTGAGCGATATCCTCCTTTGTTACATGGGTGTCCTCAATCGTATCATGTAATAATCCTGCACAAACAGTATCACTATCTGCATGCATATCCGCTAAAATGTAAGCAACATTAAGTGGATGAATTATATATTCTTCGCCACTTTGTCTAAACTGACCCTCATGAAGCATCTTTGCATACTCATATGCTTTTCTAATCTTTTCTTCCTCTCCAGGATTATACTCTGTTATTTTTTTTAGTAAATCCTCCAAAGTAATTTTTTCCATAACAACCTCCATTCTACAAAAAAAGCGACAAGCACGCTCAAGGGGTTAAACCCACAAGCACGCTTATCGCACTAAATTTGAAAGGCAAGCAAAATCACAGCAATCATTCATGTAATTAATAAAAATATTTAAATTTCTTTGCATAAATACTTTCATAATAACTCCCTCTCAAAATAATATTGCAATTAATATACATCTTTTTTAAGATAGTTGTCAATACTTTTTTCTACAATTTGTTGTATTTTGATAAAATTGACTAAAATATTTTATTATGTTAAAATTTTTTTAGAAAGATAGGATGATTAATTATGTTAGGTATAATTATGGCAATAATAACAACTATAATTTTAATAAAAATTTATTTAAAAAATGTTGATAAAAAGATTGATACTAGTTTTATTATTGAAACAATAAAAAAATATTTTTTTATAATTATTTCATATGTTATATTAACTACATTAATTTTCAGTATATTTTATAATAATCCTTATTTTAAAAATATCATAGAAAATAGTTCATCGAAAATATATGACATCATCATACTAATAATGTTAAGTATGTCAACCTCACTACTTATTTTAGGTTTCGGTTCCATGCCAATAAAGTATTTAAAAGATAAAATATATGTTAAAAAAATTGAAAAAACATACGAAGTTAAAGATATAGAATATTATCGCGACATTATAAAAAATGTATCACCAGCAATTTTATCATTTTGCTATAAAAATAGAATTAGTTTTTCAGATGAATTAATAGCACTATTATTACACTTACAAATGAGAAAAATCATTAATATAAAAGATAATAAAATTATTTTTATTGGTGATGTAAATCTTTTAACAGAATCGGAAAAATTTGCAATTAGACATATTAAAAAATTTAATTTTAAAATTAAAAAAGAATATAAACGACTTTTGACAAAAGAAATGATAAAAGAAAATTATATTATAATAGATAAAAGTAAAAATAAAATATGTAATTTCTTGTCATTCATAATGATATGGTTAATAATTTATTCTTTAATAACTATATGCGTATATTTTAATATTTCAAAACTTGGTTACACTACGATAATAACTTATGTTTTAACATTTTGTATTTTGCCAACATTCTGTATATTTGAAAATAAATTTAATTTAATTATAAAAACAAAAAAATCAATGGAGTTAAATGCAAAGTTAAATGGATTAAAGAAATTTATTAAGGAATTTTCAATTTTAGAAAACTCAAATATTAATGATATATCCCTTTACGATGAATATATAATTTATACTCTTTTATTTAATTTAAAAGGAAAACTAAATAATGAATGTAAACAGTTATACAGAAGTATTAAACGAATAAAGTTTGATTCTATTGAAAACTATCAATAACCCCTCACAAGATAATGTGAAGGGTTTTATTAAAGCTTTAATTGTTTTTTAAATAGTTTACTACCTCAATTAACTTCATTGAATGTGATCCTTTTATTAAAATTGTATCTTTTTCTTTTAAAATAGAATTTAAATTATTTATTAAATCATTATTATTTTCAAAATAATATGTTTCTATATTATTTGTTTTAAGTTTTTCATAAGTATATTTAGACTGATTTCCTACACAAATAGTTACATCAATTTTATTTTCTATTATACTTTCAGCAACATCTTCATGAATTTCTTTTGTAAAACCATCTGCCTCAAGAATATCGGCAAATATAAAAACTTTTCTTCCTAGTATTTTACTTAAAAGTCCTAATGAATTTTTAACTGAATCTAAACTCGCATTATAAGTATCATCAATTATAGTATATTTTTTTGTTTCAAATTTTTCTAATCGATGGGGACTTAATTTGAAACTTTTTAAAGCAATTTCAATATTATTTTTAGGAACATTTAAGGATTCACCAACTGCATAAGCAAATAAAGCATTATAGATAAAAGCATTACTGCCAACATTTAGTTTTATATCGTCATTATTAATCTTAAATTGTGAAGAAAAAGCATCCTCTTTTATATTGGTAGCCATAAAATCACTTTTATTTTCTATACCTACTGTTACTAAATTATCATACTGGACTTTCTGAAGCATATCATTATCATTATTTATAAATAACTTACCACCATTCATACCATCAAGAACCTCAAGTTTAGCTTTTAAAATATTTTCTCTACTTCCAAGATTTCCAATATGAGCTGTTCCAATATTAGTAATTATTGCCATTGTAGGTTTAGCAATCTTTGTTAAATATGAAAGTTCTCCCATATGATTCATACCCATTTCTACAATTAAAGCATCATGATTTTTTAATCCTAAAATAGTAAGGGGAACCCCAATATTATTATTAAAATTTTCTTTTGTACACAAAACATTATATTTCATTTTTAATACTTCATGAATCATATCTTTAACTGAGGTTTTTCCCACACTACCAGTTACCGCAATAACGGGAATATCATACAAATCTCTTTTGTAAGATGCAAGAGCGCCGAGTGCTAAAATAGAATCATTTACAATAATGATAGTACCAAATTTTTCATCAACTACATCTTCATTATCTAAAATACATACACTTGCACCATTTTTAATAGCATCTTTATAAAATAAATTACCATCAAAATTATCACCTTTAATACCAACATAAACATCACCAGTATGTATAGTTCTTGTATCTTTAGAAAAATTTTCACATACTATATTTTCATCACCACATAAAAGTTTTCCATTACATATTTTTATTATATCTTTAACTGTCATAACAATTCCCTCTTTCACAACAATTATACCATATATTTTTTAATTTTTAGTATTTTTTCTTGTCTTGTACATTTATAGCTATTTATCCAACTTGAGGTCGCAAATTGCGACCTTAAGTTATATTTATAATTTTACATAATTTACAAACAACCATTTTAAATAAAAAAAGAAATCCCTATGATAATTCATAACGATTTTCTTAAATTTTTGCCACCATTAAATTACTTGAACTATATCTTTTTAACCCTTTATAAAAAATAAAGAAAGCAAACATAGTAATTAATACTGTATAAATTATAATGATAGCAAAATTTAATAAATTAAACTTTCCTAGTACTTCCATAGGCATATATGCTGATAGTCCAACTGGTACTAAAGTATATAATAAAATTTTTGTAATCCCTTTGAAAATAGCTCCTGGATAAGTATCAAAACATACTATTAAGTTAGTCATAGTGTCCACTATAACATCACTTTTACCAATCCAAAGATTAAGATAATCTTACTATAAATCCATAAATTGGGTTAGCATCTTCGATAAAAAATGATATTTCACCAATTAAAATCATTAATCGTAGCTAAAATCATTGTTATAAAAACTAAAATTAATGATACTACATTTATTTGAACAAACATACCTAAAAAACATAACCTGTAATTAAACCTAAAGTAAAATATAGTATTAACCTTGTTAAAACCAAACCCAAATGTGAAAACAAATTATATAAAATACAGTTAATTGGTCTTGTTAAATTATATACAACAGAACCACTTTTAATTGATTTTGTAATATCCTTTACAAGACACTTTCCTCCAAGGGATGACCATAATATTTCCGTTTTTACTTCTTTATATTTTGGTTTAAAAATACTTTTTATACTTTCCTTAAAACCTTTTCCTTTTATTTTTACTTTAAAGGTTTTACTTAAATTTTTTATTTTTATTATTTCACTCATTTTTTATCACATCATTTTACTTATTCTTAATACTTATTCTTATTTTTTAATATTGCATCACGAGTATTAATCCAGTATCTACCTATGATAGCACCATCTTCCGTAATTTTGTTTTCAAGTACTCCTCCCAAAGAAAGAATTGTTTTAACTGTTCCTAAATTATCATCATACGCAGTTAAAAGAACTTTTTCAAATCCCATTTCTTTTGCTTTCAAAAGACATAAATATAGATTTATTTTGTTATAACCTTTTCTTCTTTGTGAAGGTCTTATACAATAACCAATATGTTCACCATGAAGGAGCATTTCATCATTAAGATCCCATCTTAAATTAATCATACCAATTAATTTATCATCATTTTCCCAGATTAAAAAATATTCTATACCTGTCCATCTGTTACTAGGCCTTTTTTCATCATCTAATAAACTGTCTAAATATTTTAGCCATCCATCATAATAACTAGCTATTTTAGAAAGTCCCGAGTCACCATTAACCATAGAGCTATGCATTTCAAACTCTTTTAAATATGCAAGTGCCTATTTTTTTTAATTTGTAAACATTTTTCACAAAAAAAGAACTAAATAGTAAATATTTAGTTCTCTAGCCTAGTTACCTAAGCAATGTTTAAGTATGCCTAAGTCCCTCACACATTTTTAGTATATCATAGCTCACATATATAGTCAATAAAATTTTTTCGCTTTTTTTAATTTTTTTTATTATTTACAAAATATTTACACTCATTATAGAATTATTCCACACATAAAACTATTTTTGAATATTACTAAAGTATTCATAAAGTTTGCTACATTTGCGTTTATCCATCGCTTTCATATTTATAAAAGGATTATCTATGCCACTATCTTGGTACTTTGAAAAACCCAAAGTATGGAAAGGTAAAAAATCTATTTTAATTACATTTTTTATCTTAGAAATATATTTTTTTAAATCTAACATATATTTATTTGAATCATTAATACCTGGAATAATTACTACTCTAATTATTACTTTAGCATTTATTTTATTAAGCTCATTTATAAAATTATCAATAACATTAATGTTTCCTCCAGTTATGTATTTAAATTTATTAGGATAAATCGACTTTATGTCAAATAGTATATAATCAAATAATTTAAGTAGTTTTAAATCAACATTATCTACATATCCTGATGTATCTAGCACAATATTAATATTTTCTTTTTTTAATTTTTTAGCTAATTTATATAACTGTTTTGATGATAAAAGTGGTTCTCCACCTGAAAAAGTTACACCACCATTATTTTTATAATATGGTTTATTATTTAATATAAGTTTAATTAAATTCCTATAATTTATATCTATTTTATTAATTTCATGTTGCATTTCTGGGTTATGGCAAAATTTGCACTTAAGTGGACAATTATTAAAAAATATAACTGTTCTTATACCAGGACCATCAACACAAGAAAAACTTTCTATTTTAGCTATTGACATTTTACATTTTTTCATGGAAAGTCCTTGAAATAACTTCGAGTTGCTGATTTTTAGTAAGTCTATTAAACCTTACCGCATAACCTGATACCCTTATTGTTAAAAGTGGATATTTTTCAGGATTATTCATAGCCTCAATTAAAGTTTCCTTATTTAAAACATTAACATTTAAATGATGCCCGCCTTTTTTAAAGTAACCATCCAATAAATTTATTAAATTGTTAACTTTTTCATTATCACAATTACCCAAACTATCAGGAATTATTGTAAATGTATTTGAAATACCATCAAGTGCATATTTTTGATAATCAATTTTTGCTACAGAATTAAGCGAAGCAATTGCACCACTTTTGTCTCTCTCATGCATTGGATTAGCACCTGGTGCAAAAGGTTGACCCTTTTTTCGACCATCTGGTGTACTTCCTGTATTTTTTCCATACACAATATTCGAGGTAATTGTTAATATTGACATTGTTGGTTTTGCATTCTTATATGATTTTACTTTTTTTAGTTCATTATAAAAATAATCTAAAACTTCCTGGGCAATTTTATCTACTCTATTATCATCATTTCCGAATTTTGGAAAATCACCATCGATTATAAAATCAACTGCAATACCGTTTTCATCACGAACTGGTTTTACTTTTGCGTATTTTATTGCTGATAAACTATCAACAACTACAGAAAGTCCCGCGACACCGTAAGCCATAAAATGATTTACATTAGTATCATGAAGAGACATCATCACACTTTCATAAGCATATTTATCATGCATGTAGTGAATAACATTCATTGTATTAGCATAAAGATTAGCAACTTTAGAAAGAACTAAGAAAAAGTTTTTTAAAACGGTTTTATAATTTAAAATTTTTTCATTATTTTTAGGTATTTCATCAAAAACTTTAACATTCTCGTTTTCATCAATCCCACCATTAATCGCATAAAGGAGTGCTTTTGCAAGGTTACATCTTGCTCCGAAAAACTGCATGTCTTTACCAACTCTCATTGCCGAAACACAGCAAGCTATAGCATAGTCATTTCCAAAGATTTTGCACATCAAATCATCGTTTTCATATTGAATTGAATCAGTTTGAATAGAAATTTTTGCACAATATTTTTTAAAATTAACAGGTAATTTTTCACTATATAAAATTGTAATATTTGGTTCAGGTGCTGATTCTAAATTTTCAAGTGTATGAATAATACGATAGCTAGTTTTCGTAACAAATGATTTATCTTTATTCATTCCGCCAATAGAACAAGTTACCCATGTTGGATCGCCAGAAAAAAGTTCATCATATTCTGGAGTTCTTAAATGTCTTACAAGCCTTAATTTAATAACAAAATTATCAATAATTTCTTGAACCATACTTTCAGTAATAGCTTTCTTTTTTAAATCCCTTTCAAAATAAATATCGAAAAAAGCATCAACTCTACCTAAACTCATCGCAGCGCCATTATCCTCTTTAACCGCCGCTAAATAACCTAGATAAGTCCATTGCACTGCCTCTTTACTATTTTGTGCGGGAACAGAAATATCAAAGCCATAACTTTTTGCCATTAAAGTTAACTCCTTTAAAGCCTTAATTTGCATACTTATTTCTTCGGCAAGCCTAATAATATCATCACTCATATTCTTAGAAAGATTTCTTTTATCTTCTTCTTTACATTTAATTAAATATTCAGTACCATATAAAGCAATACGACGATAATCACCGATAATTCTTCCTCTTCCATAACTATCTGGAAGTCCAGTTAATAAATGAACATGTCTAGCAAGTTTCATTTCATCAGTATAAGCATCAAAAACACCATCATTGTGTGTCTTTCTAAATTTTGTAAAATACATCTCAATATTTTCATCAAATTTATAGCCATATGATGCAAGTTCCTGATAAACCATTCTTATCCCACCATAAGGATTTATTATTCTTTTAAGTGGCTTATCAGTTTGAAGTCCAACAACGATATCATCTTCTTTACAAATATATCCTGGTTCAAAACTATTAATCCCACTCACTTTTGAAGTTTCTATATCTAAAACTTTTTTCTTTAATTCCTTTTGCAATAAGTCATTTACTTTTTCCATTATTAAATTTGTTTTAGTAGTAGTTTTACATAAAAAGTTTTCATTACCTAAATATTCCCTATAATTTAGTTTAATAAAATCTTCAACATCAATTGTATTACACCATTTACCCCTTACAAATTTATCATAATATTTCATTTTTTATCACTCCTAGCATAAATAATATTATCATAAATTTGTAGATTTACTTTGTTGCACTTGCAACAAAAAAAGAGCTTTATGCTCTTCCTGAATATTTTCCATCTTTAGTAGAAACTAAAATCTTTTCTCCTTGATTTATAAATAAAGGAACTTTTACAGTATAACCTGTTTCAATTTTAGCATCTTTATTAGCATTATTAGTGGTATTTCCCTTAACAGCCGGTTCGGTTTCAATAACCTCATATTCAACTTTTTCTGGAAGTGTAACACCAATAATTTCGCCTTCATAAATATCAAGTGTTAAATTTAAACCTTCTTTAATAAATTTAACATTGTCACCAAGTACTTTAGTTGAAACTTCAATTTGTTCATAAGTTTCATTATTCATAAATGTGTAATTATCACCAGCAGCATAAAGGAAACTTACTTCAGTTCTATCAATATGAGCTTTTTGAATCTTTAAGTTTGTATTATAAGTATCCTCGACTGTAGAACCTGTTCTTAGATTTTTAAGTTTAATTCTTACAAAAGCAGGGCCTTTTCCAGGCTTAACATGTTGAAATTCTTGAATAGTACATAAATTACCATCCATAATAATTGTCATGCCATTTTTAATATCATTAATATTAATAAACATAATTTACCTCCTATTTCTTTTCTTTTGCTACAACATGTTTATGACAAGCTGCGCAGTATCTTTTAAGCTCTAATCTTTCAGGATTATTTTTCTTATTTTTACTTACTGGGCGAAGTTCTCTACCACAATTAGTACATTTAATAGTAACTTCTTTTCTATTTTCATTTTTAGCCATAGTTATCCCTCCTTTTTCAAGTACGCTAATATTATAACAAACTACATACCTATTTTTCAAGTTTTTTAGATATATATTTATAATAAAAGGTTATATTTAATTTTAATTAATAAAAAAATCTCAAAGTTTTGAGATAATTTTTAAATGGTGCCGACAGAGGGAATCGAACCCCCAACCTACTGATTACAAGTCAGTTGCGCTACCAATTACGCTATGTCGGCATTAATGGTGGGAGATATAGGACTCGAACCTATGACCCCCTGCTTGTAAGGCAGATGCTCTAACCAACTGAGCTAATCTCCCATTAACTTTTCTCTTGCTGACAAATAAAATTATACTATATATTATCTGCACTTGCAAGCAAAAATTAATCATTTTTAAAATTTTTTGTATTTTTTTTAATAAAGTAGTCCTTCAGAGACAGCAAAAGGTATAAAATGATCCCTTATTGCTGAAGATAAATTATATTTTGTCTCACCTATTTTATAAAAATGATAGCCAATTATTTCTTCATTTGTAAAATATACTTTGTCCATCTTTTTTCTGCATATAAACATTGTCATTATTATGTCAAGTTCCGGATCACTTGCCGCGCTTTCTTTAAAACACATAAGCGGTTTTAAATCTTCTTCCTCCACTGTAAAGCCATTATGAAATTCCTCTTTTACTTCTCTAATAGCTGCTTCAACTTCACTTTCACCATCTTCAACTCCACCGCCAACTAAAGTCCATGTATTACTTTTGCTGCTTCTTACACTTCTAACTATTAAAAGTTTTCCATCTTCTATAAAAGCAACGCCAACAACTTTTTTTACCTTTTTCATTTTACCACCATATTAAGTATACTATTTTTAAAAATTTAAATAAATATAATTGTTTATACTTTACATTAAATTTATATTATAAAAAATGTAAGATTTTTTGTCTTACATTAATAATTTATCAATTTGATCATTATAGTTATCACTATTTGTAATAAATGAACCACTTATAACTAAATCAACTTTATTCTTAACTAGTTTAATAGTCTCATCATTTATACCACCATCAATAGCAATATTAAATTTATAGATATCTTTTACGCTGTATAGATAATCTATGGTAGGAATAACCTTTCTTAAAAAAGGTTGACCTCCTTTACCTGGATTTACACTCATAACTAGAACCTCATCAACCAAAGAAAAATATTTTATATAATCCATTACATTATCATCTGGATTTATAGCAATACCTACTTTAATATTTAATGATTTAATATACTCTAAAATGTCTTTAGTATCTTTTACATTATGAATTATTATTTCATCAATATTAAGTCCTTTTAACATATCTACATATCTTTTTGGATATTCTACCATAAGATGCACATTTAACTTTTTATTTACTCTATTAAATAAATTAAGAAAATCTGCTTTATTAAAATTATTTGTTTTAACATACGAGCCATCACATATATCACAGTGCACAAAATCTGCTTTAGAATTTTCTATTTGTTTAATAGATGCTTTATAATCTTTACTACTTAAATAACTTACTGCGATTTTCATATATCTCCTTTAAAAAAAGTTTATAATTTTCATATCTACTTGGAAGTATGTCTTCATTATTTTCAATATTACAACCTTGTGTATTAATATGATTGCAATCATTATATTTACATTTAAAGTTTGAAAATTCTACAAAAGCATTATTTAAATCTTCAAAAGAAACATTTTCTAATGAAAGACTACTAAAACCTGGCGTATCACTTATAAAAAAGCCATCTTCTTTATATAAAGTTACCATTCTTGTTGTATGTTTACCTCTTCCTAAAACTTTACTTATTTCATTAGTTTCAAGATTTAATTTATTATCAATCTTATTAATAAAAGTAGATTTACCAGCTCCTGTTTGTCCACATAAAACAACTATTTTATTTTGAATAATTTTTTTGAATTTTGTAATTTCTGTATTATCAAGTACATCATAATATTTTTCATAATATTTTCTAATATTTAAATAATTTTTCTTTTCTTCTTCATTAAGTAAATCAGTTTTAGTAAAGCAAATTAAAGGTTTAATTTTATTTTTATGTATAACTGTAAGAAGTTTATCAAGCAAATTTAAATCTAAATCAGGTTCTTTAGTACTAGTAATTACTACAGCAATATCAACATTAGCAATCATTGGTCTTAATAAAAAGTTTTTTCTTTCAAGAATTTTTTCTATTTGTAAAGTATTTTCATTAAATAATACATTATCTCCGACTAAGGGAGTAATTTTATCATTACGGAATTTTCCCCTAGCGGAGCATATGTACTCTTTATCATTTGCTAAAACTTTAAATCTATTAGAGTTTATATTAACTATTATTCCTTTTAACATAAACCTTCTTCTTTACAAGTTTTATTATCTGAACTACTTTCTGATGAACTAACATCTATTTTAATTGTAAATGGTGCATTTTCAGTTACTTTAGTTCCTGCTGCTCTATTTTGAGTAAGTATCTTATAATCAGAGTATTCATTTGCATTTTCACTTGTTATAGAAATAGTTTTACTATCTTTATCAATAAATTTTAATTTTAATTTATATTCATTTGCAAAATCAATTATATCACTTACACTATAAGTTCCATCAGTAAAATTAGGATATAGATTTTTAATATCTGGAATATATAAAGTTATATTATCACCTTTAGAAAGATGTTCTCCTTTTTTTATAGATTGATCCATAATTATATTTGTTTCATAATCTTCATCTGTATCAACTTCCATTTCCTTCTTTTCAATAATAACGTTAATACCATAAGCCTCAAGTTTACCTTTAACCTCAAGATAATTTTTACCTGTATAATCTTCGACTTCAACAGATTTACTTCCTGTTGAAACATATAAAGTTATTTCATAACCTTTTTTATGTTTAGTTCCTCCGGATGGTGAAGTTGAAATTATTTTTCCTTCATCTATTACAGTCGAGGATTTTTCAATTTGTTTTGGTGAAACGGTAAATCCTTCCTCTTGTAAAGTTTCAATTGCTTTAACAACTGTCATATTTGATACATCAGGCACTGTAACTTGAGCCTTTTTAGTTAATTTAGGAAGTAGTACTACTATACTTGTAATAAGTACAACAATTCCTGTAAATATTGATAGTAAAATTACTATCGATTTATTTTGATTTTTATTAATATCCTTTTGGGTTATACGCTTTGCTATAATCTCATCACTTTCCTTCTTTGTAAGATTTTCATTTTTTAGTTTTAACATCTTTCCATCATCTAAATCAATTTCTGGATATTTTAAACTAATTTTAATTTCATTTTTTCTTGATTCATCTAAACATGTTAATAAATCATCATGCATTTCTCTAGCATCAGCATACCTGTTTTTAGGATTTTTTGCTGTTGCTCTTAAAATAATATTTTCAATTGACTGTGGAATATCAGGTATTTCTTTTCTAATACTTGGCATTGGTTCTTTGAGTTGTTTTAAGGCAATCTCTACTGCTGTTTCTCCACGAAACGGAAGTTTACCAGTAAGAAGTTCATACATAAGTATTCCTAGTGAATATATATCACTTTGAAGTGTTGCACCTTTACCTGAGGCTCCCTCCGGAGGTAAATAATGAACTGACCCCATAACCGAATTTGTTTGAGTAAGCTGTGTTGAATTCATTGCAAGGGCAATACCAAAATCAGTTAGTTTTACAAGTCCATTATCAAGTATCATTATATTTTGAGGTTTTATATCACGGTGTATTATGTAGCTATCGTGAGCCACCGTAAGTCCACTTGTAACCTGAATCATAATATCAACAACTTCCGGAATAGTAAGTTTACCTCTTTTTTTAAGAAGACCTTTTAAGTGTTTTCCCTCAACATACTCCATTACAATATAATATTCGCCATTATCTTCGCCAACATCATAAACCTCAACAATATTTGGATGGGATAAACTTGATGCTTGTAAAGCCTCTCTTTGGAAACGTCTAACAAACTTTTCATCATTTGCAAGATCTCCCCTTAAAACTTTAACTGCAACATTTCTTTCCAGTATTGTATCATAAGCAAGGTAAACATTGGCCATCCCACCTTCGCCTATAGATTTTATTATTTGATATCGGTCAGAAATTTTTTGACCTTTTGCTATCACTAATTATCACCTTCGTCCTTTTCAAGATAAGCAATTGACACATTGTCAAAACCTCCTCTTGCATTACATTTTTGAATTAATTTAACCACTTTTTCTTCTGCATCTAATTCTTCATCTATTAATACTTTTTCTATCTGGTCATCAGCAAGCATTGTTGTAAGACCATCAGAACATAGCATTATTCCCTCATTATTCATATCTACATCAAATATATCCATTTGTACTTTTTCAGTCGCTCCAAGAGCACGCATAAGTACATTTTTCTTTGGATGATATTTTGCTTCTTCCTCAGTTAGATTTCCAGCCTCAACCAAAAGATTAACTAAAGTATGATCCTTTGTTACCTTATGAAGCTTTTTATTTTTCATAACATATCCCGAAGAATCCCCTATATTACCAAAGATTAAGAAATCTTTAGTTTGAATTGCAACTACTAAAGTAGAACCCATTCCTAATGAATCTGAATGTTCTACTGTATAATCTAATATATTTTTATTAATTTCACTTACATTATCATTAAGCCAATTTACTGCATCATATTTTGTACCAATACTTGCTATTTCAGTAAATCTTTTACCAAGATGAGTTATTGCTATCATCGAAGCAACTTCACCTTTACGATGTCCACCCATACCATCAGCCACCATCAAAAGATATTCGTTACTTTTATTTTTAAGTATCGTAACACTATCTTCGTTGTGACCACGGACTTTGCCTGCATCAGTTAAATAAAATGTTTTCATTTCATCACCTATCTTCATAAAAATTATACCATTATTTAGTTAATTTATCTATACTTCTTTACTACGAAGTTGTCCACATGCAGCAGAAATTTTATTTCCAAACTTTCTACGCACTGTAACATCTATTCCATTTTTCTTCAAAATATCATAAAATTCATTAATTTTCTTACTTTCTTTAAAATCAATATTTTTTGTTTCATTATAATTTATTAAATTTACATAAGCATTTTTACCTTTAATTAAATTTGCAAGTTCAATTGCATTTTCTTTTGAATCATTAATTCCAGATAATAAAACATATTCAAAAGTTATTCTACGAAGTGTTTTTTCATAGTAATAATCAAGAGCATCCATAAGTTCATTTAAATTATATGCTTTACTAATTGGCATTATTTCATTTCTTATTTTATCATTTGGTGCATGAAGTGATATTGCTAAATTAACTTGAAGGTCAAGTGATGAAAATTCTTTTATTTTTGGAACTATTCCACATGTAGAAACGGTTATATGTCTTGCTCCAATACTAAGTGCTTTAGAATCATTTATTATTCTTATAAAATTTATTACATTATCATAATTATCAAAAGGTTCACCAATACCCATTATTACGCAGCTATCTATTCTTTGCTTTATATATTTTGATATTAATATAATCTGCTGCACCATTTCATATGTCTCAAGATTTCTTATTTTTTTAAGTCTTCCACTTTCACAAAATTTACATCCAATATTACAGCCAACTTGAGAGGAAACGCATACACTAAGGCCATAATTATGCATCATTAAAACTGCTTCGATTTTTTGATTATCTGCAAGAGCAAATAAGAATTTTTTTACATCAGTATCTTCCTCAACTTTAATTATTTTAATAAAATCAGTAGTAAAATTATCTTTTAAATATTCAATATTTTCTTTTTTAATATTTGTAAATTCATCAAAGTTATAAACTTTTTTATCATATAACCAATCAAAAACTTGTGATGCCATAAATTTTTTCTTACCATCACTTTCAAATTTTTTAATTAAATCATTTTTTGTAAAACTAAATATATTTTCCATACAAGAAAATTGTACTAAATTTTTAGCATATTGTCTATTATTTTAGTGTATTTTAAAAAGAAACTAAATTTTATTTCTTATTAGTTTCTTTATTTACTTCATCTAGTAACTCATTATATTTATCTCCGGTTATATCAGTTGATTTTAAAATAAGAACTTTGGAAACACCATTTTTTATTAGTTTTTTTATAGTAGCAATTTTATTTTCCTCGATAACAGCTTCGGTTACTACTTCTTTTTTGAACTCGTCTGTTACATTTTCTAACACTGTTTCTTTTTTGAACTCATCTGTTACATTTTCTAACACTGTTTCTTTTTTGAACTCGTCTGTTACATTTTCTAACACTGTTTCTTTTTTGAACTCATCTGTTACATTTTCTAACACTGTTTCTTTTTTAAACTTGTCTGTTACAGTTTCTAATACAGCTTTTTTTCTAAATTCATCAGTTACATCCTCCAAAGCTGCTTCCTTTTTAAATTTGACTGGATCATAATACAATAGCTCATCTAATGTCTTACTCAATTCATTCAACTCCTTTACTATTCGTAGCATCATTTCATCACCCTCAAATAATGTTTCATCATTTGATATAAATATTAGTGATAAATATTTTGCTCCTAATCTATCTAACTTTCTAATATCATCATAAGACAAATTTCTCAAAATTGCAACATTTATATCGTAAATTGTAAGTATATACTCTTCATCATTGTCATATTTTCTTACCAATTCTTCTTTATAAATAAACTTTCCCTTCCTATACCTATCATAATTATTGATATTTAATTGGACTGCCTTATAATAACTTTCATTTGTTTCTTCATCAAATATCTTAAGTAACATGTGAAAAATATAGACATGATTTTTTAGATAACTTTTTCTTGTCCTTTGACTATTAAATTCTGTATTTAATAATATGGGACCTTTAGTTGTATAAACTTTAAAATACGAATCAGTAACTCTGTTAGATAGATCACTATAGTTATTTAATTCATTATTAAGTATTTTAAAATCAACTACCTCAAGGACTTCAATATTATTATCATTTTCTAAAGCCAAAAATAACTTTGTTATGTAATCTTTATTTATTGGATTAGAAAATATTCTTCGAATATAAATATCATTTATAAATTCATTTTTAGTAAACATAGTTTTTTGCATAATCTCTTCTCCTTTCTATAACTATTTTTTTACTTTACACTTTTTATTATTTTCTATGTCATTTTGAAATTCTCCTTTCACTATACTTATTACCGGAAAATTTCTTATTTCCTCCTTTTTTTGTTAAATTTTTATAAAAAAGTTAAATTTTTACACATTATTGACATTTTACAGTGCTTTTATTTACATTTATTTTACATATATAATAATGTAAAGTAATGCATAAAAAAACATAACTAAATTCTATCGTTATGTTTAATTTCTTTTCTAATACCTTTTAGGCCTTGAGAATCTTTATATTTTTCATAAAAGTCATTATCTAGCCAAATAGTTACAAAGTTATCCCATCTATTTTTAATACTTGTTTTAGGTTTTAAATTAATATCAACTACAGGAATGTTCTCTTTTGAAGTAGTGTCATATGTTCTTAAAAATTTTAAATAAGAATATAAAGTTAATATTTGAAATATATATAATGGTGTAAATAAAGTTAAATATAAAATATTTGAGTTTATTTTATTAATATAATTTATAAAATCATTACTTAAAAAAGTTAAACTATTAATATCTGTTACAAGATATATTAATATAACTGTAATACTCATAACAATTGTTTTAATCTTACCAATTTTTGATGTTTTAACATTGATATTTTTTTGAAACTTTATAAATTGAATTAAAACAACAGCAAGTTCAAAAATAATCGAAGCAATAGAATATTTTGTTACTTTAAATAGAATTATTAAATTACTACAAGAAAAAAGTTTATCCGCTACACCATCAAACATACTCCCAAAAAATGTAGCTACATGAAATTTTCTTGCTAAAAAACCATCAATACAGTCTGTAAGATAACAACATATTGAAAGAATAGCAGCATATAATCCTCCATAATTAAAGTATACAGGAATCATCATAAAAACACCTATTATTCTTACCATTGTAAGAAGATTTACAAATATTAACATAAACTTTTTCATAATCTTTCCTCGTATAATCAATCTTATAGAAATTATTAATCTATTTGATTGATCCTTTCTAT
>CABUPU010000006.1 GCA_902493595.1 uncultured Mycoplasma sp.
TTCCATATTAAATTTTTTTTAGAAAAACTATTGACTTTTAATAGTTAGCCTTTCTTATAATGAATAACTCTCTTCTAAATCACTTTCATATTGACTAATATACTCATTTTTATAAAATTCATAGCCTTCATAATCAATATTTTTATAATAGTTTAATAGTTTTTCATATATTTCTTTAACATCACAAAACATACCAATTCCTAAAAGTTCATCAAATATTTTTTCTATCGTACTGTTTTCCGTATAATCCCAAGAAATAATATTATTTACCATATCATCCAAAGATTTAAGTCTTTTATTACATTCTTTCTTTGCACCAATAAGTAAACCTTTTAAATCATCAAATAAATACTCCATCAATATTCCTCCCTTCGAGCATCAAAATAAGTATATCATTAAAAAAATTAAAAGTCAAACACTTTTTCGTATTTTTAACTATTCATTTTTTATTATTTTTTTGATATACTTTAAATGGAGGTAATAATGACTGCATTAGAAAATATTAAAAATGAATTTATTACAAACCTATTAATTAACCAAAATAAAGGTGTTGAAAACATTCAAAAAAATTTATATTCTTATGAAGATTATGAAAATCTTTTACAAAGTGCTTATGAAGTTATTAAAAATAATCCTGATGATGATATTACTTCAATTAGAAAAAAAATGTATGAAACTTCCGGCATAAATGAGGCTGTTAATCATCTTATTTATGAAATGGAAATGGCACCTTCTCTATCAATTTCTTATGGAACTAAAAATTATCAAGAAGTTATTAATGCTGGAAAAGTAAATCAAATTAATACAAGTGAAAATAGTATTTATGATTTAGCAAGCATTTCAAAACTGTTCACATCCATAAGTATTTTAAAGCTTGCAAGTGAAAATATAATTGATTTAAATAAAGATATAACTTATTATGATGAAAGATTTCACAATTTAAAAGGTGTTACTTTACTTTCACTTTTAACATTTAATACTCCTCTTATTACAAAAGGAAGAATTGATGAAAAAGATATTTCTTATGAAGAAAGTAAAAATAGACTATATAATATAATGGTAAATGAAAACTTTTTATCTACTGCAAATCCTTATACCGATTTAGGAGCAATGGTTTTAAAAGAGGTAATTTCAAAAGTAACTAATCAAAATTTTTATGATTTTGTAAAGGAAAATATAATTGATAAAGCAAATATGCAAAAAACAAGTATTTTTGTAAACCCACAAGATTTATCATACTTAGCACCCACTGATAATACTATTGTTTATAAAAATGGAGAATTTATTTTTAGAAATATCCCTTTGGGAACTGTTAATGATGGAAAAGCACAAATACTTGGACAACAAGCAAATGATTTTGCCGGTCATGCAGGACTCTTTTCTACAAGTGAAAATATGGCAAAATTTGCAATTAGTTTAATGAAGTATGATATTTTAAGTGAAAAATATTTAAAATCAATGAGTAAAAATGCAACAGGAAGATTCATCGAAGAGTTAAATTCTTATAAACAATTTTTTGGTCAACTATGCTACTCTAAAAATCCAAACCCTAAAGCAACTGAAGTGTATCATCCTTTAAGTGGAACATCTTTTGCAATGGGAGGTTATACAGGTAATCAATTTACTTTAGATCCAGAAAATAATGTATTTGCCTTTTTAGGTTCAAATAGGACAAACAATAGAGTTGCAAATATTTCGGGTTTTGACAAAAGTAAAATAAAACACTTTCCAAATGGTAAAGAAACAATACTAATTGGAAATAAAGAATACATAAATTCTTCTTCCTATTCAAGTAAAAGAGATGAAGCACTTAGATGCACATTAAAACTATCTTTATCTTATTTATTTTTAGAGTATTATGTAAATACTCTTGAAAATGAAATTGACTTAACAGGAACTTATTCAAGACACATATAAAAACTGCAGAAAAAATCTACAGTTTTTTTAATACTTTTCTTTTAAAATTACTTTATAAATATTTATAGTTTCTCCTAAAAAACTATTTTGTAAGCTTTCTTTAAAGGATTTAAAGTTATCATAACCATAAAAATCATAATTAATATCATTTTCTTTTAAATTATTTATTTTTTTACTTTCAATAAAAGTCGCATCTAATAATCCTATTATATCTCCTTCTTTATTTAATAAAATAATATCAAGATTTTCTTTATTACTATATAAATTTAAATAAATATTTTTTCCATTAAATAACTCCTTACACTTTTCATCACTAAAATATAATTTTCTAGTATTTTTAAAAAGCCTTGCTCTTTCATTATTACATAAATTATCAGTTATTTTATTAGAATCTTTTCTACCAATAAATAATAAAAACTTTTGTAAATGATTTAAATATCTAAGTTCATCATTACTATAGCATTTTTTATCTACATCATTTAAATTAAAACTTTCAGGATATAAATAAAGATTTTTTATTACATAATCAAATTCATGTTCATGACAGTGTTTTTTTCCTATATTAAAGGAAAAATATAAGGAATAATTTATTACTTCACTAAGAGCTTTATATAAATTATTTTCTTTAATATTAAACTCTTTTCCCTCATAATCACTAATAGTTACATAATAATTTAAATTATCATTTTCAAATTTTGGATAAGGTAAATCATACTTTTTCATTAGCGACTCCTTTGATTTAATATACTTATAGTTTTATCAATATGAATATCTTTTAATCCTCCATCATATAAAGATGTTTGAACTAGATTATTTTCTAAATCTGTTCCTTTTAAATACTCTTTTTCATCATCAATTATAACAAAACTATCTACATCATTATTTTCTAAATAATCTATTATTTCTAAATATCTATTTTGATTAATATAATTTGTCATACCTATAACAGGAAATCCTAAATCTATTAATGCATCAATTACTTCTTTACAACGAAAACTACTTATTAAAACAATTTTACAATCTATCATATCACATATTTTTTTTAATACTTTTAAGTTTTCTGGATTAAAGCTAAACTTTATATATTCTAAATACATTTTATAATTTAAACATTTATTAATATTATTTCTTTTAGAAAATATACATTTTTCAGGATAGACTTTATGAATATAATCTAAATCATTTAAAACTCCATCAATATCTAAAAATAATATTTTCATCTTTGTCTTTCCTTAGTAATATCATTTATTTGATAAAAATTTAAATTATCAAAATTTATTTCAAAACCATTTACTAAAGAAATTAAATTATTGTCTTCATCAAATAATAAAACTTTTTCTGTAGCATAAGGATAAACTTTAATATGGTAAACTCCATTTAAAATATTTTCATAATTAACTTTCGATATAAACATAGTTATTTCACATATATCCTCTTTATTGCTATGACCAATTATCATTTGATATACAGTGTCTTCGGGAAGTAATTTATTTTGACCTTCGAGTACTGTTTGCCATAAATTTATATTGTATATTTCATTCATTAAATCCACCCTATCTTTTCAATATTTTCAAATTCATCCTCTAAAGTTTTACCATTAAACAACTTTTCATTAAAAAGAGCATCAATAGTTTCAAAAAATATTTCTTTATTGCCTACTTCTTGAAAAGATACTTTTTCTTTTAACGGAATTATCATATAATCTTTGTCATATAAAGTAAAACATATTTCTGGTTCTAATCCTTTTATTAAATAATCATTTAATAAATCTTTAAAAGATTTTAAATTATTTTTTTCATTTATTTCAATCATTTTCATCTTTTCTTAATGTACTCTACATCCTCTCTTGGAAATACAATCATGCAAATAATATAAGCAAGAATTCCACTTCCACCCATTGCACAAAATAATATCCATAAAAGTCTTATAACTGTAGGATCTGCATCAAAATACTCTGCAATACCTGCGCATACTCCATCAATCATTTTACCTTCATTAACTTTATATAATTTTTTATTTTTAGCCATTTTATTTCCTCCACAATTTAATTATACATTAGATTTATATAAAAAGCACTCTTTTTCATGAGAATAAATAATACCCACTGCTTGTAAAAAAGAATATATAATAGTGCTTCCCACAAACTTCATTCCTCTTTTTTGTAAATCCTTACTTATTGCATCTGAAAGTGGTGAAGTTACTAAATTATTTTCATAATATATTTTATCTTTAGTAAAGGTGCATAAATACTTATAAAATGAACCATATTCATTTACTATGCTTTTAAAAATTTTACTATTATTTATACTAGCAAGTATTTTATTTTTATTGCGAATAATCCCCTTATTTAATAAAAGATTGTTAACTTTATTTTCATCATAATTAATTATTTTATCAATATTAAAATTATCAAAGGCTACTTCAAAATTATCTATTTTATTTAAAATGCATTCCCAAGATAATCCTGCTTGAAAGCTTTCTAATATAAGCATTTTATATAAATATTCATCACTAGAATTTAATTTACCCCATATATTATCATGATAATAAATATACTTTTGATTTTTTAAATTACACCATTTACATCTATTCATAAGTTACAAAAAATAGCATATAAATGCTATTTAACCTTTCCTATTTTTGAAAAAGGATATAAAACTACTCTGGTTGTTCCTTCGATATATTTTTTCTTTATTGGTCCTAAAACTCTTGAATCTTTTGAAACAATACGATTATCTCCGAGTACAAAATACTCATCATCTCCTAAAGTAATTTCATCAAAATCTGAAGTCTCACCACTTCCAAAGTTATCTTCATACTTTTCATCATTTATAAAAATAACTCCGTTGATACATTTAATTTTATCGTTAGGCTCACCTATAATTCTTTTTATAATTGCGGATCCTTCAACTTTTTTATCAATAACAACAATATCTTCGTGTTCAAAAGATTTATCAAGTTTATTTAAGTAAAGGATTTCTCCCTCTTTTAAAGTTGGAACCATACTTGTACCATTAACTCTTACGGGAGTACCTATAAAAGTTCTTATAATGATCACTACCACTATTATAATTACATAACTAAGTATTTCTTTAATTATTTTAAACATTTTATTCCTTTCATAAAAATAAAATTAAGGAAAGCATTAATTTCTTTCCTTAACTTTGTATTCTTTAGACATATTTTTAATAAAGTTAAGTTTTGCTCTTCTAACTTTACCTTTTCTAATAACTGTTATTTTATCAATTGTTGGTGCATTAACAGGGAAAATTCTTGTTACAGCAACTGTACCACTTTTTTTTCTAACAGAGAAAGTTTCTGAAACACTTCCGCCTTTTTTAGCAACAACTAGTCCTTCAAAAGCTTGGATTCTTTCTTTTTTTCCTTCTTTTACCCAAACATCAACTCTAACAGTATCTCCAACACGGAATTCTGGAATGTCTTTACGAATATGTTTTTCATTAATTTTGTCTACTAAATTAGCCATTTTAATTCCTTCCTTTCTATATATTTTTATTACCTGTAATCATTAAATAATATTTTTAAGCGGATTACATACCTTTTGGGCTAGAAGTATTATAGCATACTATTTTAAGACTTTCAAGCACTTAGTATGCAGTATTTTTGCTTTTTCGCGACACAAAGATAATAATTTCCTTAATTATGGACATACAAGGTGTTGCAATAATCATACCCACTATTCCAAAGAAATATCCAAATAAAAGTAATCCTACAATAATTGTAATTGGTGAAAGTTGCATTGCTTTACTCATAACAACTGGTTGAAGGACATAACTTTCCACAAGTTGAATAATTATTGCCACTACTAAAGTAGCAACACCTATAATTGGACTTTGAGTAAAACCAACAATTACAGCAGCAGCACCACCAATATATGGTCCAATATAAGGAATTAAATCCGTAATACCACAAAAAAGTCCAAATAAAACGGCAGCATTTAATCCTACAATTGCAAACCCTATTGTATCACAAACAAACACCATAAAGGCCACAAGTAAAGTTCCATTAACTACTTTTCTTGCATTATAACCAATATTATTTAAAAGTTTTACATAATCATCAGCACCTTTTTTCTTTAAGAATTTCTCAAATGAAAAAGTAATATTATCAAAATCCATAAGCATATAAATCATTATAACAAGGGAAAGTGCAATAATGCCAACTGCAGAAATAAGTGATTTAACAATACTTATTAAACTATTAGGTAATTTTGTAGTAATGGATACAATCATATTTTGACCTGATTCAATAATACTTTTCTTTAAAGTTCCAATATCTAGTCCACCTATATCAACCTTATCTAAGCTTTTTGATATTAAATTTGTAAAATTTGAAAAAACTGATGGAAGCATATTAATTAAATCATTTATTTGTTTATAAAGTACTGGCACAAAAATATATATAAATAAAATTATAAAACCAGCGACTATAATAAATATCAAAATAGCACTAAGTGCCTTATTCATACCTTTATCTACTAACTTTTTCTGAAGTGGATAAAAAAGCCAAGTTAAAATGAATCCTATGAAAAGTGGTGAAATAACCTTAACTACTCCGCTTACAAGATTAAAAAGTTTTAGTTCTCTTATCGCAATTAAAATACCAAGAACTACCGCTACTATTAAACAAACATAAAATACTCTAAGCATTTTTTTAGATAAAAAGATTATTTCATTTAATCCATCTGTATCAATTTCTTTATTATTATTTCTTCTAAACATAAATACCTCTTTCTAATAATATTATATATTTTTTACTATTTTTATTCAAGAAAAAGGATGATTTTTATATCACCCTAGTTAATTTTACAATCTTTAGAATATTCTAAATGGAATATATAGTCTTGATTTTTATATACTGTTGTTAAAGATAATAATGGTAAGTTTTCATTTTCAAATAGCGATACATTATATCTTTCATTTAAAAGATCTCCATGATCCTCAACAAGTAAATTATTACCATCGATTTTATATTCGTGTTTTTCACATTGATAGTCTTTATTTTCATACAATAAACAATATTCTAATTTATTCTCACCGAAGTTAATAGTAGCTTTAAACTTACTTTCATAAATTAATTTTTCTTCTTCATATACATCAAAAGCAACATATTTCCAGCATCCATAAAGATTTTCATTTTTTATTTGTGATTTATCAGTATATTTAACTCTATCTAATGTATTTTCCTTACTACTTTTACAACTACATATTAATAATAAAGTAATTATAATCAAAAATATATTTTTATATTTCATATTTAGTCTCCTTCAGCTTATTAATGATCACTACAATAACAATTATTTCTTTTTAACTCACAGTTATATCCCTCAACACCTACGCAATGGCCATAAGATTTATACCAACATGCATTAGATGGAGTTGATTCACAACTACCGCCACTACTACCTCCTCCACCGGATGAACCACCACCACCTGGACCATATGATGAACAATTTGTAGGATCGGATAATAATCTTTCTGCAATTGTACCACTTACATTTTTTCCATCTTTAGCGGCATAATTACATGTACCATTACAGCAAGTTGAAATCCAGTATAGTTTATTTTCAGATGTATTGCAAAAATTACTATTGTGTGTTACGCAATTACTGCTACCGCCACCACCTCCACCTGGATTTGGATCTGGTGTTGGATCTGGTGTTGGGTCTGGTTCAGGAACATAACAGCCATAATCTTCATAACAGTCAATATAACCATAATCTGAACCACAATTTAAATCATCATAATTTGAATATAATCTATAGTATTCTATTTGTTTTCCCCAACCACAAGAGCTATCACAAGAACCTGTAGAATCTAATACTTTTCGTGTACTTGAACAACAATCAAAAGTATTACATGGTACATCTCCATATTGGTCACAATTTGTACCTAAATATTCATCCGTACGATATTCATATCTATACCCTTTATCATATCCCCTAGTGCACAATCTAGAACAACCTCCATAATCATGAAATTTTGTATCTGTACAAGCCTGATATAATTTATAATTAGTTTTTTTCATTTGTATATTATCCACATTATCTGTTGAAAATGCATATACCGTTTTATTTGCTCCTGAACCATCCCAACTATTAATTGTTAATTTAATACTGCATGTATATGTATTACCTTGTTTTGTACAATTATCTACACTTAACCAATTATTTTCACAGTTTTTTATATTATTCTCATTCATCACGCAAACTGCTTTTAAGCCACTGTGTTTATCTAAGGCTTTTACTGTTACTGTTGTATATATACTATTATATCTAGAATCATTACTTGCAACTTCCACACTACTTATTTCAGGTTTTGTTTTATCAAGTTTAACACTTACTTCAGTTTTTGGTGCCACTGGACATTCTACCTTATTTCCTGCAATATCTTCAATTGTAAATGTTCCTATACTTCCTTTTATATTAGCCATATCAGTAGTTTTAATAAATGTTTGTGCTCTTTCATAATAGCATGTTTCTTTATTTACACATGAAGTTGTATTATTTTTTATAACCTTACTACATCCACTTTGATTTGTATCATTTGGGTGTTCTTCCTTACATCCATATTTAATATCTACATTGCTTGATCTCCAATTATAATTTTCAGAGTATTCACATTTTGGTGGAGTTGTATCTATTTTCGTTATTATTACATCTTCGTCATATTTTTTTACATTTCCTGCTTTATCTTTTAAGCATATACTATATTTACCATTCTTTTTTACTGTATATTTTATTTTTACTTTATTTGGATTTTTTACTTCTATTTTGGTATATTCACCAAAATCTTTATTTATGCAATCATCCTCACTTACAATATAACCATCTATTCCTGATCCTTGATCCTCCGCATCTATTGTAACTACTTTTTGGGTTTTCCATTCATTTTCGGCTTCTACATTAACACTTATAAATTCTGGAGCAACTCCATCTATTTTTACTCTTGTTCCTGATGATTTTAATACATCTGTATTATCACTTTTATTTATCGCTGTTACATAAAATATATCATTAATTACTTTTCCATTTAATTCATATATTTCACTTAAATCAAATGTGTTTTCTGTATCACTGCTTTTTATTACATTTGGATTTTTTTCACTTTTCCATGTATATTTATATTTATTAGAATTGTCTTCATTTAATAATTTAGCTTTTAATGTTAAAGACTCTTTATACCAACGATTTGTTTCTATTTTTTCACTATCAGCATTATTTACTATTGTGATTTTACCATTTATTATATCTGCATCTATACACTTACCATTCTCATCAGCTTTATTTTCCTCGACTAATGAGGCATTACCATCATCATCTATTTTTGCAAGATAACAATTAAGTGATGTATTATCTTTCGGATTTGTGATTGTCATTGATTTATTATCCGCTTTTAAATACCCTTCGGTAATTAGCGTTTCTACATACACTGCCTCACTATCAGTATCCTCATAATATTTCTCTGCTGCTAATTCTATTTCTGTTTTTATATTTTTATACTGCTTATTTAAAATGCTTCCTCTTATTGAACTAACTGATAATACTCCTATTGATACTATAATTCCTAATAAAACTATTACACTTAATAGTTCTACAATCGTAAATCCTTTTTTATTTTTCATAACTCACCTACTATAATAAGTTTATCACATTTATTTTCTTTTGCAATTAAAAATGACAACTTAATTGTCATTTTTTAGTACTCTTCTTTCTTCTTTTTCTCTTACAATTTTTTCAATATATACATAAATCATTCTAAGTTCTAAATAATTAACTTTACAAAGCACATCTAATATTTGAGAAATATTTTTTGTAATTAATGCACTTTTCATCATATTAATTATATCTTCATCTTTTACATACTTTAAAAATATATTATAAAACTTATTCATCATTAGTCTATCTTCGATATTATTAATGAAAAAATCATCCAACAGTAAATTGTCATCTTTAGTTAAAACTTTAAATCTAAACTTCTTATCATTTATTACATACATTTTCCCATTTAAGAAACTGTTTGGTAAAAGATTATTTTGAATAATCATATTCATAAGTTCATCATACGTATATTCTTTAGTAAATGAATCAATTATTTCAATGCTTGAAAAGTTCATATTACTTTTAAGTAATATATTTATATCAATTGGCATAAATTCTTTTGGTCTTGCCTCGACAACTAAATAATAAACACTTTTATCCATATTACATCACTCCATTTTTTGGATAAGATAGTATTTTATCACGATATTGATTTTGTTGTCAATTAGATAGCCATAATTTCTCTTTTAAGTTTATTTTTTTTATTTTCAATTGTTACTCTTTCAGTAACAAAAATTAAAAATATCGCATTTAAAGTATAACTTCCTCCATAAGATAAAAATGGAAGTGGTACACCAGTAAGTGGTATCAGCGCAAGAAGTCCAAATAAATTTATAAATATATGTAATGTAAAATACCAAAATGTTCCATATGCTAAAATACTTGTTCTTAAATTATCACTTCTTTTAGCAATCTTGAATATTTTATACAAAATAACTCCATAAAGTAATATTGTAATTGCCCCAACAATTGAACCTAATTCTTCACAAATAATTGGAAATATCATATCAGTATGACTTTCTGGTAAGTATAAATATTTTTGAGAACTTTGGCCAAGACCTACACCAAAAAGGCCACCGTTTGATATAGCAATTAAAGCATTACAAACTTGATAACCACTTTCCTCTTGATAACGTGTACAAGGTGCTTTAAAATTAAGCCTTGAAAGTTTATTACTTGATAAAATATTACCACCTTTATATAAAAGTGCTAAAGCTAAAATAACAATTCCTATTACAAAAATCTTCATAATTTTTAAAATGTTTTTTTTAATCATTGGTACAGATAAAAAAGTTAAAATTGCAATTGCTCCAATAATTGCAGCACTTCCCCAGTCTGGTTGTAAAAGTGTAAGAAGCATATAAATTCCCGCAAGTAGTAAAGGAATAAAATATAACGATAAGTTTTTAGTATTTCTTTTCGATAAATTATTATAAAATACTGCCATAAATAGTATTAAAGCAGATTTTGCAAATTCACTTGGTTGAAGATTAAAAGGTCCTATTGCAATCCAACTTTGAGCATTACCTGCGATTTTACCTTTAACAAGAACGTACATAAGAAGAACTAAAACAAAAAGTGAATATAAATATGCTAAGAATTTATATCTATTTGTTGGAAAAAGTGTTACAAAAAAGCCAAAGATAAAACCAGCTACTAAAACTAAAAGTTGTCTTATAAAAAAATGATTTGGAGCAACATAATATCTAAGTATAGTCGAAGCACTCGAAGCCGAATAAATCATTACAAGACCAAAAATACACATAAGTGTAACCAAAAACAAAAGTAATTTATCTATTTTTCTTAAATCATCTTTCATATTATTATGATATCATTTTTTTTCTAATAAGTAAATTATAAAAATTTTTAATATTTAATCACAAAATAAAAAATTATGTATATTTTATAATAGATACATAAAGGAGGTTATTAAAATGTATTACTACGGAAATAATGGCTATTACCCTGCTTATGGTCAAACTCAAACTCCTTGCTGTGGTGGCACATATGGTGGATATACAACTGGTTATGGAATGGGTGCCGCTATTTGGATAGTACTTTTTATACTACTTGTAATAATCATTGGAGCATGGGGATTTGGTAATCAAGGCCCAAATAATTAAGGGAAAGGGAAACCTTTCTTTTTTTATTTGCCTTATTACCTTTTTTTTGGTAAAATATACATTGCAAAGGGGATGCTAACATGAAAATACCTAATCTAAATATTTTAGATGAAAAAAATAAAATTTTAAGAACAATTTCTAAAGAAGTAGTCTTCCCTCTTTCAAGTGAAGATGAAAAATTAATATTTGATGCAATTAAATATTTAGAGTTATCTCAAGATGATAAAATTGCTGAAAAATACGATTTAAGAGCCGGGATGGGACTTGCTTTTGTTCAACTTGGAGTTCCAAAAAGAATATTTGTTATTGCTAATAAAAATGAAGATGATTCTTTCGAAGAACATATTGTTATTAATCCAGTTATTAAATCAGCTTCCGAAGAACTTGTATATGTTGGTGAGGGCGAAGGTTGTTTATCTATTAATAGACCTACAACAGGAATTGTTCCAAGACATGCAAGAGTAAATGTTGAATATCAAGATATAAAAGGTAATAAACAAACTATTAGAGTTCGCGAAGACATTGCTGTTGCCTTTCAACATGAAATAGACCATTTAAATGGTATTTTATTCGTAGATAAAATTGATAAAAAAGATCCATTCAAAGGAAAAGATCAAATGCGTGAAATTTGATCTTTTTTTATTTAATAACCTTTATTTTTATAATAATCGTATAACTGTTTAAATCTATTAAAGTGAACTACCTCTCTTTGTCTTAAAAAAAGTAGTGGTCCAATAATATCTTCATCATTTGTTTGATTTATTAATCCTTCATAAGTTGCTCTTGCTTTTTCCTCGGCGGCCATATCTTCAGATATATTGGCAAGAATATCACCAGTTACTGCAAAGTATGTACATGTAAATGGATTTCCTGTAGCATCAACTGGGAATATACCTACTCCATGTTCTGTATAATAACTTCCAAGTCCTGCTTTTTCAAGTTCATCAATTGTCGCATTTTTTGTAAGCTGATGGACCATTGTACATATCATTTCAACATGACCAAGTTCCTCAGTGGCAATATCATTTAAAAGTGCTCTTCCCTTATCATCGGGCATTGTAAACTTTTGTGAAAAATATCTCATTGCTGCACTAAGTTCACCATTAGGACCTCCAAATTGAGTAATTAAATATTTTGCCATTTTTAAATCTTTTTTAGTAATATTTATTGGATAAGCAAGTTTTTTATCATATTTAAACATATTTTCCATCCTCACTTTCCCAAGGCCATAAGCCATTTACCCATTTAAATGAATTATAATTATTTCCTTTGGTATAACAAAGTGGTCCATATTTTGATTCATATTCTTTAGAGCATTTTTCCAGCTTTTCACACCACATTTTATATTTTGCAAATAAATTTTCATCATTTGGATTTAAATCAAGTGCTAAAACATAATCATTTATCGCAAAAGATGCTTCCATTACTTTAAATAAATCTTTATCTTTTTCTGTTTTAAGTTTTGGTATTAAATAAGTATAATTTTTATAAGGTTTATATTCATTTGGAAACATATTTCCCTTTAAGAAACCTTCATCTTTTTCTTCATATTTTTTACTAAAATCTAAACCAGGAAAATTATAAAGCATATCATTATAGCCATTAAAATAGCTATCACTATCAAATAACATTTCTTTTCTCCCTTCATACATAAATTATGTAACTTAGGAAAAATGCATTAGTTTTTTAGCCTATAAAAAAGAAACCAAATGTTAAAAAGGTTTCCATTCATTTACAACCCTAAATAATTTATATCCCGCACCATCCAAAAGCGGTTAACATTTTCTAAACATTTTCTTAAATGCAATTATATCTTACCATATTGTTTGTTTTTTTAATACTAAAGCTTATTTTTTTAGACCTTTCATAACTTCTTGAAATATTGCTACTGCTTTTTTCTTTCTAAGTTCTTCGGTTATTTCTTTAACAATATAATTATCATTTATTACTTCATAAGTTCCAAATATAACATTTAACATTTTATACTCATTATAAGTATTATCTGTATAAAAAATATACTTGTAATCATCATCAACATAGGTAAAAAGTACAAAATATTTTTTACCATCAATTTCAATTATATCTTTCATTTTACTCCTTTAAAATTCAAAAAAAGTGAATTAAATCACTTTTATCTGTATAAACTTTTAACTTGTTCTTCAATTTGATCATAAACTGTTGTGCTATCAAATGTATGAGAATCTATTCCATAATCTTCTGCTTGATTACCATAAATTGTACAAAAATTATAATTTTCTCCAGAAGTAGCTACTGTTTGGCCATTTTCAACTGTATACCATAAACAAGTATTAGGATCATATTTATAGCCATCAGGAATAATTCTAACATTTTGTTGTTTAGTATGTTTTTCAACTTCATTAATACTATGTTCAATAACTTTATCTCCATAGATAAACGCAAATGGACACTTACTTGTTAAATGATTACTGTTTGAATGAGAATAAAGTGTTACCCCTAAAGTCATTGCTAATGTAGCCGCCATAACACCAAATGTTATTTCTTTTTTTGTTTTGTTATCAATTTTCATTTAAATTTCCCCCCTAAGTGCTATAATTATAGCATATTTTTTTATAACTGTCAAATTTGTGTAAATCTATTTCTTTTTATAAGCTCTTATTACATCTTTGGAAATATCTTCGATAGAGCGAACTACTCCATTTTCAAAGCAATCAATCTGAATATAATTAAATATTTTTGCAAGTTCAAGGTAAGCTCTTTGACTTTTCTTTAAGTATTCTTCATCCATTTCATTCTGATCAAGGGCCTCAGGTCTATTTGTTCTAAGTGCTCTTGCACCCTCGACTGGCATATATAAAAATATTACTTTATCTGCTTTAGGAAGACCTAAAAGATCAAACTCCAAAGTTGCATTAAAATTGTAAAGTGCAAGTCTTTTTTCTTTATCATCCTCTTTACCTGCTTGATGAGCCATATTTGAATATACATATCTATCTAGTATTACTGTATAGCCTTCATTTAATTTTTTTTGAATAATAGGAAGGTTGTAAAGTCTATCTGCCGCATAATAAAGTGAGGATACTTTTGGATCTACATTTGGTGCTCCCTCAGGGAAATAACCTTCAGAAATATAACTTTTACCTAAAAATGGACCACCAATAATTTTACCGGTTGGGCTATCATAATTTGGAAAAGACATAGTAAATACCTTTGTATTATTTTCTTCTAAATACTTTACAAGTAGTTTTGTTTGAGTTTCTTTTCCAGAACAATCTGTTCCTTCGATAACAATTAATTTACCTTTCATTTTTCCTCCTATATAAAATGTGTTTATATTCTAAATTATTTTCTTTATTTTCTCCAAGTAAAGTTTGATTATAATTATTTTCATCAAACGAAGGAAAATATTTATCTGCAACTGCATTTGCATAAACCTTTGTTAAATAAATATTTTGTGCATAATTAATAAAATAATTATAAAGACTTTCACCACCTATTATAAAAACTTCTTCTTCACTATTTAAATATTTTTCTAATACTTCCTCTAAGGAATTTATAATAGTTATTCCATCAGTTTCTTTTAAAGAGTTAGATACAACGATATTTAGTCTTTTAGGAAGAGGTTTACCAATTGATTCATAGGTTTTTCTTCCCATAATAACCGTTTTACCTAATGTAGTATTTCTAAAAAATTTTAAATCTCCAGGAATATTAAATATTAAATGATTGTCAAGTCCAAGCTCATTATTTTTACCAACTGCTGCGATTAATGATATCATATTTCACCTACTGTGCCAAAGGGAAAGTTATTTCCCCATGATGTTTATAATTTCTTACTCTAATATTAGTTAAATTTTTATCATCAATATCCTCAAAGGAACTAATATTTTTATCAATTTCTAATATTGGAGCTGGGTATTCTTCTCTAAGACCTTGTTTAATTTCTTCGCCTCTTTGAATTTGCTCTTTTATACCATCTATTTGATTTACATAAATATGAGCATCTTTAATAGTATAATTAAGAACTCCTGGTTTTAAACCTGTAATATGTGCAAGTAAATAAGCAAGTGTTGAATATTGTGTTACATTAAAAGGAAGTCCAAGTGGTACATCACAACTTCTTTGAACAACTGTACCATTTAAATAACCATCAGTTACATCCCACATTGACATAAATACACAAGGTTTTAAAACAGCATCTTTTATATCTTCCTCTTGCCATAAATTAATTAGTATTCTTCGAGAGTCTGATATTGATGGGTCCACCTTACTTGCATTTATTAAAGAAATAGTTTTATTTAAATAATCATTTTTATTTACTGTATAGCCATAAGCATGGCCTATTGTATGAGCATACTCTTTACCAAAATATCTAGCAAAGCGAAGTACTTTTCCCTCTTCTGTTGCTTTTTTTGTTGGGGATGCCATCATAGGTTTTGAGTTTATTGTTTTTTCGCTTTCTTTATAAATGCCTTCTTCATCATAATACATTTTTTCTAATATATCTTTACCATCACTTCCAATTTTTCCAGTATTAAAATATACTGGTAAACTTACTGGAGCATTTTCAGGTTCTTTTCCATTAGGATAATATATTCTATATATTCCATCTTCATCAATTTCCCATTCATCCCAAATATGAACACCTCTTTTTTGAAGCCATCTTACATCATTAATACCTTTATATATCCATAAAAGTTCCTTTATTGCTGCTTTATAATATAATTTTTTAGTGGTTAAAAATGGAAACTCTTTTTCTAAATCAAAAGAAAAATTATAATTAGGTATTTTAATTGTATTAATACCTGTTCTATTAATAACTTCTTTACCTTCCTCCAAAATAGTTTTACATAATTTTAAATATTCTTTATCCCAATTAGACATATTACCTCCTTAATACCATAATGGATATTTATCTGTTATATTTTTAACTCTTAATTTTAATTCATTTAAAATATTTTCATCATTATAATTTTTTAAAGCCTTTGAAATTATTAAACCAATTTCTTTAAAATCATTATTATTTAATCCTCTTGTTGTAAGAGCGGCACTACCTAGTCTTATTCCACTTGTTATACCTGCTTTTTCAGTATCACCAGGAACCATATTTTTATTAACTGTTATATTTATTTTTTCTAAAATATCTTCAGCCATTTTACCAGTAACACCCATACTTTTAACATTTAAAAGAAACATATGATTATCAGTGCCACTAGATACTATTTTAAAACCCTCTTCTTTTAAAGTTTCACTTAATACTTTGGCATTGCTTATTACATTTTTAGCATAACTTTTAAATTCATCGCTCATAGCTTCATAAAAACATTGGCACTTCGCGGCGATTACATGTTCCAAAGGACCTCCTTGAATACCAGGGAAAATAGTCTTATTTATTTTTTTAATTATTTCTTCATTGTTAGTAAGAATTATTCCGCCTCTTGGTCCTCTTAAAGTTTTATGAGTAGTTGATGTAACAACATCTGCATAAGGAAATGGTGATGGATGAACACCTGCAGCAACAAGTCCAGCAATATGTGCCATATCAACCATAAGATATGCGCCTACTTTATCAGCAATTTCTCTAAAGCGTTTAAAATCAATTATTCTAGAATATGCAGAAGCTCCTGCAATAATAAGTTTTGGTTTTTCTTTTAAAGCAATTTTTTCTATTTCTTCATAATTAAGCATTTCTGTTTTTTCATCCAAATAATAAAATACTGCATTATAATCCATACCAGAAAAAGATGTTTTAAATCCATGAGATAAATGACCTCCATTATTTAAATCCATCGAAAGAATTTTATCACCATATGAAAGTAAACTTCGAAGTACTGCCATATTTGCACTTGATCCAGAGTGTGGTTGAACATTTGCATACTTACAGTTAAATAACTTGCATGCATATTCTATTGCTTTACTTTCTATAATATCTATATATTCACAACCACCATAATATCTTTTACCAGGATATCCCTCAGCATATTTATTAGTTAAAATACTTCCTTGTAATTTTAAAATATCATTTGAAACATAGTTTTCCGAAGCAATTAATTCTAAACATCTTTCTTGCCTTTCTCTTTCTTTTGCTAATGCCTCTATAATTATTTTATCCATTAAATCATCCTTTCTTTTTTATTTTTGCAATTCATAAGCTTTTACTAAATTTTCAATTATCATTGCAATTGTCATTGGTCCTACTCCTCCAGGATTTGGAGTTATATATAAGCATTTATCTTTAACACTTTCAAAGTCTATATCACCAACAATTTTTCCATCAATTACACTTATTCCAACATCTATTAAAATAGCATCATCTTTTATCATATCACTTGTAATTAATTTAGGATGTCCCACTGCACTAATTACAATATCAGCATTTTTTGTATATTTTTTTAAATTTTTAGTTTGTGAATGACAAACACTTACAGTAGCATTATTATTAAGAAGTTCAAATATTAAAGGTTTTCCCACTATATCACCCCTACCTATTACACATACATCTTTTGAGGCAATTTTAATATTATAATATTTAAGTAGTTTAATTATCCCTTTTGAAGTGCAAGGAAAAAGTCCATCTTCATTATGCATAAGTTTATATAAATTATCTTTAGTAAATCCATCAATATCTTTAAGGGGATTAATCATTCCACTTACTTTTGCAAAATCTATTTGTTTAGGTACAGGACTTTGGAGAATAATACCAGTTATATCGGGAGCATCATTTAATTTTTCAATTAAATCAACAACTTCCTTTTCTTTTGTTTTTTCATCCATTTCATAAAGTAAAGTTTTTATTCCTACTCTTTCACAATATTTAATTTTATTTTTAATATAAATTTTACTAGGTTCATCACTCCCTACATAAATAATAGCAAGAGTTATCTTAATATTTTCCTCTTTAATTTTACTTTCATAAAAATCAAGTAATTCATTTCTAACTTTTTTTCCATCCAAGATCATTGGCATACCTCCTTTAATTATTATAAATTATTTTTTTATTGTTTGGTAGTTTTTAGACACTAACTTTACATAAAAAATCACCATTATTCATAGTGATTTATATAATTATTTTTACATCAGTTACATCATCATAATTTTCTTTAATAAAAAGTAATAATTCAGTAAGATTTTCACAAAAAGAATCTATCAATTTTATTTTAGTATCTCCAGCAAAAATTATAATAGAAACATAACTCGTACTTTTAGAACAATTTACCACGATCTTTTTTATATCTTCTCTTTTAAAAGAATACTCATTTCCTAATAAAGAATGATATTCAAGTGCATCCTTACTTAAGGAAAAACTAAAATATAAAGTAAATGTTTTAAATATATAATATAAAGTTAAAAATATACTAGCACCTATAAAACCAAGACCACTTAACCCATCAATTACGAGCTTTCCTTCAATTAAAGATCTTATAAAAATAAATCCGACTCCATAAACAATTATGTATAATATGGCAACAATAGCAAAATTATTTTTATATGTTTTGTTAAAATAAACATCTACACATGACAAGTTTTCTTCACCAGGTAAGTAACCAAGTACACTCCATTTATTATTCTTATTTTTCACTAAACTATCTCCATATTAAATAAGCCATAAATCCTATAAATATCAAAAGTAAAACAGTACCATTAACCTTATCTTTCTTATTATTAATATCAGGAATGCCAACCATCATTGCACTTAAAAATCCGCCGATTAAACCTCCTATATGGCAAGCAACATCAATACCTGGAACTGCAAAACCAATAACCAAGTTAAGTACAATAACTGGAATTATTCTAGTTCTTAAAGCCTCAGATAAATACAGTCTAAAGTGAAATCCAAAATAAAGAAGTGATCCAAGTAAACCAAAAATTGCCCCACTTGCACCTATACTTATTCCATCATTAAATAACGTACTTAAAAGTCCTCCACTAATCATACTTATAAAGTAAATAATTAAAAATCTCTTTCTATCTAAATTATTTTCGACTTGACTACCTATTACATATAAACAATACATATTTGTTAATAAATGAACTATACTTCCATGTAAAAATCCGTATGTTATTAATCTATATACTTGTCCAACTTTAAGTAGCTCAATATTATTTGCTCCAAGTAAAATATAATTAAATGTATTTTTACCCATTAATGTAACAACTATATGCATTATAATGCATAGTCCAATTATTATATAGGTCATTAATATTTTCTTCCTAGAAAATATTTTTTCATATTTCTTATTATCTGTTTCGGTTTTTTTATTTATATCGTTTGTGACATTTAAAATTAAATCTAATCCAGTTTTATTATCAAATAGCTCATTTTTAATACTTGGAAATATTTGATTAATTTCTTTATTTTTCTTTATATCTTCGATATTATTAATAAAAATATTATCTATGTTTTTTTCACTTTCTAATTTTACTCTATCAGCGACATTTAAATTTATATTCAAAGTATTAACTTTAAATGATAATGTTTTTTTCTTAATTTGTCTCATTATATTTTTAATTTTAAACTCATCATATTTATATTGTTCATCATTATGAATATAATTGCCATTAATTCTAATTATCCTATAAGGTCCATCAATATTTTCAAGCCATATTTCATCTTTAACACCTTGAACATAAATTGGCGCATATCCTTCTTTCGTAACAAAATAATGTACTAAACTCATTAGCATTTCATCTTGTTTTCTAACATTTACTTTATCCATTATTACTCCTTTACTGCAAATTATCTATAAAATCTTTAAATTCCTTTGGAAGTTCACATTCAAAATGCAATTTTTTACCTGTTATTGGCTGAATAAAATCAATTTCTTTTGAATGCAAAAACTGTCCAAAATCACTTGCTTTTTTATTATTATAAACAGGATCATTATATACAGGATAACCCATATATGCCATATGAACTCTTATTTGATGAGTTCTTCCCGTTTCAAGATTGAGTTTTACTAAAGTATAATCTTTATATCTTTTTAAAACTTCAAAATGTGTAATTGCTTCTTTACCATTTTCACTAGCCACCATTTTATCAAATTTAGTATCATCTTTTTTTATTGGTACATCAATTGTTCCTTTGTTAAATGGAACTACCCCACATAAAAGTGAATAATAGGTTCTTTTTACTTCATGTTTTTTGAACATTTCTGATAAAAGTTCATGGGCATTATTATTTTTAACTACTACCATGAGTCCTGATGTATCTTTATCAAGTCTGTGAACAATTCCCGGTCTAACATCATCAACATTGCTTAAATTATTAGTGTAATTTAAAAGGCCATTTACTAAAGTATTATCATAATTACCTGCACCAGGATGAACCACAAGTCCACTCGGTTTATTAATAATCATTAAATCATTATCTTCATAAACAATGTTAAGGTCCATTTTCATAGGCTTAATATTACTATTTTTTTTTAATGTATCATTAATTTCGATTTCATCATTCAAACATACTTTATAACTTGCTTTTACAGCTTTTTTTCCTACTAAAATACATTTATCATTAATTAACTTTTCTATATAACTTCTTGAATAATCTGTATTTTCACTTAAGTACTTGTCAATTCTTATATTATCTTCATTTACTACTATTTTCATTATCTTCCCCTAAATAAATACTATATAAAAGTATTAATACTCCTACACATATAAAACTATCTGCTAAATTAAATATAGGATAATTATAATTAAAGATATAAAAGTCTATAAAATCAATTACATATCCATGAATAATTCTATCAATTAAATTACCAAAAAGTCCTCCAAATATTAAAGAAAAAGCTACTATATTTCTTTTATTTTCTTTAAACTTTTTCATATAAAAATATAAAAAAATCATAATTAAAACACTAAAAGCAATTATTAACCATCTTTTACCAGTTAACATGCTAAAGCTAACACCATCATTATATACTTTTGTAATATATAAAAACTTATCAAATATACTTATGCTTTTTCCTAAAGCCAACACTTTATCAAGGATAATCTTACTTGCTTGGTCAATTAACAAAAACATAATACTAAAAATTAATATTTTCTTTCTCATATTAATTATTATAAACAATTTTTTAAACTTTAACAAGTATTACATCTTTACCAACCTTAACTATATCTTCATATGTAAAGGATACTTCATTATTAATAAGTGGTTTTTTAAATATTTTTTTACTTTCTGCCACAAAAGAAATAATTTTTCCATCGCCATTAATTTGAGCATCAACAATATGGCCATAATTAAGGCCAGTTTCAATTGATATAATTTCTTTTTCTTGTAAATCTGATAAAAAAATATTATTCATAATAATTAATATGTTAATAATATTAATTACATGCCTGCAAATCTATTATTCAAAAGCATTACACTTAAAATAATAAATAAGTAAAATAATATTACTACTCCATAATTTTCAATCAATCTTTTTAACATACTACTACCTCGTTTCAATATTAGTTTATTACAAATATTTGTTTGTGTCAATAGAAAATTTAAACATTTGTTTGACATTTTACATTTGATATTGTAAAATAATATTATAGATGGAGGAAAGATATGGAAAAATTAACTAATAAGCAAATAGTAATACTAGATTATATCAAAAAATATGTTGCCAAAAATGGATATAGTCCGACAATAAGAGAAATATGTGAGGGAGTGCACTTATCAAGCCCTGCAACAGTTTTCGTTCATATTAAGAATCTTGAAACAAAGGGTTATATTACCTCAACTAACAATAAATTTAGAACAATATCATTACTCGTAGAAAATGAATATGATGAAAAAAATGAAGATGTAGTTAAAGTACCATTGCTTGGAAAAGTAACTGCTGGCTCCCCTATTACAGCAATTGAAACACCAAATGAATTTTTTGATTTACCATCAAGTATAGTACCTAAAAATGAAGAAGTTTTTACACTACATGTCTCAGGAGAAAGTATGATTAATGCTGGCATATACGATGATGACTATGTAATAATAAAAAGATGTAATAGTGCTCATAATGGTGAAATCGTTGTAGCAATGACAATGGAAAATGAAGTAACGCTTAAAAGATTTTATAAAGAAAATGGTCACATAAGACTTCAACCAGAAAATGATACAATGGCACCTATTATACTTCCCGACTGTAAAATACTTGGAATTGCAATTGGGCTTTATAGAAAATTATAATTAATATAAAAAGGAAAAGAAAAAGAAGAAGGATGAAAAATAAAAATTGTAAGAAAACTTACAATTTTTTTATTTTGCAATATAAATGTTACTCCAAGTTCCGTTACCTGATAATTTAACTTTTGAGGATAGGCTTATGACAGGTCTTACACCCAAAGTACTTTGCACATCTGGATGGTATAAATATCCAGATGAATTTACACTACCAACACCGCACCCATAAGTTTTAAAATATCGAACTGGAGAGCCATTCCAATAGCCTTGTAATGTTGACAAATAATATGAATTGTTTGTGCCAGATGAGCCATTTAATCCACCTGCAATTACTTGTTCATCTAAAGTTATTAACCCAATTGGATAATTTAAACTTTTATTACCCACACTACTTGTTTTCACTGTAAACATGTCACTTATTTCTGTGCAAATCAGCTTTGGATTTTTTTCAGCAAATATTCTTCCATAGCTGCCATAATAATAGTCGGCATTCGTTGATGTCCATGCTTCTGTTTGTGTTGATGATGCACTTCGATCATTACAATATATTTGATCTTGCGTTATTAAGTCGTTATCTTTTAATGTTGTTTTAGCATACCAATCTTCTATTAGATTTTTGATTGTACTGGATGTACTATTACCATGTTGCTCACCTAATGTATACATATATCCAACATATTCAGATTTATTATAACTACTATTAAAAGCACTTGTTCCAATTTGCGTTCCAGTTCCAGTCATTACTGTTGCTGTACTGCTTGATGGAGCTGTCGTTCCTGTATATATCATTCTTATACTTCCATCACCATTTATTCTTATTATTCGCCAGTAAATATCCTTATTTGAACTATCTCTGCCAAACTTTACCCAATTATTATTTACTGCACCTCTAAAATAATATGTTGTGCCTAAGTCATCTTCGGTTGCATACATTCCTTCATTTGTCGTAGCAATATTTGCAAAGTTTGGTGTTCCCTTACCTTTTATATAACTTATAGCACCATCGGTTGTTGTGGCTCCCCCTCCATTATTTATTAGTATAGTTTCCCATCCATATGGTCCAAGACTTATTGTAATTGATATTGATGTAGTAGTATTTCCAACACTATCCTTAACCCATAGATAATATATACCCTCCGTTGTTATTGTGGTACTTAAATTATATGTTGTACCACCTATTGTTGTCCAAGTTGTTGGTTCTACACTATTACTTGTGCTTATTCCATAACATGATAATTCAATATTATCTGAGAGTGTTGCGGTTACTGTTGTATCATTAACTACTAAGTTAGATATAACTGGTTTCTCTGTGTCTACTATTTTATCAAAATATAGTGAACATCTATCACTACCTAAAAAACTAAATCCTATTTGTCCTGTAGAATTATTATAACTTACTACTTTACCTCCATTTTCACATATTGTTTTTTCCTCATTTAAAACATAATTACCTTTAGGAATACTATCAGAACCTACATACTCACCTGATTCATTTTTTATCATAATTGCTAAATTATTTTGTCTATGCCTTTTTTCTTTGTTATCCATTTTTTTATTTTTTAAAGTAATATTTAATATCCCAACACTTAAAATAATTAATACGAACAACACGATTTTTATTTTACCCTTCATAATAACCTCTTTTCCGCATAAATCCTAAGATTATTTTTCTTAAAGTATAAAGATATACGAAAAAATAGATACTATTTTTTGGTAAAAAGACTTGAAAAATACTATAAAAAATGATTAAATTATATTGAAAGTAACATAAATACGAGGATGGTTTTTCTTATATCTTTATAATATAGGAAAATACGAACAAGGTAAATACTAGGATTAACACTTATCTTGGTATTTTTTATTGAGATTAAAAAAAATTAACAATTTTATGTTAATCTTATGTCTTATTTTGTCACTATATTGAAATAATAACATTTATAAGTATAATAACTAATCGAATGTGCTAAAAATGGAGTTACCTTTTTAATTTTGTTCTGAAATCCATTATAGCTAGATAGCATTATCTAAAAACACATAAGTAACGCAAACTTTATGCATATTCACCCATTTATAATATATCATTTATTTATTAAAATAAACTTTCATCAAACGCTTTACAATCTTCTTAATATTTGATAATATTTTTTTGGATGCATGATATGAGGAAAGGGACCTTATGTCTAAACTTGATGAATACCAAATGAAAGTCGTAAATGAAACTGGACACTGCCTTGTTATTGCAGGACCAGGAAGTGGCAAAAGTACAACTATCTCAGAAAAAGTAAAAACTTTAATAGCAAATGGTACAAATGAAAACGAAATACTATTAATATCATTTACAAACAAAAGTGTTGATGATCTAAAGAAAAAACTAGGGAGTAATATTTTTATAACTACTTTTCATAGACTAGCAATCGATATTTTAAAATATAATAAAATTACTTATCAAATATGCTGTGATACTTTACTTGACTACATTATTGATGAATATTTGATGACAATTAAAGACAAGTCAAAACTGTGTAGATACTTAAATATTACAAAACTTGATTTAGGTAAAAGTGAATATATATCATTAAAAAAATTAATTAAAACATTTATTAATTTATTCAAAACTAATAACCATGACATCGATAGCCTAAAAAACATCGTAAAAAATTATCAAGACAAATACTTACTTAAAATCATTCTTGATATCTTTTATCTATATGAAGAAGAAAAAAATTCAACTGGTAGTCTAGATTTTGATGATTTAATTATTATTGCTACCAAAATATTAAAGGCAAAATATAATTATAAAAATTTCAAATATATTATAATTGATGAATTTCAGGATACTTCATTAATCAGATTTAATCTTGCTAAAATAATAATTGATAATACTGGAGCTATTTTAACCGCTGTCGGAGATGATGCTCAAAGTATATATCATTTTTCAGGTTGTGATTTATTTATCTTTTTAAATCTTCATAAATATATTAATAATTTAAAAGAGTTAAAACTTGTTAATACTTATCGTTTTAGTCAAGAACTTATTGATATAAGTGCTAATTTTATTAATAAAAACCCTTTTCAGCTTGATAAAAATATGCATGGATTTACTCATATTAATAAACCTTTAGAAATTATATATTATTTAAATGCTAAGAAAAAATTTAAAAATTTACTTAATAAATTATTTGATAAAAAGATTCTTATTTTAGGAAGAAATCAAAAAGATATATATGAATATATTGATAAAGATTTTGAATATAATAATGGAATTTTAAAATATAATGATAAAGAATATAAATATCTAACCATTCACTCTGCCAAAGGACTCGAGGATGACTTTGTAATTCTTTTAAATGTATCAAATTCAACTTATGGTCTTCCAAACAAAATTGAAAATCATAATATTCTTTCTTATGTATCTTCGAAAGAGGATGACTACCCTTTTGCTGAAGAAAGAAGAGTTTTTTTCGTAGCCATCACAAGATGCAAAATCAAAACCTATTTAATGGTACCAAGAAATAATCCATCAATATTTATCGATGAAATAAAAAAAGTCATTTAAAAGATAATAAAACAAAATTATCTCTAATGACTCTTCCATTAAAATATAATGTATAATATACTTTTTCTTCTTTTCTATTGCCAAAATTTCTTTTTAATCTTGTTTTAACTTTCTTTAAAAGTTCATTAACATCTACTTCAGTTTCGCTATATTTTGTATAACCCTCAATTAAATTTCCTTCATTATCTAAAATCGAAAAAGTTACTTTCTTTGTCATAGCATTACCATTATATTTTATATTGTCTATAAAAAGGTAACTATTATCATAAGCATATATATATTTTCCGCTTGGTTCTACTTTGCCATTATAACTATATATTTTATATTCTTTCATTTCATATTTATTTAAATAATAAAACCTTATACAAAGCATTGAAAATATAAAGATAATAATCATTATAATTATCTCCAAAGTAACATTTTTATTTTCCTTTTTATATAAATTAACTCCATAAAGTAAAGACAATTTTTCAATATATTCATCATTTGGCATTACTCTTCCACTTTCCCATTCACTAACCAATTTATCACTAACTTTTAATGTATCAGCAACATATTCTTTCGAAAAATTATATTTTTTTCGAATTTTTTCAAACACTTGCCAAACTTAATATCATTCATATTTTTATCCTTTCATAACCTATAAATATTACCATAATAATTAAATAAAGTATCAATGTTAGAAAAATATTATATCCACAGAATACCATAACACTTTTAAATAGGCTAAATATAAAAAGTATTATAATTGATAAAACTAAACCTATTACAAATGAACTTAAAAGTAAATGTAAAAGTTTTAAAAATGTAAAATATTTAATTTTCTTTTTGGAAAATCCTAAATAGTATTCCATTTTATAATTTTTTCTTAAATCATATAATAAATTAGTTATTGTTATTATATAAAAAACTAGTGAAAAAATCATAAACAATATATTAAATATTTTTATTACATTTAAATATCTTTTTAACATTCCTGTATATTTAATTTTATTAGAATCTTCATTTGTAAAATCGTGTACTTTAATAAAATCTTTTTTTATAACACCAACATCTTTCTTAAAATTAAAGAAATAAACTTTTTCGTCAGTTACATACTTTTGATATTCTTCACTTGATAACTCAACATATGAAATATTACTATCAGATTTAATATTTTTTATAACATATTCTTTATTATCAATATGAACTACTTTATTATTTTTTAAATTATCTTTATTATTTTCATAATAATCATCCATATATACCAATATAATTTCATTGTTTTTTAAAGAATCATTTTTCATAATTACAAGTTTATTTAATGTTCCTAGCGTAGTAAATGCATTATCTTTATCTTCGTTAATAATACTATCGGTAAAAACAGCCTCTTTAATATTAGCAAAACAATTACTTTTAACAAGTTCTTCATAAGGATAAACGGCTTGATTAACATAACCTATTGTTGTATTAGCATAATTATTTTCAGATATTTTTTGTAAGTTTAAATCCATCACATTAATTAAATTAATAATCATTACAATTAAAATCAAAATATATAAATATATTTTAGTGGTTTTTCTTTGATAAAAACTCTTAATCAGTAATTTCATTTAATTTACCATCTTTTAAATAAAGCATTACATCAGCATAACTTTTTACTTCATTACTATGTGAAACCACTATTACACATTTACCACTTTTACTAAGATTTTTTAATAAAGCAAATATTTTATTTTCTGTTTCTTCATCAAGATTACCTGTAGGTTCATCACATAAAAGGATATTTGGATTATTTGATAATGCTCTTGCTATAGCTACTCTTTGTTTTTCACCACCAGATAGTTCCTTCGGAAAGTGTTTTTCTCTATCTTCCATACCAACTTCCTTAAGAAGTTTTTTAGCAATTACTTCTCTTTCTTCTTTAGGAATGTTTTCATTAATGATCATTGGAACCATTACATTTTCTAAAGCAGTTAATCCTTCATCAAGAAAGAAATCTTGAAATACAAAACCAATTTCTAAATTTCTTAAACTTGCCATATCTTCATCATTTAAACTAGATATATTTTTTGAATTAACTAAAATATTTCCATTATATTCTTTGTCAATAGTACCAATAATATTAAATAATGTTGTCTTTCCTGAACCAGAATGACCCATTATTCCATAAAATTTTCCTTTTTCAAAATTGTAAGATAAACTTTTTAATACCTCAATTTTCTTTTCTTTATGATAATAATCCTTTATTAAATCTTTAATTTCTAAAACCATCTTAATTACTCTCCTTCATAAAATATATTGACTTTCTTTTTAATAATTTTTTAATAAATAAATAATTTAATAATATAATTGCTATACCTATAATCGTTGTTCCTAAAAGGCAATATATTATACTTTTAGTATTTATAAATAAACTTACAATTATAGAAATAAAATTACTTATTACAAATCCTATACCTATTACATATAATACATTACAAAAATATATCTTTTCTATTTTCTTTTTTGAATATCCTAAAGCATATAATAATGCTATATCATAGCTGCTATAAATTACATACTTTTTAATATATAATGCACTTATTCCTAAAGTTAAAATACTTGTAATTACAATAATTCCTATACATATCATTTCTATATGTAGTAATTCACCATAATCTATAAATACTTTAGGTTTTGTACTGTATCCTAATTTATTTAGTTCACTTTTTACACTATTTACATTTTTAACATCATCTACAATGACATCTAAAGATGAGGTTGCTAGATACGAAGCCGGATTAATTCTACCAAGATAATCATTATACATTTCATATAGTTGTTTACCTCCGACAAAACAAGTATTATATTCTTCATAATTAAGTTCATTATCATATACACCAATTATTTCAAAAGGAATCTTTTTTTGTCCAACAATAACATTTTTACCTTTTTCATTCTTTTCATATAAATCATACATAACATCAATTTTTTTATTAATTAACGATTTACCATCAATAAATTTTAAATTTTCAATATCATTAATAGAATAATCCGATGGATAAAACTTAATTGGACATATCATAACATTTCTATCATTTTCTCCTATTTTTCTTCCTATAACATCCATCGTAAGTATTTTATCACTTCCATATTTTAAACCAATATGACCATCATAATAATCATCTTTTAAACTAGAATAATAACCACTTTGAATGTGTGCAGGAAAAGATGCTGCTACATGATCTATACTATTAATTTTATCATAATCATATTTATAATTTATTGCATCTTCTTCAGTTTTTATATTGTCCATATTTGGGCTTATCATAACAGTTCTTCCATCAATACTATCATTTATTGATTTATTTATTTTATAAATATGATTCTGATAATATATTATTGTAAAATTAACTAAAATAAAACATATCAAAAACAATATTATTAAAAATATATTTCTTTTATTTCTTTTGTTTTTTGTTATTATATAATCTTTCATAAACACTACCTCTTTTCTATTAATCAGTTTCTAAATACACTTTACCTTTTATAACTTTATCATCACAAGTAAGTGTATAATCTAATCTTTTTGTATCAAGTATTCCTACACCAACATTATTAATACTATTTAAAAATTCATTTATATTTACTTTTTCTTCGTAAGTATAGCCATCATAAAGTACATTATAATATGAGTAAAAATCATTTTCTTTTATAATCTTAAGAGATATTTTATTACACATCATTGGTTTATTAATATATGATGCACCTTTTATTACTGTATATCCTTGTTTGTGATTATCAAAGTAATAACCCTCAATTGATAAAATTTCATCAAATGTATGAAAATCTCTTACTGTTGGTTTAAAATAAAATTTATAAAAAAGTAATACAAAGATAATTATTAATATAAAAAGGAAATATTTAATATATTCAAAAGATAAATATCTTGTAAATTTACTTTTTATTTTATAATTATCAAGTAATTCTTTATTAATTAACACATTAATTGGTACATTAAAATATTTACTTATTTTTGATAAATCATCAAGTTTAGGAATTGAATAACCAGTTTCCCATTTACTAATTGTTTTATTAGAAACTCCAATTTTATTAGCAAATTCTTCTTGAGTTAATTTTTTCCTTTTCCGTAAAAAATAAATATTTTCACCTAGTTCGTTACTTTTCATATACTGCCTTTCTAATATACTTATATCATATTTCACTGGAGAATTCCACATAAAAAAAAGAGAACTTGTCTCTTTTTCAGAGAATTTTTATTCCTCCTCTAAAATGTTTAAATAAAATTTAGTAAATGTAAGTTGCATATATGGAAATAACCAAATATACAAAATGCCTAAAGTAAGTGTTCCAAGTATTGCCCAACCAATAAATGAAAGTCCTAATACAAAAGTGTCTAATTTATGACCCTTCATTTTTTCTCTAGAATATTTTAAAGTTTCAACAATACCAAGTTCTGGTTTTTTAATTAAAATTATCGGTACTAAACTATAAGATAAAATTAGTACTATTCCTGGAATAATAAAACAAATATAACCAAGAGCAACAACTAAACCCATTAAAAAAGTGACAGCTATAATTTTAACAAAGTCATGATAATATTTGAATAAATCTTTTGCTTCAAAATTTGTACTTTCAATTAAACTTACAAAAAATGCCGTTGTACCAATTCCAAGTGGAACCATTAAAATTGCAATAATAGAATCTAAAAAGTCAGCATCTATGCTACTAAATAAAATACCACATACCAATCCAGTTGCCAAAGATATTCCTAAAGCAATTATAAGTATTTTCCAAATACTACCTAGATTACCAGAAAGTTTTTCCTTTGCGTAATTTTTAATCTCTACTCTGTTCATCTAATCCTCCTAATAAAATTTTATCATAAAGCTAATAAAATTACTATAAAATGTTTTTAGAAAGTTCAACTATTTTATCAAAATCATCATCTGTGGCAACAATATTTTTATGTAACTGACTGCAAGCTTGACATTTATAAATTATTTTAAAAGTATCTTTAAATTTTTCAATACCAATAGGTTTCAAAAGTCCTTTACAAGTATTTTCTCTATCACCAGGGAAAATATCTACATGTTTACTATAAAGGCAATATGGGCAATGGTCTCTTGCACTATACCCTAGTTTTTCTACTACCTTCCCACAATTTTCACAAATAAAATTTTCATCAATCATTGTAAATTTTTTTTTCATATCTATAGTTTATCACAAATATATTTAAGTAGGAAGTGAAAATATGTTTTTAAGTTTAATTAATCTTGTAAAAGGATTGCTATTTTTTACTGGAAGTTATTCAAATAATGTTTTTCTAGAACCACTTACCCCCGAAGCGGAGGAAAAATATGTTAAATTAATGCTCGAAGGTGATAAAGATGCTCGTAATAAACTAATAGAGCATAATTTAAGATTAGTTGCTCACATTGTAAAAAAATATACAAATAATAATAATGATATGACTGATGATTTAATATCTATTGGAACAATTGGTTTAATCAAAGGAATAGATACTTATAAAGATAATAAAAAAACAAAAATTACTACTTATGCAGCAAGATGTATTCAAAATGCAATTGTCACATCACGGAAATGAAAGAAGTATTCACAAGTGTAAGTAATATACTTAAAACAACACTAGTATAAAAAGAGTTTGTTAAGCGAATGAATCGTAGTGAAAATACACTTCGTAATGCTAAAAAAATCAATTCAATTTCAAAAGGACAATATGAAAGATTCTCAGAATTATTATCTATAAAACAACTTGGAATAGAATTTGAAGATCCTTACATGAAGTTTATTAACTCAAAACCCGATAAACTCATTCTTAATTTCTTAAAAGAGCATAATATGTCACGGGCAGAATTAAGCAGACAAATAAAAGTTGAAAGATGGATAAGAAAGAAAATTGTTATTTCAAGAAAAAATTATGAAAAATTAATGGCATTTGTTAACAAAAAAAATAGTGGCACTAGTGTTTTTCTTTTCTTCTGTGAGTGCTTCAACCTTTGCTTTTTCTAACAATTCCTTTATTAACTTTCTTTTTGAAAAATTATCTAAATTTAATTTGTCAACTGATTTCATGACCAAAGTTGCATGAAACATAGCAATAGCTTTTTGTAATTCTAATACACCATCTTTATCATCTGGATAATTTACATAGACCTTCACGCAACACCTCATCTCTAACAAATTTTATTACTAAAAACATAATTGTAGAACAATTTAAGATGTTATTTTTTTAAATCATTATCAAGTGGTGTTTTAAGGTGTATTTCTATTACATTTTTTCCGTCAACATTATTACTTATTTCAATATGATAAATATTATTATTAAGTTGTCCTTTAATTAATGATTTTTCCATATCATTTATATCTTTAGTTAAACTAATAACAGAAAATGTTCTGTTATTTTTTGTTTTATACTCAAAGTTAATAATATTATCTTTTATAATTTCTTTAACTTGATCTATTGCTTTTAAAAGTTCTTGTTCTTCAACTTCTCTTTGCTCCTTATAAAAATCTTTTGCACTCATATTTAATTCATCATCAAATTTTTAAATCTACCACCTATTGGTGATTTAATTTGCTCTACTGTGAAATATGTATTATCAAGCTGCTTTAATGAATTAATTTTTCTATCAATTTCACCTTTTTCATAACTAGAAAACTTATTATATATCTCTAAAAATAGGATAACCTATTATTGGAAATGTTATAGTTTTATAATGAAGTTGTTTTACTTCATCTGGTACTATTATAAATAATGCTGTTGCTTCTTTTCCTAACAAGTCAAAATCAAAGTCTGAATCAGATGTTCCATTTGCAACATTAGCATCATCAAATAAAGACATTTTCTCTCCAAATACTGCTGTTATAGATTTATAAGTATTATCACTCGCATTAAATATAGAAGTTAGGGAATCCTTACTTTTGCTTCCATAATCTTTCTTATCAATATAAGCTTTATACTTATTAAAGTTTTTTTCTTGCATTGAACTATTTTGAAACTTACGAATAGATGTCATAGTAGTCTGATTTCTTTTTATATTATTTTTCTTATATTCTTCTAAAAAAAATCCTATTAAACCCTCTAATAAGTTCCTTGCACTATTATTCCAAAAGGGATCTTTTTGCTGAGTTTTTTCTTGCATTATCATCATAGCAAGTGAAGTTATTAATCTATTTGTTTCAGCAAGTGAAGTCATAGATAAATTATTATACTTAACTCTATCCTTTTTACCATAAAAAAAGATTTTTTGTTAAATCTTTTTTATTTCTTTATTTTTCCAAATCTTCTATCTCTAGTTTTATAAACTTCAATTGCTTCTTCTAAACATTTCGGTGTAAAGTCTGGAAAATAAACTTTAGGAAAATAAAACTTTAATATTTTCACTATCATATTTACTTTTAGTTTTTTTAAACCATTTCATAAATAATTCCATTAAGCAATTAACTTCTTCACTACTTCTATTGAAGTTTTCTGTTGAAAAAACATATAAACTTAGATAATTTGCTATTTTATTTTTACTCGTATAAAGAATTATTTTTTCTAAGGCATCTGCTCCAGCTTTATGACTTTCATTACGAATTTTGCCTTTTTCCTGAGCCCATCTACCATTACCATCAACAATTATACCAATATGATTTATTGTATCCATTTTATTTACTTCTTCGATGATGTTTTTTCTTCTTTATTATCTTTATTATTAATAAGACAAATATTACCGCAATACCAATCATTATATAAGTGATAATTGGATAATATTCAATATTATTTTCTAAATAAACATTTGATGTTGCTAATAATACATCGCCATCATATATTTTAACAACTCCAAGCTTACTTCCCTTTTTAGTATTAAATGTTACTTTATCACTACCTACATATTTATATGTGACTTCTGTATTATTTTTTAAATATTTTTCTATATCTTCACTACCTGTTATTTTATATGTTTTTTCTTTACTAAAATCGACTGGTATTTCTTTTATAAATGTATCGTCATTTATAATATTTTTATATCCATAATTATTATTGTAATAATCATATATTGTAATTGTATCTTTTATAGCATTATATGGACTTGTTGTGCTTGAGTTTATTACCACTAGTAAATAATCGACATTATTTAGTGTTGTAATTGAGGCAAGACACCTTCCAGCATCTTTTGTAAATCCACTTTTTGCACCTTTTATTTCATTAGTATTTAAAATATTTTCATATCTATTTACTGTACTTTCTAAATTTAAACCATTACTTGTTTTATAATTTTTCGTAGTAAAAATGGTTTTAAAAGTTTTATTTTTTAAAGCGTATTTTAGTAACTTTGCTAAATCATTAGATGTTGAATAATTATTTTCATCATCTTTACCGATAGGATTTGCATAAGATGTATCATTCATTCCTATTTTTTTAGCAGTTTCATTCATCTTTTTAATGAATTTATCATATCCTAAGGTATTATTTACTACAGCATTTACAGCATCAGCTCCACTTGGTAAAATAATTCCATATAATAAATCTCGATATGTTACTTTATCCCCAACTTTAAAACCTGCTTTTGAATATCCTACTATACCTTCAAAATCTTTTTCTTTTATCGTTACAATTTTATCTAAATTATCTATTTCTTCAATAGCTACTAAAGTCGTCATCATTTTGGTTAAACTTGCTATTGATGTTTTTTTAGTATCATTTTTACTATATAACAAAGTATCTTCATTCATATTATATAGAGTTACATATTCTCCGGTGATGTCAAAATCATCGGCATAAACACTATAACAAAAGAAAAAAAGGCTAAATAAGAATAATATTACTTTCTTCATTAGATAGCCTCATAAGTTGTTCCTTCACGGGTATCTTTTATTATAATTCCCATGTTTAACAATTCTTTCCTTATTTTATCGGCTTTCTCATAATCTTTATTTTTTTTAGCTTCAGTTCTTTCATTAATCTTAACTAATATTTCATCTTCATTTTGGATTTTCTTAGTTTCACTCTTTAATAAATCATATAAAACAGTGATACCATTAGCAGTGTTTAAATCATCTTCTAGACAATTAACAAATTTTGCTTTCCATTTATTAAATTCATTTTCAACAATGTTATCATCAAACTTAAGGTTTGATGTTTTACTCTTTAATTTTTTATAAGCATATTCTTTATAAATATCTTTTCTTTTACTTTGAATGTATGATCCATATTCTTTTTCATTATTTGGGACTTCATCTATTTTGAACCCACATAAATCAAGAGTATTGTAGATGAAATCTATTGCGCATTCAACTTCTCTTTCTTGATCTGTATCTTCAATTCTTAATATAAAATCACCACATGTTAGATATAACTTTCCCATAACTCACCTCAGTATCTTACCAAATATAATTATATCATAAAAAGTGTAAATTTACATTAGAAACCAACAAAAACATAAGAGTAAATTAGAGTTACAATTTGATCTAATTTTATTTTTTTATAATTTTGTTATTAAATAAAGACACTATGTTATATAATATTATTGTATCACATACTATTTTTGGTTTTATAGGAGGTAAATAATGAAAGAATTAAATAGATGGCATATTATTTATAGTCGTAAATCAAAATACACTGGAAAAGGAGAAAGTGTTGAAAATCAAGTTGATTTGTGTAAACAAAAACTATTAGCTAAATATCCTGATTTGAAAGAGGAAGATATTAAAATTTTTACAGATGAAGGATTCACAGGTGCTAACACAAATAGACCTGCTTTTCAAAAAATGATGAGTCTAATTAGAGAAAATAAGGTTGCTTCAGTTACTTGTTATAGATTAGATAGAGTTAGCAGGAATGTTGGAGATTTCTGTAATTTAATAAATGAATTGCAAACATATAATGTTGGCTTTGTTTCTATAAGGGAAGATTTTGATACAACTTCACCTATGGGAAAAGCAATGATGCTAATATGTTCAGTATTTGCACAACTTGAAAGAGACACTATTGCAGAAAGAATAAGAGACAATATGATGGAACTTGCAAAAACTGGAAGATGGCTTGGTGGAACTCCACCAACAGGTTTTAAATCTCAAGAAATACAAAACTTATCTATTGATGGTAAAAAGAAAAAATTATTTAGATTAAAAGAGCTTCAAGATGAAAAAGTGATTGTAAACCTACTTAAAGACAAATACCTAGAAATAAAGTCACAAACAGGACTTGAAACATATACTATTCAAAACAATATTAAAACTAAAAATGGAAAAAGATTTACTAGATGGTCACTAGTTAATATATTATCTAATCCAGTTTATTCAATGGCTGATGCTGATGCTTATGACTACTTCATTGAAAAAGGGGCATTAGTAGTTGGCTGCAAAAAAGATTACAATGGAAAATTCGGATTGATGGTATATAACAAGACAAATCAACTAACAAAGAAAGGAAGAAATGATAATCCTATTAATGAATGGATTGTTGCTATTGGAAAACATAAAGGATTTTGGACAGGTAAAGAATATGTTGAAGTACAAAAACTTTTAAAACTTGGTGCAAATAGAAGATTTAGAAAACCTGCTGTTAATAATGCATTATTATCTGGAACACTTAGATGTAGTTATTGTGGTAGTTTTATGAGACCTAAACTATGCCAAAGTGAAGTTGATGGCAAATTAAGATTCTCTTACCTATGTGAATTAAAAGATAAAAGTAGAAGAACCAAATGCAATCATAAAAACCTTAATGGAAATGAAGCCGATAAAAAAGTAGTTGAAGTAATTAAAAGTTTAGCAAATCCAAAAGGAGAATACTATCAAGCATTAAAAGACCTTGCAAGCGGTAAATTAAATAAATTAGATACTAAATCAAATGAATTATATACTCTAACTAATGAAATCAAAAAAAACGAAAAAGACATTGCTTCACTAATTGATAAAATCAAAATTGTTCCTGCAGATATAGTACAAGATTTAGCAAAGGAAATACAAAAACTTAAAAGTACTAATGTTGAACTTGAAAAACAAGTAAAAAAATTAAATATTGATAAAACATCAATTATTGACAATACAGAAAATGCTAAAATAGTTCTTGATATAATTGACTCATATTTCAATAGATTTGATGAATTAGATTTATTACAAAAAAGGACACTTATAAAATTAGTAATATCATCTGCATACAGTGATGGTGAAAACTTGATACTTAATCTAACAGGAACAAGAGAATCTGCTAAAATGACTGAGTTTCCATTAGGTGACAATTGCAAATGAAATATTAATGCATTTTAGAGCAAATAAAAAAAGTAATAACGATGTTTATCTTGAGGATTCAATTGGTTATGATAAAGAAGGAAATGATGTGAATTTAATTGATGTCTTAATTCAAAAAGATTTAGATTTAGTAGACTATCTTACAAAAAAAGATAATATTAATGAACTAAAAAAATATTTACAGATGCTTTCGCCTCGAGAAAAAGAAATCATTGTTAAAAGATATGGCCTTAATAATCAAAAAGAAATGACTCAAAAAGGCATTGCTAAAGAAATGAAAATATCAAGAAGTTATGTATCAAGAATCGAGAAAAGAGCTCTTACAAAAATTTTAAAAGAGTTTATTAAAAATAAAAAGACTTTGTAATTGATTTAAAACACTATTAATGATATAATTCTTATAGTAGGAGATAAGGATATGGAAACAATTTTTTATTATGTTAAAACTGGTAAAATATTAAGTAAAGATGAAGTTAGTGCTTTAATGAGTGGTTTTGCAGCACCCCAAGGTACAATAGGTATCGTTAATAAAAGTCAAAAAGTAAAAATAAATAATGATATTATCGAAAATGTTGGTGAAATCAAAAAATCATCCTCAATAATGAGTCAAGACAGTGTTTTAGATGTATTTACTGAAATAGTTAATAAACATAGTCAAGATGTAAAAAGAGGTATTGCCCCACGAAGTGAAATAAGAAAAGATGAACTTGATAAAATGATTCGCGATGTTAATGAAAAAATAGAAAGTCATAATAAACATATCGAAGATAGAAAAGAAAAAATAAAAGAACAAAAAATAAGGCAAAAATATAGACGACAAAAAAACTTAAAGAGAATCGCTATTGGAACGGTGATAGCTTCAATGACTACGATAAGTGCTGTTGGAATAAAATATGCAACCAATTTTCAGAAAATATCTGATGATACTAATGATATGTTAAACTCATACCATTGTTATATAAAAAATGATATTGATGCTGGCAAAACAATGGTTGCAATAAATGATTACAATGAACTTTATGGTGCTCCTAATCCAGATTATAAAGAAATTACTAATGATAGTTATAAAACACTTAAAGATATGCTTATTTCTAATGGATATACTGATGAAGAAGCAACAATTTGTATTTCATCAATAGTACCTACACATACAATTCCAGATATAGATGTTACTTCAACTACTCTTTCTGAAAAGCTTGGATTTGTACTAGATTATGAAAGTTTAAATTATGCAAGATAAGGAGAAATAATGATAGAATTAAATACAATGGAATTTGATGGTATAACTTATTTTGAAATTGAAACCATCAATCATAACAATAACACTTACATTTATTATGGTAATGAAGAAGATAGTTCCCTATTTAAAATTTTCAAATTAGGAAACGATGATGAGCTTTTAGAGCTATCTTATGATGAACTTAATGATGCATTTAAAATATTTAATGAAAAACATAGAAACTAAAAAAACTGCAAATTTGCAGTTTTTATTTTTTAAAAAGAATCAATATTTACTTTAACTTTAGGCATTTTATGTAAAAAAGCGTAAGCTTGAATAACGGTCCTTAGTGATGTTGCTATTTTACCACCTTTACCAATAACTGCTCCAAAATCATCGTGATGAACAATTATTTCAATTATTGGATCTTCGCCTTCAGTTTCAAACATTTCAACTTTTACCATATCAGGATTCTTAACTATACTTTTAACTAAAAATGAAGTATATTCTTTTATATCCATAATTAATCCTTTTTAACGCTCTTCTTTGAAGCATTTTTACTTTCAGCATACTTTTTCATAATACCATGATTAGATAAAATACTTCTTACTGTATCTGTAGGAATTGCTCCTTTAGAAAGCCAAGATAAAGCTTTTTCTTCATCAACTGTAACTACTTCTTTTCCTTTAATTGGATTATAAGTACCTACTGTTTCAATAAATCTACCATCTCTTGGACTACGAGAGTCAGCTGCTACAATACGATAAAATGGTTTTTGTTTAGAACCCATTCTTTTTAATCTTAATTTAACTGCCATAATTTTCTCCTTTCAATTACATTATTAATATAGCATACTTATTTTTAACTGTCAACCTTTTTTTGTTGACGGTTTTTTATTTAAATAATTTTTTATAGCAATCAAAAAAGCCTATAGAGGCTTACTTATTTTCTAAATAATCATCATTAAGATCATCGACATTAATGTTAAGTTCATCATTATTTTCTTCATCATATACTTCTTCATATTCATCATAATCATCCTCAACTTGAATTTTTACTGTTGCATTACCTATTACCTCAATACCAAGTTCCTTTTCAATTTTTAAGTTAACAAGTTCTCCAATAATTTTAACATCAGTAACTGTAGGTTGTTTTAATGCATTAACAATGATTTCACTATTACTATCAATCTTACCATTATCCTTTATAGGAACATTTATAGCATCAGTATAAGAAAACTTTCTTGTTGTAACTGCTGTCTTTGTATCATTATCATAGGAATACCAAACATTTACATCAAATGAACCTGATACATTAACTTTTCCAAGATTATTAACTCCCTTGAAAGAATGGTTTATTACCCAGCATCCCAAAATAGTATTCGGAGTTTCATCACACTCTATGTCATAGGAACTTACTACCTTTTTCTTACATTTTCCTATTATTGCCTTAGTAACGATTTCTTTAAAGTTTGACATCATATCACCTTCCTAATGTAATGTATGCGGAATATGGGCAAAAGTTTCATAAAAAACAATGTAAAAAAACTGACAATCATCAAATGAATGCCAGTTTTAATTTAGTTAGAAAATAATACTTTTTCAGTTTTATAATCTTTAGAAATTAATATTATTAAAATAACGGAATAAATAATTGTAGATATAAACATCACTAACATATACATAATATCATTTTTTCCAATAGTTTGACAAAAAATCATTTTTAAAAATGTTGCATGATTAACAATTGGTATTAATGACAAAGTTAAGTTCATTTTTATTCCAAGTGTATCTAAAATCATAGGTATCATTGTAAACAAACTAACTGGTGTTAATGAAGATTGAGCTTCTTTATAAGATTTTGTTTTACTAGCAATAAATATGCATAGTCCACTTACAAATATTGAAAAAGTAAACATTATTAAAAGTCCCATTGTAATAGTCGAAAAGTTAAAATTTAAAATTGCCTCATTATATATATTAAACATTTTACTTGCAATTATAAAGGAAACAACAGTTAATACTATACTGATAATCGAAGTGATTAAACAAGATATTACAATTGACAAGTATTTACCAATAATAAGTTCTTCATTTTTAATAGGAAATGTTAATATTGTTTCTAATGTTCCCCTTTCCTTTTCACTTGCTATTATATCAGTTGCTGTATAAATAGCGGTTAAAGAAATTGCCATTACAGCAAAAATAAATCCCATTGTTACAATCGTATTAATTAAATCATCAGATCCTGATAAATTAACATAGTTATATGTAATATTTTTATAAACTTTATTGAAATCAGCACCAATTTCTGATAAATAATTTTGAGCTAAATAATCATTATAATTACTTAGAAAATTAGCAAAATAATTACTTGCAAGACTACTATTTTTAGTTTTATCATTTACATAAATATCGTAATTCTCATTAGTTTTTATTACATATGCATCTATTTTATTTGTTTCATATGCTTTTTGCATATCATCTTTATTTTCATAATACTTTATTTCTAAGTTTTCACTAATCAAGTTTTTTTCAATATCATTTAAATTATAGTTAATTCCAACATAATATTTTTCGTTTTCATTTGTATTCATTAATTTGTCATACACATAAGAGAAGATAAAGATAAAAAGTGGTATCATAATTGGTGTAATAAGCATCATCATAAGGGACTTTTTATCCCTTAATATGGTTCTTAATTCTTTTTTTATTGTGATAAATACATTATTCATTTTCTTTACCTCCGATTAAAGCAAAAAATGCCTCTCTTAAATTACCAGTTTTAGTTTCTTTTTCAATTGATTTTGGCGTTCCCGTTTTAATTATTTTTCCTTTGTGAATTAATATTACTCTATCACAAATATTTTCTGCTTCCTCCATGTAGTGAGTTGAATAAATAATGCCTTTTCCTTTTGCTTTTTCCTTTTTTATAAACTCTAATATGGTTTGACTTAAAATAATATCAAGCCCAGTAGTGGCCTCATCTAAAATGTAGTACTTAGGACTATGTAAAGCACATCTTGCTAAACCAACTCTTTGAGTTTGGCCTGTAGATAAATTTTCAATTCTTTGATATAAGAAGTTTGTTAAATCAAATTCCTTTGCAATATTTTTTATTTTTTTATCTATTTCAACTTTCGGAATATCGTAATACTCAGCACACATTTCTAATAACTCGTATGCAGATAAATCTTTGTATAATTTAGTATTACCGCTTAAAAAGCCAATTTCCTTTTTTATTACAATTTCGTTTTTATCATAAGAGTGATCATCAATAATAACATCACCTTCACTAGGTTTCATTATGCCAGTTATCATTCTAAGTAAAGTAGTTTTACCAGCTCCATTTGGCCCAAGTATTCCTAGAACTTCACCAGGTTTAGCCTCAAAACTAATATTATTTACCGCTAAAAAAGTTTCTTTTTGTTTTTTATTAATATTTCTTTCAAATTTTTTACTTAAATTTTTTACCTCAATCATATAAATATCCTTTCAAAATGAATAAAGAACCAGTTATTGATTCTTTATTATTTCTTTTTCTTGTTTTTATTTTTATAAATTATAAATAAGCACATTGAATAAATCACATTTAATGCAATTGAAATTCCACCTAATCCAAAGTATAGTGATGCAAACATTTTACTTCTTGTTGTATTGCCACCATTATAAACAACTCCAACAGTAAGTAAAACAGCACCAAGCACTAAGCCAAATATTAAAAATATCCAAGCACATATACGTAAAGTTTCATTTTCTTTTTTCATCACAAACCTCTTTTCTATAATATGGTTACCACACATAAATAAAATAATCAATCACATTTTACTATAAAAAAACTGCTACAACAAAGTAACAGTTTTTCTTTTTAATTCATTAAAGTTTTACTGTTTTTATTATTTTTCATTCTTATTAGTATTACTGCAACAGCAATAACTAAAGCAATTATTATTACATTTAATAAACATGTTAACCATATATTTGGTGTTTTACTTTTAATTATATTTATAAAGTAACTTTCTGTATCAGTTCCATCAGTAATTTTAATTTCTATTTTACTACCGTTTTTAAGTTTTTCATTACCAATTATTTCATATTTAATGTCATCATTACCTTTATCAATTACTATATCTAATTTCTTTTCATTATTTATTTTTAACTCGTAATTATAATTATTTTTATAATAATTTAATATATAGTTTTTAATAGTTATATTTTTTAATGAAAGTCTTTCTTTATTTGGATCAACTATATTCAATTTAATTTTGAATTCTTTTGTTGTTCCATCTTCCGCGGTTACAATAACACTAATCTCATTATCACCAATTTTTAAATTTTCATTACCTTTAATTTCATAATTAGCATTCTTATCATTTAATGATATTTCTATTTCTAATTTTTCAACAACCTTATCTAATTTTATATCATATTCAGTTATTGAATTACTAAAATTAAAATTTTCTACTTCCTTAATTTCAAATTTTTGAATTGTAGTATCATTACTTTTAGGTTGTACTGGACTTGGTGTAGGTTTTGATGGTTTTGGACTTGGTGTCGGAGTTGGGGTTGGAGTTGGCGTAGGTGTTGGTGCTGGTTTATTTGTAACGGTTACTGAAGCACTTCCAGAAACATTTACAGCATTTCCATCATTTGCACTCGTTACATCCCCAGAAAGTGTAAGAGTTATTGTTCCTACTCCTGTTGATGTACAAGTTACTGGAAATGATTTATTTGTATCAAGTGCATCTAATGTTGCATCAGCAATATCAAGTTTACAACCACTTACAGGTCCTGAAGAAGCAACATGTAAGTTCCATGCTGCTGCTCCATTCATATTTACATATGCTGTAAAACTTTCACCTGAATATATGCTACTTGAACTAACTGATAAACTAGCACTTGCGGCATTAACATTTAAAATTACTATTAAAAATGATAATATTCCAGTTAAAATTAATTTTATTTTTTTCATTTTTTTATCCTTTCTATCCTATAGTTTTTGTTCCTATCAAATGTTGTCTTATTCTTAATAAGTCTGCTGAATTTACTGTGTTATCATAGTTTATGTCTGATGCTGTAAAATATATTCCATTAAGTGGTTTTACTCCAATTAGATGTTGTCTTATTTTAAGTAAATCTGCTGAATTTATTATACCATCACCATTAATATCACCAGTAACTACATTTGTAAATTCATTAATTAAGTTACCAGAATCATATATTCTTGTTTTAGAACCAGTGAAAATTAAATTATTTGTTGAATCAACAGTTACACTATAATTATCACCAAGTTTAATATGATTTTTAAAACTACTTTCTGTTGTTCCCACAATTACTTTACTAATTGTAAGATTATTTTCATCAACTGAATAATCATTTATTGAATATGTAAAACTTGATTTAAATATTGGATATAAAACTAATTCTTTTTCTAAAGTTATTTCATCACCAACATTATATTTTTGACCAGTACCATCTACTTTTGTATTCCAAGAATCAAAATAATAACCAGCCAAATCAATAGTACAATTCTCAATTTTAATAGTTTGTCCAATTTCATATTCTTTTTCATTTTTATTTGTGCAACTATCATCTAAACAATATATAATTTTAACTTTAATTTTTTCCCATTGAGCATATAAGGTTATATCCTCAGTAACACCTATCAATTGTTCATCTTCATAATATACACCCGTTCCATCTGATTTTGTATTCCAATTTTTAAATATATAATTATCTCTTGTAAATATATTTTTAGATAAATTAGCACTTTCATTTTTTATTAGTTCCATATTAGGCATATTACCAATACCTTGGTTTGGATTAAACGTAATTGTATATTTTTCTTCTTTCCATTGTGCATATAAGGTTATATTATTTTGTTCATCAAATGGAATATTATCAAAAATTATAGAATCACTTGATTTTGCAGAAAATTTTATTCCTGTTCCATCTTGTTTAGTGTTCCAGTTATCAATATAATAATTTTCTTTTGTGAAATCTAAATTTCCAAATGAAATAGTTCCTTCACTAGGATAAGTCATAGTCAAATCAACTGTTTTATTATTATTAATTGATGTCACACCATTTCCATCAAATGTTATTTTATATTGATTTTCACTCCAAATTGCATATAATTTCAAATCTTCATTTATTCCACTCTCAATTAATTGCTCATCATAATAGACTATTCCTGTACCATCTGATTTAGTATTCCATTCTTTAAATGTATGGCCTTTATATGTAAATAAGTTTTTAGCCAAATTAAACTTTCTATTAATAGCAACATCTTGTGAACTTTCTTCATTAGATGGATTGTTGCTATTAAATGTAATTGTTTTTGCTTCCAATATTGTTACTTGTATATCATCTTTATAACCATCATACAAACTAGATATATGAATTGTCGTTACACCAATTTTCTTTGGAGTAATGACACCCGATGAACTAATAGTTAAATACTCATCATCATATGTCCATTTAATGTTCTTTGCATTATCAGTATTTGGAGAAATTAAATCATATATATTCTTTGTTTCTGAAATTTTCATTTCAAAATCATCAATTGTTTTAGTAAAGTCAAACTTATCCAGTAATGTTGTTAACATAGGAAATCTTTTATAGCCATCAATTTCAGGTTTTGACCAATCTGATTTATGTTCAAAATAATTTGTGTAATTGTTTGTTATTAAATCATCTATTGTTACAGCAGTATTATTATTAATTGTTTTAGTAACATATGATGAAATATCTCCATAAAGTTTATCAGTATTTGTATACCATACACCACTTATATTTACCGAATTAGTTTGATTAATATAGCCAACAACTGCACCTAATCTAGTTGATGATTGTGCTTTATAACTACCAGCACTTATAGCGTTATTTATAGTAAGATTATTTACTAAACCACTATCACCAACTATGCCTCCGATAGCACTATTACCAAGTGAGCCATTACCACTCACTTTGCTATAACTTGCTGAGTCATTAATTGTTACGTTAAGTTTTTGCCCTTCAGCAACACCAATTATTCCTCCGGCAAAAACTGTATCTATGTTACCAACACTTACATTCGAATACAAATTGTACATATTACAATTTACATTTTTAGTAACTGCTTTTGATACATTTATACCTCCTATTAATCCACCATTATAGTATGATGAATTAACTTTACCGCCAATAACAGATACATTATTAATTTCTATTTCATCTGTTATAGATATTGTACCAGCCAATGCACCAGCATTTAAATAACCATTAATATTTACATCTTTTATTATCAAATTTTTTATGTAATTGTTTGTTCCATAGATATTTTCAAATATTCCAACTGGGTCTTTACTTATATCTTTCGGTCTATTTATGTATACACCACTTATCACATGATTATTTCCATTAAAGCTTCCATAAAAATTACTAATTGGTAACCATCCAGCACCAGAATTATAAAATAATCCTTTTGTATTAGTTGTATCATATGATAAATCTAAATCATTAGTTAGCACATAATGATTATCTTTTGTATTTAAATTTCTTAATCTATTTAAATCAGATGCAGTTTTAATTTCATAGGGATTTTCTTTCGTTCCAATACCCAACATTTTATTATTATGTGTTGTTAGTTTCCATTCAATTTCATCATATTTATTATTGTTATAATAAACCTCAATTGTATATGTACCTAATTTCACATTTTCACTATTATATGATAAAAGTGCGTTAATATAATTAGAAACTGAATAATTTCTAAAGACATGAAATAAATTTGTAACATCCTCATTATTTTGATTCAATATTTTAAATGTTAAATTATCATTTGAAGATAAATTTCTGGAAACTCCTGAAACAACAAATACATTATTATCATCAAAAGTTACTGTATGTGGATCTGAAATACATTTGTTATCATCTAAAGTACATTTAGTCAAGATTTTTTCACTTGTTGATTTAATATTTGTTAAATCAATAAATTTATCTTCACCAACATTACTTGTATGAATAGAGCCGTAATAATCATATTTAACATAGTCACCTTCAAATGTTAATTTAAATTTTTCGGTATTTTCATCTAAAACTATATTATTTTCTGAAATATCAATTGTATGAAGTCCTGGTTGATAATATGTTTGAGGTTTTAATAATTCATAACTTGAAGCATAATTATAATCTGAAACAATTATTTCATTATTTCGATAATAAACATATATAGTTTTATTATATGCATTAACATAAAATTTAACTTTTTTTAATAATTCTTTTGTATTTCCTTTTGTAAATGTAGTACTTTGTCCAGTTGCTCTATAAGAGTTATTATAATCTACTTCACTTACATCAGTTATACTACTATAAGAACTTTTCATAGTATTATAAGGTAAATATATAAAAGTATCATTATTTCCCCATGAATTTTGTATTATCCATGCCCCATTTATTGTATATAAATCACCTTTAGTACAAGAATAGTCATTTCCTACCTTTGTAGCATCAGTTATTTCAAAATCCGTTTTATTTAAGCAAATATTATGCGTGTAATTGTCATCCCACCCAATTACTGAAACTGCATGGTTCATTCCTTCACTAGGATTCCATCTATAAGGTATATAATATATAATGTTTTTTCCATTAGAATTTAATGCTTTTTCTGTTCCAGTTGGTATATATTCTACCGATAAATTTATATAAGCTCCAACAGAAACATATAAAGAACCATTATTAACAATTTGTTTCTTTATAAGACTTACTAAAGCATCAACATCGGACTGATTATTGGTTGATAACGGATTAAAAAATAGAAATTCATTTAAACTATATTCAGTATTGTCTATATTTGTGATTTCAAATGGTGAAAGTTTAGAATTATAATTGTAATCATACTTCCAATATTTATTGCTTTTTATATTTTTATCGCTATTGTAATTTGACCCATCACTGCAATTTCCATCACATAAAATTGGGGAAATACCAATTGCTGTTGAATTAGCAAATCTTAACATATTTCCGCCCCCATTTAGGTTGTCACCTATAACTGGACTATTATTATATAAAAAAGGGTTTTTTCCTATATCTATTGAATTTGAAGGTGAAGTAGTTGCATAATCTATTTGTTTTTCAGAAAAAGTTAACATTTTAGTTTTGTTACTTTTTATAGCTAAGTGGCTTTCCAAAGAAGTTGCTGAAGAAAATGCCCAACATAACCCTTCAGAACCCTGATTATAAATATTTGTAATGTAGCCGTCATCCCTTAAATTATAATATGATAATAATGTTTTTTCATTTGAAACACCTTGTTTTGCTAATAAATCATCCTTATATGAATGATCTATTATATATATTTCAGGTATATGACCATATTCACTACTCTTACCATTTTTTAAATATTCAACATAATCAGGATTTAAATATGGCTCTTCATCAACTTTATTCTTTTCAGTTAAAATAATTTCACCTGTCTTATTATAAACGTCCTCAATATACTTTTTTGCCTCGGATGGTAAATAATTATAACTTTCTGATTTTAATACTCTTTCTATTTTATTAGAGCTTAAAAGTTTAAATAATATAAAAGTACCTATAACCAAAACCACACTAAAAACTAAAACGATTTTTTTTACACGACTTCTCACAAACTACCTACTTCCTATTATAAATAATATCACAATCAATAATTTAAGTCCATAGTATTATTTAAAAAAATAGACTAAAAAAATATTTAATCTATCTATAAATTAACCTTAGCATCCTTTTCATTTTCAAGGGCTTTAAAATACTCTTCTTCTTTAAAACCATGAATTTTTGCTACAATAAGTGATGGAAAAGTAATAACCTTTTCATTATATAAAGAAACATTTGCATTATATGCCCTTCGCGAAGCAGATAAATGTTCTTCAGAATCAATTATAGCCTTTTGTAAATTTAAAAAATTTTCATTTGCTTTTATATCAGGGTATTTTTCAATAATAACATTAATTTTATTCATTGTTTCATCAAGTGATGAATTAATATTTTTAAGTTCATTTAAACTCATATTATTACGAAATTTTATGACACTTAATAAAACCTCTTTTTCATGTTTTGTATACCCTTTTACAACTTCAACAAGATTTGTTATAACATTATATCTTTTAGATAATGCTACATCTATTCCAGATAATGCTTCACTTATTTTAAGTTTATACTTTTTAAAATATTAAGAGTTCCAATATAATTTCCTAATATAATTAAAAATATAATCCCTATAACTATTAATAAAATATGTTTTGCTTCCATTTATTAATCCTCCTTAAATAAATCATTGTCTAAATCAAGCTGCTCAATAAAATTTATAATTACATCAATATCTTTTTTTATTGTATCTTTAATTACAGTTTCATTAACCTTTTTATGCATACTTGGTTCAAAAGAATCTAAATAATTATTAAGACCTAAATATAACTTATTATTATTAAAACATAATATTAACTTACCATTTATTTTTAAACTTAAATCTTTAATTTTTTCCATAAATGATGGTGATAAAATATAAAATGCTTCATGTTCATTTTGAGCATAAACTAAAAAGTTTTTATTAAACTGTTCATCCTCTAAAGCAATTTTTTCATAATTTAAATCATAAAATCTAATAACTGAGGAAGTTTGTGACACACATAAATTTGATTTAAATGTCTTATTAAAATCAAATATAAACCATCTACCCATAAATAATGTTACATAATAAGTTTCTTTATTGCCATCTTTATCTTCTCTTTCATGTTCTTCCTCAATATGAACATCTGATGATTCAAAATTTACATCTTTGTATTTTCCTTTAATGTAATCATTAGAATAATACCTATCTGAGGTATCAATCATTTTAGTATCCATTAAAGTTTCCTCTGAAATGCCTTTTTCTGGTTCATATTCTAAATCAGTAAAAATTTCTTTTAAAGCATTGTAAACAAAATAATTCTTATATATTAAAGTATATTCTCTTACATATTTTTGACCAGGCAACCCAGCAAAAACTAAACTAAAAATTAATGTAAATGGTAAAACGAAATAATAACTAAATGATAATGAAATAATTTCACGTTTACAAAGTATCACAAATAAAATATTAAGTAAAATTGCAATGCTATAGCATATAGTATTACATATTGTATATTTTTTTCTAAGTAAATTTAATTTATCTATTTCCATAATAATTCCTTCATAGTTAAAGTATAACATATTATTTATGTGAAACAAACATTAGATTTTTTATTTACAAATTTTTTTTACATATTAAATAATTCAATTTTATTGTAAATGAAAACTGGTTTTGATATAATATTTTTAGAGTAAAGAGGTATTGATATGATAGGAACTATAGAACAAATTATTAATAATCAAATTGAGGTTAAACTTGCACTTGATGTAAAGAAGACCACTAACTTAATAAACCTTTATGTTTTAATAAAGGATACTAACAAATCTTTTATTGGAGAAATAACTGAGCTTAGTCTAACAAAATGTAAAGTTAATATTTTAGGAAAATTAGAAAATAATAACTTTATATATGGATTTGATGAAAAACCATCATTTGCAAGTGTAATATATTTACTTAATTATGACTTTGTAAAAAATATTGTAGGTTTTAAAAATAACTACTTAATTATGGGTAAAAGCCCATTTTATGAAAATGCCTATATTAATGCTGATATCAATAGTTTATTCGGTTCACACTTTGCCATATTTGGATCCTCTGGAAGTGGTAAAAGTTGTGGTTTTACAAGAATTATGCAAAATTTAATGAAAAGTGAAAATATGAATGATAAACCAAATATTATAATATTTGATGCTTATGGTGAATATGCAAAAGCCTTTAATTACTTAAATAATGAACCAACTTTTGCCTATAAAACTTATAATACTGATTTAAATAGTAATGATGAAATACTTCTTTTACCTCCATGGCTTTTAGGAGTCGATGAATATGCACTACTTCTCGAAGCAAATGATAAATCACAATTAAGTTTAATTGAAAAAACTCTTAGATATGTAAATTTATTTATAAAAGATGATGAAACTGTAAAAGCTTATAAAAATACAATTTTAGCTAAAGCTCTTCTTGATATACTAATAAGTGGTAAACCTGGACCTCAAATAAGAGATCAAGTTATTGGTGTTCTTACTAAAACTCATACTGATGAAATTAATCTTGAAAGTGAAATTAGTGAACCTGGATATTATCGTACATTTAGACAGTGTATGAGAGTTGATGACCATAATAAAATCAATGCTATTGAACAAGTAACTGACTTTTTACAAAAGTTTATTGGTGAGGAAGTAACTTTTTCTCTTCCTGATGGCTCGTTTCCATTTACTTTACAAGATGTATCAAATGCTTTAGAGTTTGCCCTTATTGATGAAGGAATATGGAAAAATGATAGTATCTTTAATATAATGAATATTTTAAAAGTTAGACTTGATAGCATATTAAATAGTGATAACAAAAAATATTTTGAATATCCAGAGTATATAAGTTTGGAAAGTTATATTGATAGAATTTTACATACTCAAACTGGTAAAAAAGCCCAAATAATTAACTTTAATATTAATTATGTTACTGAAAGACTTGGTAAATCACTTGTAAAAATATATTCTAAATTAATATTTAACTATGTTACATCTTTAAAAGAAAGAGGTTCTGAGCCATTTAATATCATTATTGAAGAGGCTCATAGATATGTTCAAAATGATATTGATAGCGATGTACTTGGTTATAATATATTTGAAAGAATTGCTAAAGAAGGAAGAAAATATGGTATACTTTTGGGTCTTATTTCTCAAAGACCATCAGAAATAAGTGAAACTACATTAAGTCAATGTAATAACTTTATAATATTTAAAATGACTCACCCTACTGATATTGCTTATATTAAAAAGGTTGTTCCCTTTATGAGTGAGGAAAATACAGAAAAAATGAAATCAATTTTACCAGGTAATGCTTTATGTTTTGGTACAGCATTTAAAATGCCCTTACTTGTAAAATTTGAATATCCTGATCCTGCTCCACAAAGTGATAATGTAAATTTAGGTAGTGTTTGGTTTAAATAATTGATATAATAATTTTAACGGAGGTAATTATGAATTGTTTGTTTTGCAATATTGCACAAAATGAAAAAGAAAGAATGACTATTTATGAAGATGAAAGTTTAGTCCTTATTATGGATAAATTCCCTATTTGTGATGGACATGCTTTAGTTATTCCTAAAAAACATTTCGAAGATATTTATGAAGTTGATGAAAAAACTTTATCTCATATGTTTGAGGTTGCTAAAAAATATGCTAAAGTTTTAATGGACGTTACTAATGAAAAAGGATGTACATTTTCTATAAACTATGGTGATAAACAAGAAATTAAACATTTACATTTACACATTATGCCAAATTATAAGGTTAAACCTTCTAAAAAGGTAGATGAAGTATATAATTTAGTAGTGAGTTATTATGAAAAAGAAAAGAAGAATTAAAAAAAGTATTAAAATTTGTTTTATATTTATAATATTAATTGCTTTAACAATTGTTTCCTACTGGATTATCAATAAAAATGGTGGTAAAGATTTTAATTTTAATAAATTAGTTAATGAAAATAAGATTACTTACCCCATAGTTAATAAAATCTCTTTAGTGGCCACTGGTGATGCTCTTTTACATAATCCTGTTTATATTAGTGCATATGATAATTCTACGGAAAGTTTTAACTTTGCACCTCAACTTGAACTTGTAAAAGAGGAAATCAAAAATTATGATATAAAATATTATAATCAGGAAACTGTTTTCGGTGGTAAACTAACTGATAGATTTAACTGTAAATATAATATGCCAGGTTATTGTTCTTATCCTTATTTTAACTCTCCATCAGAATTTGGTGATGCAATGGTTGATGCTGGATTTAATATGGTATCTCTTGCCTCAAATCATAGTGCTGATTGTACTTATGCATCAGATACTTGTATTACTAATTCATATAATTATTGGAAAAGCAAAAATGTTGTATTTGATGGTTTTAATGAAGATGAAAGTAAAGAAAACAAATATAATATTGGTGAAAAAAATGGAATTAAATATGGTTTTTTAAATTATACAAATACTTTAAATGGTCTTGATAATTCAGTTAGTAATATTAAATATAAAATAGATTTATATGATGAAGAAACTGCTAAAAAGGAAATCGAAGATTTAAAAACTAAAGTTGATGTTGTAATTGTGGCAATGCATTGGCATAAAGCAAGTGCTGAGTATGAAACAGTTCCTACACAAGCTAATAAAGAAATAGCAAATTATCTTGCATCTTTAGGTGTTGATATCATTTTAGGAACATATTCACATTGTTTGCAACCATTTGATATAATTGGAAATACTGTAGTATTTTATTCACTTGGCAATTTTATTTCTAATCAAGGTGATATTATCTCAATTGGATATAAAGGTATAGTTGGAGTTCTTGCTTCAATGGACATAACAAAAACAACTTATGAAGATGGAAGTGTAGAAGTTAAAGTAGATAACATTGGCGCTGATTTAACTTATACTTATAATAAAAATCATCGTGATTATAAAGTAATACCATTTAGTAAAATGAGTGAAGAATATAATAAAGATTATAAAAATATTTATGAAGATTATAAAAATATTCTTACTTCACTTAATCAAAATATAAATGTCAAACCTGTAAATTAATGAACTAGCAATTAGTTCATTTTTTTTTAAATCTTTCTTAAGCACAAAAAAAGAAAAGCATTTGCTTTTCCCTAGAAAATTGGTCCCATTATTATTGCAAGTAAGATAAATAAAATTAATACTATGAAAAAATAATTATTAAATCCATTTGAACAGTTTTCAGGTGGATTTTTTTTATTACAGCAACTCATATTACACCATTAAATATATGCACCAACTATGATTATAAGAAGTATAAATAATACTAATATAATCGCAGCTCCAAGACCATTTCCACAATGATTCATATAAAATTCCTCCTTTTTGTCTTTTCATAATATTAAATGCTAAATAATTAATTTTGACACTCATATTTAGCTTTCTTTTACATATAATAATTTCTAACAATAACCTATTTTTATTGTATTTTTCCCTTATAGTTGCTATAATTAACTTATGGAGGTAAAGATGAAAAAGAAAATAGTATTAGCTATGGCACTTACGCTTCTTTTAACAGGATGTGGAAAAGTACCAAAATTAAAAAATGGAAAGGATGCAGTAGTAAGTTTTAAAAATGGTGATAAAATCAGTGTAGATGATTTATATACACAAATGAAAGACAAATATGCCTTATCTATACTTGTAAATATGATAGATAAAAAAGTTTTAGAGGAAACTTTTAAAGATAATATTGAAAAAGCAAAAAAAGCTTCAGAAAGTTATCTAAGTGCATTAAAAGAAAATTATGAAACTGAAGAAAAATTACTTGCGGCTGTACAAAAATATTATGGTTACACTACTTTAGATGAATATAAAGATCAAATTTATTTAAGTTATATGCAATCTTATGCAGTAGAGGCTTATGCAAAAGAAAAAATAACTGAAAAAGAAATTGAAAATTACTATAAAAAAATGGAAAATGATATTGAAGTTAGTCATATTTTAATTACACCACAAGTTACTGATAAAATGAATGATGATGAAAAGAAAAAAGCTGAAACTGAAGCAGAAACAAAAGCCAAATCAATCATTACTGAACTTAAAGATGCAGTTACAAAAGGTACATCAGTTGCTGATGCTTTCTCAGAGCTTGCTAAAAAATATAGTGAAGATGAATCAACAAAAGATAAAGGCGGTTCTTTAGGTGAAGTTAACAAAACTAAATTGGGAGACTCATACACAAATCTTATAAATAAAGCATATACTTTAAAAGATGGATCATATAGCACTGAAGTTGTTAAAACTGACAATGGATATCATGTTATAATGAGAAATAAAACTTATGATAAAAAAGATTTAAAAGATGTTAAACAGCAAATTATTGAAACTTTAGCAAAAGAAAAAATGAAAAAAGATAATACAATTTCTGTAAATGCTCTTCAACATTACCGTAAAGAAAAAGGTATGGAAATCGAAGATTCAACACTTGCTACTCAATATTCAAATTATATTTCAAATACACTTGCATCTTTAACACAAGAAAAAAATAATACTACAAAATAAGGTATCTATAATGATATCTTTTTTTATGTAAGCATATTTTATAATATGGAGGTTTATGAATACTATTTTAAATAATTTTTTAGTTACTGGTAAAATTAATAATTTAGATACCACTATAACATCTAATATAATTTCTGTTGAAGTTCCAAGCTCACCACTTTCTATATCTAAATTAGCTAATAAAAATATTTGGTCAGATGGAATATTAAAATATTCAATTATAATCACAAATAATTCAAATTCAAATATTATTAACGGTACTTTCAAAGATGTTATTAATCCAAAATATGCAAATGTTATACCAAGTAGTGTTTTAGTTAATAATAGTTCTTACCCATTTACTTATAATAAAGCAACAGGTCAATTAGAAATTAATAATTTAAATATAAATGTAAATGAAATAGTAACAGTTACCTACTCTGTTTCTAAAAAAGTAAATGATGTTTTTGTATTAAATAATACAGCATATTTAAATGATATAGCAAGTAACACTGTAAAAGTGACAAGTATCTTAATTAGAAATTGCAATAATTTTGCACGTAAATAGGACTATTTAATTAATTAATAAAATTTAAAAAACATATAATTATTATGGAGGTAATAAATTGATAAATGAATTAAATAATACAGCAAATGTTTCAGGAACTATAGACGGGCAAACTACTACTCTTACTTCGAATACACTGGGGGTGAATGTTATAAACGGTTTAACCGCTGTTAAAAGTGCTGATAAAACATCTTGGGCTGATGGTGAACTTACTTATACTTTAACTATTAATAACACAACTGGACAAACTTATACATCACCAGTAATTACTGACACTCTTGATACTACGCTTGTTACATTTGTACCAGATAGTGTTACAATTAATGGTTCAGCAGCTACATCAAGTCAGTATACATATAATAATTCTAATGGACTACTTACTGTTAATCTTAGTGATATTGCAACTGGTGGAACTGCCACTGTTACATTCAAAGTTACAAAAAATAATTAAAATTAAAACATCAGCCAAAACTGATGTTTTTTAAAATCCTTTTGTATAAAGTTTTTGTTTTGTAAGAATATCTGCCTTTTCAGGTGGATATTTTTTTATAAGTTTATTATATATTTTATCATATTCTTTTTGATAAATATCTTTATCATCAAAATCAATATTATCAAGTATTTCTCTATAATTGGTATAACCTAAATTTCTTAAATCACTACCTACTTTAACAATAAACATTTTTTTAGATAAGTTATGATTTGCTTTAATTTTTTTATTAATTATTTTATTTATTCTCTCTTCATTAATATCCTCAAATAAACATAAATATTTTAATATATCTTCCTTTTTAAAACCATTTTTTAATAAATCTCTTTTAACTTTTTCTGGTCCCTCTAAAGAAAGATTAATTTTATCATTTATATATGATTTTATATATAGTTCATCATTTAAGTAGCCTTGCTCTTTTAGTTTATCAATTATTTTATCTTGGTCTTTTTTTAAAATAAATAAAGTATTAAGTTTTTTTCTAATTTCGTTTTCTGTACGAAGACGAATACTTACAAATTTAATAATTTTATAATATGCATCATAGAAGTTATTATCCTTTATAATATTTTCAAATAAAGTATTATCAATTTCTTTTTTAGAAAAAAGTAAGTATTTTAAAATAGTATCTTGATATAAATTATATTTTTCATTATCAATTGTTACTACATACTTACCATTTTTATTTAATTTTATACTAGTTATTTTCAAATTTAATTTTGTTCCTCAGCAAGATAATTTGATGCTACTTCATCTAAATCTTTTATTAAAGCATCAACATCTTTCTTTTCACTTATTCTTGCTCCTGATGCATATTGATGTCCACCACCATTATATTTAGAGGCAACTTCATTAATAATTGGTCCTCGTGAGCGAATATTTACTTTATATATTTCATTTCTTTCATCATAAGTAATAAAACACCATACATTTAATTCCTCAATAAAATTAAAATTGTTTATTAGTACTGAAGCCGCAGATAAATCTACTTTATATTCTTCGACTACTTTATTATCAATTAAAATATATCCAAACTTATTATCAGTAATTATTAAATTATTTATTATATAAGCCTCAAACTTACACTCATTAAAACTTTTTTGGTATAGATTTGCATAAAGATTTGTAAAATCAAGATTATAATCCTTACATAATTTAGCTGCCATTTCAAATGTTCCCGCAGTAGTATTTTTAAATAAAAATCTTTCACTATCAGAAACAATTCCTAAAAATAGTTTTTCTGCAATATCTTTATCCATAACAAGTTTTGTTTCATAAATAAGATTTGCAACCATTTCACATGTTGAGGAATAATCACTTGATGTAAAATCCGCTGTACCTATTATATCCTCTTTAGGATGATGATCTATTTTAACTATATCTTTATAATCTAAATCATCTGCTCCATCTATTCTATAAAAGTTAGGTACATCAAGTACTATCAAAAGACTATTTGTTAAACTATTAAAATCAGGTTTATCTAAGGAGCCTAAGTACTTAAATTTACTTACACCCGCCCCGACTGCATATACTCTTTTATTTGGAAATGTAAGTTTAATAGAGTCACGAAGAGCAATTTGACTTGCAACGGCATCTGGATCTGGTCCAATATGTCTAGCAAGAACTATCTCATCATATTTTTTAATTAATTTAAATATTTTTTTGTATACATCCTTATTTATATTAATCACCCATTTCAATTTTTAACTTCATTGTATCTTGGGCAATTAAAAGTTCTTCATTAGTTGGTAAAATATAAACTGGAATACTAGAATCTTCAGCAGAAATTTTCTTATATTCTCCACGAACATTATTTAACGTATCATCAAGTTTTACACCTAATGACTTAATTCTATCAACAACCATTTTTCTCATTCTGGCACTGTTTTCACCAACACCAGCAGTAAATACTATAGCATCAGCTCCACCAAGCATATTGTTATACACAGCAATATAATTAGCAATTTTTTGAGCATACATATTTTCCGCTAAAACAGCCATTTTATTTCCTTCCATTGCGGCATTTTCAACATCTCTTGCATCTGATGATATTCCTGATACTCCTAAAAAACCACTTTTCTTATTTAAATCATTAGTAATTTCTGAAATAGTTTTACCAGTTTTGTTACATACATATTCTAAAATAGATGGATCGATATCTCCACATCTTGTTCCCATCATAACACCTGCAAGTGGAGTAAATCCCATTGAAGTATCTACTACTTTGCCTTCATCAATAGCACAAAGTGATGCACCATTTCCAATATGACAAGTAATAACTTTTAATTCTTCATTTTCAAGTTTTTTACAAAGTTCTCCGTATACAAATCTATGACTTGTTCCGTGGAAACCATATTTTCTTACACCATATTTTTCATACCATTCATAAGGTACTGGATATAAGAAATGTTCTTCATCCATTGTTTGATGAAATCCTGTATCAAATACACCAACATTTATTACTCCAGGAAGGGCTTTCATAAATACCTCAACTCCAAGAAGGTTTGCTGGATTATGAAGTGGTCCAAGTTCGTTATATTTACTAATTCTTGCAACTACATCTTCATTTAAAATTACTGGATGAGTAAACTCTGCTCCTCCGTGTAGAATTCTATGACCTACACCTTCGATTTCATTTAATGATGAAACAATATGCATATCTACTAATTCTTTAATTAAGTAGTCAACTGCTACAGAATGATCTTTTAAATATACTTCTTTTCTTGTTTTTTCTCCATCATATTTAATTGTATAGAAACTATCTTTTAGGCCTATTTTTTCAAATACACCACTTGCAATAGCCTCAGTTTTTGGTAATTCAAATAAAGTAAATTTTAATGATGAACTACCTGCGTTTATTGATAATATTTTCATTTTCTTTCACCTCAAAATTATTATACAAAAAAAAAGTAACTTTTGCTACCTTTTTCTTTTCTTTTCCATTATAATTATATGATTTTTCAAGTATTTATATATACTATTTCTAATTTGTTTGATTGACATTGATAAAATAGGAAGCACTAAGTAAAGTTATATGCTCGCTATAACAATATTTAATCAAAAATAATGGATATTATCTACCCATTATTTGTCTAATTTCTTCGTCATTAATAATTTTTATATTAAGTGCAAGGGCTTTATCATATTTACTACCAGGATCTGTTCCTACGATAACTGCATCAGTATTTTTAGATACAGAACCAGTAACAGAGCCACCATTATTTTCAATAAATAATTTTATTTCATCTCTTGGAATTCCTTCGATTGTTCCTGTTATAACAAACTTTTTATTAGTAATATTTTCATTAAATATTTCTTTTTCACCCAAATAATTCATATTTATATTTAACTTTTTAAGTTTATTAATAAGTTCAAGATTTTTACTAAAATAATCTATAATTGAACTAGCAATAATACTTCCTATATCTTTTATATTAGTTAAAGTATCTTTGTCAGCATCGATTAAATTATCAATATTTTCAAATCTTTTAGCAAGTATTTTAGCGGTTTTACTACCAACATTCGAAATTCCTAAACCAAAAAGTAATCTTTCTAAACTATTATGTTTAGAGTTTTCAATGGAATTAAGTAGATTTTCCACACTTTTTTCGCCATAACCTTCAAGAAGTTTTAAATCATCTTTATATTTTTCTAAATGATAAAAATCATCAATATTTAAAACATACTTCATATTGTATAAATCTTCAATAATTCTATCACCAAGACCATCTATATTCATTGCATTTTTCGAAGCAAAATGTATAAGAAGTTCAATATTTCTCTTAGGGCAATCATCATTTACACAAAAATAGTCTACGGTACCCTCTTTTTTTACTAAAGCACTTTTACATATTGGACAAGTTTTAATCATTACAAAGTTTTTTTCCTTACCTGTTCTTCTTTCTGGAAGAGCACGAATTACCTCGGGAATAACATCTCCAGCTTTATGAATTGCCACAATATCTCCTATTTTAAGTCCCAGTGATAAAACATTATCTTCATTATGTAAAGTTGCTCTTGAAATAGTTGATCCCATTACTATAACTGGATCTAAAACCGCATTCGGAGTTATTTGGCCAGTTCTTCCGACAGTAAAAATAATATCTTTTAATTTTGTATAAACTTCGTCATTAGGAAATTTATAAGCTATTGCCCATCTTGGATATTTTGCGGTATAACCTAAGTTTTTTTGAGCATCAAGTTCATTTACTTTTATAACAACACCATCAATATCATATGATAGATTTTCTCTTTCTTTAGCAAGTTTATCAATATATTCTTTTATTTCATCAATAGTAAAAACAAGTTTATTCCACTTAGTATTAACCTTAAATCCAAGTTTAGCCATAAATTCCAAAGCTTCATAATGAGTCTTTAGATTATAATCTTCCGGATTAGGTAAATGATAAATAAACACATCAAGATTTCTTTTGGCCGCTACTGAAGAATCAAGTTGTCTAATAGAGCCTGCTGCTGCATTACGACAATTTTGTAAAAGCGGTTTTCCTTCTTTTTCTCTTTCTTCATTTAAAGCTTTTAAAGTATCTTTATGCATAAAGATTTCCCCGCGTACCTCAATATCTATTTTTTCTGATAAAACTAAAGGAACATTTTTTATTGTTTTAACATTATGAGTTATATTTTCTCCAGTAGTTCCATCGCCTCTGGTGGCTGCTCTTACAAGTACACCTTTCTTATAAACAAGTGATACAGAAAGACCATCAATTTTTTGCTCACATACAAAATGAGGTGATATACCAGCATCTTTTATTTTATTATAAAAACTTTCTATTTCCTCAATATTAAATACATCAGGTAGTGATAACATTGGTATTTCATGACGAACTTTTTCAAACTTTGAAATAACTTGTCCACCTACCCTTTGAGTTACTGAATCAGATCTTTTATATTCAGGATATTTTTCCTCAAGAGTTTCAAGTTCCTTTAGATATTTATCATATTCTTGGTCAGTAATACTAGGACTGTCTAGTGTATAATATTCATATGCTGCTTTATTTAAAATATCAGTTAATTCATCTATTCTTTCTTTCATAATCATTCCATAAATTTTCAGGGTATATACCATTATTTATATATTCTCTTATTTTTTCTTGTACCATAGGAAGATCTTCTTTATAAGTCATTCCTATCCAAGTTGATGGTGTACTTAAAACATTTACTTTACCCATTTTTACGTATTCATCCACTACATCAGGAAGTAAAAACTCTCCAGTAGATAAATCAGCATTTTTTAAAAAGTCTATAAGCATTGTTTCTATTTTTTCAAAAATATCTGTATTAAAACCATACATTAACATTGAACAAGGATTATCTTTATTAACCTCAAAAGAGGGTTTTCCATTAAGTGGTGTGCAAAATACTTTATCACCATCAACCTTAACTTTACTTTCAATAATAGTTTCTATTTTATTATTATTTGATAAAACTACTCCTCTTTTAACTTCTCCTTCATCTGAAAGTGTTGCACCAATTGGATAACCTACAACACATATTCCTTCATTATTATCAAGGTAATTACTTAATATTTCAAAACTTTCATTACCATAAAAATCGTCTGCAGAAATAAGCCCAAAAGGTCCTTTTACTTTATCTTTTGCACAGTATAATGCATGTGCTGTTCCAAGTGGTTTTACTCTATCAATTTTAATGTTTAATGGTATATTTTCCATTTCTTGATAAGCATATTCAACCTCTATTCCATTAATTCTTTGTGAAATAGTTTCTTCAAATGCCTCTTTGTTTTCTTTTTTAATTACAAAAACTACCTTTGTAAAACCAGCTCTTTTAGCATCATATACTGAATAATCTATTAAAAATTCATTTGATGGACCTACTGGTTCAAGCTGTTTAAGCCCTCCAAATCTTGATCCCATACCAGCCGCTAAGACTACTAAAGTTTTTTCCATATTATTTCACCTTCCTAATTCCTTTATAATTTTTTAAAAACTTTTTAACACCAAATCTTTGGTGAAATGCAATTGTTATAAATTTATCATCAACACTTACTACCACACCTTTACCAAATGTTAAGTGAGTAACAATATCTCCATTTTTAAATTCTTCACTAGATGAATTATCATCTGAATATAATAATTTTGTTTTAAGCGAATGCATTTCATTTTTAGTTTCCTCTTTATCTAGTAAATTATCACTAATTTCACTAATAAATCTACTCGGAGGATTCATCTGCATATTACCATAAAGCATTCTTCTTCCTGCATTAAGTAAATAAAGTTTTTCTTTTGCACGAGTAATAGCTACATACATAAGTCTTCTTTCTTCCTCGAGTTCTTCATCATCATATAATGCTTTTGAAATTGGCATAATATTTTCCTCAAGACCGATAATGAAGACAACTTTAAATTCAAGACCTTTTGCTGAATGCACTGTCATAAGAGTTACTGCATCAGAATCTAAAGAATACTCAGCAGCATCTGATACAAGAGAAACCTCCATTAAGAAATCAGATAAGTTAACATTACCAGTTTCTTTTTCATAAGTTTCAGAAACACTTCGAAATTCCATTAAGTTTTCAAGTCTGATATCACTTTCAAGACTTTTATCATTTTCATATGTTTCTTTCATTTTAGATAACTCTAAAGTTTTATCAATAAGACCAGTTATCGAAGTATCTTTACTTATTTCAATTAAATTTAAAATTAAATTTTTAAATTCTAGTTCTTTACCACTATCAATTGCTTCGAACATTGATATATTTAAACTTCTTGCTTTTTCTCTCAAGTTTTCAATAGTTTTATCACCTATTTTTCTTTTAGGTTCATTAATAACTCTTTCAAGTGATACATCATCACTAGGATTAGCAATAAGTTTTAAATATGCAAGTAAATCTTTAATTTCTTTTCTTTTATAAAAATAAAATGAGCCAAACACTTTATAAGGTATATTAGCTTTAACTAAAGCATCTTCGATTGAACGGGATTGAGCATTAGTTCTATAGAAAATAGCCATATCTTTACGATTATAACCTTCTTCATATAGTTTTTGAATTTCATCAACTACTCTTTTATTTTCCATAGAATCATTAAATGTTCTAATATATTTTATTTTTACTCCTTGACCTAAATCTGAAAATAAATCCAAATCTTTTCTTTGCTTATTATGTGATATTACTTCATTAGCCGCATCAAGTATTGTTTGAGTACTACGATAATTCTGTGGAAGTTTTATTACTGTGCAACCTTTAAAGTCTTTTTCAAAATTTAAAATATTTTGGTAATTTGCTCCCCTGAAAGCATAAATAGATTGAGATGGATCTCCGACTACAAAAAGATTTAAATATTTTTTAGAAAGTAGTTTTACAAGTTTATATTGTACTTCATTTGTATCTTGATATTCATCTATTAAAATATATTTAAATTTATCTTGATATTTTTCTAATACTTCTTTATTACTGTTAAATAATTCTACTGGTTTTTTTAATAAATCATCAAAATCTAAAGTATTATTTCTTTTTAATATTTTTTCATATTCATAATATATTTTTACCGCTATTTTCTCATTCTCTGAAATTAAAAAGTTAGCTATTTCACTATCTGAAAGCATATTATTTTTAATAAAGGAAATCTTACTTTTTATAAAAGCAGGACTTATCATTTTATCAGTAATATTAATGTCTTTCATTATCTTTTTTATAATACTTGTTTGATCTTCAGTATCTATTAAAGTAAATGCTGATGTTAAATTAAACAAAGCACTATTTTCTCTAATTATTTTTAAACCAAATGAATGAAATGTTCCAATAAAGGCATCATGAGCATTTATAATGTTATTTACCCTTTCTCTCATTTCTCCAGCTGCTTTATTTGTAAATGTGATAGCAAGTATATTGTAAGGTTTTACTCCATTTTCTATCAAATTAGCAATCCTTGTTGTTAATACTTTTGTTTTACCAGAACCCGCTCCAGCGATAACTAAACACGGACCATCCTTGAATGTTGCCGCTTTTTTTTGTTCATTATTTAATTTTTCTATATAGTCCATATTTCACTCTCCGTAAAATAATTATATCAAATTTAATTAAACTATAAAAGATTATAGACACTTTTATTTATTTTTTGTATAATTTAAATGGTGATAAAATTGAAAAAGAAAATATTATTATTAGGATTATTAGTTTTTATGATATGTGGTTGTTCAAGAAATAATGAAAAGCCTAAAGAAAATCCAATTGTAACAATGAGTATCAAAGACTTTGGTGATATTAAAATTGAACTTTATCCTGATGTTGCTGAAAATACAGTGGCAAATTTTGTAAATTTAGTCGAAGATAAATTTTATGATAATAATACTATTCATAGAGTTCAAAAAGGTTTTGTAATTCAAGGCGGAGATCCTACAGGTACAGGAACTGGTGGACCTGGTTATTCTATTAAAGGTGAGTTTACTCAAAATGGATATCGTAATAATTTATCACATACTAAAGGTGTTATTTCAATGGCAAGAAGTTCTGACCCAGATTCTGCAGGAAGTCAATTTTTCATAGTTTTATCTGATGAAGCTGCCCCTTCACTTGATGGAATGTATGCTGGATTTGGTAAAGTAATCGAAGGCATGGATGTTATTGAAAAAATAGAAAATACTGAATTTGAAATTGATAATGAAGTTTATGGAACACTTAAAAAGCCTCTTACAATTGAAAAGGCTACAGTAGACACTAAAGGCTATACTTACAAAGTAACTAAAAAATAGTTACTTTTTTATTTTGAGTAATACTATGAATATCGCTTATACTAATATGAGCATTTTTATCTATTCTTTTTATATTTGTTAAAACCTTTTTAATATCTTTTTTGCTGCACTCTATAATAAACATTTTATCTTTATTTTTTAAGTTAATCTCAGTTATAAAATCAGTTCTTTCCTTTAAGAAATTTGAAAGAATTTCTCCCTCTTTAGTAACAATCATAATATTTACTTTTTCTTTAATTAAATAATTTATTATAGTGCCACCGATTAAATTACCTGTGCTATAACCAAGAGCATAACTTATAGGAATCCATATTGAATCAATATTTACATTAATTGCTTTTCTAGCTACAATAAACCAAATAAGTATTTCAAAAAAAGAAATAATCGTAGAAAATATTGTTTTACCTTTTAAAGTAAAAAAAGTTCTTATTGTATTAAGGGAAACATCAAATATACGAGCAAAAAAAATTTCTATACAAATATTAATCATTTTATAAGTCTTCTTACTTTAGAAAGAGCACACTTTTCAATTCTTGATACTTGAGCTTGTGATATATTTAAAGTTCCTGCGATTTCAGTTTGAGTTTTACCAATTACATATCTTTCTAATAAAATATTTTTTTCTCTGTCATTTATTTTGTTTAAGGCTTTATAAAGTCCTATCATTGTATCATTATCAATACTTCCCTTTTTATTATCTGCAAGACGCTCCTCAAGATAAATAGCATTATCACCATCATTATAAACTGGTTCAAATATACTAACAGGATCTTTTAAAGAATCTAAAGCAAATCCTACATCATATTCACTCATTGAAAGACTACTTGCAATCTCATAACACTTTGGTTCTCTACCATTTTTATTAATAAAATCTTCCTTAAATCTTAATATTTTATAAGCATCATCTTTAATACTTCTTGCAATACGCATTTGAGTATTATCTCTTAAATATTTTTTAATTTCACCAATAATAAGGGGAACAGCATAAGTAGATAGTTTCAAATTATACGATAAATCAAAATTATCTACTGCCTTTATTAAACCAATTACCCCTACTTGAAATAAATCATCTTGGTTAATACCTGTTTTACTAAAATTTTTAAGTACGGATAAAACTAGTTTTAAGTTTCCATTTACAATATCCTCTTTTGCATTTAAATCTCCTGCTTGATATAATTTAAATAATTTAATATTTTCTTCATGGGTTAAACATTTAAGATTACTTGTATTTATCCCTGTAATATCTACTTTATAATTACTCATATCTTTTTCCTTTCAAAGATATTTTGGTAAAAAACAAAGATTTTTATTCACAAATAAAAAATGTGAAACTTTTTTATTGTTTTTCTTATTAAAAGTTTCACACTATTTAAATTTTACGATAGCATTTATTCATTAGAAAGTTCATAATTTCATCATCAATGTCACTTTCATAATACTTTATAAGTAGATTTTTATATTTTGAAACTAAATTATCTGGTATAACTATTAAACCTTTTCCTTTGCTAATTAAATAATGATTAGCAAATATTACTGAAGTTCTTTTATTTCCATCAATAAACATTTGAGATTTAACTACATATAATAATAATTTAATACTTTTTTGAACATCATCAATATCTAAACTAAGAATATTATTTAAATTATCTTTTATATCAGCCTCAATTGGAAGTTCAGGTGTCCAAGAAGTACCACCAATTTTAACTGGAGTTGTTCTAAGACTTCCCGCTAAATAATAAAATCCTTCCTCAACAAATTTGTTTATAGAACATAAAATATTATAATCAGTTTTACTTAAAATAACATTTTTATTTAATATAAATTCCCAAGCGTGTTTTAAATTAACAACTTTTAATATATCCTCCGAAGACATATCATTTACTTTTCCACCTTCAATAATACTTTCAGTGTCAGAAAGTGTTGTAGCAATTCCCTCAAGTATTGCTTGATTATAAATCGTATCTACTAAATGTTTTCTTGCAAAATCAATATTTTTAGCAACATATAAAGGTAAATCTTCATCAAAATAATTTAGTTTATTTAATTCTTTTTCTATATTACGAATAGATTTTTTTAATGTTTTAGCTTTAATATTATTATTTAATACTAAATTATATAATTCCTCTGTGTATTCACCCACATATTTTGTGGATTGTAAGCCATCCTCTTTTGTATGCAAATAGATATATTTTTTGCTATCTTTTTCTCTAATTTCAATAGCTCCATATACAAGTTCATTAAGTAAAGTTACATATTGTCTTTTTTGATTCAATAAATTTAATATTTTTATTTGATTTTCCATATCAACACCACCGCTATCATTATACAACAAAAAATAAAAAATGTGAAACTTTTTTAATGTTTTTCTTATCAAAAGTTTCACACTAATTATCTTCGATATAAATTATATCTATATTCTCTTTCAGCCTCATGTTTTAAATAATTTGCATCTTTACAAATATCTTTCATAATTTTTTCTTTAGTACAAATTCCATCTTCATTACCTTTAAATTCTGCATAGATGTATATTCTTTTACAAGGAACCTCTAAACTATTTAAGGCCTCTTTTATAAAATTTAACATTTCTTTAGAATCTTCTTTTCTAACATTAAAATCAAATCCTAGATATTCAGGTCCACCACATCTTACATCAACTGGATCATTTATAGTGCAATCAACACCAATTCTTACAATATCAATCATATTTCCCTCCATGTAAAAAATATCTTACTAAAATTTTAATTTCATGTCAATTTCAATATTCTTGATAAGCCTTTTTTGATTTTTAAGCGATTTACCATTTTATCAAAATTATTATTTATAATATCAAGATTGTATGGAAAATCTATTAGGTAATTATCTGGTCCATATATAGTTTCACTCCCATCAAGGTCAATCAAAACAACATCATTTGTTTCTTCATTTACAAGAATGTTATCCTCTTTCACATCAGTTAGAACAATATTTTCCATAAGTAAATTGCAAACAAGTTCATAAACCTTATTTAAATATATATCTAATTTTGAATCTTCTACCCTTGTTGAAATTTCTTTTAAAGTTGTATAATTTTTAAGATAATTCATTTGAATACCAACTAGTAATCCTTTATAAGATAAAACTCCAGTAATTAAACTAGCCGATTTTGTCCTTGCTAATCTATTTAATTCATTTAATTTTTTATAAGGATCTCTTAATTCAAAATTTGTTAACTTTTCAATTTCAAGTAAACTATTTACTTCATCATCTAAAAAGCATTCATCTTTATTAATATACGTTTTTATAAAATCTCTATAATATATTTTATATAATTTGTTATTGTCTAACACTATTTTTCCAAATTGACCTTGAAAAATTGGATTAGGATTTAATAAATAACTTAAAAATTTATCTTTACTAATTTCTATAACTTGCATATAAAACCTCATTAAATCTATTATATACAAATTAATTTTAAAGTGCAATCAATATTTATCAATATGTTTTATTTGTTTTCAAAACTTTAAAGCAATTCTTAACCAAGTTTTAAAAGTAATATTATAATATAATTTTTTTCACTAATTTTAGCATAAAAAAACTTTGACATTTCTATCTAAGTTTATAAATTATTTTTCAATTTTTATTGCATCTTGTGCAGCAGCAAGTCTAGAATGTAAACTATATTTTAATAAATTACTTAATATAACTCATTATAACATATTTATAGTTTTCAATATTCTATTTAAATATTCTAAATCATTTAGTTTATAAATCCCAAAGCATTTCTTCCCTAAATCTTTAAAACTTGCTCCACTAGAATATAATAATTTTCTATCAATTATTATAAATCTATCATGAAATGAATTATTATTTATAAAAGTTACATTGTTATATTGATGTTCATACTTACTTTTTAATACATTATTTATATTATTTGATACTATTATTATTTTTTTAATACTTTTTAGTATATCCAATAATTCTTTTCCTGCATAATTATCAATTATAACTATTTCCTTATTGGATTTACCCAAAATATCCATAAGAAGTGAGTATGCATCATACAACTCATTTTCAAAGAAAATTTTATTCATTTATTTTTCTTTAAATTTATCTAATGTGCTTTCTAAAACTAATAATCTATTTTCATGATTAAGAAGTATTTCATTATTATTAGCAAAATATATTTCATTTTTACAAAAGCATCTATGATTTCTATATTTACTTTAACTGCTATATCACTTTTTAATAATCCAGATAGCATCATGATACCTTGTTCAGTTAAAACATATGGCAAATACTTATAATGTTGTCCACGCAAATTATTATTTTTGTTTAAGGTCGCAAATTGCGATCTTAAAGACAGGTCGCTAATTTCTTCATTTGTTAGTTGAAAGTAAAAAGAACTTGGAAATCTATTAATATTTCTCTTAATTACTTCATTTATTCTTCTAGTTTCCACATGGTAGAGTTTTGCAACATCAGAGGATAACATAACTTGTACTCCTCTAACTTCGTAAATCATATCTTCAATTATTATTTTTTCTTTTTCTGTTAATAAATTCAATATGTATCCTCCTTTATTTTTTCTATTTTAATAGTATAACCTAATGGGCCTAATATTTTAAATAAACTTTTAATATTAGGTGGATATATACCCGCTTCTATTTTAGCTATTTTATCTCTTAATACATTAGCTTTTTTTGCCATTTCAACTTGAGTTAATCCAAGTTCATGTCTTAACTTTATAAATTCAAAAATAAACTCTTGATTTAATCTTTCTTCATTTATATATTTTTCTATTTTATTCATATCTATCTCCTAAATAATTGTATCACCATTGTTCTATATACGCAACATTTATAATAATTAAAAAACTTAGACATTTCTATCTAAGTTTATAAATTATTTTTCACTTTTTATTGCAGCTTGTGCAGCAGCAAGTCTAGCAATAGGAACTCTATAAGGTGAACATGATACATAATCAAGTCCTACATTATGACAGAATTCAACGCTTGATGGATCTCCACCATGTTCTCCACAGATACCTAAATGGATATTTGGATTAGTTTCTCTTCCTAAAGTAGATGCCATCTTAACAAGTTTACCTACACCTTTTTGATCAAGTTTTGCAAATGGATCATTTTCATATATTTTCTTATCATAGTAAGCTCCTAAGAATTTACCAGCATCATCTCTTGAGAAACCAAATGTCATTTGTGTTAAGTCATTTGTTCCGAATGAGAAGAAATCTGCTTCTTTAGCTATTTCATCTGCAGTAAGTGCTGCTCTTGGAATTTCAATCATTGTTCCAACATGATAAGTCATATCAATATTTTCATTTTTAATTATTTCATCTGCTGTTTCACAAACTATATTTTTTACATATTTTAACTCTTTTACTTCACCAACAAGTGGGATCATAATTTCTGGAGTTATTTTAGTATTTAGTCTTCTTGATACAGCGATTGCAGCTTTAATAACTGCTCTTGTTTGCATCTTAGCAATTTCAGGGAATGTAACAGCAAGTCTACAACCTCTGTGGCCCATCATTGGGTTAAACTCATGAAGTGATGCAATAATATTTTTTATTTGTTCAACTGTTTTACCTTGAGAATCTGCAAGAAGTTTAATATCAGTTTCCTCAGTTGGTACGAATTCATGAAGTGGTGGATCCAAATATCTAATTGTTACACCATAACCCTCCATTGCTTCATATAATGCTTCAAAGTCTTTTTGTTGCATTGGTTCGATTTTAGCAAGGGCATTTTCTCTTTCTTCAACTGTATCAGAACAAATCATTTCCCTAATTGCGGCAATTCTATCTTTTTCAAAGAACATATGCTCAGTTCTACAAAGACCAATACCTTCAGCACCTAACTCTCTTGCTTTTGCAGCATCTTTTGGAGTATCAGCATTTGTTCTTACAGCTAGTCTTCTATACTTATCAGCCCAAGCCATAATTCTTTCAAATTCACCAGTAATTGCAGCATCAGTTTTTGGAATTAATCCTTTATAAATTCTACCAGTTGAACCATCTATAGAAATTTCACTTCCTTCAGTAAATGTTTCTGTTCCTAAAGTGAAACGTTTATTTTCTTCATCCATTACTATTTCTTGACAACCAGAAACGCAGCAAGTTCCCATACCACGAGCAACAACAGCAGCGTGAGATGTCATTCCACCACGAACAGTAAGTATACCTTCACTAGCTTTCATTCCTTCGATATCTTCTGGAGAAGTTTCAAGTCTAACAAGAACAACTTTATCACCATTTTCATGAGCTTTTTTAGCATCTTCAGCAGTAAATACTACTTTACCTGCAGCAGCCCCTGGAGAAGCAGCAAGACCTTTACCAATTTCATGAGCATCTTTTAAAGCATTTACATCAAATGTTGGATGTAAAAGTGTATCTAAGTTTCTAGGATCAATCATAAGTACAGCTTCTTTATCAGTAATTTTTCCTTCATCAACTAAGTCACATGCAATTTTTAAAGCTGCTTTTGCAGTTCTTTTACCATTTCTTGTCTGAAGCATATAAAGTTTTTCATTTTCAATTGTAAATTCCATATCTTGCATATCATGATAATGATCCTCTAAAGTAGCACAAATATTTGTAAATTCTTCATAAACTTTTGGCATAACTTCTTTTAAATGAGAAATAGGTTGTGGAGTTCTAACACCAGCAACTACATCTTCACCTTGAGCATTCATTAAGAATTCACCCATTAAATGTTTTTCTCCAGTCGCAGGATCTCTTGTAAATGCAACACCTGTTCCTGAAGTTTCTCCCATATTACCAAATGCCATCATTTGAACGTTTACTGCAGTTCCCCAAGAATAAGGAATATCATTATCTCTACGATAAACATTTGCTCTTGGATTATCCCATGATCTAAATACTGCTTTAATAGCTCCCATTAATTGATCAACTGGATTATTTGGAAAATCTTCCCCAACTTTAGATTTATATTCTTCTTTAAACTCTCTAGCAAGCTCTTTTAAATCTTCAGCGGTAAGTTCAACATCTAAAGTTACGCCTTTTTCAGCTTTCATTTTATCAATTAAAGTTTCAAAGTACTTTTTACCAACTTCCATTACTACATCAGAATACATTTGGATAAATCTTCTATAGCAATCCCAAGCCCATCTTGGATTTCCACTTTTTTGTGCTAAAACCTGGACAACTTCTTCATTTAAACCTAAATTTAAAATTGTATCCATCATACCTGGCATTGATGCTCTTGCACCACTTCTTACTGAAACTAAAAGTGGATTTTCAGTATCACCAAACTTTTTACCAGTTATTTCTTCCATTTTTTTGATATTTTCAAAAATTTCATTTTCAATATCTTCACTTATTTTTTTACCATCTTCATAATATCTTGTACAAGCCTCTGTTGTGATAGTAAATCCTTGAGGTACAGGTAAACCTAATTTTGTCATTTCTGCAAGATTTGCACCTTTACCACCAAGTAAATTTCTCATATCTTTATTTCCTTCAGAAAATAAATATACATATTTCATATAATTCCCACCTTTCACAAACCTTATTATATCAATTTTTGGTATAAATATATATAAATATTTAAAAAAGTGTAAAGTTGCTTTACACTTTTTTAACATTTTTGGTTCTAATTTTGTCTTGTTTTGTCGAATCGCTTGCAATTAAATAAAAAATAATATTTAATAACTTATCGAGACGAAAGATTATTATTTACAATAGCATACTCCTTACATATGTTAGTTTTAAAACCTAATCCTTTCTTAATACTTTCGTCTCATTTTTTTAATGATAAACTCTTATTTTTATTATACAAAAGTGATACCCTATCATTATTTGTAAGGATATAATTTGGTCCCACTAAATTATTATTTACATATGCTCCTAAAACAACATTAACAAAATCTTTTTTAGTTTTATAAGCAAAATCAATTATTGTTGAACCTTTAGCAAGTTCTATAGCATTACCATTTTCATCAAAAACATAAATGATATTACTAAATAATTCTTTTTGAATATGTTCAATAAAATCTTTATTATCTGGATATTCATCATTTAAATCACAAATTGTATTAAAAAATTGATAATGAGTTTTTAAGTCTGTAAGCATATTATCTTTTACATTTCTATCATCTTTATCCCAATAACCAGTAAGTCCATAAGAATTTGCCTTATCCATTTCAAATGTTCTTATTTGACATTGAATTAATCTATTAAATGGTCCAAAAATACTTGTATGAAGACTTTGATACATATTTGTTTTAGGACTAGAAATATAATCTTTGAACTTATAATTAAGTGGATGATATTTACTATGAATAAGTCCTAAAGATTTATAACAATCCATAACCTGCCTTACCACTACTTTAAGGGCCACTAAATCGTGCATTTCATCAAGAGTAAAACCCTTTTTCATTTTTCGATAAATACCATATATATTTTTAGTTCTAACTTTCATATCATTAGGAATATTATTATCTAAAAGAAAATTATGAATTACTTTTTCAAGTTCAAATATATTATCAGACTCATATTTTTCAAAATTATATTTTTGCTCTAATATATTATGATACTTTTCAGGTTCTAAATATTTAAATGATAAATCTTCAAGTTCAGTTTTTATATGGTATGCTCCAATATAGCTTGCAAGAGGAACATAGATATTCATAGTCTCTTTTGCTTTTTCTATTTGTTTTTCTGAAGTTTTGAAATCTAGTGTACGCATATTATGAAGACGATCAGCAAGTTTAATAATTAGTATTCTTGGATCATTAATTATGCTAGTAATAATTTTACGCATATTTGCAAGATTTTCTTCCTCTTTTGTTTGAAAATTTATTTTTGTAAATTTAGTTACTCCTTCGACTAAGGTACAAACATTTTCACCAAATAAAGTTATTATTTCCTCTTTTGAGGCATTTGTATCCTCTAAAGTGTCGTGTAAAAGTCCAGCGCATACTGTATCACTATCTGCGTGCATCTCCGCTAAAATATAAGAAACTATTAAAGGATGAACAATATAATCTTCGCCACTTTGTCTTTTTTGACCTTTATGCTTATCACTTGCAAAATCATAGGCTTGTTTAATCCTTCCTACATCTTTTAAATTATAACTACCAAATAGTTTAATAAGTAAATCCAAATTAACTCTATTCATACATACCCCACAAAAAACTTAAGACTATCATAACAAAAAATATGCTATTTTGTAAATAAAAAGAAGTTATTTTTCTTTTTTAACTTCTTCTTTTTTAGGTTCATCAATTTTGAAGCCATAATGTTTTCTAACTTTATTTTCAATTTCTGTTTTAAGCTCAACATTATTTCTTAAAAATGCTTTAACATTTTCTTTTCCTTGACCTATTTTTTCTCCATTATATGAATACCAAGCTCCACTTTTATCAATAATATCAATATCACTTGCAAGATCAACGATTTCACCCTCTCTTGATATTCCTTCACCATACATTATATCAACACTTGCAGTTCTAAATGGCGGAGATACTTTATTTTTAACTACCTTAATATTTACTTTGTTTCCGACAACAGTATCACCAGATTTAATTTGTTCACCTTTTCTTATATCAAGTCTAACACTTGAATAAAATTTAAGAGCTCTTCCACCTGGTGTAGTTTCTGGATTACCAAACATTATACCAACTTTTTCTCTTAATTGATTGATAAAGATACAAGTAGTCTTACTCTTATTCATATTTCCCGATAATTTTCTAAGAGCTTGACTCATAAGTCTTGCCTGAAGGCCAACGTGTGAATCTCCCATTTCTCCATCAATTTCAGCTTGAGGCACCAAAGCCGCAACAGAATCAATTACAATTAAATCAACAGCTTCACTTTTAACTAGTGCATCACATATTTCAAGTGCTTGCTCACCAGTATCTGGTTGACTTAACAATAAATCATTAATATTTACGCCTAAATTTCTGGCATACACAGGATCAAGAGCATGTTCAGCATCGATAAATGCTGCTCTTCCGCCTTTTTTTTGTACTTCAGCAATTGCTTGAAGTGCTATAGTAGTTTTACCACTACTTTCAGGTCCAAATATTTCAATGATTCTTCCAACTGGAAATCCGCCTACTCCTAAAGCAATATCAAGAGCAAGTGACCCAGATGAAGTAGTATCAATTTCGATATGTTCTTCATTACCAAGTCTCATTATGGCACCTTTTCCAAATTGTTTTTCAATATCAGCTAAAACCCCTTCTAAGATTTTATCCTTGTCTTTTTCATCTTTTGTTATTTTCATTTTTTACCTTTCTAAAACTCTGACATTTTCATTGTAACTTAATATTAAAAATATATCAAGTTATTTTGTCATCACATATTAATTATATAATACCAATTTTTATTTGTCAAGTACATTTGTTCGTTTAGCAAAAAATAAAAAAATAGTAAATTAATACTATTTATTTTGAAGCATATTTAATAAATCGATTTTAAACATTTCTTTTGAGGCATTTTGTTTAGAAATCATAATACCTTTATAAGTTGTAAGTTCACTTCTATGACCTTCTAAAAGTATATCTTCTGGTGTTAAAGTTTCAAGCATTACAATACCTTCTTTTTTATGAACAGTATATAAAAGTTTAACTTCACCATGAATTTGAGTAAATATTTTATCACTAGGAAGCTTTAATTCATAACTTTCAGTACCATTTTTCTTATTTTCTGATACTTTTTCACCTACAAAATTACCACTTCTTAAAGATGGATAATATTCAAAAGTAAGTTTCTTAAAAGCTATCATATTATATTTCTTTAAAGCTCTTTCTAGTTTTCTAAACTCATTTTCATTAATATAATCTAAAACATATCCTTTCATTTCCATTTCCCCCTTATTACGCTATAATTATAGCATAGTTATCAAATAATGTCAAGTTTACACCTCATTATTATTATTTACCCAATGGAACCTAATTATACAATGATTTTTATTTACTGTCAAATAAAAAGTGAAAATAATATTTATTTTCACTTAATTTCTACGATTTACCGATATTAAAGGCATATCTACTGTTAATTGTTTTATTCTTTCAATAATTCTACGTGCTTTAACATTATCAACATTATCTTTAGAACAAGATAGATGTTTTTCAAGTTCATTTATATCTAAATTACTTGTAAAAAATGTAGTTTTATGTTTATTCATTCTTTCCTGTAAAATAGTACCAAGAATCTCATCTCTTCCCCAATTAGTAACATTTTCAGCACCAATATCATCAAGTACAAGAATTTCAACATTTGAATAGTAACTTACCTTACTTTCTACCAAAGATAAATCCTCTTTTAAAGTTCGAAGTAATTCAGGGTAATACACTATTTCATATGAAATATGTTTTTTTATTTCAAGTTCATTTAAAAGGCAAGCAAGTAAAAATGTTTTACCACTTCCAAAACTTCCATGTAAATATAAACCTTTTGGACTAGACTTAATATTATATTCATCATAAAATTTCTTTAAAAATTTAATTAATTCTATTCTGTTTTTATCAGATACATCAATATCTTTCATTCTAGCATTTTTAAGTTCATTATTTTCATCTTTTTCAGTTAAAATATTTTCATATTCTTTTAACTTTTTACATTTTGCATAGCCAAAACATAAAAAACTTTCTTTATTTTCTGGATAATATACATAGCCTTTAATTTTATTTTTACATTCACTTAAACCAGGACATTTCTTACAATTATGTAGTTCATTTAAAGTATCCTCTAAAGAAGATAAATTATTTTTTATTTCGTTTTCACTTATCTTAAATTTATTTATAAGCGCTATAAAATCAGGGTTATTTTTAAGTTCATTATATTTATCATTTAAAATATTTTCATTATAATTGCTTTTTATTTTTTCCATTACTTAAACTCCTTTAATAAATCAGTTAGTTCTTTTTGTTCTTCTTCAGTTGCATCATTTTTTTCAATCTTTGTATTAAACCAAGCAGGTTCACTAATTTTCTTACTTGTAACAGTTATCTTCTTATTTAACTTTTTATGTTCTTTTTCCGCAAACTTCATAGCCTCTTCTGCAGTTTTTAAATCAGCCCTTTTCCATTGACCAGCAATAGTTTCTACATATGCAGTTGTAAGGCGATTATTATTTTTACGAAGACAATAATCAAGTAAAACATTTACAACAGCTGGAGTAAGTTCTAAATCAACCAAAAGATTTTCTACAAGTTTTAGATCTTTAGCTGTAGGACTTGCACCTTTATTTTTATATTTTAAAAAGTCATAAGGACTTATACTTTCAAACATTTGAACAATTTGAGCATGAAGTGAATTATCTCCACTGGCTTTTTTTAAATATTCAGGTTGTGTTCTATAAACAAGTGTTGGCATACTATTTGACGATAAATTATATTTCTTTCGTGCATTAATTCTAAGTTCATTTTTATCAATCATTCCAAATTCATTTAAACTATTACGCATAAGTTCAATCATTTGTAAGGTATCAAAGTTATATATAAATGACAAATTATCAATTAATTCTCTAGCCTTTTTATTAAGAGCTTTTTCAGATAAAACACTTTTTGGTATCGATGATGTAATTAAATCATAATCTATTTTACTATTTAAACTAACAGCATTTGAGCATCTTTCTTTAGCACCATCCTTTGGAGCATATGAAGAAGATATAAATACTTCATCCATTTTTTTAGTAATTTCTTCATAACCTGAATAATCACTTCTTTTCTTTTGAAAAAATTTAAATAATTTATCATATTCATCTGGTCCAATATTACTATAAAGTACCATATTAAGTATTGGATGATTAAAAAACTCTGATGGTAAAAGTGGACTATAAAGTTCATAAATATAAGATTTTACATCACCAGGTTTTACATATGTTTTTAAAAGTCCTACAGCCTCAAGAGAGTAAAATGCACTTTGAACATTTTCTTTTGTATCATTTAAAAGTGAAATTAAATGTTGATGAATTTCTTCTTCACTCTCTTCCTCTTTTAAAGATAAATCTTGCCACAAAATAAGATATAAAGAAACTGCTAAACTTCCAATAATAGGCATATAAAAAGATATTAAGTTCTTCTTGTCAACATCACTTAAAATAGTCTTATTAATAACTTTATATTTATCTGCAGGTAAAAACATATTTTCCTCCTACAAATATTATAAGATATAAAAATTAAAATCACAATAAAAAAAGATAACCAATTTGATTATCTTCCTAGAGTTTCTTCAACTTCTTTTTTAAGAACTTTTCCTCTTATTTCAATTTTAATATTACCATATGGAGCTTGACAATCAACTATAGATCCGATTTCTTTTCCATAAATAGCCATACCAATTGGAGATGAAGTGCTTAATAAATTTGGATTGTACTCTTGAATATGATTTACAATAGTTACTGTACTTGGAAATTGTGTTCCATCTGGATTAGTAATTACCAAATCAAGTGTATCTCCATCATTTACTAAATTCTCATTAGCAAGTGTAGGATCTACGATTTCAGCAGTAGCTAGTTCTTGATTAATTTGCATTATTTCTTTGTTTGTAGTATCTTCCATTTGAGAAAGTAAAGCAAAGTATGGTTCATTTGCATCATATCCAGCACTACCTTGGAAATCATTTCTTTCATTTCTGATTTTTTCTAATCTACCCTTTAAAAAGTCAATTCTTTCATTCTTCTTTTGAGCTTCTTCAATTGTTAATCTCATTTTTACCTTCCTTTCACTATTATAAATATAGCATAAATTTTAAGAATTTTCAACAACAAGTTTTCTTGTCATTTGCATATTTGAATCAATATAAATTGCATTAGTTTCTCCATTCCACTCTACGCTGTGTCCTAAATATTCTAAAACTTTGCGAATGGGTACAAAAAATTCACCATTATTTTCAAAAATCGTCCCTTTTAAATCATAAATATTATTAATTGTTTGCATAATGCTAGTTCCTGGTATAAAGGTCAAATATTCATAATTATTTTTCAAAACAACTTTACCATCTTCATAAAATATATCAAATTCTAGCATTCTAGCAATATCAGTAAGTGAATAATAATTAGAATTATCCAATTTAATTGAGCTTCTGTAAGGATAATAAACCCGGTTATTTACAATTAAATTACATTCATTATTTTCTAATTTTTGTTGTTCAGCTAACGTTTCAGAGGTTACTCCATTAATTAAATCAATCATCTTATTACTGTAAGTTTCTACGAATTTATCATGATCATTTGAGGGCCAAGGAAATTCTAAAAGTGTTCCTTCCGCTCCTAAAGTTGTAACCCACGAAGAATAGTAACCACTTCCATAACCTCCTGAATAAGGTAAATAAAAATTCTTACTAAATTTTTGATATAAATTATAACTTCCATAATAACCATTTAACCAGCCATGACAATCAATTACAATATCAGGTTTTATCTTAATTGTTACATCTCTTAAAGCTTGCGATTCAACAGCACTAAATGGCGCTTGTGTATAATACCTTGCACTATCCCTTTTTTGATGATAATAATCAAAGTCTCTATTTAAATCTACACCAGTACTTGTGCATCTTCCATAGCCATTATTTGTAATCCCTTCATAAGTACCATCAGGATTAGAGCATTTAATTACATAAAGTTCATAAGAACCTAATTTATCATAATTTTCTTCATAGTAAGCTATTATTTTTTCAGCTATACTTACTAGTAACTGGCCATCATACGCAAAAGCATCCTCAAAACCATGAATAGCAAAATTCAAAAGAATTTTTTTACTATTTAAATTTTGTTTTTCATTTTCAATATGATAATAATTTAAATCTCTACCAAGCTGGCTTTCCCCATATTTTTCTTCTGCATAAATGTATGGTACATCAAATGTTTTTGCATTAGCCTTAATTGTAAATGCTGTAAGAAGTGTATTAAATGCAAGAGCACTTGCTACCAATTTTTCTTTTTTCATTGTATTCTCCTTACCATAAAAATATCAAAGAATTTTCAGTTTGTAAAGAAAAAATTAACAATTAGTCTGTTTTACTAAATATGTAAAGTTTATTGGATTATTTACAAGGGCTGTTTGATCAAGATTATTTACATAAAAATTAGTTATAATATTATATTCTTCATCAGTATTCGGCTTAACTTTAAATGTGTAAAGCACTATTTCATCTCCATTTTTAAATGAAGGAATTTCTTTTTCCTTACACAACCCTTCGATTAAAAAAGTAAGTTCTTTATTACTTTCATCAACACCTTTAGTTTTATCATAATTTCCATCTGCTTTTAAAATATAATCAAGACATACATCATTATTACCATTTGTTTCATAAGTTATATATGCTTTTGATTTTAAAATAGTTTTTTTATCTAAAAAATCAATGTTTGAATTAATATAATTATTATCATAATTAATAAACAAAAATGAATTTACTGGTGCTTTAACCTCATTAATTTCAAGTTTCTTTTTATAACAAAAATACGCTCCAATAGAAAGAAATACAAAAGTTAATAATGTTAATAGAATTTCTTTTTTCATTTTACACCTTGACAGTTTTTACAATAATAGGTACTTCTTCCATCAATTTTAGCTTTTAATATTTTTTCATTACATATTTTGCAAGGTTTTCCCTCATTTTTATGAACAAGTAAATAGTCTTGATAACTACCGACATGGTTCAAAGAAAATGTATAACTTTTAATAGTGGTTCCTTTATGTTTGATTGAATCATCAAGTATTTTTTTAGAATATTTTATGATATTTTCTAAATCATTTTTATTAATATCTTTCCCCTTCATAAAGGGGTTAATTTTTGATTTAAATAAGATTTCATCAGCATAAATATTACCAATACCAGATAGTATACTTTGATCGAGCAAAATAGTTTTAATGCATTTATTAGATTTATTTATTTTGTATAGTATTTCATCACTATACTCTACATTATTAGCATCAGGACCTACATTTTTAAAATAATCATTTATTTCATCTTTATTAATTAATTTCATTCTTCCAAACTTACGAGTATCATTATATCTTAAAGTAAAATTTTCAAAATAAAATATTACATGTTCATGTTTAGATATTTCTTCATTTAAGGGTTTAATATTAAATTTACCTTCCATACGAAGATGTGATATTAAATAGTATTTGTCAAGTACAAATATTAAATATTTTCCTTTTCTTTGAATATCAATAAAGAAGTTATTAATAAGCTTTTGTTTGAATTCATTTATATCATTTTCAATCATTTTAGGGTATAAAATATCTATATTAATAATCTTTTTATTCAAAATATTTTCTTTTAAATAATTTCTAACTGTTTCTACCTCTGGAAGTTCTGGCATAAAAATTCCTCCTTTATTTTAAATCATACCAGTTAGTTCCAACATCAGTACTTACTTTAAGTGGTACAGCTAAACTAACTACATTTTCCATTGTATCTTTTACAATGTTTTCAACTTTTTCAAGTTCTTCATTTTTAACATCAAATATAAGTTCATCGTGAATTTGTAATACTAATTTACTTTGAATATTTTCTTTTGTAAAGATTTCATCAATTTTAATCATTGCCATTTTAATAATATCGGCAGCACTCCCTTGAATTGGCGTATTAATAGCCATTCTTTCGCCAGATTTTCTAACCATAAAATTAGCATCATTTATTTCACTAATAACTCTTTTTCTTCCATAATTTGTATAAACGAAACCATTTTCTTTAGCAAAAGCAATCATTTTTTCCATATATTCTTTTACTTCAGGATAAAGATGATAATACTTTTTTATAAACTCATCAGCCTCTTTTTTAGATATATGGAGATTTTCGCCTAAACCAAAGCCACTTATTCCGTATACTATTCCAAAAATTACCGCTTTAGCAGCACTTCTTTCAGCTTTTGTAACATCCTTTATATCTTTATTATGAATATCGGCAGCCACTCTTGCATGAATATCTCCACCTTCATTAAAGGTATCAATCATTGGTTTAGAGTTTATTGTTGAAGCTAGAATTCTAAGTTCAATTTGTGAATAGTCTAAACTAAGTAAGACATCATTACTTGGTATAAAGGCTTTTCTAATTTGTTTACCCTCCTCAGTTTTAACAGGAATGTTCTGAAGATTTGGATGAATCGAAGAAAGTCTTCCGGTTCTTGCTACAGTTTGCTTAAATATTGTATGAATTTTACCGTCAACTATATATTCCTTTAGGCCATCAATATATGTTGATTTAAGTTTAGATAGTCCACGATACTCTAAAATCAAATTAATAATTGGATGAACATTTGCAAGTTTTTCTAAAGAAGCTTCATCTGTTTTATAACTTGTTTTATTCTTTTTACCTTTACCTACCTGCATCTTTTCAAATAAGATTTCGCCAAGTTGTTTCGGGGAAGAAATATTAAAATTCTCACCTGCATATTCATAAATCTTGGCAGTAATTTCCTCGAGTTTTTTAGAAATAACTTCTTTTTGATTATCTAAAACTTCACTTGATACTTTAATACCTTCTTTTTCCATTTTAAGAAGTACCTTTGAAAGTGGAAGTTCTATTTTTTCATAAATTTTATCTTGTTTATTTTCCTTTAAAAGATTATAATTTTTTTCATAATTTTCAAATAAAAATTTTACCTTTAAAAGTTCGTATTGAATGTATTCAGGTGTTCCATAAATTTTAAGTAAATTATTAATCGTGGGAATTTCAAAACCATATTTTATTGCCGTAAATGAAATATCATCCTTGATATTATCTCCGTTTAAATATGAACAAAGTGAATAATCAAGATAAACATCAAAATTCTCATTTAATAAATACTGACATTTTTTACTATCAAAACATACTACCTTTTTATTAGTTAAATTTAAATATTTGATATTTTCTTTTGAAAAATAATAGAAAAATTTACCATCATATAATGAAGCACTTACTATATTTGCACTTGTATAGTCATCATTATCACACTCAATATATAAAGAAACTATATCATTTGTTACAACATTAATATTTTCATTTACCAGGGTAAAACTTATTTTCTCATTATTTTTTTCTTTATCAAGCCCACTTAAAAGTGAAGTAAATTCTAGTTTAGAAAATACATCATATAAAAGTTCATTATTCGGTCCATCATATTTTAAATCATTTAAAGATATTTCAAGAGGAACATCACAGTATATGGTTGCAAGTTTTTTTGACATAAAAGCATCCTCTTTGAAAGTAACAAGTTTATCGTGAATACTACCTTTTATTTCATCAATATGTTCATATAAATTTTCAATTGTTTGATAATCCTTTAAAAGTTTGATAGCGCCTTTTTCACCGATGCCTTTAACACCAGGAATGTTATCTGAACTATCTCCCATTAAAGCTTTTAAATCAATCATATTAATAGGATCTACTCCATATTCCTCTTTAAAAGTTTTTTCATTAAATCGAATAAACCCTGTTTGCTTAAGAAGTTTAACATCTGTTTCAAAATTTATAAGTTGCAGTAAATCTTTATCCGAAGATATTATTGTAGCATCAAAATCAGCATCTTTAACACACATTTTAACTAAAGTTCCAATGATATCATCTGCTTCATAAGGTTCAAGTTCTAAATATTTTATACCCATTGCCGTAAGAATCTCTCTTGCATAAGGCATTTGCATTTTAAGTTCATCTGGTGTATTTTGTCTTCCCTCTTTGTAAAAAGAAAACTCTTTTTTACGAAAGTTTTTACCTACGTCAAAAGCCACTGCTACATATAATGGATTTTCTTCCTTAATTATTTTATTAATCATATTTGTAAAGGAAAATAAGGCATTTGTAGGAAGTCCCGTACTTGTTTTCATATTTGCTCCACTGTAAAAAGTTGCATAATAACTTCTGAACATTAAATTATTTCCATCAATTAAGATTATTTTTTTCATATTTGCCTCCTAAGACTTTTATCATTTGTAAATTCTTTTGCACTTACATATATTGGATCAATATTTGGATTATATCTATTTTCTAAAGTATAGCCAAAATATTTTACATAATCTTTAGCTATAACAAGCATAAAGGTTGTATCAATTATTTTGCCTTCATCCTCAATCCAAGTATGTCTTCCATCTGGAGAATTCACCGTTCCAATTAAAAATTTATTTGTACCTCCACATAAATAAGGATTATCAAGTGAATAACTTACTTGTTTAGAACATACTGTGCAGTAGCCTAAATTAGCACCATCTCTAAATACTTCACAAAATGAATTTACTCCTCTTGATCTTATATTTTGCATATCAAGTTTCTCCCATAATTCATGTGAAAATCCAGTTACTTTTCCACTTTTAATACCTTCATCCACTATTTTTTTAAATTCAGGATTACTTGCATATAAATTCTTTAATATATCATAACATTTATAATTTTCAGTTCCGTTTATTATTAATTTATCTAGCATATCTTACTCCCATATATATAGTATACCATAGATTTTAACTTTTAATAGAAAGAAAAAATAATCTTTCCATCTTTTCATTTAATCAGATGCCAAGATTACTTTGTTAATAAAAGTTTAATTGCATTTCTTATTTAATTTATAAGTAATTAGTTGTCTTAACACTATATTGAATAATTTTGATTTTTTAAATCAAACAAGTATAAATTTTCTTCATATTCCCTATTTTCTAGTTTAAAATAGCAAGTATCAATTTGCCTTCCACCACATTTTTCATAAAATTTAGTTGCGGAATTTTGTTTTAATGTACTTATTAAAACATTATCATATAAATTTTTAAGATTATTAAAAGAATATTCTAGTAAATTTCTTCCAATACCTCTATTTTTATATTTAGAATCTACATACAAAGCATACACTTCTGCATATTTGTCATTATAATTTTTCTTATTTTTTCCATATCTAAGAAAACCGACAACTTTATTTTCAATTTCACAAACTATATACTCATTTATTTTAGATTTACATTTTTCTATACTTTCAAATTTTTTTTGTTCTAGTTTTTTTAAAAAATCATCTGGAAATATTCCATTATACGTTTCCTTCCACCCATTAATATTAATATTTACTATACTTTCAGCATCATTTTCTACTGCTTCTCTAATTATCATAATATTTTCCTTTCAATAACTCTAACATTTTTTTAATTTCAATCAAGTTTTTTTCAAATTCTTCTTTAGAATTTGATTTGCTTAACACAAAAAAATTATATGCTAACACTTTTAATCCTATCATAAGTAGACAACCCTTATACTCTATATGAAAATTATTAGATTTTTTATTATATATATCTACATATTTTTCTAAATTATGTTTTTTTATTAACTGTTCAAAAATTGAACTTATACCATATGTTCTTTTGACAATTGTATCAACAAAATCAACATATATTGAACCTTTAACTGAAAAATCAAAATCTATAATACATACGTCATTATTATGAAAATACATATTATTAAATGAAATATCATTGTGTATAATACAATCTTCTTTATAATAATGAAAAATAAATTCTTGATAAAATAAATCGTATATTTTTTTGATGTCATCAACATTAACATTTTTGATTGGAAAGTTATAATATTTTTCACTAAATTCAATTAATATTTTATCAATTGTAATATTATTACATTGTTGTTTAACTTCATAATATTTTTTCTTTGAATATGAATGTTTATATAAAAAACTTGTATCATGAAATAATGCTAATGTTTTAATCTTTTCCGTATCTGTATGTTTTTCTTTTGAACAATATATATACTCCTGTAATTCTATTTTAAAAATGCTTAAAAATCTACTAAAATATACTTTTGGTGTTAAAATTCCATTTTTTCTCAAAAAAATAATAAATTTATGCTGATTTATTAATTCAGAATAAGTCATTGGCAAATCTATAAGTTTTAAAATATATTCTTTGCTAAATATTTTAATTTTACTTACTTTTTTCAAGTTTCTTTACAATTCCTTTAAAATTATTGACAAATATATCATCAGGATTATTAGAATATAAATATATTTTTTCTTTTAAATTTTTAATATTCTTATAAGATTCATATGGATAATCAGAACCAAATAAAATATTGTTATTGTTAACCATATTAAAAGCATTTTTTATATTCTCGGGATTAGATATTGTTGACAAATCAAAATAAAATTTATCATCATCATATTTTTTTAATACACTGTATACAAATTCAGTGCTTTCAAAAGAATCTCTTCCCAAATGTGCAATAATAATATTAATATTATTATATAACTGATGTAATTTTTGTATGTATTCAAGTCTCACTTTATCTTTACAGTGAATTATCAAAAATCCATTTGTATCATTAAGATATTCATATGTTTTCTTTCTTAATTCAATTTCTTGATAATCGTTTAATAGAAAATGTTCTTTCCATATATTATATTTTGGAATAAAAAATTCATTACTTATTATATTAACTGGTATACCATTTTTATGAATGTCACAATAATTACTAACAAATATATTTTCTTGAATTATATTAGTTTCTTTAAATATAATAGGAATAGCAAAAAAATTATTTAAACTTGAAATATATTCATCTTGTTTCCTAATTTTTTCAGTATCAACACTACTATATAATCTATACTTATTAGCAAATTCTGTCGTTTTCAATATATTACAAGCTCTTTCATAATTTCCTATATGAACATGAGAATCACAAATCATTTTCTTCTACCCAGCAACTTTCATCTGTACCAAACAAATCATTAGTTCTTCCTTTCGCAGAAGCTCTACAGCCACCACATAAATATCTTTTTTTACATATTCCACATTTACCATTAAATTTTCTTTCGAATAATTTTTTCACCAATTGACTATTTTGATATTGTTTTATTAAATCATCAAGTTTTTTACATTCATTCAAATCCAAAATTGCTTCTTTTATCATTGAACAAGGCGTTATAATTCCATTACTCTGAATATTAAGTGAATCTATTCCTGCAGTACATCCTCCAAAAATTATTTCATCGCCAGAACATCCATTGCAAATTCTCCAAGGCGAATTATTTACATTCGATTTCAAAGGATCTTCTGTTACAACTTCAATCTTATCTTTATATTTCAAATTCAATCTAACAACTTCAGTTAAAAAATTTAATTTATTTTCTTTGTTCAAGGACATTGAGCAATCCTCTGCCTTACCAAAAGGAATTATTGAGCCAAATCCTACTATTTTACAGTTTTTACTTATTGCATATTGTACCATTTCTTCCATTTGATCTATAGTATTTTCATTTATCGTCATTCTTATAGAAGAATTTATTTTGGGATATTCTTTTACTTCGTCAAGTAATTTATTACATAATCTAAAAGAACCATTAAATCCTCTAAAATCATCATGGATGCTTTCCTCTAGACTATCTAAACTAACTTGTATAATAAAATTTTCAAAATTCAAATTATTAATGAATTTCAAATGATCTTTTTTTACTAGCGAAGCATTTGTCGTAACAACCAATGATGACACACCATTATCTTTAGCAATTTTTATATATTCTAGTATTTTTTTATGTAAAAAAGGTTCTCCTCCAGACAAAGTTAATTTAAAATCATTTCCAGCTTCTTTTTGTATTAACTGCATAATTAAATTATATTTTTCTTCATCAAAAAAAATTTTCGGTTCGTTTTTTGCACGGCAATGCTTACAGTTCATATTACAATATCCAGTTAGTTCGATTTGAATTAAATTTAATTTTGTTTCATAAATTTCATTTTTTGTTTCAACTATCATATTTTATCTCCTATATTGTAGAAATAAAAACAAATTGTTTTTATTTCTACTTAAAACTGCCACAAGTACAACAAGCATTTTTTTCTATTTTTACTTGTTTAACTACTTTTTTCTTATTTTTCATTTGCACACCTCCTTTATTATTTAGTTTTTTTTTAGAGTTCCCTATAAACTCATAATCAATTACAATTTAGTATTATAATAAACTAATTGTATTTTAATTGTTCAAGCAGCTTTAATTTGACTTTGTTATTTGCATAAAACTGTTATCTTGACAATTATTATAAGTACGCATTAATTGTTTATTATTAACAACACCTCCTATAAAAAAATAACGGTGCCAAAAACACTATAATAAAATGCATCTTTGGTCACCGTTACTTTTATCGTCAATTAAATTTAGAAGAGCCCATAAACAAGCAATGTCAGCATAACATTTATTACTAATGCTGCTTTCTTTATAAATTTTAACAATTGCCTTATCTGACTTTCTTTTCATGTAAGAGCCTCCTTGTATCAATTACAACTATTCTAACACACTTTTTGTATTTGTCAATAGAATCATTGCATTTTTCATAACAATAAATTTAATTATTTAATATTTTCTTTTTTATTTCAAAATACTTTTTGTAATTATTTAGCATACCAATATCATTTTTTCTTTTTTTCTGATTATAATATTAATGGTCGGAGTAACAATGTAGTCTAATTTTCAAAATTCGTACACTACAATCAAGATATCCGATTTGACACATTATATTTTTTATGTTACAATCTAGTCATTAAAGAGGCAAAAGCGTTGGTACAACAAGGTTGTCTCTTTTTTTTCCTTTGATATATTTTTATAAAAATTATTTTTACCAATTAAAATTACTTCATTTTCTAATTTTTTAAGTATATTTTAAATTTCTCCCTTCATATATATTTATTACCGGAAAATTTCTCATTTCCTCCTTTTTTTTGATAAATTCCTAAAAAAGAATTAAAATTTTACATTTTATTTACATATTTCCATCATTTGTTTTACATTACTTTACACAATAAAATTAAGTATTAAAAAAACTGGATTAATTCCAGTTAAATAAGCATTATATCGCAAGCGTAAAAATCATCTTTTCTTTTATAAATTGCGATTTCTTCATTATTATAATATAGAAGTAATATATCTTCATTACTATCGACTTTTATATGAGAACCATTTTTTACTTTATTAAATTCTTCTTCGGTTAAATTATATGTTTTATAGCCAAATAAATCTTTCACAGATAAAGCTTTATAATTACCATTTGCAATATCTTCGACAGTATATGAATCAGAAATATCAAAGTTTCCTTGTTTAGTTCTTACTAAATCAGACATTGTTCCAATAACATTTAATTTATCACATATAGTTTGTATTAAACTTCTTATATAGGTTCCTTTTGAACAATTACATTTAAATACTATTTTATTTTTTTCATATGATATTAACTCTAAATTATAAATGTCAACTTCATTTGTAGGTAGTTTTACTTCTTCACCATTTCTTGCATATTCATATAGTTTTTTTCCATTAACTTTCTTTGCACTATAAATTGGTACTATTTGTTCATATTTACCAATTAATGAAGAAAATACTTTTTCAATATCCTCTTTAGAAACACTTATATCTTTTTGCTCTAATACTTTACCAGTTATATCATATGTATCAGTTTTAATTCCTAAAGTAATTGTACCAATATACTGTTTATCTAAACTCATTAAACTATTTACAAGTTTTGTATATTTATTTATACATATAACAAGTACACCTTGAGCTATTGGGTCTAAAGTTCCAGTATGACCTATTTTCTTGGTATTAAATACCTTTGTTAAACTATTTACTACATCTCTACTTGTTTTACCTTTATCTTTGTTTATTAAAATTACTGCATTCATAATCCTCAATATAAATAATACCTTTCTTTCTATTTTCTTTTGGTACATAGATAAACTTTTTTAAACCATCAGTATCTGAAATATATCCTCTTTTAGATAAAACATCATTTAATAATTCATTATTAAAATAAGGATTTATATATACTATTGATGGATAAATTGATTCTGAATAATTTTCTACTTCACTAATTAAATAATTATAAAAACTTTTTTTAAATAGTTCCATATATTCATCGTAATTAACAACAACTATATTATCTATTACTAATCCATTTTTTCTATGAAATAATAAATAGGCAATTAAATTATAATCATTTGAAATAGAAATTATTTTTTCATCCTCTCTAGCAAGATTTTCCTTTACTAGACACGAAAAAAGATAGTTAGGATCATATTTTTGCATTATTAAACTATTACTATTTAATAAATTTCTTTTACTAATTAATTCTAATCTATTTTTTCCATTAAAACACTTTGCATACTCATAAGCATTATTTAAAAGAGTACCCTTAAATCTCTTATCTATACTACCAACATATAACTTCATACCAAAACCCCATATCATTAATCATTTTGATGTATTTTTTTAATTATATCATCAATTTTATTACCATATTCAATGGACTCATCATAAGTAAATTTTAAAAATGGTATATTTCTTGCATCAATTAATGAGGCAAGTTTACCTCTTATAAAAGGACTTGCTTCATTTACTTCTTTTTCGATTTCTTTTTTAGAAAGTGAAGAAAGTGATGTAAAATATACTTTACAATAGCTAAAATCTTTTGCAAGTGAGCATCCAGTTATTGTAATACTTTTAAGTAGTTCATCGTGACATTCTCTTTGAATAATCATTGGAATATATTTTTCAATATCACTTTCTATTCTTTTTACATTTAAACTAGGCATTTTTTACCTGCTCCATTACATATACTTCAAAAGTATCTCCCTCTTTGAAGTCATCATATTTTTCTAATGTAATACCACATTCAAAGCCTTTTTTAACTTCTTTAGCTTGATCTTTACCTCTTTGAATTGAGGAAATCTTTGTATCAATAAGAATCTTTCCATCACGAATAACTCTTACATTTGCATTATTTTTAACTATTCCATCAGTTACATAAACACCTGCAATATTACCAACTTTAGAAAATTTAAATATTTGTCTTACAGTAGCACTACCAATTACTTTTTCTTCATATTCTGGATCAAGCATACCATTAAGTGCTGCTTCAACATCTTCGACAAGTTTATAAATAATTGTATAACATCTAATTTCAATACCGTATTCTTTAGCCATAGCTTTAGCATCCGAAGATGATACTACATTAAATCCTATTACAATAGCCTTTGAGGCACTTGCAAGAACTATATCACTTTCAGATATTGGTCCTATACCACTGCGGATAACTTTTACTCTTACATCTTTAACTTTAATATTTTCAAGAGCACTTTTAACTGCTTCTTCAGAACCTCTTACATCAGCTTTTAAGACAACAGCGACTTCTTTTTGACCTGAATTAACGCTTTCAAATAATTCATCTAGTGATAAAGTTTTCTTAACATTACTCTTTTCTTTTTCAATATTTTTTCTTTTTTCTGCAACTTCTTTAGCTTCCTCAATTGTTTCAAAAGCCATAAACTTATCACCAGCTTTAGGTGTATCATTAAGTCCTGTTATTTCTACTGGAGTAGATGGTCCTGCTTCAACAATTGACTGTCCCTTATCATTTTTCATTGTACGAACCTTACCATAAGTTGTTCCTACGACTACTGGATCTCCAAGTCTAAGTGTTCCATTAAGAATAAGGAATGATGATAGTCCTCCGATATTTTTATCTAGTTTTTCTTCGATAACAGCCCCTAAAGCATATCTATTTGGATTAGCTTTAAGTTCTTTAACTTCTGCAATTGCAAGAATTGTTTCAAGAAGATTATCAACACCTTCTCCAGTCTTCGCAGAAAGATTAATAAATGGGTATTCTCCTCCCCAACTTTCTGGAGTAATACCATTTTCACTCATTTCCGTATATACTCTTTCAATATTTATATTTGGTTTATCAATTTTATTAACCGCTACAATGATTGGTACACCAGCACTTTTAGCATGGTCGATTGCTTCTTTAGTCTGAGGCATAACACCATCATCAGCAGCAACAATAATAACTACGATATCAGTTACACTTGCACCTCTTGCACGCATTTGTGTAAAGGCAGCGTGACCTGGAGTATCAATAAATGTAATTTTATGACCATCTTTTTCAGTTTGATATGCACCAATTGCTTGCGTAATACCTCCAGCTTCACCTTCGGCTACTCTAGTTGATCTAATGTAATCTAAAAGTGTAGTTTTACCATGGTCTACATGTCCCATTATTGTAACAATTGCTGGTCTTTCTTTTAAATCTTTTTCATCATCAATAACTTCATAATGATCAAAATCAGCAATATCTTGACTTTCTTTTTTCTTTAAAGTTTTATTGTAATCTAAAGCTACGATTTCAGCATTTTCAAAATCAATAACTTCATTCATAGATAGCATCAATCCTAAACTCATAAGTTTTTTAATAATATCATTTAGAGAAACACCAAGTGCATCTGCAAAAGCTTTAACACTCATTCCATCTTCATATAAAACAATATTATCCTCTTTTACATTACTCATTAGTTTGCTTTTGTTTTTATACATTTGTTTTTTTAAGTTTTTGAAATCAGCATTACTGCTATCTTTTTTCTTAAGTTTTTGTTTGCTATTAGCAACCATATCTTTTTTTACAATATTTTCACTTTGTAATACTTTTTCAACTACATCATCAATTTGGTCTTCTTCTTCATAGGTTGTTTCTTTATCAGTACTAATTAAATTAATTGTATTATCAATCATAATAATATCATCATCAGATAAAGTGCTATTACCATCTGCTTTAATTCCAAGTTCACTACATTTTCTTAAAACCTCTGCTACTGATAAATTTACATCTTTTGCATAATCTTTAATATTCATAAAAACCATCCTTTCTTAATTTAATTTTTATCTACTTTTTCCCTTTTCTATATATCCAAAATCATATAATAGTGTTTCTAAATCTCTACCCTCATATTTAATAATTTCAATATTTGCATTATTTGCAATTGATTTAGAAAGATTTGCATCATATTCACTATTATATACAACCTTTGTTATTCCACTATTAATAATAGAATTCATACAGTCCTTACAAGGAAAAGTATTTACATAAATTGTTGCCCCTACTGTAGATATTCCATGTCTTGCAGCAAAAGCAATTGCATTTTGTTCAGCATGAGAAGCAGGACATAGTTCTAAATATTTACCAGATGCATAATCACTCATTGCTCTTCTTCTACATCCACCTAAATCTTCACAATGTTCAACACCTCTTGCTGGTCCATTAAATCCAAAACTAATTGGATTATCATCTTTAACAATGACTGCCCCAACTTTTCTTGATAAACAAGTACTTCTTAATGAAGCAATTTGGGAAATAGCCATATAATATTCTTCTTTAGTTGGTCTCATTAATAATCCTTTCTAAATTATCATATACTTCATCACTAATGCTTACCCCTAAAGCTTTCTCTAATATTTTAGTCTTTTTTGCTTTATTTATTACTTCTATAGTTTTTTTTAAGTATGCACCTTTTCCATTAAGTTTACCAGTACTATCATATACTACCTCTCCTAAGGGAGTTCTTACTACTCTTAATAAATCTTTTTTTTCACATTTTTCATGTGATACAACACAAGTTCTTAAAGGAACTTTTTTCATTATCTATTACCTTCTTCAGTAATTTCTTTCATAGTTTTAATTTCTAAATAGTATTTAGTAAGTCTTGAAGCAAGTCTAATATTACTTCCTTTTTTACCAATAGCTTTACTAAATTCATCATCAGGTACCACTACTAAAGCTTTTCTTTCTTTTTCATCTAAAATATTAACAATAGCACCTTTTGCAGGAACAATAGCATTTTTAATAAATACAGCTGGATCTTCATCATATAAAACTAAATCTATTTTTTCATTACCAAGTTCTTTTAAAATACCTGCTATTCTACTACCTTTTTCTCCAATACAAGAACCAATTGCATCAACTTTTGGATTATTAGATATAAGAGCAACTTTACATCTTATACCAGGTTCTCTTACTACTTGATATATATCAATTGTTCCATTAATAATCTCTGGAATTTCTTGTTCAAATAATCTTTTGACAAAACCATAATGTTTTCTAGAAAGCATAATAACTGGTCCTTTAGCTCCTAAAGTAACTTTAGTTAAATATACTTTTATATTTGAACCCATAACAATTTTTTCATCAGGTATAATTTCACTTTTAGGAAGCATACCACGAGTTCTACCTAAATCAATGTAATAATTTTTTTGGTCTTCCATAGCAACCATACCAATCATTACTTCGCCTTCTTTATCACTAAACTCATTTATTACACTTTCTTTTTCAGCTTCTCTAATTTTTTGTGTTAATACTTGTTTAGCAGTTCCTGCAGCAACTCTTCCAAAATCTTTTGGAGTTACTTCTTTTTCAATAGTATCTCCTACTTTAGCATTAGGATCTATTTTAATTGCATCCTCTAAAAGAATTTGAGCATCAATGTTTATCTCTGGTGGTGTTGTTACGATATTACCTTCTTCATCTTCAGTTTCAGTTCCATAATCAATTTCCGGTACTACTACCAAATAAGAATATACTTTTATATCGCCACTTTCTCTATCAATTCTTACAATTACATTAGTTTTAGAATTAAAATTCTTTTTATATGCAGTTGTAAGAGCAAGTGTTAAGCCCTCAAAAATAACATCCTCACTAATATTTTTTTCTTTTGCTACTAATTTAACAGCTTTAATTAATTCATTTGCATTCATCTTTAATTACCTCTTTCCTTACTAGATATATCTAAAATATAGCTATCATCAATATCACAGTATTTATCCACTATTGGATTAATTATATGAGTAGCAGTAACTATCTCATCAATATCAATTCCTCCAACCTTATCTAGGATAACCTCTAAAAAGGAATATTTTCCTTTCTTTTTAAAAGATATACTATCTACAAATATATCCATATCCTTAATTGCAATATTAATTTTTTCAGTTAATTTACTAAAATCCAAATATATCACCCTCTTATTAATAAAAGTGGGATTGCAGGCCCACTTCAAATGTCAAACTTATTTTATCATTATTTATTTAATATGTCTATAAAAAAATATGAAGAAAATAAAAAAAATTTTTAAAAACCTATTTACAAATAAAAAAAATTATAATATAATTTAATGGTTGTTGAAGAAAGCAACAATTTTGATTAATTATCTAAGTAATTTATAAAAGAGAATCACAATAGTGATTCTTTTTTATTTATTATATAAAAAGAAATAAAAAAAAAAAATCGGCTTCACAAAGCGAAGCACGATTTATTATCCAAGCATTATTTTATATGGATTACCCTCAGAACCATCTCCTGATATAACATATACATTAGATTTTAGATATAAGACTGGCCTAACTGCATAACCGACATACGCATTGCCGTAGTCGAGCCCGCCAGCGGAGTAGACGTAAACAGGGTAGGAAGCATTAGATGCAGTCATTGTCCATTCATAACCTTTTGTAAATAACCAATTATTTTTATAACCATTATTCATTGCATAGCCATAATCACTTGCATACATTAAACCTATCTTTAAAGTAGTACTAGTTTGGCTTGATTTTTCTTTATCATATTGCGTTTTTCCCACAGTTGATGATGAACCAGTAACCCCAATATTCCAATATACACCATTATATATCATATTATCATAGTCTCCACTTGAGGCTATACCATTTTGCGTATAATCACACTTTGCAACTGGTTTTCTTGAACTGGCATAATATGAATAACAGTAGGATGCACAGGCACTATCATTTCTACTGTTAATTTGCCCTAGAAAGCATTCATTTAGATTTTTTTGAATTGTACTTCCTACCCAAGTTGAACTAGATGTAGTATTTGCATTATAGACTAGTCCTCCAATTGAATCATTTTTTATTATTTTAACAAGGCCATTATTATTCCATGTTTTACAAGTACTATCTGTATTTACAGCTGTACATACTGGTGTTTTACCAATTATTCTATAAAGCTCGCCATTATACCAAATATAATTATTTGGATTATTACCTTTATATCTAACTCCATATTCTGATTTATATAAAAGTCCATTGCCACTTACTTCTCCAGAAGTACTTGTTGTATTAACTACATTAGAAAGAAGTTTAGGACTACTTGTAAATGATACATTACAAGAAACATTTCCAGTTATATTCTTAATATCTAATTTCCAATTATCTACATCCCATACTCCATCAGCATTATCACAAGTTATATCTATTTGATATAAACCTTTACTAGGAAATGTATTAGATACTTTACCATTTACAAGTAATGCAATTGTACTTCCATTAAACTCAAATGTCTTTTTAGGTTTATTACTAATTACTAATAAAGTACATATCATTATAACAATTAATGATATACATATAACAATTCTTTTATTATTTTTCATTTAATAACCTCCATTTAATTTTCAAAATCGGCTTCACAATGCGAAGCACGATTTATTATTTACATTCCTAAAGTATATGGACTTGCTATTGAGCCATCACCAGATAATTTGTTAACATTAGATTGTAGATATAAGACTGGCCTAACTGCAAAACCGTGAAACGCACCGTAGTAGTCGAGCCCGCCATAGTTGTTGACGTTAACAAGGTTTGAAGAACTATTGGCTGTCATTGTCCACTCATAACCTTGACCGAATAGCCAATTATTAACCATTTGACTATTAGCACTTGAATAGCCTAAATTCCCTGTGTAACCACTTATAGCATAGCCAAAATCACTTGCATACATAAGTCCTATCGAAGTATTTTCTGAAGTTTGTTTAATTATCTCTTTGGCATAAAAATTACTTGATGACAAACTATATGAACCAGCAATTCCAGTATTATAATAAACGCTTTCTACCATATTACCATAACTATCATTTTCATTAATGCCATTTTGTGAATAATTACATACACCTTGAGTAGTTTGATAAGCATAACAGTATTTATCACAACCATCTTTTTTACCTAAATAACAAGTATTTAAAAGGCCTTGAATAGTGCTACCAATCCACACTATAGGATTTGATGAACTATAATTTGATTTATTATAAGCGTATGCTCCAATTGGGTCTGCTTTAATAATCTTTACTCTGTTTTCCCATTTAGTACACTGTGCTTCACCTTGCTTAAATGATGTTCCATTAATAGTAGTATCCTCTGTTATAGGAGTTACCTCTAAACAAACTGGTACATAACCTATTATTCTCCATAACTCATTATTAAAGGATACATAGTTGTTAGGATTATTACCTTGATATCTATATTGCAGTGTATTATTATCTGTTACTTTTGTTATTACTCCATCTCCTGAAGTACCTTCGCCTGCTGTTATAACACTTGATAAAAGTGTTCCTGTAGTATTAGTTGTTTTTGTAAGAGTTGCACTACCACCATCATTAACTCCATTTTTAATAGATATCATTCTATTAATATTATTCCAAGAAATATTTGAAGAAGTTATACCATTTAAATTAGATAATGAATAATTACTATTAGGATTATTATATGGTAAATCTGTTACATTTATATTTATTTGATTAATAGCCTCTGTTTGATAACATGTTACATTTGTTACATTAAATGTACCTGAATAAGTTTTATTTATTAAATTAGATTGATCAAATGCTAAATTATAAAATTTTGTATTTATAGTCCAATTATGTACTGAAGGATTACCTTTTTTAGAATTAGATATTTTAGCATTTTTTACAACAATCATATTTGCAGATGGAAAATCATCTTCACTCATAAATTCATTTTTACCTACTTCAGGTCCTATCACTTGTAATGTAAATTCTTTAAAAGTGCCTGCTGTTTTAGTGGTATATTTATCAGATGAACTATCATAAGTAAAATTAATATCATAAGTACATGTTACTCCTGTTTTAGTGGTATTTGCATCTAAACTTACAGTTAATGTACTTGTATTACTAGCAATATAAGTAGTACTTGCTTCCTCAGTCATATTATAGGGATCTACAGTTATAGAAAAATTTGTTGTATTAGTATCTAGCACTGCATTATCTATTTTATTTGCATATATATTTACATTCATAATATTATTTGTATTTATATCAAATACTCCTAAATATCCAAAAGATATTGCTATAGCAAGTACTAAAGTAACTACTACTGATAATATAATAATTTTCTTTTTTTTCTCTATTTTATCCATATCTTTACATTCCTATCTTTACTAATTTATCATACCATAATAAAACTACTTTTCCAAGTAGTTAATCTATAAAAAATAAAAATTTAAGATGAAAATTAAAAAGGGATAGTTAGTCTACCCTTTTTAAATTTATACCAACATTATAATCATTTAATGTTAAATCTTTTTCTATAGAATCATCAAAATTAATTTCTATAGCAAGAGTTTCATTTTTAACATAATCTAGATTATCTTTAATAGAATTTGCAAACTCTTCATCTGCATTAACATCAATAATAATTCTATTATCAATATCAAAATTATTTTCCTTTCTAATTGCTTGTACTTTAGAAACAAATTCCCTAGCATTACCTTCTTTTTTAAGTGAATCAGTAATAACAGCATTAAGTATTACAAACTTACCATTATCCATACCAATATCAAAGCCCTCTTTAGCATTATATCTAATATCAACTAAAGATGGATTAATTTCATATGTTTTATCATTAATATCTAAAGTAATATTTTCACCTTTTTGAATACTTTCAAGTTCTTTATCAGTTAAATTTAATAATTTTTCTTGATAAGCTTTCATGTCTTTACCAAATACTTTACCAGCTTCTTTAAAATTAGGTTTTACCTCAAAGTTCATATAAGTATTAATATCATTTATAAATTTAACCTCTTTAACATTTAATTCCTCTTTGATAAGAGATGTTAAATTATCAATAACACTTTCATATTTTCCATCAATTAACACTTCACTAAGTGGTTGTCTTACTTTAATTTTATTTTCTTCTCTAGCATATCTACCTATAGAAATAAGATCTCTTACTAAATCCATTTTTTCCTCTAAAGAAGGGTCTATTAAGCTTTCATTACAAACTGGGAAACTTGCTAAATGAACTGATTTTTCACTTGTTAAATTAGTATAAATTTCCTCAGAAACAAATGGTGCTATTGGAGCAATTAATTTACATAATCCACTTAATACTTCATAAGTAGTCATATATACACTTTTCTTTGAATTATTAAGTTTACTTCCCCAGAATCTATTACGATTACGTCTAATATACCAATTTGATAAATCATCTGATACAAAAGATGTAATATATTTAGTAACTTTATTTAAATCATATTCAGAAAATGAATTTCTTACATTTTTAACTAAATTATTATATTTTGATAAAAGCCATTTATCAATTTCCTCTCTATCAGAGTAATCTACATTACATTCATTTATATTAATATTATCTACATTTGCATACATTTGAAAGAATGAATATGTATTTTTTAAAGGATTAACAAATTTAGAATAAACTTCTTTTACACCATCTTCATCAAATTTAAGTGGTGTCCATACTGGAGAAGCATAAAGCATATACCATCTAATAGAATCTGCTCCATATTTTTCCATAATAGCAATTGGGTCAATAATATTACCTGTGGATTTACTCATCTTCTTACCATTTTTATCAAGCATCATATCATTTACTACAACATTTTTAAATGATGATTTACCGCTTATTATTGTACTTATTACAAGTAGTACATAAAACCATCCACGAGTTTGGTCTACTCCCTCAGCAATAAAATCAGCAGGAAATTGACTTTCAAAAAGCTTTTTATTTTCAAATGGATAATGATACTGTGCATAAGGCATTGAACCTGAATCAAACCATACATCTAAAACATCTTTAACTCTATGCATTACACTGCCACATGAACAAGTCATTGTAATATTATCTACATAAGGTCTATGAAGTTCCATATTTTTAATATCAATATCTTTTTCATTTGCTCTATTAGTTAATTCCTCTACGCTACCAATTACATCAAAATGATTACATTCATCACATACCCAAATAGGAAGAGGACATCCCCAATATCTATTTCTTGAAATACCCCAATCTATCATATTTTCAAGCCAGTTATTAAATCTTTTTTGGCCTACATAATCAGGATACCAATTAATAGTTTTATTAGCCTCGATAATTTTATCTTTATAAGCAGTTGTTTTTACATACCAAGCTGGTTTTGCATAATAGATAAGTGGGCTTTTACATCTCCAACAATGAGGATAATCGTGAACCATTTTTATTTTCTTAAATAATTTATCATTTTCTTTTAAATATTTAATAATATCTATCTCAAGGTCTTTATCCGTTACAAGGGTTCCTTTCCATGGACCAATTTTATATTTACCATCACTACCAACACTTTGAACAAATGAAATTCCATTTTGAGTACATACTCTATTATCATCAGCACCATACGCAGGAGCAATATGAACTATTCCTGTACCATCTTCAGCAGTAACATAACAGTCCGCAACAACAACAAAAGCTTTTCCCTCTACTTTTGCAAAAGGCATTAATTGTTCATACTCTGTTCCCACTAAATCAGTACCTTTAAATGATTCAAGAACTTTTACATCGTCTCCTAAAACTTTGCCTACTAAACTTTCACATAAAATGAATTTATAACCCATACTTTCAACTTTTACATAAGTTAAATTGGGATTTACACATGCAGCAACATTATCAAGAAGTGTCCAAGGAGTTGTAGTCCATACAAGCATATATTCATCTTTATTCTTTATTTTGAAAGGAACAATAACTGTATTTACGCTATCTTCTTCATAACCTTGACTTACTTCATGTGATGCAAGTTCTGTTCCACATCTAGGACAATACGGAAGCACTTTAGAACCATAATAGATAAGTCCTTTTTCATGCATAGTTTTTAAAATCCACCACTCAGATTCAATATAGTCATTACTACATGTAATATAAGGATTTTTAGTATCAATAAATTGCCCCATCATTTGAGTTACTTTATCTACTTCATCAATATTTGTAGCGGTTTCTTTATTACATTCTTTACAGAAATTTTCTACACCAAACTTTTCAATATCAGCTTTACCTGAAAAACCTAATTTTTTTTCAACATTAACCTCAATTGGAAGTCCGTGTGTATCAAGTCCTATTTTTCTAAGTACCTTTTTACCATTCATTACATTATACTTACAAAAAGCATCTTTAATCGTCTTTGCAAATACATGATGAATTCCTGGTTTAGCATTAGCATAAATTGGTCCATCATAAAATACAAAGTTTTCATCACCTTTTGTAGTTAATGATAAAATATTCTCTTTTTGCCAAGTATCTAAAATACTTTTTTCAACTTCATTAGTTTTTCTTTCATCTAATTTTTTAAACATCTTTCTTTCCTCCATTAAAAAAAGTGGTTACCAAAAGGGTGCATATAGCACGGTACCACCTTTATATTTAACTTATTATTCTTAATGCGAATTACACAGTTTACCCTATTTACTTAGATAAACAACTCCCAAGTGATCTAAATTACTATTTTGTTATTAGCTTTCACCATACACTAACTCTCTTATTAACTTAATATGTAATTTCGTCTTGTTCATAGTTTTTCTCAAAACATATCTAAATTATATGCTTTTTTTCATTAGTTGTCAACTAACATCTCATTTCAAAATCATAGTTTTATTAACAAATTCATGTCTTATTTTGTCACTATATGTCGAATTACTTGATATAATATTCTATCTGTGTATAATAACTACTCGAATGTGCAGGAATGGCGTTACCTCCTTAATTTTTTCGGGGTTTTGGGCAACCAAGATTTTTACTGGAGAAAGGAGGAACGGTAAATGAGCAAGAAGAAACTCATTAGAGTACTATTTTTGATTATACTTTTACAGTTTGGGGTTTATTATCCTGAATTTATAAAAGGCGCCATCCGTATCATAGTAGAATTTACATTGCTTGTAAAAAAGTTAATGTATATTATACTATTCGGATAAGCGCCAACTATCTAAAAAATAGGTAACGTGATATCTTGTACGTTCACCTATTTATAATATATCATTTATTTATATATTTATGCAAGTATCTTAACTTATATTTTTTATCCAATATGATATGGATTTGTTAATGTTCCTGTTCCTCCGACTATTTTTAGAATACTTGTGTCTAAATAGAAAGTTGGGCGAACAGCTAATAAATTTTTGTCTACAATATACACACTACTTGATGAATATAAAGAATAAACAGCCGTAGGAGAAAAAGATATGTGAGAAAGACACCATTCATTTTTATTTGACCCCCAACTCGTAACTTGAGATGTATATAACCAATCATTATTTTTGCAATCAATATAAGCTGTTGTAACAAAATTATTTAATCCAGTACTTCTACAGGAAGTTTTGTTTTTTGTTTCTCCACCTACTGTAGCATATCCTAAATCACTAGGATACATCAAACCTATTGTTGCATATATGCTTTCAGGATTACCACTATATATTGTATCAGTACTTCTTTCATGTGTATAAAATAATGCTGTACTTTCTGATGGAGATACACCACCTAAATGCCATTTTGCATTTACTATTCCACTAGATAATTTACTATTTACATTGGACATGCCTAACAAAGTAGTCAAATATGTTCCATTTAATTCTGTTTTAAGTGATGCTGTACTCCAATTATTTGATCCTGCTGAATTCCATGCTTTACCACTTGTACCACCATAATTATTTGTATCTATTACTTTTAAAAGTTTTTTAGTACCACTACTAGTTGTTCCATCAGTAGAATATTCTTCATCAAATAAACCTATTATTCTAAATAGTAATGAACTACTTGTGCAACTTCCACTTTTTTGATTATCTAAACAAATATAGTTATTTGGATTTGCTCCTTCATATCTAAGTCCATTCTCATCAAATATATCAGTATTATTTGCTACCATTAATGCTTCAAATGATGTTCCAAGTGATATTGTAAATTCTTTTGTAGTAATATTTCCAGCACTATCTTTTACCAATAAATAATATGTTCCTTCAGTTGTAATGTTAATACTTAAGTTATAAGATGTTCCATTTATCGAAGTCCAATTTGTTGGTTCTATTGTATTACTAGAGCTTATTCCATAACTAGATAATCCTTTATCGTCTGTAAGTACTGCAGTAACTGTTGTATCATCAACATTTAAGTTAGATATAATTGGTTTTTGTGTATCAATTATCTTATCAAAATATAATGAACATCTATCTGAACCTAAAAATGAAAATCCTATTTGTCCTGTTAAGTTATTATAACTTACTACTTTTCCTCCATTTTCACATACAGTTTTTTCTTCATTTAAAACATAATTACCTTTTGGAATTTCATTAGAACTTACATATTCTCCAGAATCTTCTTTAATCATTATTGCTAAATTACTTTTTCTATTTGTTTTAATAGTTTTATTTTTATAAGTAATATTTAATATTACTACCCCTATAACAATAAATACGAACAAGGTAAATACTAGGATTATCACTTATCTTAGTATTTTTTATTAGAACTAAAATTTATTAAAAAAAAAGACTTAAATTAATAAGTCTCCTTCATCGTTTTGATTAATTATAAATGCAGATGCATCATCTGTATCAATATGTAATTCAGTAACTGCATTATCTTTTATTTTAATAAAACATTCTATAACACCTTTTTTTACATTTCCTAGTTTAACATTTACAATTTGTTTGTTTTCTAAATTCAATTTTTGTGCTTCTTCCCTAGAAATATGAATATGTCTTTGAGAGATTATAGCACATTTTTTAGTTATTACATTTTTATCTGATAAAATAGTAATTGTTTCAGCATCCTGCAGATCACCACTTTCCCTTACTGGGGGATTAATACCAAATTTAATTGAATCACTTCTTGATATTTCTACCTGTGTATAATCTCTAAAAGGGCCAAGTACTTTAACATTCTTTATTTCATATTTATCAGTTTTTAAAGTAACTACTTTATCTGTAACAAAATCACTAGGCTGTGATAAGTTTTTTAATATTTTATATTCATCATTAAAAAGAAAATTATAATCTTCCTTAGTTAAATGTACATGCCTATTACTAACACCTATTTTTATTTTCATTTTACCTCCAATTTAACCTATCATATATGTTATTACTTTAGCAATGGCAATTCCTATAGCAATAACCGAAAATGAAAAAACAATGCTTAATATAATATTTTTTTTCATAATATATTTTCCTCGTATAATCAATCTTATAGAAATTATTAATCTATTTGATTGATCCTTTCTAT
>CABUPU010000007.1 GCA_902493595.1 uncultured Mycoplasma sp.
AACATTAAATATTCTATAAAAGAGGCTTTAGAAAATAATTTTTTAAAGGAATCTGATTTAAAAAAATTAAACATTATTAAGAAAGAATTTATTACAAATGTAAAAATAATCGAAGATAATAAAATAAATAAAATTAGTAATTCAAATTATACTTATTATTTAGTTAATATTAAAGATATGATTTATCACTTTGATGAAAAAAATGAAAGTATATATGATTTAATAAATACAGAAAATGTTAATGACTATGTTTTCTCTTTAGTAAGGGTAAGTTATTTTTCAAATGATAAAATTATGACTGTTTATTCAGGTAAATATTTTGATGTAATAAATTGCACAAATATCAATGAATATTATATAGTAAGTAAAGACTATGAATATGATGAAAATTTTTGTAAAAAAACACCTAAATAATTTTGGAAAAGTAAATAAAATGCTTTTCTTTTTTTTACGAAAAATGTCGAAAAAAGTAGAATAAGATGTTATATAAAAAAATGTTTTGACATGTTTTGTCGAAGTTGTTTAAAAAGTTTTAAAAGTGTGCTTTATTATTATATAGAAAAGAGGTTATTATGCTTAAAATGAATTTAGAATATAATAAAGGAATACTTTTTGTAAGACTTGATGGAATGCTTCATCGAGGATCAACTTATAAAATAAATAATTATTTAGTACCCGTAATATTAAAACATAAAATAAAATATTTAGTTTATAATTTTTATAACCTTGAGGATATTGATGAAGATGGGATTGATGCACTATTAAATAGTGAAGAAGCAATTAAAACTAATAAAGGTGTTATGTATATTTGTGAAGTTAATAAAAGATTAGAAAGGAAATTAAAACATTTTCGTGCAAGAAAATGTGATAATGAACTTACTTGTATGAAATTAATCGAGGTCTAATATGAACAAAGAACAAATTATTAATGAGAATGTTGGTTTAATTTATATGATAGCTAAAAAGTTTTATAATGTTTCAAAAGAGGATCTTTTCCAAGCAGGTGTTTTAGGACTTTTAAAAGCATATCAAAATTATGATGAAAGTTATGGTGCTAAATTTACATCTTTTGCTTATACATATATTTATGGAGAAATGTATACACTAGCAAATAATAGACAAATAAAAATAAATAAAGATATTTTAAAAGTATATAAATTAATCGAAGAAACTAAAAATAATTTGGCTTTAAAAAATGGAATTGTTCCTAGTTATGAAACTGTAGCAAACTTTTTAGAAATTGATCCTAATAAAATATATGAATATGTTTATGCAGGGCAAAGTATAATGAGTCTTGATAATGATGAAAATAGACCATTATATGAAACTATTTCAAATAAGGATGATGTTTCTCTTGATGAAAGAATAGAACTTGAAAATAGTATGTGTACTTTAACTGAGGATGAAAAAAATATTATTATGTCAAGATATTATGAAGATTTAACTCAATGTGAAGTTGCTAGAAAACTTTCAATGTCGCAAGTAATGGTTTCAAGATATGAGAAAAAAGGTATTGAAAAAATGCGTAATTATTTGAGTTTATAGTATAAATATCACCATTTATTAAATAATAATAGTGGTGATTTTATTTTGAATAAAGAAGAATATAAAAAGTTAGTTAAATCTTGGCAAACTAAAGAGCCTAAATTGAAAAATGCTGTTACATCCTTTTTAGTGGGTGGAGGTATAGGTATATTAGGCCAAGTAGTATCAAAGCTTTTAATGATATGTTTTGGTATTTCACAGGTTATTAGTTATAGTATTGTATGTCTTTTGTTAATATTTTTAGCATCACTTTTTACTGGACTTGGTTTTTTTGATGATTGGGTTTGTAAAGTAAAATGTGGGTTAATTATTCCTACAACAGGATTTGCGCATAGTATGACATCATGTGCACTTGAATATAAAAAAGATGGTCTTATTACAGGTGTTGGGGCAAATTTTTTTAAACTTGCAGGTTCTGTACTTTTATATGGAATTATATCATCATTTTTTCTATGTCTAATTAAGGTGGTTTTTTATGGGTAATTTAAAATTTAATAATGTTTATATTAAAAATTTTTATACAATAGCGGGTCCTAAAGAAAAAGACAGTAAAATATCTAATGTTAATTTAAAATTTGATGATTTATATTTTGGTAAACAAACTTTTGAGGATGCTGAAATTAAAATGCAAGAGGTATCTATTCAAAATTTACTTAATAATGAAAGACTTTCTGAAAATAAAATTGATTATGTTTTTGCTACGGATTTAATAAATCAATTAGGAGTTTCAAGCCAAACTATGAGTAATTTTAATATACCTTTTGTTGGAGTATATGCAGCGTGTGCTGGATTTCCTTTGCAAATACTTTTGGGTTCAAACTTAATTGAAAGTAAAAATGCAAAGAATATTATTACTCTTGCATCCTCACATAATTTGACTGCTGAAAGACAATTTAGATATCCTACTGAGTATGGTTGCCCTAAAAAAGGAACAGCAACTTGTACACTTACTGCTTGTGTAAGTATGCTTTTAACAAATGAAAAAACTAACATTAAAGTAAGTGGAGGACTAATTGGCAAAGTTGTAAATTTAGGAATAAATGACGTTAATAATATGGGTGCAGTTATGGCTCCAGCTTGTGCAGATACAATTTATACTTATTTACAAAATGCTCATGAAACAGTTAAAGATTATGATTTAATTTTAACTGGTGATTTGGGGAAAGTTGGTTTAAATATTTTAAAAGAGTATTATGAAAAAGTTTATAATGAAAGGCTTAATAAAATAATAGATGCTGGTGATGAAATATTTTTAGAAACTTCCCAATATAGTGGAGGAAGTGGACCAGTATGTCTTCCTTTAGTGTTCCTTACAAAAATACTAAAAAATAAAAAATATAAGAAAATTTTAATTGTGGGCTCAGGATCACTTCATAATCCTACTTTAGTAAATCAAGGTAAAGAGATTCCTGCGATAAGTCATTTAGTTAAAATTGAGGTGTTATTATGATATATTTAAATGCTTTTTTATTCGCAGGCTTTATATGCATGCTTGGACAAATAATTTTAGATAATACAAAACTTACACCAGGACATATTACTTCACTTTTTACAGTAGTTGGAGCACTTCTTTCCTTTTGTGGAATTTATCCTACATTAATTCAAAAATGTGGAGTAGGTGCAACATCCCTTATTATGAATTTTGGTAATATGTTATATCAATCTGGAATAAATGACTATGAAAATGCTGGTATTTTAGGAATTTTTTCTGAACTTTTAGATAAAAGTAGTCTTGCAATAGTTAGTGCAATTATATTTGCTTTTATCATTTCTATTATCTTTAAGGCAAAAAAATAACTAAAAAATAAAAAAATATTCAATTTATACTAGGAATATTTTCTTTTTTATGTAATAATTATAATAGAGGTATGATAGATATGGAAGAAAATAACGATTTTAAAATTGAATTACCAAAAATTAATGAGGAGGTAGTAGAGCCAGTTGCGGAATCTCCAGTAGTTGAGACTCCTGCTGAACCAGTAGCTCCAGTAGTGGAAACTCCTGTTGAACCAGTAGTTGCTCCAGTAGTGGAAACTCCGGTTGAACCAGTAGTTACTCCAGTAGTAGAAACACCTGTTGAACCAGTAGCTCCTCCAGTAGTAGAAACACCTGTTGAACCAGTTGCTCCTCCAGTAGTAGAAACACCTGTTGAACCAGTTGCTCCAGTAGTGGAAACTCCGACTGAACCAGTTGCTCCAGTAGTAGAAACACCTGTTGAACCAGTTGCTCCAGTAGTAGAGACTCCAGCTGAACCAGTTGCTCCAGTAGTTGAATCTCCTGTTGAACCAGTAGCTCCAGTAGTTGAATCTCCTGTTGAACCAGTAGCTCCAGTAGCAGAAACTCCGGTTGAACCAGTAGCTCCAGTAGTAGAAACTCCAGTTGAACCAGTTGCTCCAGTAGTAGAAACTCCAACTGAACCAGTTGCTCCAGTAGCAGAGACTCCAGCTGAACCAGTAGCTCCTCCAGTAGTAGAAACTCCAGTTGAACCAGTTCAAGAAACTGTAACACCAACAATAACACAAACTGCACCAATTATGGAAACAGCACCAGTTGTTGAGGGTGAGAAAAAGGAAGAAACAGACAAAAATGGCTTACCTAAAGTTAGTAAACCAGTTAAAATTATTTGTACTGTAGTAGTACTTCTTGTTGCTATTATCTTAGTAGTTGTTTTGGTAAAAAGATTTTTTATGGTCAATTAAGACTTACAATTTGGTCAAATAAGATTGTATTATTTTCAAAATAGATTTTATGATAAGTAAAGTCTATTTTTTTTATGTAACTATTTATTAAATTAATATTTCCATTTTGATAATATGAAATGTTAATTTTACTTTTACTATAGTAGGCAATAAGAAGTTTTTGTTCGTTAACATCTTTTTGTTCTTCGGATAAAATTGGCATACTTATTTTACTTTTATCTTTTAAAATACTATTTATAATTTCTTTACTAGAAACCACTGAATTAAAGGGCATCCATTTAATCATTCCACGATCATGCATTATGCCCACCAACTTTTTTATTTCTTTCTTTAATTGTAGAATCTTCGAGTAAACTTGAGGCTTTTAAAATACTATTTTTACCATATTTTTGTTTTATTTTATCAATAGTTAAATTAACTTCATCATCTTTTTTAATATTTTCATAGTTTTCAAATAGATTAAGTTGTGTTCCTTTTTTATCTTTTAAACTGCCAGCACAAACAGTAACTTTTCTTATGGGTAATCCTTCATAAAATCTATCAAATATAATACTTGCATATTTAATAAGCTCATTATTTTTATCTGTTGGACTATCAAGTTTTATATTATGATAAAATCCTCCAGGGGTGTTTTTTGAATATGTAATTCCAAGTCCAAAGTTTTGGCACTCTTTATTACTATTGCGAAGCCTAGCACATAAGTTATCAATCATTTCATTTATAATTATAAAAATATTTTTTTCATTATAATCTTTGAATAGAACTTGTGAATTTGAATATGATTTATCTTTCGTTTGTCCATTGAAATCAGAAATTTTACTTGTATCAATACCATTAGCATGATTCCAAAGTTCAAGTCCCATAACACCAAATTTATCTTTTAGAATACCGGGATTTGTTTTAGCTAAATCCTCGATTGAAAAAATACCTATTTTATTTAGATTTCTTTCCATATTTTTGCCTATACCCCACATATCACTTAAGGGAGATATTTTCCAAAGTTTCTTTTCTACATCAGCATAAGTCCATTTACTTATATTATCTTTTGTATGTTTTGCTTCAATATCCATACTTACTTTAGCAAGTAGCATATTTGGACCAATACCTGCGGTAGCGGTAAGATGAGTTTTTTCATACACTTTAGCAAGTATTTCTTTTGCAAGTTCATAATCTGTTTTTTGATATAACTTTAAATAATGGGTAACATCTAAAAAACATTCATCAATAGAGTAGATGTGTAAATCCTCTTTAGAAACATAGTCTAAATATACAGAAACTACTTCTTTACTTTTTTGAATGTAATAGTTCATATGAGGCATTATGATATCGTATTTAATATTTTTAGGTATTTCAAAAACACGACCTCTTGAGGGAACTCCTAAAGTTTTTAAATAGGGAGTAACTGCTAAAGTAATAGCACCACCACCTTGACTAGGATTTGCCACAATAAGAGGATAAGAAAATGGATCTTTATTTAATCTAATACATTCACAAGATGCAAAAAAACTTTTTAAATCTATACAAATAATATGATTATTTTCCATAATACCTCCTTACAAACAAATGTTTATAACAATATTATATCTAAAATTTTGTAAAAATCAACTGGTAAAAATATGAAAAAAATATTTATATTTTTCTTTTTATTTGCTATAATTAATTACATGAATGCATATATTTTTAAAATTGGAAATTTTGGTGTTAGATGGTATTCACTACTTATACTTATTGGTGTAATTGTGGGTATTCTTTTGATTGAAAAAGAAGGTAAAAAATTTAATATAAGTAAAGATTTTTTATTTAATATGGCTTTTTGGGCTATTATAATAGGTATAATTGGAGCAAGGCTTTATTATGTAATATTTAATTTTAATCTTTATCAAAATGATTTACTTTCAATATTTAAAATATGGGAAGGTGGACTTGCTATTCATGGTGGTATAATTGCAGGTTTAATTGTAATTGCACTATACTCTAAAAAATATAAGATGCGTTTTATTAGAATAACAGATATATGCGTGCCATCACTTTTGTTTGCTCAAGGCATAGGTAGATGGGGAAATTTCTTTAATCAAGAGGCACATGGTGCAGCAACTAGTTTAGAACATTTAAAATCTCTTCATTTACCACAGTTTATTATAAATGGTATGAATATAAATGGAATATATTATGAACCAACATTTTTATATGAATCACTTCTTTGTTTAATTGGGTTTATAATTGTTTTATTCATTCGTAGGGGTAAATATACTAAAGTTGGAACAATTACTTCATTTTATTTAATGTATTATTCAGTAGTAAGATTTTTAATTGAAAGTATGAGAACAGATTCACTTATGCTCGGAGGATTTAAAGTGGCTCAAATTATTTCAATTATATTGTTTTTAATAGGACTTGGTAATATAATGCTTATATCAAGAAAAAGTAAGTTTGAAGATTTATATAATAATGTATATAAAAATGAAATGAGATTTTAAAAAGGAGGATGTCTATGTATGATGTTATAATTATAGGAATGGGTATTGGGGGAATAACTGCAGGAATTTATGGCAAAAGAGCTGGATTAAATGTATTAATGTTTGAAAAAAGTGCCACTGGAGGAATGCTTCAGAAAATTGATAAGATTCAAAATTATCCGGGTTTTTCTGAAATAAGTGGACCAGACCTTGCACTTAATTTATTTAATCAAGTTAAAAAGGTTGGCGTACCATTTAAATTCGAAGAGGTTATTGATGTAGAAATTACTGAAGAATATAAAAAAGTTATTACTAAAAATGGTACTTATGAAGCTAAAAATGTTATTGTTGCTACCGGAAGAACACCTAAATATTTAGGACTTGATAATGAAAAAGATTATTTAGGAAGAGGTTTAAGTACTTGTGCTAGCTGTGATGGAAATTTTTATAAAGGCGAAGATGTTGCAGTAGTAGGTTCAGGTAATTCTGCACTTCAGGAAAGTTTATATTTAGCAAATATTGTTAATAAAGTTTATCTTCTTCATAGGGGAGTAAAATTTAAAGGTGATGATGCCTTAGTAGAAAGAGTAAGAAATACTAAAAATATTGAAATTGTTGATGGCGTAAATATTAAAAAGATAAATGAAGTTGAAGGTAAGATTGAAAGTGTAACACTTGATAATGAAAAAACTATAAATGTAAAAGGGGTATTTATCTATATTGGTTATAAACCTGATACAGAAATATTTAAAAAACTTGACATAACTAATATAAATGGTGATATTATAGTAAGTGAAAATTTTGAAACAGAAATTGATGGGCTTTATGCAATTGGTGATTGTGCTAAAAAAGATGTATATCAATTAGTTACCGCTGCAAGTGATGGTTGTATTGCTGTTTCAGATATTGAAAAAATTAGAAATTAGGAGGTTTTTAAAATGGAAGTTAGAACAAGATTTGCTCCATCTCCAACTGGTTATATGCATATAGGTAATCTAAGAAGTGCCTTATTTACATATTTAACAGCAAAGAGTATGGGTGGAAAGTTTATATTAAGAATTGAGGATACAGATCAAGAAAGAAAAGTTGAGGGTGCAGTTGAATTTATTTTGAATACACTTAATATGCTTGGACTTCATCCAGATGAAGGAGCTGGTGTAGGTGGTGATTTTGGACCATACTATCAAAGTGAAAGATTAGATATTTATAAAAAATATGCCGAAGAGTTAGTGGAAAAAGGCGATGCATATTATTGTTTTTGCGATGAAGAAAGACTTGAAAAGTTAAGAGAAATTGCCTCAGCAAGAAAAGTGCCATTTACATATGATGGACACTGCTCTCATATTCCTTTAGAGGAAGCAAGAAAAAGAGTCTTAAATGGTGAAAAATATGTTATTCGTCAAAAAATGCCTAAAGAGGGAGTAACATCATATATTGATACTGTTTATGGCGAAATTAAAGTTGAAAATAGTGCTTTAGAGGATCAAATACTAATTAAATCAGATGGATTTCCAACATATAATTTTGCTAATGTAATTGATGATCATTTAATGAAAATTAGTCATGTTAACAGAGGTAATGAATATTTATCATCAACACCTAAATATTTACTTTTATATAAAGCATTAGGTTGGGAAAGTCCTGTATATATTCATCAACCACTTGTAATAAAGGCAGATGGCACTAAAATTAGTAAAAGAAATAAAGATGATAATTTAATGGATTTAATTAACAGAGGTTTCCTTCCTGAGGCAATTATAAATTATATTGCATTAATTGGATGGTCTCCAAAAGAAAATAAAGAATTCTTTACTTTATCTGAACTTGAAAAAGAATTTGATATTCATAGAATTTCTTCCGCACCAGGATGTTATGATATTAAAAAACTTGAATGGTTCAATGCTCATTACATTAAAGAAATGGATGATGAAAGATATTTAGAGTGGATAAAACCATTTTTAAAATATGATATATCAGGTAAGAGTGAAGATTGGGTAAGAATGCTACTTTTAACATATAAAACTCATATTAACTGTGGCGAAATGATTAATGATGTTGTTAAGAATTTCTTTTTCGAAGGGTATGAACTTGATGATGAATGTAAAGCATTTCTTGCAAGTGATGATATTATCCCAGTGGTAATTGACACATTTGCTCGTGAAATCGAAGCAATTAAAGATTTTACTACAGATAATATTAATATTGCAATTGATAATGTAAAAACAAGTTTAAATGTTAAAGGTAAACTACTTTATATGCCACTTAGAATTAAGGCAAGTGGATTTATGCACGGTCCAGAACTTGATGCTTGTATATATTTACTTGGTAAAGAAAAAACACTTGAAAATTTAAGAAGGTAAATCCTTCTTTTTTTATTAAAATTTTGATTTACATATTTTTTTTTATGATATAATTATTATAGAAAGGGTAGAAGGGTATATGAAAAATAAAAATGAAAAATTATTTATAGTGGCAATTGTATGTATTATATTATGTATACCTATTGGCATAATAATTGGAAAATCATTAATTAATAAAAATGATACTATGAATAATGTAAATGAAAATGTAACTGAAAATGTAACTGAAAATGAAAGTGTAGAATTAAAATATAATTACTCTGAAAGTGATATTATTACTGATAATAGCATTGTAACACCATTACTTTCTAATATTGGACTTGATAAAGAAGATGAAGTTCAAGAAAAATATGGATGTACATTAAATTTTTCTTTACAAGATTATTATTTCAATAATGGTTCTTTTATGGATGTTATTTCAAGGTATAGTGAAAGAAATAATATGCTTATAATGCCACCCGAAGAAATATATAGTAGCGATGAATGTGGAGTAGGATCGCCATCATGCAGGTTAATTACAAAGACTAGTATTGATAAAATTATTAGTGTTTATCCATTTATTAATATTAATATGTTTAAAAAAAGTAATTTAACTAATGATTATATTACTTCATCATCAAATCCTGTATGCATTAGTCCTGAAGTAATTACACATAATATTGTATTTATAAAATACAATCATGAGTACAAGTACATTGGCATTGATAAAATAAAAACAAATTATGATGAAACCGAAACTATATATTATATTTTTAATGATAAAATGCAACTTATTAATATTGAAAAGTAAAAATGGTATATCATGATTGATATACTTTTTTTAATATAATCTTTTTGTTTTAATTAAAATATAGTATAATAGTTGTTATGGAAGGTGATGTTTATGAAAATTTATAATACTTTAAGTCATAAAGAAGAAGTATTTATTCCTTGGGAAGAAGGAAAGGTAAGTTTTTATACATGCGGACCAACAGTTTATCATTATGCTCATATAGGAAATATGCGTAATTATATTGGTCACGATATATTAGATAAAACACTTAGATTTATTGGCTTTGATGTAACAAGATGTATGAACATTACTGATGTTGGACATTTAACCTCAGATAGTGATTCTGGTGATGATAAGATGGTAGCAAGTGCTAAAAAAGAACATAAAAGTGTTCTTGATATTGCTTCATTTTATACAGATGCATTCTTTAAAGATTTTGATGCTCTTAATTGTAAAAGACCTGAAATTGTTAGTAATGCTACAGATAATATAGAGGAATATATAAAAATAATAACTAAACTTTTAGAGGATGGTTATGCTTATAAAGCTGGAGGTAATGTTTATTTTGATACTTCAAAATTAAAGGATTACTATGTTCTTACTAATCATAAAGAGGATGATATGGTTGTCGGAGCAAGAGAAAGTGTTGAATATGATGCAAGTAAAAAAAATCAAGCTGACTTTGCTTTATGGTTTACTAAATCAAAATTTGATAGTCAAGAGTTAAAATGGGAATCACCATTTGGAACAGGTTACCCTGGTTGGCATATTGAATGCTCAGGTATCTCAATTAAATATCTTGGAGAGCATTTAGATATTCACGGTGGTGGAGTAGACAATATTTTTCCACATCATACTAATGAAATTGCTCAATCAGAAAGTTATTTAGGACATAAATGGTGTAATTACTGGTTTCACAATGAACATTTAAATGATGAATCAGGTAAAATGAGTAAAAGTAAAGGAGATATTTTAACAGTTAATTCTTTAATCGAAAAAGGTTATAATCCACTTTCATTTAGATTTATGTGTTTACTTTCACATTATCGTAGACAACTTACATTTTCTTATGCTTCACTTGATGGTGCTCAAAATGCTTATTTAAAATTAAAAAACAAAGTATTATCATTAAAGGATGATGGATTAATTAATGAAGATGCTTATAAATTTTATAATGAAAGATTTACTTCTTGCCTTGAGGATGATTTAAATACTGCAAATGCTATAACACTACTTTATGATTTATTAAAAGATGAACATCTTAATGGTACTACAAAATTATCTTTAATTAATAAATGGGATGAAGTATTATCACTTGATTTAACTAAAGAAAAAACTCATGGTCTTGAGGAAGAATATATAAAAGAAATGATAGAAAAAAGAACAGAAGCTAAAAAAAATAAAGATTTTGCTTTAGCGGACTCTATAAGAGAGGAACTTTTAAAACAAGGTATCGTTTTAAAGGATACTAGGGAAGGAACAATTTACGAGGTGAAATAATGGAACTAATTTTATTTATTTTAATAATAATATTACCTTTAATCGCAGATATATTTGTTAAAATTAATTATAGTATCAATTTAAAAAAGGAAAATTCTAAAGGTATAACTGGAGCAGAGATAGCAAGAAAAATACTTGATAAGAATGGACTATCTAATATTTATGTAGTGGCAACAAATGGTTATTTAACAGATCATTATGACCCTAAAAGAAAAGTAATTAGACTTTCAAAAGAAGTTTATGAAGGAAGTAGTGTATCAAGTATGGCTATTGCATCTCATGAATGTGGACATGCTATTCAAGATAAAGAAGGATATTTATTTTTAAGATTTAGATCATTAATTTTTCCAGTGGTTAATGTAGCAACATCAATATCTTATTATATTATATTAATTGGTTTTATATTTGAAATGCTTGATTTAGTTTATATAGGAATAGGACTTACAACTATTGGGCTATTTTTCCAAATTATAACTTTACCTGTGGAATTTAATGCAAGTAAAAGAGCAGGAAAAGAGATAGATGCAATGAATCTTGCTGATACTGAGGAAAAATCTGGTGTTAAAAAGGTTCTTGTTAGTGCAGCACTTACTTATGTAGCGGGTGTACTTACAAGTGCATTACAGATTTTAAGACTTTTATTAATTGCAAATAGTGATAGAGATTAATTACCGTATTAGGTAATTTTTTCTTTACAATAAAAATGTAAACTAGTAATTTAAATAAATTTATGATAATATTTTTATAGAGTAAAGGGTGAGAAAGTGTGAATAATTATATTGACATTGAAAATAAAGATAAATCTATAACAAAAGCCTTTATTATGGGAATGAAACATTCAAAAAAATATGGCTATGATTTTCTTGCTTGTATTGTTAAAACTAAAGTAGTTATGTATGCTATAAAAAAAGTTAATGATAGTATTTATAAATATGATATAAATAATCCTGTTGTTATAAGTAATTTAAATAATGAATTTCAAGATGGAAATAATAAATATTTAGATACAAATATTTTACCAAAAGTATTAAAACATTATAAATAGTTTTAATATTTTTTTATATACAAATCAATAAATTTTTTGTTATAATATTATTACCAAGGGAGGTTTAAAATGAAAATATTTGTTGGTTGTTCATCAAGCGAAAATATAGATGAAAAATATTTAAAAGGAAGTAAAGAATTACTAGATTTAGTTTTAAAAGATAATGATTTAGTTTTTGGTGCGTGCAATAAGGGAATAATGGGATTAGCTTATGATAGTGCTATTAGTCATGGAAGACAAGTGATAGGTATATGTCCTGAAGCTTATAAAGAAGATTTTAAATCACTTAATTGTACCAAAGAAATAGTAACTAATTCTGTTTCAGAACGAACTAATAAATTAATTGAGGAAAGCGATATATTATTATTCTTACCTGGTGGTATTGGAACTTATTTTGAATTATTTAGTGCAATTGAGGGAAAAAGATGTCACGAATTTAATAAATTAATTATTCTTTTTAATTCAAATGGCTTTTTTGATAAATTTAAAGAAATGTTGATTGAAAATTATGAAAATGGATTTTTAAAGGAATCTGATTTAAAAAATGTTATTATAACTGATAATGCTCATAATGTAATGAGTAATATTAAAGCATATGAAAATCCTGATTCTATGGAAGCTAGTTTTGAATATGGAATATTTCTTATAAAGGATTCTTTAAAAGAGTTACAATCTGGTCAACATTCTCGTCGTTATAGTCCACTTTTTGATAAATATAATGATGCAATATCTGTAATTGAGGATGAAGTTGCAAAACAAAGAAGTGAAAATAAGGATACAAATGATTTTTATAAAATTCAATGCGATAAATTATCATATTTATATCATAAATTAACAATGGAATATTTAATGGCTAAAAAAATTCTTGGTACAAGAAAAGAAAAAAAGAGATCTGAAAAAATACTTGATATTTTAACTGGTAAAAATGATGATTTAGATAATGATAAAAATAATGGTGATAATCCATTATCAAGAAAAATTAAACTTTAATTACAAAATAAAAATATTAAGACTTTAAAAGTTTTAATATTTTTTTATATACAAATCAATATATTCCTCGAGAGTTAAATCATTATCATAAATAATTTTAGCATTATCTTTACCAACATACCTAATATGCCAATTTTCAAATTCATAACCAGTTATATTTTCTTTACCTTTAGGAAATCTTATTATAAATCCAAATTTATAAGCATTTTCACTTAATATTTTAAAGTCTTCATCAGTAAGTCTAACATCAGATTTTATAGCAATATTTTTTAAATCAATTGATAGGGCAGTTTGGTGTTCTGAATATCCTGGTCTTGCGGAAAATGTATCAGCATTTTCTTTACCATAATTTTTTACATAATTATCATATAATGTTTTTTGAAATGTTTCACTACGGTATGCTGTTGTCGGAAGAAGTTCTAAATCAAAGTTAACTTTTAAATACTTTTGAAGTTCTAAAAAGTTTTCTTTAGCTATCTTTTTCATTGGTACATTATTTCCATAAGCCCCTTTGACGTAATCAATATCCGTGGGAATATAACCACCTGGTAAATAGTTATATTTATTTACTAAAACTAAAATGTCATCAGTATTTTTAACTTCATTTGCATTTTCATAAAACTTATAATCTAAATTTAAATTTACATAAGTAACCGCTTTCTCAATAGAAATATCGTTTTTTTCTTTATAATCTATATATCTTTGATAGTTAAGAACATTAAAATTTTTTAAATTATAAAAATCTTTTATATCGATGTAATCAATATCTTTTAGGATATTTATATTTTCATCGCTTAAGGAAAATATATAATTAATTTCATCTCCAGAGTAGCCTTTGGGTAAAAAGGTAGTAAGTACCATACTAAAATTTTTCTGATTATCAAATTCTATTTTATCATATTCATCTTTGTATTTTTCATCATATATTCCGTTTAAATAAACATATTCAAGTGTTTTTGAACTATACTCCTTAAAGGCATTTTTACTTTTATTAGTTTCTAAATAAATACCCAATCCTAACATAATAATAATTAATATAAATAATATTTTTTTCTTCATATTATAAGTATATTACAAAATAATTCAAATTAAAAGTATAAAAAAACAAATTAGTAAATAATTATTCACATATAAAAAAGCAAACTAGTAAATAATAGTTTTATTTGCTAATTTGTTTAATCATCAGTAATAGACTTTATTAATTCATCAACATTGTTATAAGCTTTTCTTTTTCCAAATTTAATTTCATTTTCGATTATAATGCTTTCTTTTAATGCTTCTTCGAGTTCTTTGCTTAAAGTTACATTATAAATAATTGGTTTATTTGCTAGTTCTTTTTTATATTCATTTTTGCTAGTTAACATATCATAAATAATACTTGCTTTAATATCTAGTTTATAATTGATAGAGTTTTTGTCTGGCTTAAGTGGAATACCAATATTTTTTTTAATACTATTTAAATACTTTTTACCATTTTGACTTAAACCAATTATATTTAAATAAGAAATATCTTCTTTAGTATATTCTTTTTTTATTCCAAGTAAAATATGAATAAGCATTCTGTTAAGCTTGTTATAAGTATATTTTTTTGACTTTAATACTTTTAAAAGTTCTTCCATACTATTAACATTTTGAATATTATTTTTTAGCATATTATATAAGTTTATATCTACATCTAAAATATCTGATATATTATCATTAAGAATTGTAATTTTAATTAAGTTAAATAATAATGTTTCATCATAAGTACATATTTTTTCTTTTGATAAGGCAGGTAAATGCTTTGAAATATCAATACTGTCTTTTATTTTTTGCCTTATATTCGAAGCACTAACAATATCTTCACAAGAGGCAGTATCTAAATAATCATTCGTTCTTTGAATAGTTTCTGCTTTAATATTAAAATTATTTTTGATAATTGATTTTATATAACATATTCCTAAAAGATCATTAGAGTTATATGCAAATGATTCATTTATAACTTTACTAAGAGCAGTTGGGTAATTCATACCACTTTTTAAAGTCTTTTTTAAATCATCACTTTCCTCAAGTTCTAGAGACTTTTTAGCAAGTAATGTAATTTTATTTATATCATTTGTTTCACTACCAAAAATAATTTTACTAACTTTTAAATAGTTAAGTAACTTAATAGAGATATCAGCAAAAGTATCAGCACTTTGAACTCCATATAAAGTAGGAAGACTTATTACTATATCAACTCCATATTCTAAAGCTAAACTTGCTTTATCATACTTTGAGATAATTGAAACTTCACCTCTTTGTAAAAAGTATCCATTAAGTACTAAAACAAGTAAACTATCTGGATATTTTTCTTTAATTTTATTGATATGATACAAATGACCATTATGTAGCGGATTATATTCCGCGATTAAACCTATTATTTCCATGAACTTAATATATAAAATATTTGCATATTTGTCAATTTATATTTATAATAAATGTGAAAGGAAAAGTTATGATTATATGTGTATGTGGTCCTACTGGAATAGGTAAAACAAGACTTTCAGAAACTCTTGCAGAAAAATTTGATGCAATAGTACTTAATGCAGATGCAACGCAAATTTATAAAGAACTTAATATAGGTAGTGCTAAAATAACTAAAGAGGAAATGGGGGAAAGAAAGCATTTCTTGTTTGATATAGTGAGTCCTAATGAAGACTATAGTGTAAGCGATTATCAAAATGATGCAAGAAATATTTTAAACAAATATGAGGGTAAAAATATAGTTATTGTCGGAGGAACAGGGTTATACATAAAAGCTCTTTTATACGATTATAAATTTGAGGAAATTCATAAAAATAATTATGATAATTTAACTAATGATGAACTTTTTGCTTTAGCAAATAAAAAAGATCCTAATCATAACTTACATAAAAATAATAGAGTAAGATTAATAAACTTTTTAAATCGTGAAAAAACAGAAACTAATAAAGATGTTCCTGTATATGATGCAATATTTATTGGTCTTACATGTGATAGAGACATTTTATATGATAGATGTAATAAAAGAGTTGATATAATGCTTGAAAATGGACTTTTAAATGAAGTAAAAACTTTATATGAAAAATACCCTGAAAGTAATATTTTGAAACGAGCAATTGGTTATAAAGAAATAATAAAGTATTTAAATAATGAAATAACTTTTGAGGAAGCACTAGATTTAATTAAGAAAAATACTAGACATTATGTAAAAAGACAATATACTTGGTTTAATAATCAGTTACCAGTTAATTGGTTCGATACAAATTTCGAGGATTTTTCTCAAACTGAAAATGAAGTTATTAATTTTATTCAAACAAAAAATAAAGAGTAGTTTCTTTATTTTTTTAGTTCAATAATTTTATCATTAAATTCTAGGTAATAATTTTTATCAAAGTTATGTTCTTCGATTTCTACTTTACCAGAATCAACCTCCATAAGTGATTTAGTATCAATTAAAAAGTACTTATGATATAAATAATCTTTACCATCATCACTAACTGGGTCATCCCAAGTTAAGTCTAAATGTAAAAATTTTCCATCAAGATTTACTGCGTTCCAAATATGTCCATTTGAAGAACTTCCTGAACCTTTTGTAGTTGCTATTTTATAGTTTGGAATACCAAGTTTTGTTAAATAAATTGCCATTAAGTCTGTATAGCCGTTGCAAGTGGCATATCCCTCGAATAAAGGTCCATATGCAATATAAGATAAAAATTTACTATCTCCATTTTTATTTCTTTCAACATCATATTTTGCATTATTTATTATATAATCATGTAATACCTTAATCTTTTCATAATTTGTCATATTATCATTTACAAGCTCTTTTAACAAAGAGTTTGTTTTATTTTCAATTTTTTTGATTTGCTCTTTATTATATAAATAATTTATTTCAATTGTTATTTCACCAGATTCCATTATACTTGTTTTAATATTTGTAAAACTATTATAAGGATGAACATAGTTATTTATATGAGTAAGGGTAATGTCATCTTTAGAAATGTTTTCTACATCATTAATACATTTTTCATATTCACTAGGGCAATAAAAGGTAAAAAAGTCCCATCCATAATTAATAGTAGTATAAATTATTTTTAATAAATCGTTATAGGAATAAGGTACAAAGCTATCAGTATTTTGAATAAAAATAAAGTTATCATTTTTGGCATATTCATTTCTTTCTTTTATAATTACCTCTTGATTACCAGTAATTTTTTTTGCAATGAAATCACTAATATAATTTGACTTATATGATATAACTAATAATAATAAAGCACATATAATGCTAATAATAAATTTCTTCATAAGAATATTTTAACAAAAAATAGGCAATAAAAAAAGCAGTTTTTATTAACTACTTCATATTTTTGATTTTTAATGATAATCTTGATTTTTGTCTATCAGTAGTGTTTGATTTGATTAAGCCTTTGCTTAATGCGCTATCGCATGCTTTTTGAAAATCTTTATATAACTTAGAAGCGCCTTCTTTATCTTCAGCGGCAATTAATTTTTCTATATCTTTGATTAAATTTTTAACTTTAGCTTTTGCTTCATGGTTATTATCAGTTTTTTTTGCGATAACTTTAATTGCTTTTTTTGAACTTTTGATATTTGCCATAATTTTTCTTCCTTCCTTTTTGCATAACTATTTTATCAAATGTTTTAGTAACTTTCAAGCACTTTTGTATTAAAAGATTAGTTTTATGGCATTTTTAGTAGGCAAAAGTCATTGCACTTGATATTTTTCTTATAATTTGATAAAATACTTGTAGCCAAGAAAACTTTATAGAAAAGAGTGATAATTATGTGTAAAATAAAAATTTTTGGTTTGGGCGGTTTAAATGAAAATGGTAAAAACTGCTATGTTGTCGAGGTAGATAACGATATATTCGTATTTGATGCTGGTTTAAAATATGCTACAGGTAACCTTTTAGGAATTGATTATATAATACCTGATTTTAGTTATTTAATAAAAAATAAAAAAAGAATTAAGGGTGTATTCATAACTCATGGTCATCAAGAAAACATGGGTAGTGTAGTTGACTTATTAAATCAAATTCCAACACTTAAAATATACGCAACAAAATTTACAAAGTTTTGTTTAATGGAAGATGGTGTAAACGAGGAAAATATTATTGAAATAAAAGCTCATAAAAAGATGAATTTTGGAGTTTGCTCAATATTTCCAATTGAAATGTCACATTCTGTACCAGATGCAGTAATGTATGTTTTAAATACACCTGATGGGTCAGTTTGTTATACTGGAGACTTTACTATAGATCCAGCGATGATGGGACACTATGAAATGGATTTAGGAAAAATTGCATACATTGGAAAACAAGGTGTTCTTGCACTTTTATGTGAATCTATATTTTCTGAAAATCCAGGCCATACTTCTCCGAAACATAAACTAACTTCATTTTTCAAAGATATTATAAAACATAATGAAAAAAGAATTATTTTTAGTGTATTACCAGATCATTTATATACTATTGAGGAAATATTTAATGCTTGTGCAAATACTCATAGAAAAGTAGTTGTTATGGGTAAAAAATTACAAAATATGATTAACTATTCAATAGAGAATAAATATCTAACTGTTGAAGAGGGAATCATTGGTGATCTAGGTAATTTAAAAGATAGTAATGCAATTGTTCTTATTAGTGATGATAGAGCAAATCCCTATGCAAATATTAATAAGATATTTACGGGTTATGATAAATTTGTAAATTTACAGCCGAGTGATACTATTGTTTTTGCAGAACCTAAATATGATAGTAGTGAAAAGTTATTTGTAAAAATAGAAAATGAACTTGCAAAATATGGATGTAATGTTGTTGATATTCCTAAAAATTATTCAATACTTCAACATGCCTCAAAAGAGGATTTAATGCTTATGATAAAACTTGTTAATCCTACATATTATATGCCCGTAAAAGGAGATTATCGTTATATGGTAGGTAATGCAAATGTTGCTTCTTCATTAGGAATTAGTAATGAAAATATCATTTTAAAACAAAATGGTGATATTGTTAATATTGATGATAAAGTACTTCAAGATAAATTTGAACATTTTAATGTTGATGACATATTTATTGATGGAAAAAGTTCTGATGATATTGGTGATTTAGTTATCAAAGATAGAGAAGTTTTAGCGGAAAACGGAATAGTTTTAATTAGTGCAACTGTATCAAAAAAGGAAAAAGTTCTTTTGGTAGGTCCTGAAATAGTTACTCGTGGATTTATTTATGTTAAAGATTCTAAAGAGATGATTGAGAAAATTAAAAAGATATGTGAAAAGGTTATTAATGATAATATAACTCCTAAATATGTTGATTATAATTTAATTAGAACTCAAATTAGAGAGGAATTAGGAAAATATTTATACGAAGAAACTGAATGTAAGCCAATGATTATAGCAGTTGTTCAAGAAGTTTAAAGTATACCAAAAAGGTGTACTTTTTTATTGAAAATAAATATAAAAGTGATAAAATACTTTATGAAAGGGAAAATAGTATGAATGTTAATTATGATAATGTTTTTAAAGACATAATAAAAAATATAAAAGGAACTCCTAGAGTTTTGTTACATAGTTGCTGTGCACCTTGCTCATCTCAAGTACTTGCAAGATTATCAGACAACTTTTTAGTAACTGTTTTATATTACAATCCAAATATTGAACCATTTTCTGAATATGAAAAAAGAAAAGAGGAACAAAAAAGGTTTATCAAGTCATTTCCTAGTAAAAATCAAATATCCTTTTTAGATTGTGATTATGAAAATGAAAAATTTAAAGTTATGGCTAAAGGTTTGGAAAATATGCCCGAAGGTGGAGAAAGATGTCATAAGTGTTATACTTTAAGGATGGAGAAGACTGCAATTCTTGCTAAAGAAAATAACTTTAATTATTTTTGTACTACTTTATCGGTTAGCCCTTTTAAAAATTCTCGAGTATTAAATGAAATAGGAAATATGCTAGAGAAAAAATATGATATAAAGTATTTATATTCTGATTTTAAAAAAGAAGATGGTTATAAAAAATCAATTGAATATTCCAAAAAATATAATTTATATAGACAAAATTATTGTGGATGTATTTATTCTAAGAAAAACAAAAAAGAAATAAACTAATTTGTAATTTATTTCTTTTCTTTTAGTTCAAATAAAATATCTCTAAGTTCCATTGCTTTTTCAAAATCTAATGCTTTTGCAGCCTCTTTCATTTCATTTTCAATTTTAATTAGCATTTCTTTCTTAGATTGTTTACTAATTTTTTTGTTACCTTTGGTTTCATCATCAGTAGTAGGTATATCTTTAATACTTTTTATGATTGTTTGAGGTTCAATGCCATGATCTTTATTATATTTTTCTTGGATTGCCCTTCTTCGAGAGGTTTCTTTAATTGCTTCATCCATAGCCTGGGAAATAGTATCAGCATACATAATTACATGTCCATTTTTATTTCTTGCGGCTCTTCCAATAGTTTGAATTAAACTTCTTGTACTTCTTAAAAATCCTTGTTTATCAGCATCAAGTATGCAAATAAGACTTACTTCAGGAATATCTAATCCCTCCCTTAAAAGGTTTATTCCAACAATACAGTCATATTTACCACATCTTAAATCATGAATAATTTTAAGTCTATCTAAAGTTTTAATTTCATTATGTAAATAAGCAACTTTAATATTAAGATTTTTTAAATAATCAGTTAGTTCCTCACTCATTTTAATAGTTAGAGTAGTAATTAATACTCTTTCATTTTTTTCTTTACATAAATTAATTTGTGATACGATATCATCAATTTGTCCTTCGGTTTTCTTAACTTCAATAGTAGGGTCAAGAAGTCCTGTAGGTCTTATAATTTGCTCTATATATTTTCCACCAGTAAGTGATAATTCATAATCACCAGGAGTTGCTGATACATATATAACTTCATTAATTTTTTCATTAAATTCCTCGAACTTTAATGGTCTATTATCAAGGGCAGAGGGAAGTCTAAATCCATAATCCACTAAAGTTTGTTTACGCATTCTATCTCCGTTATACATTGCTCGTACTTGAGGTATGGTTACATGACTTTCATCAATTACCAAAAGGTAGTCTTTAGGAAAGAAATCCATAAGTGTTGTTGGAGTTTCTCCAGCCTCTTTTAAAGATAGGTGTCTAGAATAGTTTTCGATTCCATTACAAAATCCTGTTTCAAGAAGCATTTCCATATCATAGTTAGTTCTTTCTTTTAATCTTTGTTCCTCGATAAGTTTACCATTTTTATGAAGTTCTTTAAGTCTTTCATCAAGTTCTTTTTTTATATTGGCTACTGCTTTTTCTAAAGTTTCTTTACTTGTTACGAAAAGTGATGCTGGAGATATTATAACAGTTTGTTTTCTTTTAAGAACACTTCCTGTAAGAGGGTCAAATATAGTAATACTTTCAACTTTATCATCATCTAAATCAATTCTTATCGCTTCACTTTTTTCATTAATTGGAACTATATCAATACTATTTCCACGGACTCTAAATGTTCCACGATGAAAATCAAGTTCATTTCTTTCATAAGTCATATCAACTAGTTTATTAATAATAAAATTTCTTGAAAATGTATCACCAATATTTATAACAAACATATTTTTTTCGTAATCTTCTTTTTGACCTATATTATATATACATGATACACTTGATACAACAATTACATCATCGTAATTGATAAGAGCGGAAGTTGCTTTATGTCTTAGTTCATCAATTTCATCATTTATTGAGGAATCTTTTTCAATATATGTATCTGATGATGGTACATAAGCCTCAGGTTGATAATAGTCATAGTATGATACAAAGTATTCTACATGATTTTCTGGAAACATTTCCTTAAGTTCGGCATAAAGTTGTCCAGCAAGTGTTTTATTATGTGATAAAACTAAAGTAGGTTTACCAGTTTTTTCTATAACATTAGCAATTGTAAAGGTTTTTCCAGTACCAGTGGCCCCCAAAAGAACTTGATTTTTTTCGTGATTATTTAAGCCATTTACTAATTTATCTATTGCTTCATTTTGATCTCCAGCAGGAGAGAATTTACTAACTAATTTAAACATACTTCCTCCAATCAAACATATTTTATCACATTATTATCTTTATTAGTATGGTAATCTTTAACAAAACTATTAATTTATATTTTTTTGAATTCTGTATAATCCATTTTTTTATTTAAATTTTATCAAAAATATGATACCATTAATATAGAAAACGAGGTAATTATGAAAAGTAAATATAATATGAGTGTTCAAGATAATATTTTTTTTGCTAAAAGAAAAATAATTGATAATTTATATAAAAGTGCTAATTTAGAGGGAATTGCTATCACATTTGCCGATACAGTAGCATTTTATAATAATGTAAATACTGGAAATATTTCTATAGATGATATGTTAAAATTAAAAGGATTGAAAGACTGCTGGGAAATGGTTCTTGGAAGTATCGAAGAGCCACTTACTATGGATTATATTAAAAAAGTTCATTTTGAAATTTGTAAAGGTCAAAGTGTAAGTCCCCTTGGAGAATATAGAGACTGTGGTGTGGGTATTACAGGAACAAACTGGAGACCAAAACTTCCTAGTGAGTGTGATTATGACAAAGAACTTGCTAATATTATGAAAATAGATAGTCCAATTGATAGATGTATTACCTTATTTTGCTGGATACAAAGAAGCCAAATGTTTAAAGATGGTAATAAAAGAGTTGCTAATTTAGTGGCAAATAAAGAAATGATTAAAAATGGACAAGGTATTATAGCAATACCTGTAGATAAAATAGGACAGTACTTTAATGAATTAATTAATTTTTATGAAACAGGTAGTTATGAAAATATTAAAAAGTGGATTTATACAAATGCAATAGATGGTGTATAATCCATTTTTTTATTTAAATTTTATCAAAAATATGATACCATTAATATGGTGATAGTAGATGAAACAAATATATGTTTTTGGTCATAAAAATCCAGACACGGATTCAGTATGTAGTGCAATTGCTTTAGCATACCTTAAAAATATGCAAGGAATACCTGCAACACCTAAAGTTATAGGTCAAGTTAATAATGGAACAAAATATGTTTTAAATTATTTTAATACACCTGTTCCTTCATATTTAAATGATGTTAAAGTACAAATAAAAGATTTAAAATATGAAAAAGGTGCCTTTATAAATGAATATGAAAGTATAGGTAATACTATTAAATTTATGAAAGATAAAGATTTAAATGCTATACCACTTGTAGATGAAAAAAAGATATTAACTGGTTATATAAATTTAAAGGATGTTGTAAACTATCTTGCACTCGAAGATAAAACTACACTTCATACATCACTTAAGAATATAATAGAACTTTTAGATGGAACTATTTTATGTGGACAAATTGAGGAAGTTTTAGGTAAAACAATTTATATAACTTGCTCAAATGAAGAGTTTTCAAGAAAAAATGAACTTGATGAAAATACTATTTTAGTTGTCGGAGATAGATATCATATAATAGAAAATGCTATAAGTAAAAAGGTAAAATTAATTATTTTAACAAGGGGCAGAGTACTTCCAGAAAGATTATTAAAAAAAGCTAGAAAAAATAATGTAACAATAATAACTTGTAATCATTCAACTGCAACAATATGCTTTTTACTTCCAAATACTGGTTATATTAAAAATTTATGTAATAATGAAGGAAATCTTACTACTGTTAATATTCATTCTTATTATACTGATTTTTTATCACTTACTAAAAGAATTAGTTATACAAATTATCCTGTTGTTAAAGATAATAATGAATGTTTAGGAGTTATTAAAGTAACTCATATGAATGAATATGAAAAGAAAAAAGTTATTTTAGTAGACCATAATACATATTCTCAATCTATTGATGGACTTGAGGAAGCAGAAATATTAGAGATCGTGGATCATCATAATCTTGGTGATATAGGTACTAAAGAACCAATTACATTTTTATGTAAACCTCTTGGATGTACCGCTACGATTATATATGAACAATTTATAAAAGAAAGAATTAAAATCCCAAGAGATATTGCAGGTCTTTTATTATCAGCGTTAATTTCAGATACCCTTTTGTTTTCCTCTCCAACTACAACTGAAGATGATATAAAATCTTCGAAAGAACTTGCAAAACTTGCAAAGGTAGATATAAATGAATATGGAATTCAAATGTTAAAAGAGGCATCTTCAATTAAGGGATTAAGTGTAAAAGAATTAATACATCAAGACTTTAAAAATTATTCAGTTAATGATAAAGATTATGGTATTGCAGTTATTACCACTATGGATTTTGATGAAATAGAAAAAGATATAGATAGTTATATTAATGAATTAAATGAAATGAGTGAAATAAATTATAAAGCAGTATTAATATTTATAACTGATATTTTGAAAAAGGGTAGTTATGTAATTTATAATGAGAATAGTAAAAATTTAATAAAAAATGCCTTTAATTTACAAGATGCTTATGAAGGAATATTTTTACCAGGTATAATGTCTCGTAAAAAACAGATACTTCCACTTATAATGAAAGTTATAGAGTAATCTATAATTTTTTTATTTACATTCTTTTTTCTATGATTTATAATCATTATAGAGGAGAGTGTGTGATATGAAAAATGAAATTAAAAATAATGAAAATAATAAAAAAAATATTTTAATATATTTAAGTATTTTATTAATTATTATAATAGGTATAGTAGTAAGTTTGATACTATTAAAAGATAAAAATGTATCAAATACAAATGAAAATAATAATATAATAAATGCAAATAAAACTATTGAAAATAATTATGTTGATAATGTAATTAATAACGAAACAAATGAAAATAATATTGATTTTTATTTAGAAAATATAAGTGAAATTGATAATGATTTAATAGGATTTTATTTAACCAAATCTGATTTTTATGATGCAAATGATATTTATACTAATTTTTATGATTTTTTACGACTAACTGAAAGTGAAAATAAGCAAGATGTTATTGTTGATAATGTTGTATATAAAATTATATATTATTCTCATAAAAAATTATCTAATTTTAGTATAACGATTGATGATTTTAATAATATTATAAAAAGATATTATGATTTATCTAATATTGAAATTAATTTATCTAATTATAATTATAAATATGGTCTTGTCACGAAAAGTATAAGTTGTGATGATAAAGAATGTAAAATCACACAATATTTTGGTGGTGGAGTTGATCCAAATAAAGAAAGTTATATTATAGTTAATAGTCAAATGGATAAAGATAGTAAAGTCTTAAAGTTAACATACGTTTATGGTGTTCAAGAGTTAACTGATAATGATGAATATACATGTAAGTATTATTTAGATTCAAGTAAAACTAAATTTATAAAAGAAACAAATGATATGTGTAATAGTTCTGTTAATTTCAATGAAACTTCTTCAAAAGAATTTACTTTTAAATTAAATGATCATAATGAATATAAAATTGTTTCATATGAATAATATGGCTCTTTAAAATCTAGTGTGAAGTTGAGCTGAAAAAACAATAATATAGGTTATAAATTAATCTATATTTTTTTAATGATGTATATTAGTATCACATGGTAAGCGAAAAAAACAAATTGTTTACATATTATATGTTTATTTTTTAGTAAAAGAGGTGATAACAAATTAAAACATATAGATTTTGATATTTTAGTATATATTAAAGTCAGTTGATTATACATTTAAAAATATAAAAAAATACATTATAAAGGTTGATACTTACTATCAAAGTTCTCAAAGGTGTCATATGAAGCATGATAAAGATTTAAATGAATCAATAAATATATTAAATAATATAAAAAATAGTTACAGAAATCGGGATAGTCTAGTAAATATTTTTGAAATATTAAGAAATTTTTTGAAATGTTTTTTGTCACTTAAAAGTCATTTTGTTATAATATACTTAATTTGAAAGAAGGAAATTATGGAAATTTTAAAAGTAGAAAATTTAAAAAGAGTTTATGGAACAGGAGCAAGTAAAGTTGTGGCACTTGATAATGTTTCTTTTACTGTTGAAAAAGGAGAGTTTGTTTCAATTGTTGGAGCAAGTGGAAGTGGTAAAAGTACACTTCTACATTTAATTGGTGGTGTAGATAGACCAACAAGTGGAAAAGTTTTCATAAATGATGAAGATATTTATAAATTAAATAATGATGATTTAGCAATATTTAGACGTAGACAAATAGGACTTATTTATCAATTTTATAATTTAATTCCTATATTAAATGTAATAGAAAATATATCACTTCCTTTAGAACTTGATGGAAGAAAATCAGATAAAAATGATTTAAATGAAATGCTAGAACTTTTAGGGCTTGAAAATAGAAAAAGTCATTTACCAAGTCAGCTTTCTGGAGGAGAGCAACAAAGAGTTTCAATAGGAAGAGCACTTATAACAAGACCATCATTAATTCTTGCAGATGAACCTACAGGAAATCTTGATTCAAAAGCAAGTGAGGAAATTGTTAGTCTTCTTAAAAAAACTAATAAAAAGTATAATCAAACAATTATTATGATAACTCATAATTTAGAAATTGCTAAAATGACTGATAGAATTATTACTATCGAAGATGGAAGGATAGTGGATGATAAATGAATATTTTAAGAAAAATCACTATTCAAAATCTTAAATTAAATAAAAAAAGAAGTATTGTAACAACTATTGGTATACTTTTATCTGTGGCCCTTATTACAGCGGTTGCTACAATGGTAACAAGTTTTAGAGAAAGTTTGATTGAATATGAAAAAAAATCAAGTGGTAATTATGAATATGTTTTTTATGATGTACCTGATAGTGAAATATCTTTTTTAAAAAATAATCGTAGTATAAAAAATTTATATCTTGTAAGTGGACTTGGTTATGCTAAAATAGAAAGCCAAAATGAAGCTAAACCTTATGCTTATGTTGTCAGTATGGATAAAAATGCTATGGAAAATCTTGGTTTAAATCTAGTCGAGGGAAAAGTTCCTACAAATGAAAGTGAAATAGTTATTCCTACGAGTGTAAAAACTAATGGAAGACTTGATTATAAAATAGGAGATTATATAACTTTAGATATTGGTCAAAGACAAAGTGAGGGATATAATTTAAATCAAAATAATCCTTATAACATTGATACTAAAGAGGAAATAATAAATGCTAACACTAAAACATATAAAATTGTAGGTATTGTAAAAAGAATGAATTTAGAGCCATATACCGCACCTGGTTATACATTTGTAACATATAGTGAAAAAGTAAGTGAACTTAATGATGTTTATGTTTATTTAACTGATAAAGGTTTAAAAAATAGATATAATGTTGTCGGAGGTATTATTGGTGTATCTGGTAAAACTTTAAAAGATTTAGAAATAGGTGAATATAATAAAGATGAAATTGCAAAGGCTAAATATAACTATAATCAAAATACTTATTTAATTAAAATGCTTTCATCAACATTTGATGATGGTACAACAAGAGCTCTTTTTACTATTGCTACAGTAGTAACAATAATTATAATTTTTACAAGTGTTTATTGTATAAAATCAAGTTTTAATATTTCTTATACAGAAAAAATAAAAAGTTATGCACATCTTATAAGTGTTGGAGCAACCTCAAAACAAATAAAAAAATGTGTTTATTATGAAAGCTTTATTTTAGGTTTTATTGGTATTATTTTAGGATTATTATCAGGCGTTTTTGCGGCATTTGTTCTAATTAAAATAGTTAATTTATTATTAGGAAGTGCATTTGTTATCGAAGGTTTCTTAGTATTTAAGGTAAATTTTTTAGCAATTTTAATTTCAATTATCTTAAGTTTACTTACAATTTATTTATCTAGTAAAAAGATTGCTAAAAAAGCTTCGAAAACTTTACCAATCGAAGCAATTCGTAATCCTGGAGAAATATCTTTGAAAAAGAAAGTTAAAAGTCCTAAATTAATTGATAAATTATTTGGTATTGGAGGAGTTATTTCCTATAAAAACATCAAAAGAAATAGTAAAAAATATCGTACAACAGTAGTATCAATAATCTTTTGTGTAGCGGTTTATATTGGACTTTCATACTTTATTAATACTGCTTTTTCTTTAGTTAAAAAAGAAGTTGGTGAGTACAACTATAATTTAGAGGTTATGCTTAATGAAGAAAATGAAAAAGCAAGAAAAGAAAAGATTAAACAAATTGAATCTTTAGAAAATATTAATCGAATTTCATTTATAAGAACAATTATTATAAATGCTGATTATTTAAAATTTACAAAAAAAGCAAGTGAATTTGGCTTTAATAACGATAATATTAATACTATTTCAATTAAATGTGTTGGTAAAAAAGAATATGATAATTATTTACAAAAACTTAATATAAAGGGTACTTTAGATTATGATGCAATTATTATTAATAATTTTATATATTCAGAAAATGGTAGTAAGATAGAATTTAATGTTTTAGACTATAAAGATGGAGAAACTATAGAACTAAAAAATAGTGAAACAAATAATGTAGTTAAATTAAGGGCTATTAAATCAACATCGCAAAGACCTTTAGGACTTGAAAATAATGGTGAAGCTCCAGTTATTATCGTAAGTGATGAAACATTTGATAAAATTTATAATAATGATTTATCACACCTTAATTTAACCTCTATTTATATTGATGCTAAAAATGCTAATGATACTCAAGATGAAATAGATAAACTTTTTCCAAATGATGATAATGTTTATGTTAATAATACTAATGAATATGCTAATCAAATGAACTCATTATATATAATTGTAGCAATATTTCTTTATGGATTTATTATTGTTATTGCTATAATTGGAATTACAAATATATTTAATACTATTACTACGAATGTTGCTTTAAGACGTGGTGAGTTTGCATCACTTAGAAGTATTGGTATGACTACTAAAGAGTTTAATAAAATGATATTTTTAGAAAGTTTCTTTTATTGCATAAAAGCCCTTATTATAGGCATTCCAATAGGTATTATTTTATCACTTATTATTCATAGAGCATTTATCGGCGAAATGACATTAATTTATCATTTACCTTTAAAAGGTATAATTATAAGTATTATAATAGTGTTTATATTAATATTCTCCCTTATGAGATATTCTGTTAAAAAAGTTAATTCTAAAAATATTTTAGATTCTATTAGAGATGAAAATATATAGGCTTAAATTTTAATTTTAAGTCTTTTTTTAGTGTGTTTACTTATAAATAGATTTGCCTTTTTATTATTTGTTTAGTAAAATAATGTTAGAAAGGTAGTAATGTAAACTTAAAATTTATTTTAGTAGTGAAAAAAATGAAATATAAAATTAATGAAAATATAAGGTTAGTTAAGGCTCAAATAAAAGATTTAAGAGAAATAACAAATTTTCAGGATAATGTTATAAATAATATGGAAAGAAAGGATTTTTTTACACCTTTAACCAAGGAAGAAATTGTATATCCACTTGAAAATAATGGCGTTGTATATATGCTTTTTGATAAAGATATAATGATAGGATTATTTATTTTAACAATTAATCCACCTCAAGAAATAATCGAAGAATATAAACTTTATGATAACGCTGATGTAGCAATTCTTGATTCAATAATGATTGATAAAAATTATCGGGGATTTGGTTTACAATGCCAGGGAATGAAAATTATTTATAATGATGCAAAAAAATTAAATGTAAAAAAGATTGTTGCCACTGTTCATCCAGAAAATATATATAGCTCTAGAAATTTTGATTTTTTAGGCTATAAAGTTATTAATGAAATAACAATACACGGTGGCAAAAGATTAATTTATTGTATTGATGTTTAGAAAGAATTTTTATGAATAAATATATTTTAATTACTACAACGTTTAATAATAAGAAAAATTTAAAGAAGGTTACTGATATATTACTTGAAAGAAGATTAATTAGTTGCATACAAATATCAAAAATAAAATCAAAATATATTTCTGAAAATAATATTAATTATATTTACTTGTGTGGAATTAATACTGATTCTTGTGTCATGAAAACAGCAGTTGATTTATTTGAAAATGGTTTAAATGTAAAAGTAATTGAAAACTATTGTATGAGTCATTCAGGTAAAAAATTTCATAAAAGTGCAATAAAAATGTTAAAAAAGTTAATAGGTAACAAAAATGTCCTTAATTATTAAATAGAAAAGAAGGTTAATTATGTTAAAGAAAAATGAAAGAAAAGGATTATTATTTGCGTTTTTATCTTCATTTTTATATGATCTTAATGTACCAGTTTCAAAATATAGTTTAAAAACACTTTCTACAAATGAAATACTTTTTTTGCTTTATTTTGGTAGTGCTGTAGGGTTATTTTTACTTATGTTATTTAATAAAAAACAAAAATTTTCTTTAAAACCTGAAAAAGGTGAATCAATTTTTATTATTGGGGTTATTATTTTTGATATTTTGGCAGCATTATTTATTGTAGAAAGTTTAAAATATATTGATGCTAGTACAGTATCATTAATAAGTATTTTAGAGATAAGTTTTACAATAGTAATTTCACGTTTTATTTTTAAAACAAAAATAAGTAAAAATTTGATAATAGCAGTTATTTTAGTAAGTATTGGAGGTTTTTTATTATCGTTTGATAGTAGTACGGAGTTTAAATTATCAATTGCAAGTATGCTTACAGTATTTGCCACAGCATGTTGGGGATTAGAAAATAATTTAACTGCTAAAGTAAGTGATAAAAATCCACTTCTTTTAATATTTTATAAATGCTTTGCTGTTGCAATCTTTAATTTATTATTTATATTAAATATAAATATATTTGAACTTTTTATAAATAATTGGTTCTTACTTGTAATCGGATTTTTTACGTATGGAATCAGTATTTTGTATTATGTATATGCAATAAACTACATAGGAATATCAAAAACGTCAATAGTATTTTCATTTAGTCCTGTATTCGGAGCACTTATTTCACTTATATTATTTAAGGAAAAAATTACTATATATTTTGTAATAAGTCTAATTTTGATGCTCATGGGAATTTATTTTACAATAATTGATAAAAAAAATATAAAGAAAAGAAACAAATTATGAATATTGAAAATATTGCTTTAGTAAGAGCAACAAATATTATACCATTCGAAGGCGTTATTAGATCACTTAGTAATGAAAAATATTTATGTAAAATTTTGGGTGGGGAGTTTCAAAATGCTATTAGTGATTTGTTAACGAAATTAGGCATTTTACCTGAGCAAGATTATTCTAAAGTTTTTAGTGATGAAGATTACTATGATAATTATGTAAGAGAGTGTGCAAATATAACAAAAGAGTATATTCCTTATTTATCAAATTATAACTCAATTGTTTTATTTTCCTTAAATGGAATTTGCCCAGATGATTCTGAACATGGATTTGGTAATAATACATTTTCTAATAAGAAATGTGCAATTATTGAACCATTAAAATATCATATAGATGATGTGATTTCTTTAGTACCTACGGATACCTCTGTTAAAGGTGATGTTTTATTATCAGATGAAGCCATAATTTTAATTGAAGAACAAACTTTTTATAATTTATCTGATGAACAAAAAAATAAGCTTAATGGGTTAAATGTAAAAATATTTAATGGAAGTTTGAAAGATGCTGTAAAAAGTACTTTAAGACAAAGTGGTAAATATACAGCAGAGGATTTAAGTCTATCACAACATGATGGGGGAGTAAAAGATTCTAAAACAAGCAACGAGTTAAAAAATTGTATTGAAAATATTATAAAAGAGTATAATTTATCAAGATTAAAATATTTTAATTTATTACTTGCTAAAAATGATGAAGAAGTTCCTAAATATGATTTAATAAAAGATGAATATTTTAATTCAATTAAAGTATATGAGTTTTATTTAGAAAAGTTTTTGACTGAATTACTGGATTTAATTAATGCTCCATTAAATATTAAAGAATCTTTGCATAGAAATTTACATAATAAGAAGTATATGGATAAAGTTTCATTACTCATAAGTGATTTTGGTATTGAGAAATATAAAGATTTTGTGGATAATTATAATAAAGATTTAGAATTACAAAAAAAAATGGTAGTTTATTAACTCCCAAAGAAATCATTAATGGAACATTTGAAATAAATTTAAGAGTTTAACATTATATGTGTTAGACTTTTTATTATTTGTTTAGTAAAATATTACTTGAAAGAGGTTTTATATGAAAATACTTTTAATCGAAGATAATGAAGAAATAGCAAATGGTTTATCATATACTTTTAAAGAAAATAATTATGAATTTTATCATGTAAATAGTTTAGATAAAGCTAAAAATATTATAAATAAAATAGATTTTAATTTAATAATTTTAGATGTAACACTTTCTGATGGAAATGGGTTTGATTTTTATAAAGAAAATTTAAATTTAAAAAATATTCCAGTTATATTTTTAACCGCTAAAGATAGTGAGGATGATATTGTAAAGGGTTTTGAACTAGGATGTGCTGATTATATAACTAAACCATTTATGACAAGAGAACTTCTTGCAAGAGTAGCAAGACTTTTATCAAATAAGAAAAATGTTATTAATGTAAATGGTATTACATTTGATTCTGATAAAATGGAAGTTAAGAAAAATGGTAATATAATAAATCTAACTTCTTTAGAACTTAAAATATTATATTTATTTATGACCAATATAGGCAAAGTTATAACTCGTGAATCACTTATTAATTATATTTATAATTTAACTGGTAATGATGTAAATGATAATACAATAACTGTTTATTTAAAAAGAATAAGAGAGAAAATTGGTGATAATATTATTGAAACTAAAAAAGGAATAGGGTATATAATTAATGAAAAATAAAAAAACGATAATTTTAATTATAGTAATAATTTTAATATATGTATTTTCCTTTAATATGGTTTATTTATATCAAGAAAATATTTATAAAGAAAAATATAATATGTTTGTAAATAATATTATTTATGTAGTTAAGAAAAATTATCCAAATGTAAGTAACAAAGAACTATCAGACATTTTAAATGGTAAATCAAACTATAATTACTTAAATGAATATGGAATAGATGTTGATGATGAATTTGCTCTTATAAGTATGCATAAAGAAAATAAAAAAATATTTATTATTAATAATGTTATTTTAGGTTCATTTATATTAGTATTAAGTATTACTTTAATTATAAATAAAAATTATGAAAATAATAAACTCGAAGAAATAATTCATTTAATCGAAGAAATAAATAAGAAAAATTATAATTTGAATATTAAAGGTACAGATGAAACAATGATTTCAAAACTTAAAAATGAAATGTATAAAACAGTTGTTATGCTAAAAAATGATGCAGATAATTCTTTGAAAGATAAAATTATTATTAAAACTTACCTCGAAGATATTTCTCATCAACTTAAAACACCACTTACAGTTATTAATATTTCACTTGATAATTTAATAGATAATCCAAATATGGATGAAAAAAATAGAAATGAATTTATATCAAAAATATCAAAAGAAGTAACAAATATAAATAATTTAATTCAAAATCTTTTGAAACTTTCAAAATTTGATGTTAATGTAATAAATTTTGTTAATAAAAGTGTAAGTATAAAAGAATTTATAAATAAATCAATAGATAAAATTAGTTTAATAGCGGATTTAAAAAATATAAATATTAAAGTAAATATTTTAAATGATTTTAACTTAAATATTGATCTTAATTGGCAAATTGAGGCAATATCAAACATAATAAAAAACGCTATAGAACATTCAGATGAAAATGAAATTATTTATATAAATTGTAATGATAATAAAATATATAGTAAAATTGAAATTATTAATAATGGGATAATAAATGATAAAGATTTAAATAAAATATTTGATAGATTTTATACAAATAAAAAAGGTTACTGTGAAAGTGTTGGTATAGGACTTTCACTTGCTAAAAATATAATAGAAAAAAATAATGGTAAAATAGATGTATATTCTAAAGATGGTAAAACAATTTTTACTATTAAATATTATAAATAACAAAAAAGTTAGTAAGAAAAAATACTAATTTTTTTAATAATATAAAAAATTTGCTTAATATGTCTTAATCTCAGTGTTTATCTATACCTAATTTTCTTATATTATATAGATTTGAGAAAAATCATCCCTGTATTTACGCTATCTACTATAAAATCATAGCATTTTTTTCTTCGATTTTCAATCTAATCTATCGTATTTTCGAAAGCAAATTTTCTTAAATCTATATAATTTAAGAAAAATTGATGCCGTATTTATGGGAAAAAATGAGGTTTGTTATGAAAAAATATTTTGATGTTGTTCGCTCTTATTTTAAAGGTAATAAAGAAAGGTGTTTGACACTTTTAGTAGTTCTTATATTAACACTTTTATCAAGTATAACTTTAATAGCGTATTCTTTTTATCAAAATAAAAGTAAAAGATTAATTATATCTGGTGTTGCTAATATTAATTCATCAGATGTAGCTATTAAGATTTATAGAGAAAACAAAAATGATTCTGGAACTGGAATGGGTACATATAGTTTATCTTATTATGTACCAAGTGCTAGTTCATATAGTTATAACTCATCAAAAACGAAATGTTCTACAGGTATAAGTATAACTAAATATGAAAATCAAAAGTTTTATGTAGATGCAACTAAAAAAGGTAAATGTTCAGTTTATTTTGATGCAATAGATGGTTACATTGATGATTATGAAGTAAATTTATTTGTCCAAGAAGTGGTTGGTAATACTGATGATAAAAATTATAAACAAATGGGTATGCTCCCTTTATATGAAAGTGGGTATTATTATACAGTAAATGCTAGTAAAACAAATTGTACAAATGGAGCTACAGTTACAATTGTTGGTAAAACTATACATGTACTTACTACTAAAAAAGCAGTTTGTAATGTTTATGCAGATAAAAATGCTGATACTGAATCACCTGTTATAACAAATATTTCAGTAGATTCAACTAGTGTATCATTTACTGCTACTGATAATATAGCATTATCTAAATATGGAGTGTCAGATAGCATAGAAATAGAACCAACTGAATATAGTGATATAACTGGAACAAATGAAACATTTAATTTTGTTAAAAATGAAGAAGGAACCTTTTATATATGGGTAATAGATAGTGCAGGTAATATAGCTAAAAAAGATTTTACAATATCTTTAGGAACACCAATTACAACATTATTTTCAAAATCAACACAAGATGTTTATGATGAAAATGGTTTAAGATATGAAGGAACAAATCCAAATAATTATATATGCTTAGATAATAAAAAAAGTGGTACTTGTTCTTCATCTTCATTATTATTTAGAATAATAGGATTATTTGAAGAAGAATATTCAACTAATGGAACAACTAGTGCAGGTAAAAAAAATTTGTTAAAAATACTTGATACAAATAACTATGGAGGAACAAGTGGTAAATATTGGAGTGGGTCATCCTCAAATAAATCTAATAATTGGAGTAAATCAACACTGAATACAGAACTTAATGGAACTTACTTAAGTACACTTCGTGCCACAAGTGGAGTAAATAGTAAGTTAAATGATGCAATAGTAAAAGCAAAATGGCATTTAGGAGGGGTAAATGCAACTACATCAAGTAATTATTATTATAAAAGAATAATAACAGAAAATTGGTATAAAGCCGAAAGAAGTCCGTATGCTACAAGTGGGACACTTCAAAATTTATATAGTGGTAATCCGGAATATGTATTTGCAAAAGTAGGACTAATGTATCCAAGTGATTATGGATATGCAACAGTAGGAGGTAGTACAACTAGTAAGGAAAATTGTAGAGCAAAAGAATTATATAATTGGGATAGCTCATCATATAGTGATTGTAAAAATAATGATTGGGTATTTAAATCAGCAACATTTATTGATAACTATGAATGGTTTATTTCCCCGAGGGCCTCGGATTCGAATTTTGCTTCTTGTTTGAGTTCGAATGGCTATGTTAACGCTATTAATGTCGGCAATATGCAGCTTGTGGTCCGACCGACATTTTATCTAGATTCTAGTATTCTAAAAATTGTGGGAGGTTTGGGTACTAAGGATAACGCATATAGAATTGGATAAAGGGATGATCTTTTGCACGACCAGCGAGGAGGCTACCATCCTCCCCACGGGCGCCAAAATTAATAATTTAACAATAAAATTAGAAAGGATGTTTTAAATGAATGATAAAAAAATATTAGTAATAAGAAAAAATAAAGGTAAATTTTGTACTGTATATGGTGATGATGCAAATATTATATCTTCATTATTTGACTATAAAATACTTAATAATAATAAAGTAGGTTTTCCTGAAAGTGTATTAAATAAAATAATTAATACTTTAGAGGATAAAAAATATCATATATAGTTATTAATATAATAAAATCATTCATTTAAATATACATATTTTAAAAGAGAAAGCACTTGATTTATAGTGTTTTTTTTGATAATATATTCTTGGCTTTAAAAGCAAATAAACATTAATGTGGACTAATGTTTCGAGTGCCCGAAGAGGGTGAAATGTTAGAAAGAAGCATTAAGGTGTAATAACGAAGGAGGGATATTTTATGGCCGTTGTTTCTATGAGTTATTTATTAGAAGCAGGAGTTCATTTTGGACATCAAACTAAAAGATGGAATCCTAAAATGAAAGAGTACATTTTTAATTCAAGAGATGATATTTATATTATTGATCTTGAAAAAACACAAAAATTACTAGAGGAGGCTTACAATGAAATTAAGACTATTGCTAGTAATGGAGGAAAGTTCTTATTTGTAGGAACTAAAAAACAATCAGGAGAAGTTGCTGTAGAAGAAGCACTTAGAAGTGGTTCATACTATGTAACTGAAAGATGGCTTGGAGGAACTTTAACTAACTTTAGAACTATTAGAAAAAGAGTTAAAAGACTTGAAGACATTGAAAAAATGGAAAGTGATGGAACATTTGATGCACTACCTAAAAAAGAAGTTATTAAAATTAAGAAAGAATATGACAAATTAAATACACTTCTTTGTGGTATTAGAGAAATGACTAAACTTCCACAAGCATTAATCATTGTAGATCCAAGAAAAGAATACAATGCAATTAAAGAAGCTAGAAAACTTCATATTCCAGTATTTGGTGTAGTTGACACTAATGGAGATCCAGATTTAGTTGACTATGTTATTCCAGGAAATGATGATGCTGTAAGAAGTATTAAAGTTTTACTTGGAGTACTTACTAATGCTATTTGTGAAGCAAATAATTTAGAAATAGTTGATTATGTAACAGAAGAAGATAAAAATAAGAAAAATGCTTCAATGGAAGAATTAATTAAAGATGAAGTTATTGATGAAAAAATTAAAGAAGGTAAAGAAAATGATGTTTATCTAATTAATGATATCGTTGAGGACGAAAAAGATAAAAGTGATGATTTAAGTTCTAAAACATTATCTGAACTAAAAGCACTTGCTAAAGAAAAAGGTGTTAAAGGTTATTCTTCAATGAAAAAAGAAGAATTAATAAATGCTTTAAACTAAGGAGGATATAATGGAAATTACTGCTAGTTTAGTAAAAGAATTAAGAGAAATTACTGGTGCAGGAATGATGGATTGCAAAAAAGCTCTATCTGAATGCGATGGTGATAAAGATAAAGCAATAAATTACTTAAGAGAAAAAGGAATTAGTAAATCTGCTAAAAAAGAAGGTAGAATTGCTGCTGAAGGATTATCAAATATTTATGTTAATGGTAATAATGCTGTTATTATTGAAGTAAATAGTGAAACTGACTTCGTAAGTAATAATACTGAATTTAAAGAATTTGTTGATGCTTTAGGAAAAACTATTCTTGAAGGTAATGCAAATACTTTAGAGGAAGCTAAAAATTTACCTTATGCTGGTGAAACGATAAATGATTTAATAGTTGCTAAAACAGCTAAAATTGGTGAAAAACTTTCTTTAAGAAGATTTGAAAAAATTACTAAAACTGATGATGAACATTTTGGTGCATACATTCATATGGGTGGTAGAATTTCAGTTCTTACTGTAGTTAAAGGAGCAAGTGAAGAAGTTGCAAAAGAAGTTGCAATGCAAGCTGCTGCTATGAAACCACTTTATGTATTTACTGAACAGGTTCCTGCTGATGTTTTAGATGCAGAAAGAGAAGTACAAAGAAACATTGCTATTAATGAAGGAAAACCTGCTGAAATAGCTGAAAAAATGGTTGAAGGAAGAATTAAAAAATATTACAAAGAAATTTGTCTTGCTGAACAACCTTTCATCAAAAATGGTGACATATCTGTAAAAGATTATGTTAAAAATAATGGTGGAGAAATCGTTTCTATGGTGCGTTATGAAGTAGGCGAAGGTCTTGAAAAAAGAAATGATAACTTTGCTGAAGAAGTAATGAACCAAATAAAATAAAAAAAACTCGCTTAAGTGCGGGTTTTAGTTTGCGTATTTTTACCTAAAATACCTCCGATAACTGATGATGATAAAAGTATTAAGTAGTAAAGTAGTGTAGTAAGACAAATTTGTTTAATAAATAAGATAAGAGTAATAATAAAAAGTGTTAAGATAAGCATTAGTCCGTTAATAAGGCCACATATAATGCCTTTTTTATTAGTGTGTTTTCCTTTTATGAATGATATAGTAAAAAATAATGAAATATTTATAATAAAGGAAATTAAACTTGTAATGTATGAAGAAACTCCAATAAGATTAAATAAGCCTAAAATAAATGAAATAAATAACTCAATAAGTATAAATAATCCAATATATTTACCGTAAACTAATATTTTTTTTATAATAATCACCTAATAAATAGTATGATATGTTTAAAATTATATTACTTTAAACATAATAATAATGGTGATAAAATGGTTTTATTTAAGGTAGTTATTCGTACATTGTTCTTTTATTTTTTCATAACAATATCATATAGGTTAATGGGAAAAAGAGAAGTAGGACAGCTTGGTGTAATTGATTTAATCGTGTCTATCTTAATTGCAGAACTTGTCGCAATATCAATTGAAAATCATTCTGATCCTATGTATTTAACAATAATTCCTATTGCTCTTTTGGTGGTACTTGAAATAGCTTTAGCTTATATTTCAATTAAATGTAGACATTTAAGACTTATACTTGATGGTAAACCATCACTTATTATTTCACAAGGAAAAATAAATTATCATGAGATGATTAAACAAAGATATACACTTGATGATTTACTTTTATCCTTAAGACAAAAAGAAATTAGAAATATATCTGATGTTGAGTTCGCTTTCTTAGAACCTAATGGACAACTTTCAATATTTAAATATAAACCGCTTAAAATGAAAGGTAATTACCCAATGCCAATCATTATAGATGGAAGTATTGATAAAGATACTTTAAAAAATATTAAGAAAAGTGAGTTTTGGATTAAAAATGCTTTAGAAAACGAAAATATTTTATTAAGTGAAATATTTTATGCTTTTTATAAAAACAAAAAACTTTATATCATAAAAAAAGGTAGTTAATCTACCATTTCAAAACGATATTCTTGTTCAGCACTTGGATATTTTTCTTTATCTACCTTGGAAATAAAGTTATCATAAGGCCTTACCCATATTTTACCATCGTGGTTTGACTTGTAAATTACTACTTTTATTGGATTACCATTATCATCTGTTTTCTCGCTATCATTACCAATGAATAGTACTTTGTAAACATTTCCTTTAAAATGTCTGTATGTTTTGTTTTCCTCAATTTCTCTCATATTTTTATCACCTAATAAACATTATACAATTTTTGCTTTAAAATATCTAGATTTTATTGTACTATTAAAAACAAAATTCGTAATTTGACGTACAAGAAAGGATATGTTATAATCTTTTTGACATGGAGGGATAATGATGGATAATACTATTACTTATAGTACTGACGTTTACAAGTTTGAAAATGAGTGTTTAAAATTTTTGAATTATGTTAAAAAGTATGCAAATGATGAAAATTTTTATGTTTTATATATATTTAGGGATAAAAATATTATAATTTATGGCAAGTATGATCATGGCACAAAAGATGATAAACACGAAATTACACTAATTAGTAATGATGATTTAAAAAAAATGTATGAAATTTTAAAGCGTGAGTTTGAATCTGATTTTATTGAAAGTTATATGCATACATTTAGTCAGGGATATTCATTAATGGCTAGAATTGGCGATAGCACCGCAATATGTATAGATAGTAACGTTGAAAGTGATCGTAATTGGTTTTATGATGTTCATAATATGATTAATGATAATAATAGAAATCTAAATCAAAGAGGCTAAAAAATCTTTGATTTTATTTTGCAAAATTATTTAATTATATTTTATCAATGACAATGAAAATTTTTGCTTTAAAATATCTAGATTTTATTATATAATTATATAGAAGGTAGGTTGATTATATGAAAGTATTATGTGTAGGACAGTCTACATTTGATGTAACTACGAAAGTAGATAAGTTTCCTGAAGAAGGTTCAGTAACTAATTTTAATGAGGTTTATGAATGTGGTGGCGGATCCGCTGCAAATGCTGCTTTTATATTAGGTAAATATAAAGTCGATTCTTATTTAGGTTCAATGGTAGGTGATGATACTTTTGGTAACACTATTCGTAAAGAACTTGAAAAAGTAGGTGTGCATACTGAGTATATGGAAATTGCTTATGAAAAAAGGACTGCACTTTCTTATATTTTATTAAATGAAAAAGAAAAGAAAAGAACAATTTTAAATGTTAATAAAGAGAAATTAGTTATGAAGAAAACTGAATTTCCGATGGATCCAGATCTTGTTTTAGTGGATTCATTTGACTATGGAGCATCACTTTCTGCATTTAATAAATACGCAAATAAAATAACTATTATTGATGCAAAAATTGCAAATTCTGAAACGATAGAACTTTGTAAATATGCAAAATTTATTATTGCAAGTAAAGATTTTGCTTCATATGTATCAGGTGTAAAAATAGATTTTAATAATCCAAACTCTTTAGTAAATTGCTATTCAGCATTATTAAATAAATTTCCAAATAGAAATATTATTGTAACTTTGGCAGATAAAGGAGCAATGTATTTAATGGATAATCAAATAAAAGTTATGCCTGGTCTTAAAGTAAATGAAGTAGATGCTACAGGTGCAAAAGATATTTTCTGTGGAAGTTTTGCTTATGCTATTTTGAAAGGCTATGACATTGAAAAGACTGTAACATTTGCTAATATTGCCTCAGGTCTTTCAGTAGTTAAAATAGGCGGAAGAACCTCTATTCCTGAATATGATGAAATTATGAAATATTTCTTACAAAAATATCCGGATGAAGGAACTATTCAAAAAGAAACTCCGCCAGTTATAGCAACTGAAGCTGGAATGTAATGATTATTACTAGTAAAACTCCTCATCTTGATTTACATGGAGAAATAGAAAGTATGGTGGAGGTACTTGTAAATGATTTTATTAATGAAAATATATTATTACATAATGAAGTAGTGGTTATAATTCATGGTAAAAGTACAAACATTTTAACTAAAGAAGTTCATAGAGTTTTAAATGATAATAAACGAATAAAAAAATATTATTTAGATAACTGGAATTTAGGACAAACAATCGTAGAGCTTAAAGATAATCTTTAGGCTTTTAATTTGACAAAACATATTTAAATAAGTATAATAATGTTGTTTTAAGGGGGAAATATGACAGATTATTTAAGAGAGTATAAGGGTTATTGTTTAACTTGTAAAAATTATGATTTAGAACGAAAAAGTGATGCCACTACAAGAGGATTTCGCTGCACTTATCACGGAAGACCAATGGCTATGGATGAAAAATGTCCTCATTATTCAAAAGATATTGTAAGAAGTAATTCATTTATTGAGTCTCAAGTAAGGTGGATGAATAGACATGGTTATGAACCACGAAGAGATAAAGATACATTTTGTTATATTACTACAATATGCTGTGATATATTAGGACTAAGTGATAATCATAAATATTTAGAAAGTCTTCGTAAATTAAGAAGTTATTTAATAACATTTGATTTTGGTAAAAAAGTGCTACTTGATTATGATGTTTATGGTGTTTTAGTTAGTAAAAAAATATATGAAGATTATTGTAAGGATAATAATAAAACTTTAGAAATGATAAATAATATAATAGTTCCATCATTTTTAGAACCACTTTGTGTTTTAATAGATAATAATGATTTGGATAATGCAGTAAATCTATATATAAAAATGACATTTGCATTATTAAAAAAATATAAAATAAAATATTTACCAATAAATGAAAGCAATATAGATGTAAATAATTTAGGTCATGGTTATAGTAGAGAAAGAAAGTATTTTGTAGGTAAGTAATATGATTTATATAGTAAGACATGGACAAACTGATTATAGTGTTAATGGAAGATATGGCGGAAGAATTGATGTTCCTTTAAATGAAAAGGGTATTAGTGATGCTAAAAAATTAAAAGATAAATTTAAAGGAATAAAATTTGATTATATTTTTTGTAGTCCCTTAACAAGAACTATACAAACACTTAAAGAGATAACTAATGAAAACTTTACAGTTGATGAAAGAATAATTGAAAGAAGTAATGGCTCTTTAGAGGGAAAATTAAAAAGTGAAATTACTGAAGAAATCGATTTTAACGATCCTAATGAAAAAAGATATGGTATAGAAAATATAGTAGATTTTAGAAATCGAATTGAGAACTTTTTAAATGAGATTGACTTTAAATATAAAGGTAAAAATATTTTAATAGTTACGCATGCTGGTGTATGTATTTATATAAGATGTCATTATGAAGGTGAACCTAAAAATAATGACTATTATAGTTATAAAATTGGTAATTGTGATGTACTTACTTATGAAAACTAAAAAATTTTACTTGACAAAGCATATAATAATGGTGTAAACTAATTTTAGTTAATTAAAGGAAAGAGATTTTTATCCACCTGACTGGTAATAAACTGGTAGGTTAAAGGCCGAGTGAGAATATGAGCTTTTAAGGTGGATAATTGTATCCATCTTTTTAATTATAAGGAGGGAAAGAGATATAGCAAAGATTGAAGAGTTACCTATTAATAACCAAATCAAAGCCGATGAAGTTATGGTAATAGGTCCAAATGGGGAAAAAATGGGTATTAAAAAATTAAGCGATGCACTTACTTTAGCGGGTTATGCAGGACTTGATTTAGTACTTATGAATCAAGGTAATGGTGTTGCTGTCACCAAAATAATGGATTACAATAAATTCCGTTATGAAAAGCAAAAAAAGTTAAAGGATGCACAGAAAAAACAAAGAGAAACGAGTAAAGAGATTAAAGAATATCGTTTATCAGTTACAATTGATGTTGGTGATTTTGAAACTCGTCGTAGAAATGCTGAAAACTATTTAAAAAAAGGACACAAGATTAAAGCATTTATTCGTTTTAAAGGTAGACAAATGGCTCATACAGAACTTGGGATTGATGTATTAAATCGTTTCGCTGAGGCACTTTCTGAAGTATCTACAGTTGAACAAAAACCCCAACTCGATGGTCGTCAAGCATATATGTTGCTAGCTCCAAAAAAATAGAAAGGAAGTTTAATTATGGGAAAATGTAAACAAAAAACACATAAGGCAAGTAGCAAAGTATTAAACAAAAAGAAAAATGGTACTATTACTTTCAAAATGGGTAATGGTAATCACAAAACAGGAAAGGATAGCTCTAAAGCAGTACGTCAAAGAAGAGGTACAACTACTTTAGGTAAGGCAATGGCAAAAGGCCTTTCAAAAGTTATATAAAGGGTGGTGTAAAATATGGCAAGAGTTAAAGGTGGCGCTGTTTCTAAAAACAGAAGAAGAAAAGTTTTAAAACAAGCTAAAGGTTATTTTGGAAGTAAACATAGACTTTATAAAACAGCTCAAGAACAATTATTCCATAGTGGTGCTTATGCATTTAGAGACCGTAAACAAAATAAGAGAAACTTTAGAAAACTTTGGATTACAAGAATTAATGCTGCATGTAGAGAAAATGATATAAGTTATTCTAAATTTATCAATGGATTAAATAAAGCTGGTATCGAAATCAATCGTAAGATGCTTTCTGAACTTGCAATCGATGATCCAAAAAGTTTCACTGCTTTAGTTGTTACTGCTAAAAAAGCACTTTTAGGTGAAGAAATTAAAGCTGAAGTTAAAGAAACAGTTAAAGAAGTAAAAAAAGAAACTGAAAAGGTAGCAAAAGTTGTTAAAGAAAAAATCGAAGAAGTAAAAGAGGACTTAGAATCAATGAGTCTTGCTGATTTAAAAGCTTTAGCAAAAGAAAAAGGCCTTAAAGGTTTTAGTACTTTAAAAAAAGATGAATTAATTAAAAAACTTAAATAGTTTAATTCTATTTGAGTTTTTTTATGATAAAATATTTCATTAATTTGTTTTCATAAGGATAAGTCTGTTTAATATCAATTTTTTTATATAATTAATATAATATTATTTATAATTCTTAAATATGGTAGGGTATTTTATGCATAGAGCAGCATGCTTCTAACCATCTGAGCAATATATTTTTAAAAAAATAGTTGATTTTTAGGAAAATATATATTATAATTTAAATTGTTGTTGGACCTCTAGCTCAGTTGGTTAGAGCACGCGGCTCATAACCGTGCGGTCATAGGTTCGAGTCCTATGAGGTCCACCATTTCATGCAGGTATGGCGGAATTGGCAGACGCGTTAGACTTAGGATCTAATGGATTACTCCGTGGGGGTTCAAGTCCCTTTACCTGCACCAATAAGATAATTAAAATCCCGTATATTCGGGGTTTTTTAGTGTTCTATTTTCTAAAAAACTATGGTAATTTTTAATTATAAATATTTGTCTGCCATTGATGTCACTACTTGAATGGTGGACTTTTCAACCTATGACCGCCGGTTATGAGCCTTTTTAAAACAGCCGATATTTAAATAAGTTAATAATCTTTAATTAATTAAAAAAGAACAATCGATAGTGATTGTTCTTATGGGCCGCTAGGTCCAATGATTAACAAATGGGCAGCTAGTGCCTTTGTTTTTAATCATTATACTGTATACTATGCAAAAATTTAAGAAAATTTTTTAAATATTTTTTTCTTTGGAAATGAAATTAAATAAAATATTTGAACTTGATGTTGATAATAAATCTTAAGAAGTATATAATAGTCTATATATTTTGGAGGGTTTATGGACATTTTTATGGACATTTTAAGTGAATATAAGTCATATGTTGGAAATTATATAAATGATGATAGAGCAAATGAAATAGTTATGGGATCTTTAATTTTTAAATCTCAACTTGAGGATATGTTTAAAAAACATTTTGAAGTAAATGATGAAGCCTCAATAATGCTATCTATTCCTGAAGATTTAGATTATGTTTGCACTGGAGAAAGCACACTAGATACATTAGTACCATTTACATATTATGGCAAATTATTTTATTTTAGCAAGTTTATAATAATTAGATTATTTTTAGGTATTGCAGATATTTCTTTAGACTATATTGAATATAGTGAACTAAATGAAGAAACAAATCTTTGTGAAATGAATGTTGTTCCAGTAATTAAGATATTAGCAAACAAAAATAACTTTTGCAAATTTCAAGGGAGATAATAAAAAATATTTTTATTTTAAAAGTTTTTAAAGTGTAATATACGTAAAATAAGTTAATATTAATGATATAAAGTTCATAGAACAAAAAAGTTTGTATATACTATAATTGACAAATAATATTAAATATGGTATTATTTAGTCACTGAAGCGGTATGCTTCGTAGTGCGAAATTCTTCGTACTGGCTTAAGTGAATTATTTCACTATAGTTAGTAACTCTGTAAAGTCGAAGTCTTACCATTATTGGCAAGATACTTAGTAGGCGATATGGAGTTATTTTTTTTTGAATTTCTTTGTTAATGTTTTATCTAATTCACTATTTTTTGTTTTGAAAAGCCAATGTCTATAATGGTCTAGCCATCTGTTATTTACATTTCCTCTTGTACTAGTTGAAATTCCAATATTAAAATTAGGGTAGATTTCTCTAATATTTTTCAAAATAACCTTATATAATTTTTCTTTTGCAATAGTTGTTTTTCCTCTTCTTTTAGTTCCATTTAGTTTAATTTTATTTAGATTATTTAATCTGAAATTTATTGATCCTAAAATTATGTCCATACATTGTTGAATAACGTGTTCTTTAGAATTTATTTCTACAATATCCTCTTTTTTTATTGTAATGTGTTCATCAAATATATTATTTAAGTATAAGATATGTTCTTTAAATTCACTATTTTTTTCTTTTGTATCTGGCAATTGGTCAAAGTATAGTTTTAGAATGATTTCATCATCACTATTTTTAACACAATAATCCAGACCAAAAGCGTGTTTAATAAATTGATAATATAAAAGTTGAAATTCATTTTGATATTTTATTTTATCCAATTGTTTAAATACATAAGCATTTTGTTTAAACATAATTCTAATTTTTATATCACCATTTTTTACATAAGTAAAAAAAAGATTTATTATTTCAATGTATTTATTTAAATAATTTTCACTAACTTTAGACCACTTTATTTCTCCACCAAAATTTAATTCTTTTTTCTTATTGTTTAATATTTCATTAATTTTTTGAATTTTGGTGTAATCAACTAATGCACCACCATAAAAATTACTATAGTAACTGCCACGCTTGTAAGATTCGTCCGAGTAAATAAGATATTGTTTTTTCATAAGTTTAAGCTCTCTCCTTTTGTTTCGTCTTTATTTAATAATAAAATCTTTATTTATTTTAATAAATTGTAAAATTCTTTCATAATCATTTTCAGTTAAAAATTTAGTTTGTGGAATTATTTTCTTTTCTTTTAAAAGGTTTCCAAATGTTTCATATGCGCTTTGGTAATCAAAATAAGGTTCTGATGGTAAAACCCCATCATTTTTAGCTATTCTTTCATTTTGATATCCAGCAAGATATAATAAATCACAGCCAAATAAATCTGAACATTTAAATAGTAAGTCTAAACTTGGCATATTAAATCCATTTTCCCAATTTGCTACATTAGAACGACTAATATTAAGTTTTTTAGCTAATTGATCTTGCGTTAAGTTTAATCTTTTACGTTCTAAAAGAAATACATTATTTTTCAATAAAATCGCCTCCATATATATAATAACACATTATGTCATAAAAACAAACATAAATATTAAAATGCTATAATTACTGACAATAAATTATTATATTAAATATAAAAAGATTATTGCAAAGTATTTTAAATTATTAAATGATAACAATCCCAAAAGTAGTATATAAAGATAAAAATTAATAAACTAAAAAACGAAATAAAAATAACTTTTGCAATGTAAACAAGTGTCAAAGGTAGTAGTCAAATACTTCCTTTTTTTGTATAATTGTTTAGTGAGGTAAAAAATATGAATGAAAAAATAATAAAAACTATTGCTAGTGATTTGAATGTTAAAGATAGTCAAGTTGCTAGTGCTTTAAAACTTTTGTCCGAGGGAGCAACAATTCCATTTATTGCAAGATATCGTAAAGAGATTACTGGTGCTTTAGATGAAGAACAGCTTCGTAAAATAAATGAAGTATATGCTTATGAAGTAAATCTTTTAGAAAGAAAAGAAAGTGTAATTAAATTAATTGATGAAAAAGGATTACTTACTGATGAATTAAAAGAGAAAATTTTAAATGCTGAAAAACTTGTTGAAGTTGAGGATCTTTATAGACCATTTAAAGAAAAGAAAAAAACAAAGGCAACAGATGCAATTAATAATGGACTTGAACCACTTGCAAAAATGATAATGTCATTTCCTACGAAAGGTGATATTACATCTTTAACCTCAAAGTTTATAAATGATAAAGTTAAAACAGTTGAGGAAGCTGTTATTGGTGCAAGTTATATAATTGCAGAGTATATATCAGATAATGCTTATTATCGAAAATGGCTTCGCAACTTCATATTTAAAAATGGTTTTATAATTTCTAAAAAGAAAAAAGATGCTGAGGATGAAAAGAAAGTTTATGAAATGTATTATGACTTTAAAGAGGAAGTATCTAAAATAAAATCATATAGAGTTCTTGCTATTAATCGAGCAGAAAAAGAAAAAATAGTTACAGTTTCAATTGATATTGATGATGCAAAAGTTCTTTCATTTTTCGAAGAAAAGATAATTAAAAATAAAGAAAGTTTTGCTGTGGATATTGTAAAAAATGCTATTAAAGATAGTTACAAAAGACTTATATTTCCAAGTGTAGAAAGAGAAATACGTGCAGCATTATCTGAAAAAGCCGAAGATGTTGCTATTAAAAACTTTAGTGAAAATTTAGAAAATTTACTTTTAACACCACCAATTAAAGATAAGATGGTATTAGGATTTGATCCAGCATATAGAACTGGTTGCAAACTTGCTGTTTTAAACCCAGTAGGAAAGGTACTTAAAATTGAAAAAATATATCCACATCCACCTGTAAATAAATATGAAGAAGCAAAAGCAAAAACAATTGACTTAATAAATAAATACAATATTGATATTGTAGCAATTGGTAATGGAACAGCTTCCAGGGAAAGTGAAAAATTTATAAGTGATGTTATAAAATCTATTGATAGAAAAGTTGATTATATAATTGTTTCGGAAGCTGGAGCATCTGTTTATAGTGCATCACCACTTGCTATAAAGGAATTTCCTGATTTAGTGGTCGAAGAAAGAAGTGCAATAAGTATAGGAAGAAGACTTCAAGATGCTTTATCTGAACTAGTAAAAATAACTCCAGAAAGTATCGGCGTAGGTTTATATCAACACGATGTTAATGCTAAAAAATTATCATCATCATTAGACTTTGTTGTAACAAGTGCTGTAAATGAAGTAGGTGTAAACATAAATACTGCAAGTCCTTCGCTTTTAAAATATATATCTGGTCTTACTAAAACATACATTGATAAGATAATAAAATATCGTGAGGAAAAAGGCAAAATTTTATCTCGTGAGGAAGTTTTAAAAAATAAATTATTAAGTGAAAAAGTTTATGAACAAGCAATTGGATTTATGAGAGTTGAAGGTGGAAGTAATATATTTGATACAACTGATATTCACCCTGAAAGTTATGATATTGCTAAAAAAGTAATGGAAATTTTAAATATAAATGCTGAGGAAATTGGTAAATGTTCAGATAAACTAAAAGACATTAATGCTAAAAATCTTGCTAGTAAACTAGGCACAGATGAATATACAATTGATACAATTTTAAAAAGTTTTGCTAAAGCCCATCGTGATCCTCGTGATGAAATGGAAAAACCAATACTAAAAAGTGATATTTTAGAAATTAAAGACTTAAAAATTAATGATAAACTTGAGGGAACAGTTCGTAATGTAGTGGATTTTGGTGCTTTTGTAGATATTGGACTTCATAATGATGGTCTTATTCACATTTCTAAAATGAGTAAAAATTATATAAAACATCCAAGTGAAGTTTTAAAAGTTGGTGACATTATTAGTGTATATGTAATTGGAATTGATAAAGAAAAAGAAAAAGTACAATTATCACTTTTTAAGGAAGATTAAAAGTCTTTCTTTTTTCATATAATTAATTGGTGATAATGTTGAATATTAAAAATACAATTATGGACTTTTTATATGATAAAAAATATTTTATTACAATGTATGAAAACTTTTTATATATTTATAATTTTCAAGAGATAATAACATTAACAAATGAACTTATAATGCTTTCTATAGAAAATTTTAAAATTAAAATAACTGGTAGTGATTTAAAGATAAAAAAAATAAATAGTAGTGAACTATTAATCGAGGGTAATATTATTAGTATAGGAAAAATTTATGAATAGTTATATCCTTATTAAAAGTAAATTTAAAATAAATGATATTATACTTAAGTTAAAACAAATTAATGTTGATATATATTTAATATATACAGAAAAAGGTTATACATTTGCTAAAATTAATTATATAGACTTTCCAAAAGTGCAAAAGTATTATAAATATTTAAACTTTAAAGTAGTAAGATTTTATGGTAAAAAATATTATTCATTTATTTTAAAAAAATATTATTTAGTATTTATAAGTTTTATATTAATAATAGTCTTTGTAGCATTTTTATCTTTTTTTATCGTGGATATTAAAGTTGAAAATGAAAATCCTAAAATAGTAAATTTAGTTATTCAAGAATTATCAAATAATAATATTGAAAAATTTACTTTTCGAAAAAGTTTTCAAAAACTTGAAAATATTAAGAAAAAAATTAAAAATGATAATAAAAACATAATTGATTTTATAGAAATTGAAAGAAAAGGTATGATATATATTGTTAAAGTTACAGAAAAAGTTTATGAAAGAAAAAACGAAGAAAAAGAGTATTGTAATATTTATGCAAAAAAGTCTGGTATAATTAAAACTATTACTGTTTATAAAGGAACACCTCTTATAAAACCTGGAAGTTATGTTAAAAAAGGTGATTTAATTGTAAGTGGAGACATCCTTCTTAATGAAAATGTGGTATCAAAAGTATGTGCAAGTGCAAAAGTATATGCAGAAAGCTGGTATAGTGTTAATGAAAAAATACCTTTAAAATATACGAAAGATACAGTTACAAATAAGAAAAGAAATAATTTTATAATTAATTTTAAAGATAAGGATTATGTTATTTTAAAAGATAGACTTAAAAATTTTACCTCAAAAGAAAAACTATTATTTTCTGGTTTTGGTATAAAAATATATAAAAGAATAGATTATGAAATACTAAAAAAAGAGGAAAAATATTCCTTAAAAGAGGCTGAAAAGAAAGCATTGGAATTAGCAAAAGAAAAAGTACTTTTATCCCTTGATGAAAAAGATGAAATATTAACAGAAAAGGTTTTACAAAAAAGTATAAATGATAGTATAATGAATATAGATATTTTTATTACGACTAAAGAAAATATTGCAACTCTAAGTTAAGGAGGTACTATGATTTCAAATCTACTAAATAGTAGTTTAAAGCATGTTTGGCAGGCACTTGTTATAATTATTGTTACAGTACTTGCAAGTAGAATTTCATATAAAATATGTAATAAACAAAAGATAGTTTTATATGAAGAATTTTATATACTTTTAAGTATTACATATTTAATTATGCTTTATGAACTTGTTACTAGAGTAGATTATAATACTTTGGGTGGTGGAGTAAATATTATTCCTTTTGCCGAAATACTTAGATATAAAATTAGTAGTCATCTATTTTTACTTAATGTTATTGGTAATATTTTACTATTTGTACCTTTTGGGTTTATTATTTCTTCGTATGTTAAACCAAATAAGTTTTATTTACCGGTGTTAATTTCATTTTTAGTAAGTATTACAATTGAGTTTGTTCAACTAAATATTGGTAGAAGTTTTGATGTTGATGATATCATTTTAAATACTATAGGAGCAACATTTGGTTATTTAATTTATAAACTTATTAATAAAATGCCTATTTTTAAAAAAAAATACATTAATTATTTGATTTGCATAGGAATTTTAGTTATAATATTATTGTATTTTTTGAAGGTTATGGGGAATGTATGAATAAATTTAAAATAACAGATACAGTAAATTATAAAAAATATGGTATAGTAAAAAAAGTATTAAAAAGATGTTTAAAAATGGAAGGTGTTCATAACTCTTTTTTTGAGGTCATTTTAGTGGATAATAATACTATTCAAAAAATTAATAAAGAGTATCGTAATATTGATAGAGTAACTGATGTAATATCGTTTGCTTTCGAAGATAATGATAAAGATTTGTATAATGGAATTAGGATGCTCGGCGAAATTTATATTTGCATTCCAAGAATGAAAGAACAAGCAGTAATGTATGGACATTCTGAAACTAGAGAGATTGCCTTTTTAGCGGTTCATGGGCTATTACATTTGCTTGGCTATGATCATACAAAATCAAAAGAAGAAGAAAAAATAATGTTTGGAAAACAGGAGTTGGTATTAAATGGATTTAATAAAACGAAAAGGTGAAAAAGTAGGACCTATTAAAGATGTAATGCATAAATTTAAATATTCATTTCAAGGATTTTTATATTGTTATACACACGAAACAAGTTTTATATTTGAAACTATTGGTGTTATAGCGATAATTATATTTGGCATTATTTTTAAAATTACTTTCATGCAATGGATTTTTGCACTTATAAGTATGCTTTTAATAATGGAAATAGAGTTTTTAAATACAGCAGTTGAGGCAACAGTGGACCTTGTTACACAAGAGTATCATCCGCTTGCAAAAATAGCTAAAGATTGTGGCTCTGCAGCAACATGTATGGCTACATTTATGGCTTTAATTGTTAATAGTATTATTTTTATTCCTTATATTATAGAACTATTTAAGTAGGTTTATTATGCGAAGTGGATTTGTAAGTTTAATAGGAAGACCAAATGTAGGTAAATCTACACTTCTTAATGCATTAATTAATGAAAAAATTGCGATAACTTCGGATAAAGCTGGTACAACAAGAAATGTAATTCAAGGTATTTATAATGAAAAAGATTATCAAATAGTTTTTGTTGATACTCCAGGTATTGCTAAACCAATTAATAGACTAGGTAGAGTACTTAATAAAAAAGCAAGGGAAATGGTTGATGATGTTGATGCAATACTTTTTGTAATTGATGGAAAAAAAGGTATTGGTCCTGGTGATAAATATATCTTAAATATGCTTAAAACAGTTGAATTACCTGTTATTTTAGTTATAAATAAGATTGATCAAATATCTGATGAAATACTTCTTTATACAATAAATGAATATAAAGATTTATATCCATTTTCAGATATCGTACCAGTGTCTGCGGTTACTCATGATAATACAGATAGATTAATTAAGGTTATAAAAAAATATTTAACTGATGAAGTAAAATATTATGATGATGATATGATTACCTCGAATACGATGAGTTTTATGGTCGGAGAAATTGTTCGTGAAAAACTTTTAAATGATACTATTGAAGAAGTACCTCATTCAATTGCTTGTAACTGTATTGGTTATCATGAGAAAAAAGATGTTGTTAATATTTTAGTGGATATAATCGTAGACCGTGATTCAATCAAAAAAATAGTTATTGGTAAAGGTGGAAGTAGACTTAAAAAAGTTGGTATTGAGGCCCGCGAGGAAATAGAAAGATTAGTAGGTAAGAAAGTTTATATAGAACTTTATGTTAAAACAATTAAGAATTGGAAAGATAAAGAAAAGTACTTATTAGAATTAGGTTATTTAAATAATGAATAAAATTTTATATTTTTCATCAATATATAATTAGAAAGGATGAAAATATGAAAGCAAAAGAGGCTTGGGATAAATTTAAAAATTCTGGCAAAATTGAAGATTATTTAAATTACAAAAAAGAAAGTAAAGGAAAATAATATGCTACTGGAAGTTGAGGGTATAGTATTAAGTGAAACACCTTATGGTGAAACAAGTAAAATAATTAATTTATATACAAAAGAAAAAGGGCTTATAGGAATAATGTGTAAAGGCGCTAAAAGTATGAAATCTATGTTTAGGGCAAGCACACAGGTTTTATCCTATGGCGTTTTTAATTTGCATTATAAAGAAGGTAAACTTTCGACTTTAACAAGTGTTGATATAATAGATCCCCTTATAAATATTAAAGAAGATTTAAAAAAAATTACAACAGTATTTTATTTAATTAAACTTATTACCCAAGTTTTAAAAGATACTCAAGATCCAAAAATATATGATTTATTTATAAGTACTATTTTAAAAATAAATGAAGGTTTTGATGAAACAGTTCTTTGTAATATTTTAGAAATTAAACTTCTTCCTTTTTTAGGAGTTACTCTTTGTCTTGATGGTTGCATTAGATGTGGTTCTAAAAAAGAAATTGTAACAATAGATGCATCATATGGTGGCCTTATTTGTAAAAATTGTTATCGAAATGAACAAATTATTGATTTAAGGGTAGTAAAACTTTTAAGAATGTATTATTATATAGATATAGGCTCGATAGAAAGTATTAAAGTAGATGCCAAGTTAAAAAAGATTATCAATAAATTTTTAACTGACTATTATGATTCTTTTACAGGGCTTTATTTGGATAAAAAGGTGTTAGAGTTTAAGGAGTAGTAATGACAGATTTAACTTTATTTTATGGGACAATGGAAAGTGGTAAAACAACAAAACTTTTACAAGATAATTATAATTATCGTAAACACGGACACAAAGTTTTAATTATAAAACCTTTGATAGATTTAAAGGGTGGTAATACAGTTGTTAATAGAACAAATGAGTTTGCTCCAGTAGATATACTTTTAGCAAATGATGAATCAATATTTGATGATAAATATTTACCACTTATTAAAGGTACTGAGGTTATTCTTGTAGATGAAGCACAGTTTTTAACAGAAAAACAAATAATTGAATTTTGGATGCTTGCTCATAAAATAGGTATTACAGTTATATGTTATGCTCTTAAAAGTGATTTTAAAGGAAGGCTTTTTAAAGGTACACAAGCTTTAATTGGATTTGCCGATAGAAAAAACGAATTAACAGTAAATTGTAAATGTGGTGAAACAGCAGTATTTAATGCAAGAATGGTTAATGGCAGTTTTGTTTTTGATGGTGATGAAGTTGCTATAGATGGTCTTGATAATGTTTCTTATATTCCACTTTGTTCAAGTTGTTATTTTAATGAAGTTATTAGTAGTGAAACAAAAGAGAAGGTTATTACATATAAAAAAGTTCTTAAAAGATATAAAAAAGATGATGAAAGTAAATGATATGAACCTCGTTTCTATTTTGTCCAAGAAACGGGGTTCATATCATAGTTAATCTTTCATTTTTTTATTTTATACTTATTGTGTGGAGAGAATATGAAAAATTATATTTTAATGCAATACTTTATTCAAAACATATTAAATAGAGCAAATTATTATAATGAAATGATTAATGTAAAACCTGGTAATGATGAAATTATAAATATTGATGCTAATATGTTAATAAGATGTGTAGCAAGTTATTTTAATTTAGATAATTTTTACCCTGAAGTAAAAGATTTAAAATTAGATAAAGCATTATATGATTCATTAAGAAATGATTTAGGTATAAAAGAAAAATCGATAACATTTGAAGTTGGTTCATATGAATATGAGAATATAAGTCCTTGTTTAAACTTTGATATTTATGATATAAGTTTTTATAAAAGAGTATTAAATTTATTAAAGAAAATGTTAAAAAATTTTGGTAAATAATGAAAGTCGTTAGAAAAATGTGCAACTTTTAGCCAAAAGTCGTTAAAAAAACGTGAAACATATTGATTTTAATCTTACAATTAGGTATATTTTAATTAAATAGGAGGAAAAGATGGAGCAAATATATAATAAATTAGTTAGAGATAAAATTCCAAACATAATAAAAAATAATGGTGGAGAGCCTTATACAAGGATTTTAAGTAATGATGAGTATATTGAAAATCTTAAAAAAAAGTTAATTGAGGAATGTAATGAAGTAGTATCTGCCAAAACAAAAGAGGATACTTTAGAGGAACTTGCAGATACTTTTGAGGTAGTAAGAACACTTGCAAAAGCATTAGGTTATTCTTATGAAAACTTAATTGATGCAGTGGAAAATAAAGCCACTAAAAGGGGTGGATTTAATAAAAAAATATTTCTAGAAAAAGTAATAGAAAAGGACTAAAAATTGTTGTAAAAAAACAAATAATAGTTTATAATAACTTTAGCGATGACGGGGTTGGAATCCTAGAGCTATAAATTATAAAAGTGATTCCTTTGGGAATAATTAGGGTGGAACCGCGGATTATATTCGTCCCTAAATTATTTTTTAAAGGAATTTTTTTGTTTAATGGAGGTATTATGGAAAATTTAACAATGGAAAAACTTACTAATTATTGTAAGAATTATGGATTTATATTTCAAGGAAGTGAAATATATGGAGGTTTAGCAAATTCTTGGGATTTTGGTCCTCTTGGAGCTGAACTTAAAAGAAATATTAAAAATGCTTGGCTTAAAAAGTTTGTAACTGAGGATGAAAACAATGTTTCACTTGATAGTGGAATACTTATGAATCCTAAAGTTTGGGAAGCAAGTGGACATTTAAAAACTTTTGCAGATCCTTTAGTAGATTGCAAACATTGTAAAACAAGATATAGAGCAGATAAGTTAATCGAAGACTATACTAATGGAAAAGAAACTGGCGATGGATGGAGTAATGAAAAACTTGTTGATTTCATTAAAGAAAATAAGATTACTTGTCCAAAATGTGGTAAAAGTGATTTTACTGATATAAGACAATTTAATTTAATGTTTAAAACTTTTCAAGGTGTAACCGAGGAAGCAAAAAGTACAATTTATTTAAGACCTGAAACTGCTCAAGGTATATTTGTTAACTTTTTAAATGTTCAAAGAAGTATGCGTCTTAAAGTACCTTTTGGAATTGGTCAAGTAGGTAAGAGTTTTAGAAATGAAATAACTCCAGGAAACTTTATATTTAGAGTAAGAGAGTTTGAACAAATGGAACTTGAATTTTTCTGTAAACCAGGTACTGAACTTGAATGGTTTAAATTTTATAAAGAAAAATGTGTAAACTTTTTAAAGGAAATTGGTATAAAATCAGAAAATATTCGTTTAAGAGATCATGCCAAAGAAGAACTATGTTTTTATTCAAATGCTACAACAGATATTGAATATAACTTCCCATTTGGTTTCGGTGAACTTTGGGGAATTGCCTCAAGGACTGATTATGATTTAAAACAACATGAAAAATTCTCTTGTGAAAATTTAAAATACTTAGATCCTGATACTAATGAAAAATATATTCCATATGTTATAGAACCATCACTTGGTGTTGAAAGATTATTTTTAACAGTACTTTGTGATGCTTATAATGAAGAAGTTTTAGAGGATGGTACAACTCGTGAAGTACTTAAAATTCATCCATATTTAGCTCCATATAAAGTAGCGGTACTTCCACTTGTAAAGAAATTTCATAGTGAAAAAGCTAGAGAAATATATAAAAAGTTAATTAAAGAATTTAACTGTAGTTATGATGAAACTGGTAATATTGGTAAACGTTATAGAAGATCTGATGCTATTGGAACACCTTTTGCAATAACAATTGATGATGAAACAATTAATAATAATACAGTTACTTTAAGAAATCGTGATACAATGGAGCAAATTACCTTAAATGTTAATGAAGTTGCTTCATATATTAATGAAAAAATAAAATTTTAGAAAGGAAAATATTTATGAATAATAAAATGACAGAAAAAATTACGCCAAGAGATGTAGATTATGCACAGTGGTATACTGATGTAGTAAAGATAGCAAGATTATGTGATTATACTGATGTAAAAGGTTGTATGATTTATTTACCTAATGGTCAGGCTATTTGGGAAAATATTCAAAATAATATTGATAAAATGTTTAAGGAAACTGGCGTTCAAAATGTATATCTTCCAATGCTTATTCCAGAAAGTTTACTTCAAAAAGAAAAAGATCATATAGCAGGATTTGCTCCAGAGGTTGCTTGGGTAACTATGGGTGGAAATGAAGAACTTGAGGAAAGAATGTGTATAAGACCTACAAGTGAAACTCTTTTCTGTAACTATTGGCAAAAAGAAGTTAAATCATATAGAGACTTACCTAAAATTTATAATCAATGGTGTTCTGTACTAAGATGGGAAAAAACAACTAGACCATATCTTCGTAGTCGTGAATTTTTATGGCAAGAAGGTCATACTATTCACTCTACTAGTAAAGAAGCTATGGAAAGAACTTTACAAATGCTTGATGTTTATACAACATTTTGTAAAGATTATCTAGCAATTCCAATGGTTACTGGTCAAAAGACTCCATCAGAAAAATTTGCTGGTGCCGAAAATACTTATACAATGGAAGCAATGATGCATGATGGTAAAGCTTTACAATCAGGAACAACACATTATTTTGGACAAGGATTTGCCGAGGCTTTCAATATTAAGTTTTTAAATAAAGAAAATAAACTTGAAACTGTTTATGAAACTTCTTGGGGAATATCTACTAGACTAATTGGAGCTTTAATTATGGTTCATGGAGATGATAATGGTTTAGTTCTTCCTCCAAAAATTGCTCCAGTTCAAGTTATTATAGTTCCTATTGCCTCTCATAAGGAAGGTGTTATGGAAATATCTAATGAAATTTATGAAGATTTAAAAGCAAAAGGAATTAGAGTAAAACTTGATGATAGTGATAAAACCCCTGGATTTAAATTTAATGAAAGTGAAGTTCAAGGAATTCCACTTCGTATAGAAGTTGGACCAAGAGATTTAGAAAATGGAGAAGTTACTTTAGCAGTTAGATTTACTCACGAAAAAGAAGTTGTAAAACTAGAAAATATATGTGATGAAGTAACATCTAAGCTTGAGGTAATTCAAAAAGGAATGCTAGAAAAAGCAACACAGTTTGTAAATAGTCATATTTATGAAGCAAAAACAATGGATGAAATGATTGAAATTGCTGGCACTAAAGAAGGATTTATAAAAGCTGATTGGTGTGGAGAAGAAGATTGTGAAGATAAAATAAAAGAACTTACTGGTGGTGCAGGAAGTAGATGTATTCCTTTTGAGGATAAACTTCTTACTGGAAAATGTATTTGCTGTGGTAAGGATGCTAAACATAATGTAATATGGGGTAAATCATATTAAAAAATTTTGGAGTTTGAATGTTTAAAAAGAAAATTTACAATTATAAATTAAATACTTTAGGAATAGAATATTTTAAAAGAGTAACATTAAGAAGTGGTGAGATAGTGTTTATAAAAACTACAATGAATAAACCTTTTGAAATGATACTTGATGATTTTAATGAATTTGGTAAAAAAACTAAAATATATAATGGAAATCAAAAATATTTTATGGATTGGGTAACTGGTAGAATTATTCCAGTTAATTATGAAGATGATAAAGTTATATTAGGTCCAAGTATGGTAAGTATTCCTAAAAAAAATTTAACTGTTTGTAATGATGCAATTGCTAGTTCAATTAAAATTATTTCTTCAGAAGAAGAAACAAATCATTATGATGCTTTAACCGAAGATATTATTATTAATACATTTTTTTGTAAAAGAATAGCGGAAAGGTTAAATATTGAAGTAATTCCTTCACATCTTGTTGAGGAAGAAAGATATTCTTATGAAAAAATAGTTGGATTAGAAAAAGAAAAGTCAAGATAAAATTTAAAAATCTATTTTAGTATTATTGCAAAGTAGATTTTTTTTTAGTATAATTAAAGAGATACTAGGAGGGCTAAATATGGCTTTTAAATTTAAAAAATTATTTGAAGATAATGATGATGAAATGCAAAGTGTTAGTGAAGATGAATTTTATAGTATAAGTAAAGAAGATGCTGTAAAAGAGGCAGATAAAACTGGAAATAAAATGATTCTTTTAGAACCACGTGCATATTCTGAATCTCAACAAATTGCTGATCATCTTAAAAATCGTAATTCTGTTGTAGTTAATTTAAAAAGGGTTACTGCACCACAAGCAAAAAGAATTATTGACTTTTTAAGTGGATGTATTTATGCAATTGGTGGTTCAATGCAAAAAATTGGTGTTGGTATTTATTTATGTACACCTAAAAATGTTAATGTACAAGGTAAAATAACTGATGATTCAGAGAAAAAAGAAAAAGAAGATTACGAAGAAATAGATTTATAGAAAGGCATAGTCCATGGTTAAGTTTAGAACAAATATCTATGGTTACAATAAAAGTGATGTCGCTAGTTTTGTTAAGGAAGTAGCAAGTGAATATGAAAGTATTTATGAAAAACTTAAAAATGTTACTTTAGAGGCTGAAAGTTTAAGAAAAGAAAATGAAAAATATAAAAGCCTAGAAAAAACACTTAACGACACTCTTTTGCTTGCTCAAGAAACTAGTGCTAATGCTCAAAAAGCGGCTTATGCACAAAGTAAATTAATCGTGGAGGATGCTAGAAATAATGCTTCGAAGATTGTGAATAATTCATTAATTAAAGCACAAAATATTGAAAGAGAAGCAGAAGAGTTACAAAGAAAAGTTATAAGTTATAAAAAAAGATTTATTGCTCTTGTTGAATCACAAGTAGATGAGATGGATAAGTTTGATGAAAGGCTGTAAAATGAAGACAAGAATTATTAGTGCGGTAGTGGCAATAGCTATTGCAATTCCATTTATTTTTTTAGGAGGTTACCTATATAAAATTGCCATAGGTCTTATAGCATTATGGTCGTATAAAGAAATAATTAGTTTAAAAAAAACACATGAAAAATTACCAACTGTACCTATGTTTTTGGGACTTTTAGGGTTACTTTTGATTGTATTTGCTAACACAACATATTCACTTTATTACACTGGTGTATCATATATTTATTTATCTATATTATGTTTTGGACTTATTATACCAACATTATTTTATGATAATTATTCAATAAAAGATGCTTTTCATTTAATTGGGTTGCTTCTTTTTATTGGGCTTGGTTTTAATAGTTTAATATTAGTTAGAAATTTAGATTTAAAATTATTTTTATATTTAGTTTCAATTCCAGTTATTACTGATTCATTTGCTCTTTTTTCGGGAAAATTTTTTGGTAAAAATAAAATGTGCCCAAATATTTCCCCTAAAAAGACTTGGGAAGGATGTTTGGGAGGAAGCCTTTTTGGAACAATAATTCCTTGTATTTTATATTTCACATTGTTTAAAAAAATTAATTTTATAATTATATTAATTACTTTTATATTAACAATAATGGATCAATTAGGTGATTTAATATTTAGTAAATTAAAAAGAGAAAATAATATTAAAGATTATTCAAATATAATGCCTGGTCATGGTGGAGCACTTGATAGGCTTGATAGTACTCTTGTTATATTTTTAACATATGTAGTACTTTCATTAATATTATTATAGAAAGGAGAAAAAAATTATGCTTCCAAGTATAGGTTTATTTATTATAAAAATTTTATTATTATTATTTATTTTAGGAATAATAATATTAGTTCATGAATTTGGTCATTTCATTTGGGCTAAAACATTTGGAGTTCATATTTATGAATTTTCAATAGGAATGGGTCCTTTATTACATACTCATAAAGGAAAAAAAGATGGTATTAATTATAATATTAGAGCAATTCCTATAGGGGGATTTGTATCAATGGCTGGTGAAGTTTATGATTCTGGTGAGGTTGATGAGAACAACAAAAAGATAAAAAAAGACAAATTAATGTGTAATAAAAAATGGTGGCAAAGACTTATCATTTTAGTCGCAGGAGTTGTTAATAACTTTATTTTAGCAATAGTAATATTATTTGTTTATACACTTATATGGAGTGGTGGAGCAATTACTCCAAAAGTGTTAGATGTAGTTGCCGATAAACCAGCAGCAGCTGCAGGATTAAAATCAGGTGATGTTATAACAAACATTAATGGTTATAATGTGTCATCATGGGATAAAGCACAAATTATTTTATATTATAAAAATACTAATGAATATTATACTTTTGAAGTAAAACACACTGATGGAACTAAAGAGGAAATTAAAATTAAACCAGAGATTATTAAAGATGAAGAAACTGGTGCTGAATCTAAATTATTTGGTATTCAAATTGATGCTGAGGATACTTCAAATGTATTTAAATCATTTATTTACAGCATCAGAAAATTTAATTCAATTATAAGTTCAATGGTTTATACTATATGGGGATTAATTTCAGGTAAAATCGGTTTATCTGCTTTATCAGGCCCCGTAGGTATTTACGAAGCAGTAGGTGAAACAATTAATTATGGTATAAAGTATTTCTTATACATATTAGCATTCTTATCAATCAATGTTGGATTTATTAATATTTTACCATTCCCAGCATTTGATGGTGGACACGTATTATTTTTAATAATTGAAAAAATCAAAGGTAGTCCAGTTAATGCTAAAATAGAAAATACTTGTCATTTAATAGGATTTATATTAGTTTTCCTTTTAATGATTGTAGTTACAATAAGCGATATAATTAAGTTATTTTAACTTAGTTATATTTTTTTTATTTGACACGGACTTTACATTTGATGGCTTTTATGATAGAATATTAGTAGTTGGTGGGGGTTAATATGAATATTTATGATTTAGAAAAAATAAGATTAAATTTATTTCAGGCATCTGATGTTGATGAAAAAAACTTTGAATACTTTTTAAAATATAACAAAATAACTAAAGAGGAATATGCATCTTTTTTAGAGGATTACAAAGCCTTTTTAGAAAGATATAAAGTGTTAAATGAAGAACTTTCTTTTAAAGAACCTATTTCAATATATGCCTTATTTGTTTATATGTATAAAAATGGTTTCTTATCTAAGGATAAATCTATCGAATTTAAAGTCTTTTATAAAAAATATTTAGATATGATAAACTTATATGGAACAAATATATTTAGTGGTAAGGGAGTATGTAGACATATAGGTTCTATGCTTACAGATGTTTTAAGAGAAAATGGTATAGAGAGTTATCATTATTGTAATTGGTGTTCAGTACCTTTATTATATGCACTTGTTCAAAAATACTATAAAGATGTTTATAATTATCAAGGAAAGCTAGATTATGTTATGAACAACTATTTAGTTAGATTTTTAAAAGTTAATTATATTTATGCACCACATTTAATTTCCTATGCTAGTTATGATGGTAAAAATTATTTTTTAGATCCAACACAAGAAAGAGTATTAGATTCATTTGAATTTGGTATTACTGATGACAAAGGAGTAATGCTTCCTATTTTTAAGGGAAATGGTCGTTATGATTTACTCAAAGATAGAAAAAGAATGTGTGATTTAATAAATAAGAATAATAACACATTACCTAATGAAGAAGTACAAGATATTTTAAATGAATCAAATGCTAAAATATTATTACATAAAGATATGTATGAGGACTTTTATAATGAGAATAAAGCATTTTATGAAGATATGTCTTTAAGAATTACAAAACATAAGTAATTTACAAAATGGATACTTTTGTGGTACCATTAATATGGTGATAAAAAATGGAAAATAAAAATAGTAAAAAAGAAATAGTAAAAATGCTTTTAAAAAAAGATATTAATGTAACTGATGAAGAAGATTTAATCAATATGCTTATTAATGAACCAATTAGTGTTGATACAGATAAAGAAAGTGATTTAAATAGAAGTTTTGGAGACTATTTAGCAGATAAAATAACCGAAATCGCAGGTAGTTGGCCATTTATAATTGGACTTGTTATATTTCTACTTTTATGGATAATTCTTAATATATTTATCTTAACAAATGCGGATCCATACCCATTTATTCTTTTAAATTTACTTTTGTCTTGTATAGCGGCCCTTCAGGCACCAATTATTATGATGAGTCAAAATAGGGAAGCAAAAAAAGATAGACTTCGTAGCTCAAATGATTATAAAACAGATTTAAAAAGTGAATTAATGCTTGAGGATTTACATAATAAAATGTCTCAAATAATTAAAAATCAAAATAAAATAATTAATATTTTAACTGAAGATGACAATAAATAATCGTATCTAAATGATATGATTTTTTTATTTTAAAATTTACTAGAATGTAAATAACTTTACATAAAAACATATGTAAATTATATGTAAATAAGAATATTAAAGAAGTGTCAAAAAAGTGTAAAATTTTAACTTTTTTTAAGAAATTTAACAAAAAAAGGAGGAAATCAGAAATTTTCCGGTAATAAGTATAGTGAAAGGAGAAAAATGATATGACATAGCAAAAAATAAAAAGCGTCAAAAAAGTGTAAAGTTAAAATTTTAGCAAAAAAGGAGGAATTAAAAATGCAAGAAATTAATCAAAAAATTACTTTTTCTACAAGCGGTGATGGAGATTATGAAAGAGTAAAAAAAGGACAAATACCTAAAGAGATTTTGGCTGATGTATTTGATAATATTTTAGAGCATTATGAAGTGCCAAAGAAAAACTGTCATCAGTTAGATGTTAAAATTAATGAAATTGAACCACCAGAATTTATTGAGTATAATGAAGATGAAAGATTCTTTGAACTTTTAATCAAACTAATATTTACAAAAAAGGAGGTTGAAGAATATAATGTTAATTAGAATTTTAATGAAGATTATTAAAAGATATAGTTTTATAAGATTTATTTAAACTATAAGTTAATTGCAAAATAAAATAATAAGTGCTATACTAGGCATATGAAAAAGAAGTTTGAATGTTTAATATTAGGTTTTATTAGTGCTTTTACTTTATTTTTTAATTTTAAAAAATTGTATTTAGGCAAAAATCCATTTAGTATTTTAGGTATAGTTTTAATTGTTATATTTACTTTTATATTCTATATTTTCTATACTAAAAATGATTATAAAAATATTTGTAAAGAGGATAAAATGCTTTTACCAATGTTTTCTATCTTTGTTTTAATCGGTCAAAGTTATAGAGATGTTGGCTCTCTTAGTATCTTATTTAAAAAGTATATGTTTCTTTTTACAATTATAAGATTTATTGGATTTTATAACATATTAAATCTATTTATGATTTATATTAAAAAAACTATTTCAATTTTTGATAATAAATTTAATTTAAGGGATAATAAATTTATAAAATTATTTGATAAACATCCTTTTTTAGTAAGCCTAATGATACTTACAATATGTTATAGTGTTTATTATATAGCATATTATCCAGCAGTATTATCGCCAGATCCTAGTAATCAAATAAAACAGGCATTTAATGTAAGAACAAAATATGTAGATTATTCAATCCAAATTGATCCGAAAGTTAATTTAACTAATCATCATCCGGTACTTCATACTTTGATGTTAGGTTATTCAGTTAAACTTGGAAGACTTCTTGTTAATGATAACTTTGGTTTATTTATTTATACTTTTTTTCAAGGATTGTTTTTAGTTTTAACACTTTCTTATACAATTTCTTATTTAAAGAAAAAGGGCGTAAATAATAAATATTTATTTTTAATGCTATTATTATACATTATAATGCCTTGTTTTCCATTTTATGCAATTAATACAAATAAAGATGTTTATTATTCAATTCTTATGATTTGGCTAACAATATTTTTAATGGAATTTATAGAGAAATTTAAAAATAAAAAAATAGAATTTAAATGGTTAATATTATCTTTCGTATTAATGATATTTATCTGTTTATTTAGAAATAATGGTATTTTCTTAGTATTATTATTACTTCCATTTATGTGTAATTATAGTAAAGTTAATAAAAAAAGGATTATCTGTCTAGTACTTACAATATTTATAAGTTATATTTCTTATTCTAAAATACTTTTACCTGCACTTCATATAACTGGGACAACGGTTAGAGAAATATTATCAATTCCTTTTCAGCAAACTGCTAGATATATAAAATATCATGAAGAGGATTTGTCTGAAGAGGATAAAAGAAATATTTCAGGATTACTTGATTATGATATTATTAAAACTAAATATAAACCAAAATTATCTGATCCTGTTAAAGCAACTTTTAACAAATATGCTACAAAAGAGGACTTTGTTAATTATGCAAAAACCTGGTTTAAAGGTTTATATACTCATCCATTTACTTATATAGATGCAACACTCAATAATATTTATGGATACTTTGATATTGGAGATCTAAACTGGTATTTGTATACTAAGTTTGATAAAAGAATAACTGAAAATAATTTAGTAAATTATCATTTTAATAGCTTTAAGCAACTGCGTTCTTTCTTATCAGGATATGGAGAGGCTTATAGATGTTTACCAGTTATTGGTTTGTTTGTAAATATTGGCTTTAATGTATGGATAGTTATAGCTATGAGTGTTTATTTAATAAAACAAGATAAAAAGAAATACTTAATAATTATAAGCCCAATGCTTGTTGCTGTATTTTTCTGCATACTTAGTCCTGCAAATAACTATTTTAGATACGCACTACCATTCATATTTCCAATGCCCCTTGTTGTAATGTATTTACTGAATTTAAAAAAGATAGAAAAAGTTAAATAAATTTCTATCTTTTTAATTTTCTAAATAAGCATGAACTACGAGCCTTGATGTATCACTTTGACAAGTAGATAGCGTAAGTATTTTTGTGTTTTCATCAAGATTTGCATTAAAGTCGTAGATACTTCGATTTTTTATCAAATCTATAAATTGTTTTTTTTCTTCATTACTTTCAAAATTTGTAGTTAAATAATCAGTAGTTGTAGGAATTATATATATTGAAAATATTTTATATTTATATGAACCATATAGAGTATCAAATGTAATCGTAAGATTATCTTCATTTGTATACCAATTTTTATACAATACTTTATTTAAAGTACCAAACATAACACCGTTTAAAAATCTATTATGTCCATATAAAATAATATTGTCATCAATTTTTGCTGTATCATTTGTGTAATCCATATAAATCCAACCATTAGGATCTTTTTCATTATATAAATTATGGTCCAAATAATATTCATTATCTGAAGTTTTTGTTACTGCATAATCTATATTAGTTTCATTAACTTTTACCCAACCAACAACATCAGGATTTATAGAGGTTAAAGAGTATAAATAGTTATTTTTAATTTCTAAACCATTAATTACTCTGTTTGTGTGTTCTTCATTAATTTCCTTAGCGTTTATGTAATCAATAACTTCATTTTGTATTTTGCTAACTTTCATCATTGAATTGTAATTATCATAGAAAACATAAATGAAAGAAAAAAGTATAATAGCAAATATTAATAATGCAATCATTCTAAGTACAGCATTATTTGTTTCATTTGCAATATTATTTTCAATGTAATCATTAGAATATTTTAGTTTAAAAGTTATTTTGTATTTCTTTTTAATTAGTTTATTATTCTTTTTTAAATATTCAATTACATTTGGATCATGTTCGTTACCATGTAAAATTATTTTTATATTTTTTTTATTATTATTTTTTAATACTTTAATTATAGTTTCTAAATTTTCTTTATTAAGTTTATTTATATGAACTATTTTTAAACTTTTGTTTATATCACAAAATGTATTAAAATTTTGAATATCCTCATTTGAGAAAGGAAATTCTAAATAAATATTATTTTTATAGTAAATTGAAGAATATGTTGTAAGATTATTGGTTTCCATAAATTTTGATGTAAATAATATTTCACTTCGTGATTCAGGTATGTAGCCATTTTTATCTAATAGTTCAAACATATATTGGGGAATGTATTCAAAACTTAAATATTTTAAATTATTAATTTTACATAATTTTTCACATAATTTATATGGCATTATTTCATCTGATTCTAAGTATAGAGAATTGACTCCTTTAAATTTTGATAAGAAAGGTAAGAATATATAAAGTACCTCAAGTGATTGAAAAGATAAGGTAGTAATAGAGTAGGTTTTTATTAATTCATTAAAAAAAGTACAAATAATTTTTTGATTTAAAAAAATATATTCATCACTAAATACTAGTTCGTTATTACTAATTACATTAGTATTTAACATATTTTTATAATCTGGATTAAGTTTTTTTCTAGTAATAAAACACAATCTATCGTTTTTAATTTTTACTAATATTTTCACTTTTAACCTACCTTATATTAATTATGATAACACAAAACTTTACATTTTAATATAATTTTTTAAAAAAATATATTGTTTTTTGTAATTTTATGATATAATTAGGTCATAATAAAGATAGGAGAGTTGATGGATGAAAAAGTTTTTTAGTTATTTACTAGTTATGGGAGTACTTTTATGTATGCCTTTTGTGGTAAGAGCAGCTGATTATAAGGAAACAATTGATGTTCCTGGTAAATCTGGTGAATTTACTTCAACAACACTTTCTTCAGGAGATGAACAAAGAAAATACAAAATTATGATTACTCTTGAGAATAATACTGAAAATCATAAAGTTACTCAAAAAACTATTAAATTCACTTTGGGAAAAGCAATTACTGAAGCAAAATGTGAAGACTATGGTGAATATGTAACTAGTGGTGGTACTGTAACTAAGAATTCAGATGGTACATCTACATTAACATGTACATTTGATAAAAGTGGTTCTTCGGATACAGGTAATAATTTCCAAATTGGTTCATTAGTAGTAACTGTAAAAAAAGATTCTGCTGATGAAGATTGCTCAATCGGTTTCGAAAACGGAAATTCTAGTGGTACTAAAAATCCAGAAACTGGTGCTAGCCTTCCTTTAACAATTGTTGCTATAGGACTTGCTGTTGGTACTGGTGTGTATTTTGGAACAAAAAAAAGAACAAAACTTTATAAAATTTAGTTAGTTTGTAATTTTTAATCTACCTTTATGGTAGATTTTTTTATGAAAATACTTTATATATAATTTTTTTTATGTTAAAATAAACAAGAAGTGGTGATATTATGGAAAGAAATTTTACAGAACAAGAGTTAGTTAGAAGAGGAAAACTTGATAATTTAGTAAATCTAGGTATAGATCCTTTTGGACATAAATTTGAAAGAACAGGTTATGCTTTAGATATAAAAGAAAAATATCAAGATATTTCTCATGATGAATTTGAAAATAGAAATGATATTGAGATTGTAGCCGGAAGAATTATGTTTATAAGAAAAATGGGCAAAGCATCATTTTTCTCTATTAAAGATAAAACTGGTAATATTCAAATATATATTTCAATTAATGATGTTGGTGAAGAAACATACAATCTATTTAAAACTGCTGATCTTGGTGATATTGTAGGAGTAAAAGGTAAAGTTATGAAAACTGGTACTGGTGAAGTAACTATTAAATGTTTAGAGTATACGCATTTGGTTAAATCACTTAGACCTTTACCAGAAAAATTTCATGGACTAACTGATATTGAAGAAAGATATAGACGTAGATATGTTGATCTTATAATGAATGAGGAATCTCGTAAGGTTGCATATACAAGGCCTAAAATTATTAGATGTATTCAAAACTTCATGGATAATCGTGGGTTTATTGAGGTCGAAACACCCGTTTTACAAACACTTCTTACTGGTGCTAGCGCAAGACCATTTATAACACATCATAATACACAAGATATTGATATGTATTTAAGAATTGCCCTAGAACTTCCACTTAAAAGATTACTTGTTGGTGGGATGGAAGCTGTTTATGAAATAGGTAGAACATTTAGAAATGAAGGTATGGATCCTAAACATAATCCAGAGTTTACTTTAATGGAAGCTTATCTTGCATTTTCAGACCTTGAGGGTATGATGGATATGACTGAAAAAATGTATCAAGAAATTGCAACAAAAGTTATTGGTAAGATGGAATATAATTGGTGTGGTTATGATATTAATTTAACTGGACCTTGGAAAAGAATAAGTATGGTTGACTCTATTAAAGAGGTAACTGGTATAGATTTTTCTAAAGAAATGACTGTTGATGAGGCTTTAGAACTTGCAAAAGAGCATCAAATTGAAGTACAAGAGCATGAACATACTGTTGGACATATTATAAATTTATTCTTTGAAAAATATGTTGAAGAAACTTTAATTCAACCAACATTCCTATATGGTCATCCAGTAGAAATAAGTCCCCTTACAAAAGCAAATCCAACTGATCCAAGATTTGTAGAAAGATTTGAATTATTTATTGGTGGTAAAGAATTTGCTAATGCTTATACAGAATTGAATGATCCAATCACTCAACTTGATAGATTTGAAGAACAACTTAAAGAAAGAGAACTTGGCAATGATGAAGCAAATGATATTGATATGGACTTTATCGAAGCTTTAGAATATGGTATGCCTCCAGCTGGCGGAATTGGTTATGGTATTGATAGACTTGTAATGTTATTTACAGAACAAGATTCAATTAGAGATGTAATCTTATTTCCCACAATGAAAAATATTAATAAATAATGTAGGATAAAATTCTTACATTTTTTTATTATTAAAAAAACATTAAATACCTTATAATCCCAGTATTTACCTTGTTCGTATTTTCTTAAATTATATAGATTTGAGAAAACTTATCCTCGTATTTACGTATCTTACTATTAAATAATACCATTAATTTTAAAAAAAATCTAGTACCATATTCCGTAAAATAGGCATTAAATTTTCTTATATGTATAAGATAAGAGAAAAATGACCCCAGTATTTATAAGGGATAGGTGGATATTATGGATAAAAATAAAATTACAAAATCTTTAGCAGTGTTTGCATCAGTATTATTAATAATTGTTATAGGAGTGGCGTCATTTGCATATTTTGGAACATTTAATGTTAATTTAAATAATAATGTAGCAGTAAATATTAATTCATCAAGTCCAGGTAATGCAACATTTACTTCAAATGCTACTCAATTAACTTTACAAGTCCCAGCGGCAAATATGAGTCAAACAGCCTCGAATAATGAAATTGCGGCAGCAACAAATACCGCATTTTTAGATGTAACTCTTACAGGTTCACAAAATTTACTAACAACTTGTACATATGATATAGTTTATGAGTATGATGCAGAAAGTAATGTATATGGACAAGGTACAACGACTAAAACAAGTGGTGCTACAAAAGAAATAACTATAGAAGTAAATGGTATGAATGGAAATAATCATTTTGATGAAGAAACAAATTTTGATCATGCAAATATACAAAGTTATTATGATTCTGCAAATAAATATTATAAACTAGTCGAGGGAGCTACAATAAAAAGTTTAGGAAGTACTCAATCAGTAAGATGGAAAATAACAGGTAGATATTATAACTTAAATGTAAGTCAAGCACAACTTGTAGGAAAAGCCTTTACTGGTAAAATATATGCAATAAGTAAAGGATGTTCCTCAAAAGATGGTTCATCAGTTAAAAAAGGTTATGAAACAATACTTGCAGATAATGGAGGGAAAACTGCAATTGAGTCAAAAACTGCAGATTTTACAACAATAGAAACTAGTAATGCTGGAATGTATTCATATACAGAAGAAACAGGTAAAACCTATTATTATAGAGGAGCAGTAGATAATAACTGGGTAAAATATGGTAAGTTTAAAGCCGACCAAATAGTTTATAGAGGTTTTAGAAACGATACAATAAACACTGATGTATGGCTTGATAGTGAAAATAATGTGTTTAACCATATAGATTATCCAACGTTAGCAGAGTGTCAAACTGGAGTATTTGGTGGTGGATATAACCATAAATGTAAAGCAGTAACATATGCCCATAAAGGAGATGATATGTACTGGAGAATAATCAGAGTAGATAAAGATAATAAAATAAAAATGATATATGCAGGAAGTAAAGCACCAAGCGAAAGTACAAAAGTTGCAATTACTGGAGCAAACACTAATATGGGATTTACAGCATATAATAATGATAGTAATGCAGAATATGTAGGATTTCAATATACAAATGGTTCTCAAAGAGGAACAACAACAAATAGTACAATAAAGACATATTTAGATAATTGGTATACAAAATATTTTAATGAAAATATAGGAACATCAAGATTTAGTAAAACCAAATTTTGCAATGATAGAAATACATCAAGTACATGGGCATCTACTGGCAGTAGTATTGACTATGCTCCATACACTAGATTAAGTTCAAGTACTCCAACACCTACGTTTGAATGTAATAACTTAGATGTGGTAACAAATAATTTAGGACTAATAACAGCAGATGAAATTGTGCTAGCTGGAGGAAAAGTAGGTAAGAACAACAGTGCTTTCTATTTAAATAATAATATGGCATATTGGGCTGGCTCCCCTGGTCAATTCGATAATTATGGTGATGGTTCGATAGTTTTTGGACTTCTTCCGTTTGGTGTTCTGAATGGAGGCGCAGTTTTTTATCCTTTTGGTGCGGCACGTGGCGTAGTGAGTTTATCCTCTGAAAGTAAGCTACTTGGCAGTGGAACATATAACGATGTTTACACAGTAGGTTAGAAATGTTATAATCTTTCTTGAAAAGGAAAGATTTTTTTATGGTTAAAATAGGTAATATAGAAATAAATGGTAAAATAGTGGTTGCTCCGATGGCTGGAATAACAAATAAAACATATCGTATGATATGTAAAGAGTTTGGTGCTGCTTTAGTAGTCGGTGAAATGGTATCTGATAAAGCTATAATGTTTGGCAATGAAAAGACTAAAAAACTTTTAGATATGGATGAAAGAGAAAGACCAATATCACAACAAATATTTGGTTCTGATAAAGATAGTTTTTGCACTGCGGCTAAAAAAGTTTATGAATATATGCATCCAGATATTATTGATATAAATATGGGGTGTCCTGTACCTAAAATAGCTATTAAATCACAAGCGGGTAGTGCACTTTTAAAAAACCCTGAAAAAATATATGAAATAGTAAAAGCTGTAAAAGAGAGTGTTCCTTGTCCTATAACAGTTAAAATAAGAAGTGGTTGGGATGAAAATAGTATAAATTGTGTGGAAGTTGCTAAAATATGTGAAAAAGCTGGTGCAAGTGCAATAACCCTTCATGCAAGAACAAGAAGTCAAGGTTATTCAGGTCATAGTGATTGGTCCTTAATTAAAAAAGTTAAAGAAAGTGTGAATATACCTGTAATTGGAAATGGTGATGTAACATCATGTTATGAGGCTGAAAAGATGCTTACACAGACAAGCTGTGATTTAGTAATGATAGGAAGAGGCCTTCTTGGAAATCCATGGTTAATAAAAGAATGTAATGATTATTTAAATGAAGGAAAATTACCTAAAAAAGTTACTTATGAAGAAAAAATAGAAATGATGAAAAGACATTTAACTGGTTTAGTAAACGAAAAAGGTGAAAAGAGTGCAGTACTTGAAATTAGAACTCATTTTCTATATTACTTAAAAGGTCTTGAGGGAAGTAGTGAAATAAAAAATCTGATATGCAAAGAAACATCTTATGAAAATATTATAAAAATTCTTGATAATTATTTAAATCATTTAAAAAGTGAAAAGTAATATTACCGTAATAAATCACTAAAAATGCAAAAAAATTACGTTATGGCGTAATAAATTGACAAAATTAAGACATAGTATTATAATAAACATAGAAAAGAGGTAATAAATTATGATAATTAGAGAAAGATATTTAAAATTAATCAGAACTTTTTATGAACAGGATTTAATTAAGGTATTAATTGGAATAAGGCGTTCTGGTAAGTCTGTTATTTTAAAACAAATAATTGATGAGTTAAAGGAAAATAAAATTGATGATAACCATATTATTTATATTAACTTTGAGGACTATGATTACGAAGAATATACAGACCCTAAAAAATTAAATAATTACATTAAAAATAAAATAACAGATGAAAATAAATATTATGTATTTTTTGATGAAATACAAAATGTCCAAGATTGGGAAAAAGTAGTTAATTCTTTAAGAGCTACAAAAAATACTTCAATATTTATAACTGGATCTAATAGTGATTTATTATCAAGTGATTTAGCAACTCATATTGCAGGAAGATATGTAAGTTTTAAAATAACTCCATTTACATTTAATGAAGTATGTGAACTTTTAAAAGTTACAGATAATAGAGATATTGAGGATGCCTTTAATGATTATATAAAATGGGGTGGAATGCCACAAAGATTTATGCAAAAAGATGACATTTCAAGAAAAACTTATTTAAATGATATATATGATTCAATTATAATAAAAGATATTGTAAAAAGATTTAATATTAAAGATATAGATTTATTAAATAGAATAGTGACTTATATATTAACAACACCATCACAAGTATTTTCACCTGATAGTCTAAAAAAGTATATGCAAAGTGATTCTAGAAATGTATCATTGGAAACACTTTATAATTATCTTGATTACATAACTCGTGCAAACCTTATTTCAAAAGCAGAAAGATACGATGTTCGTGGTAAAAGAATTCTTACTGGTAAGTATAAATATTATTTAACCGATTTAGGTTTTACTAATATTTTAAGTGAAGGCAAAAAGGAACAAATAGGTGCTTATTTAGAAAATATTGTATATAATGAATTAATTGGTCGAGGTTATAATGTAAATGTTGGAACACTTGATAATGGAGAAATTGATTTTATTGCAACAAGGTTCGATGAAAAAATCTACATTCAAGTTGCTTATATTTTAAGTGATGAAACTGTAATTAATAGAGAATTTAATGCTTATAAAAAAATCGAAGATAACTTTCCCAAATATGTTTTATCAATGGATAAATTTAATTTTTCTCAAAATGGAATAATTCATAAAAATATAATCGATTGGTTATTAAACAAATAATTTATTACAAACAAAAAAGGCTTTTGGCCTTTTTATTTGATTTCTAAAATAATATCACATTCCTGAAGTATTTGCTGAAGCATCTTTTTATTCATATAATAATTTTCATCATTATAACGAAGTATTAAATAATCATCTTTATTTTTATTAAATAGGGTAGTTTCTTTATTACTATCAATTTGTTTTAAAATATTTTGAACTTCATCATCAGTAAGCTGTTTTTGAAAATCGATATGATAACCATGAAGTGGATCAAAAATATAAAAGTAATCTGTATAATATGCATAAACTACATTTGATTTTGTTATATATAAGTAATAATTTTTATCAATGTCAGTTTCCTTTAAAAAGGTACCTTTATCTGTTAAATTATTTCCTTTGGTGGTTTCACCAAAATTAACTCTTATATAATAATCCTCTTTATAAAGTTTATCAAATTCATTTTTCTTTTCACTTCTTAAAAAGTAAAATATCATAAATATTATTATTATTGTCAGAATAATTGAACCTATTAGTATTAAACTACTGTTATTTCTTACTTTAGGTTTATCTAAATCATTATTTTTCATATTACTCCTTTACTAAATTTTTAGCTACTTCGTTTATTGGACCAGCACCAATTGTTATAACTAAATCATTTTCTGAAACTTTCTCTTTTATAAGTTTTTCAATTTTATCAAATGAATCTAAATAAATTACATTTGGATTTTTTTCTTTTATTAAATTTACTAAATCACTTTCCTTTACATTCCAGATATTTTCCTCTCTAGCGGGGTAAATCGGAGCAATTATAATGTTATCAAAATTAGAAAGTACATCAGCAAATTCATTTAAATGCTCTATTGTTCTTGAGTAAGTATGTGACTGAAATATTGCATAATCTTTATTATGTTTTGTTTTCTTTACTGAATCAAGTGTTGTTTTAATTTCACTAGGGTGGTGAGCATAATCATCATAAACAAAGGCACCATTACATTTACCTAAAAATTCAAATCTTCTTCCTACACCTGTGTATGAAGAAAGTCCTTCCTTTATAAAGTTAATATCTATATTATAAAGCATGCACATTGCAATTGCAGCAAGTGAATTATAAATATTATGTTTACCAGTTACTGATAAAGATATTTTATCTATATATTCATTATCAATATATAAATCATAAGTAGGATGTCCTGCATCATCATATTCTATATTTTTGGCCATATAATTTGAATTATTATTAATACCATATGTTATTTTATTATAACCATTAGCCATTTTAATTGTATTTTCATCATCATTATTTACAATTAAATTACCATTATTATCAAGTTTATCTGCAAATTTTTTAAATGAGGAAATAATACCATCAATATTTTTAAAATAATCTAAATGATCATCATCAATATCTAAAACTATTTCACTTGTAGGGTAAAAGTCTAAAAAACTATCTACATATTCACAAGATTCTGCGATAAAATATTTTTTAGTTCCAACATTATAATTAGAATTTATTATAGGAAGGTGAGCACCAATCATTATTGTAGGATTAAGATTTGCTTTAACAAAAATTGTACTAACCATACCTGTTGTTGTGCTTTTACCATGGGTTCCTGAAATACATAATACATTTTCATATTCTTTCATAAGAATTCCTAAGAATGTACTTCTTTCAAAAACTAATTTATTATTTTCTCGTGCATATTTTAATTCCTCATTATCTTCGTGAATTGCGGCAGTATAAACAACTATATCAGCATTTTTAACATTTTCTAAATTTGGTTTATTACTTACCTCGATGCCTTTTTCGTTTAAAGACTTTGTTATATCAGTAACTCCAGCATCATAACCAGTAATTTTACAATTAAATGATAAAAGTATTCCAGCAATACCACTCATAGAGATACCACCTATACCTATCATATGAATTTTTTTATTTCCAAACATTTTTTATTCTTCCTTTCAATTATATTATACTTTAAAATTAACTAGATAGCAAATGAGTGACGATATAATAAAATGATTTTTTTACCTTTTATATCTATTATACCTTCCTCCTTTAAATTTTTAAGTTCTCTATGCATAGCACTTCGATCTACAGCTAGAAAATCCGCAAGTTCAGAAAAAGAAAAAGTTAAATAAATTATACTACTTCCGTGAGCTTGACTTTCAATATCAAAGTATTCAAGAAGTTTATCACGAATTGTTTTTTTAGATATTATCTGAAGTCTATCATTTCTTTTTCTAATTTTATCATTTAAAATAATTGTAATATTTTTTAAAAATGTATTAAAATATTCTTGATTTAAATTAGCATTTATTACAAAATCATAGTCAAATACTAAAACTGTTGTTTCTTCATTAGCAATCATATCATACTCTTTATTATATAAATATGATAGGTTAGAACCAAAAATGTCATCTTCGTAAAGCTCTTCGATTATAAGCTTATTACCATTATAATCAGTATGAACTATTTTAGCATTTCCATTTATAATTATTCCGATTATGTGATCTTTGAGCACTTTTGATATATTATCATTTTTTTTAAAAGTATATGATAATCCTTCGAGATAATTAATTAATTTATTTTTTTCTTTATCAGATATTTTATCAAATAATTTTATCATTTACACCTCTTATGTAAAATTTTATCATTTTTTTAAATATGTTGCAATTGCAACAATACATTTTTTTAAAATGTGTTATAGTTTAGTTATGTTAGAGGAAGGTGGATTTATGAAAATAGTTAAAAGAGATGGACATATTGTTGATTATTGTCCAGAAAAAATTGAACTTGCAATTAAAAAGGCAAATGAAGAAGTTGCTGAAGAAGATAGAGTAAGTGACATTCAAATTAGAAATATTGTAAAATATGTTGAAGGATTAAAGAAAAAAAGAATGCTTGTCGAGGACATTCAAGATATTATTGAATATAGATTAATGGCTCTTGGAAAATATGCTCTTGCAAAAGAATATATAACTTATAGATATACAAGAGAATTAGTAAGAAAAAGTAATACAACAGATTTATCCATTAAAGAGTTAATAGATGGTGAGAGTGAATATTGGAATACAGAAAATTCTAATAAAAATGCTAAAATAGTTACAACTCAAAGGGATTATTTAGCAGGTATTACCTCTACAGATATAACTCGTAGATTTTTACTTACTGAGGATATTGTAAAAGCTCACGATGAAGGTATTATTCATTTTCATGATGCTGATTATTTTGCTCAAAATGCACTACATAATTGTGATTTAATTAACCTTGAGGATATGCTTCAAAATGGAACAAATATTAATGGCGTAATGATAGAAAAACCTCATAGATTCTTAACCGCTATGACTATTGCAACTCAAATTATTACTGCTGTATCATCATCACAATATGGAGGATGCACTATAACTCTTACACATTTAGCACCTTTTGTAAGATGTAGTTATGAAAGATATTTAGAAAAATATAAAGCAAGAAAATTTAAAAAAGAAGATGCTGAAAAATATGCTAAAGAAGATTTACAAAAAGAAATTACTGATGGAGTTCAAACATTTCAATATCAAATTAACTCAATGACTACGACTAATGGTCAAGCACCATTTTTAAGTGTATGTATGTACCTTGGTGAAACTGAAGAATATAAAGATGAACTTGCAATGATTATCGAAGAAGTTTTAAAACAAAGAATTCAAGGTATGAAAAATGAAAAAGGTGTTTACATTACACCAGCTTTTCCAAAACTTTTATATGTCCTTGAGGAAGATAATATAAGACCAGATAGTAAATATTATTATTTAACTGAGCTTTCTGCTAAATGTACTGCTAAAAGAATGGTTCCAGATTATATTTCTGAAAAGATTATGAAAGAACTTAAAATTGATAAAAATGGAAATGGTCAATGTTATCCTTGTATGGGATGCCGTAGTTTCTTAACTCCATATGTTGATGAAAAAGGTAATCCAAAATACTATGGTAGATTTAATCAAGGTGTTGTTACTATTAATCTTCCTGATGTTGCACTTTCATCAGATAAAGATATGGAACTATTCTGGAAAATATTTGATGATAGATTAGAACTATGCCATAGAGCACTTCAGATAAGACATAAAAGACTTTCAAAAGTTACAAGTGATGTAGCACCAATTTTATGGCAACACGGAGCACTTGCAAGACTTGGTAAAGGTGAAAGTATTCATGACCTTTTACATCATGGATATTCAACAATTTCACTTGGTTATGCAGGACTTTATGAATGTGTAAAATATATGACAGGTCACTCTCATACCGATGAATCTGTTGGTAAAGAATTTGGTTTAAAAGTAATGCAATATATGAATGATAAATGTAAAAAATGGAAAGCCGATGAAGATATCGACTATTCAGTATATGGAACTCCAATTGAAGCAACAACATATAAATTTGCTAAATGTTTAAAAGATAGATTTGGAGTTGTAAAGGGAATTACTGATAGAGATTATATTACTAATTCATATCATGTACCAGTTTTCGAAGAGATTGATGCCTTTACTAAATTAAAACTTGAAAGTGAATTTCAAAAGCTTTCTCCAGGTGGAGCTGTAAGTTATATTGAAACTCCAAACCTTGAAAATAATTTAGATGTTGTTATGGAGGTTATCGAATATATTTATAATAATATTATGTATGCTGAACTTAATACAAAATCTGATTATTGTCAAGCATGTGGTTACACTGGTGAAATCCTAATTGATGATAATTTAGAGTGGTATTGCCCAAATTGTGGAAACAGAGATCACGACAAATTAAATGTTGCTCGTAGAACATGCGGTTACATTGGAACTAATTTTTGGAATAAGGGTAGAACCGAAGAAATAAAAGAAAGAGTAATGCATATTGATAATAAGGATGCTTAAATATGAGATATCATAAAATTAGAAAAATGGATATTTCTAATGGACCAGGGGTAAGAGTTTCAATATTTATGCAAGGATGTGAGTTTCATTGTGAAAATTGTTTCAATAAAGAAACTTGGGATTTTGATGGTGGCAAAGAATTTAATGAAAAAACTATTGATGAAGTATTAGAACTTTGCTCAAAAGATTTTATAACTGGACTTTCTATTTTAGGAGGAGAGCCGTTACATACGAATAATATTGAGGGAACAACATTACTTGCTAAAGTTTTTAAAGAAAAATATCCTAATAAAACTTTATGGGTGTGGAGTGGATTCTTATTTGATAAAGATTTAAAAGATAAAGAAATTCTTAATTACATTGATGTTTTAGTGGATGGTCAGTTTGTAAATAGTCTTCATAATCCAACACTAAAATGGAAAGGATCCTCAAATCAAAGAGTAATAGATGTTCAAAAAAGTCTAAAAGAAAATAAAATTATAACTATTGAATAACTAGATAATAATCTGGTTATTTTTTTATATTTGCAAACAATAAATTTTACATTCAAAAGTTATTGCATTTTATAAATTTAAATGATAAAATTAAATAGAATAAAGAGGTGTTTACAGTGAAAGATTTTATTATAAATTTATATGCTAATAAGTATTTTCCAATTTATTTGGGAGTAGTAATAATTGTACTTCTTATAGCATTTTTTGTCGTTTTTTTCTTAGGAAAAAAGGATCAAAAGAAAATTGAAGAAACACAAAAACTTAATTTAGAAAAGTTAAAAGAGGCACAAAATAATCCAGTAGTTACAAATAATGAAGTTAAAACTAATATTCAAAGCGTTCCAGTTGAACCTAAAGTTCAGCCTGAGGTAGTACCTGTAGTAAGTGAACCTGTTAATACTGTATCTGAAGTTAAACAAGTAACTGTAAATAAGTCTATACAAACTCCTGTAGCTCCAACACCTGTAAAGCCAGTTCAGGTAGTGCCTACTGCTCCAGTTATGGAAGTAAAAAATGAAATGCCTGTTACACCAAAAACAGTGGAAACACCTAAAATGCCAGAAATAGCTCCAGTTATTCCACCTGTAATGGAAATAAAGCCTACTGTTGAGGCACCAAAACCGATTAGTGATGATGATGTATATAGAGTTAATAAAAAAGAAGAAGAAACTGTAAATCGTTTGAAAGAACTTTCATCATCTTTGGATAAAGAAATGAAAACATTTGAAGCTAAACCTTTAGTAACTCCTGGAGTAGAAAAAGTTTTAGAGGAAAAGCCTAAAGTTATGAATGTATATAGTTCAGTATATGTTCCAAATAATAATGTGGTAACTCCTGTAGAGGAGAAAAAGCCAGCTACAGAAAGTAATGATGATTATTTTGATGATACAATGGCAATTGAACTTCCAAAACTTAAAACTGAAGAACCTGTTTTAAAGGATAATACTTCAGATCCACTTAATTTATTATAATTAGAAAGTGTTAATACTTTCTTTTTTTTATAAACTTGACACTTAAAAAGCAAAATTATGTAAAGTGAAGTTGATAAAATTTATTTTTTTATTTATAATAATTTAAGGTGGTACTATGGTAAAAAAATATGATGAATCATCTATTAAAATCTTAGAAGGCTTGGAGGCTGTTAGAAAAAGACCAGGTATGTACATTGGTTCAACAGATAAAAGAGGCCTTCATCATTTAGTATGGGAAATTGTTGACAACTCAATAGATGAAGTAATAAATGGTTTTGGTAACTATATAAAAATAGTTATAAATAAAGATAATTCAATTACAGTAGCGGATAATGGTCGTGGTGTACCAATTGGAATGCACGCTTCAGGAAAAAGCACTCCAGAGGTTATTTATACAATGCTTCATGCCGGTGGTAAATTTACTGAAGATGGTTATAAAGTTTCCGGAGGTCTTCATGGTGTTGGTGCCTCTGTAGTTAATGCATTATCTAGTTCAATGACAGTGGTAATTTATCGTGATGGTAAAATAAGCGAAATTGACTTTGAAAATGGTGGTAAAGTAAAAAATCCTCTTAGGACAATCGGTGAAAGTAAAAAAACTGGAACTATTGTAAAATTTAAACCTGATGATGAAATTTTTAAAAATCTTCAGTTTTCATATACAACAATTTGTGAAAGAATGCAAGAAAGTGCTTTTTTACTTCCAGGTCTTACAATCGAAGTTATTGATGAAGCAGATAAAAAAGAAGTTAAATATCATTATGAAAATGGTTTAACTAGTTTTGTAGATTATATAAATGAAGATAAAACAACTCTTCATAAAGTAATAAACTATTCTGGAACTAAACAAGGTATTGAAGTCGATGTTGCTCTTCAATATACTGATACTTATCAAGAAAATATTTTATCATTTGTTAATAATGTTAAAACTGGTGATGGTGGTTCTCATGAAGTTGGCTTTAAAACAGGAATTACTAAAGCATTTAATGATTATGCAAAAAATAATAGTATTTTTAAAGGTAAAGATTATTCACTTGATGGAGCAGATGTAAGAGAGGGTTTAACTGCAGTAATAAGTCTTAAGATACCTGAGGAACTTTTGCAATTTGAGGGACAAACAAAAGGAAAACTTGGTACTCCAGAAGCAAGAAGTATAACTGAAAGTATAACTTATGATAGTTTGAAATTTTACCTTGAGGAAAACAAAGAAGTTGCTCTTAATATACTTGAAAAAGCGATGAAAAGTAAAACTGCAAGAGAGGCCGCAAGAAAAGCAAGAGAAGAAGCTAGAAATGGTAAAAATAAAAGTAAAATAGAAAAGAATTTATCGGGAAAACTTGCTCCTGCTCAAAGTAAAAATCCTAAAATAAATGAACTTTTTATAGTCGAAGGTAATTCAGCTGGTGGTTCTGCTAAAGGTGGAAGAAATCGTAAATTTCAAGCAATACTTCCTCTTCGTGGTAAAGTTATAAATGCTGATAAGGCAAGTAGTGAAGATTTATTTAAAAATGAAGAAATTAATACGTTAATTTATACAATTGGTGCTGGTGTAGGTCAAAGTTTTGATGCTAGTGAGTCAAATTATGATAAAGTAATAATAATGACCGATGCCGATGTTGATGGAGCTCATATTCAAATACTACTTTTGACATTCTTTTATAGATATATGCGTGGTCTTATTGAAACAGGACACTTATATATAGCTGTTCCTCCACTTTATAAAATAGATTATGGTAAGAAAAGATTTTATGCTTATTCAGATGAAGAACTTGAAAACATAAAAAGAGAAAATTCTGGTAAATATGCTGTTCAAAGATATAAAGGACTTGGTGAAATGAATCCAGAACAACTTTGGGAAACAACAATGAACCCAGATACAAGAATGCTTATTAGAGTAAATATTACAGATGCCGCTCTTGCGGAAAAAAGAGTAAGTACTTTGATGGGAGATAAAGTAGAACCTAGAAAAGAATGGATAAACGAAAATGTTGAGTTTACCATGGAAGATAATTATAGGGGGTAAAAAATGGAAAATGAAATATTAAAAAGAATACAAGATTATGCCCTTGAAGAAATAATGGGTGATAGATTTGGAAAGTATGCTAAAGAAATAATTTTAGACCGTGCTATTCCAGATGTTAGAGATGGTTTAAAACCTGTTCAACGAAGAATACTATATGCAATGTATAAAGCTGGAAACACCTCAGATAAAGGCTATATAAAATGTGCTGCAACAGTTGGAGATGTTTTAGGTAAATTCCATCCCCACGGAGATTCATCTGTATATGATGCAATGGTAAGAATGAGTCAATGGTGGAAACAAAATCATATTTTAGTCGATATTCATGGAAATAATGGTTCAATGGATGGTGATGGACCTGCTGCATACCGTTATACTGAGGCAAGACTTGCTAAAATAAGTAATGAACTTTTAAAAGATTTAGATAAAGAAACAGTATCTTGGGCTCTTAACTTTGATGATCGTTTCTTGGAACCCACTGTACTTCCAGCTAAATTTCCTAATTTACTTGTAAATGGTGCAAATGGTATTTCTGCAGGGTATGCTACAAATATACCTCCCCATAATTTAGGTGAAATAATTGAGGCCACTATAAAAAGAATAGATTCTCCCACTTGTAGATTAGAAACAATTTTAGAAATTGTAAAAGGACCAGATTTTCCAACTGGTGGAATAGTCGAAGGTAAAGATGGAATAATATCTGCTTTTACAAAAGGAACTGGTAAAGTAATTGTTAGAGCAAAAACAGAGTTTAAAAAAGAAAAAGGTAAAGAACAAATTATAATTTCTGAAATACCTTTTGATGTAAATAAAGCTGCTCTTGTAAGTAAAATTGATTCAATTAGAATTGATAAAAAAGTTGAGGGTATAAGCGAAGTAAGAGATGAAACTGATAGAGAAGGTTTACAAATTGCTATTGATTTAAAAACTGGTGCTAATAAAGAACTAATTTTAAATTATTTATTTAAAAATACTGATCTTCAGATAAGTTATAACTATAATATGGTTTCAATTGTAAACAGGAGTCCTAAAGTACTAGGAATACTTGAAATACTTGATGCTTATATTGCACACTATAAAGATATTATTATAAAAAGAACTACATTTGAACTTAAAACTTATGAAAAAGAATTTAATATAGTATCAGGACTAATGAAAGCAATATCAATTCTTGATGAAGTTATAAAAGTAATAAGAGGTTCTAAAAATAAAGCGGATGCTAAAGAAAATTTAGTTAATAAATTTGATTTTAATATAGAGCAAGCGGAGGCAATAGTAACTTTACAACTTTATAGATTAACAAATACTGATATTGTAGTTTTAAAGGAAAGAGCCGAAGAACTTCAAAAGTTAATTGAAAGATGTCATGAAATATTATCTGATGAAGGCGTTTTAAAATCACTTATGAAATCAGAACTTAGAGAAGTTAAGAAAAACTATGCAGTTCCTAGAAAGACTGAAATAAAAGATGAAATAACTGAAATAAAAGTTGATTTAAAAGATATGATACCTAAAGAGGATGTAATTGTTGTTGTTACAAATGATGGTTATATTAAAAAAGTTCCTATGAAGTCATTTAAAGCGGCCACTGATGAAACGACTTTAAAACCTGGTGATTTTGTTAGAAATATGTTTGAACTTAATACAAGAGATTATATATTATCATTTACATCTCTTGGAAACTATTTATTTATTCCAGTACATACAATAACTGAATGTAAATGGAAAGATTTAGGTAAACATATTAGTAATCTAATAATGATTAAAGAAAACGAAAGAATAATTAATTCATTTATTTTTGAAAAGGGTACATCTTTAGTATTAACCTCAAAAGAGGGTATGATTAAAAAAGTTAGAATGGAAGAGTTTGAGGTTTCAAGATGTTCTAAACCAATGACGGCAATAAAACTTAAGGATAATGATGAACTAATAAGTGTTCAAAAAGAGGGTAAGAAAACCTTAATTTTAACAGATAATAATTATTATTTACTATTTGAAACTGGTGAAATCCCAGAGGTTGGACCTAAAGCATCAGGTGTAAAAGGATATCCTATAAAGGATAATAATGTTATATCATCCTCACAAATTAATGATAGTGATGAATACATAAATATTTTTACTAATTTAAATACTGCAAAAAGAGTTAAATTATCTGAACTTGTAGAGTTAACTAGAAATAAAAAAGGTAAAGAAATAATTAAGAAAAATAAAACTAAAGATTATAGAGTAATATCTGCATTTACCTCAAATGTTAGAACAATTAATGTTATTAAAACAAATGATGATGTTAATGAAATAAAAAATAGTGATATTCCTATTATGGATTCAAATAGCTTTGGAAGTACATATACTAAATTAAAAGTTGTTAATGTAAAACCAAAATATGAATTTGAAAAAATAGGTAAAACAAAAGACATAGATCTTCCTAAAGAAGAACCTAAAGAGGAAACTCAAATATCATTTGCTGATTTTACAAATAGTTTTAAAATATAAAAAATAAACACTCAATAAATTGGGTGTTTTATTCATTTTACTATATTATTTTCATATATTTATATTGGTGATATCATGAGCAAAAAAGATGATTTTAAAGAATTTGCAAGTAAAAATCCAAGTCTTGCTAAGTACATAGAAAACGGTGAAATGTCATGGCAAAAGTTTTATGAACTTTATGATATTTATGGAGAAGATGAAAGTGTATGGAGTAAATATAAAAATAGTGAAAGAAATGGAGAAAGTAGTTTTAAAATAAATGATTTAATAAAGGGTGTTAATATAGATACTATTAAAGAACATATTACAACTGCTCAAAAAGCATTAGATTTTGTTCAAGAACTTACTAGTAAAACAGGTGGAAATGTTCCTAAAGCGCCAGTTACACCAAGACCACTTAATAAATTTTTCGAGGATTAATGAATAAAAGTGTACTAATTTCTTTAAAAGAAAATGAAAAATTATTTTCACATTTTATGGAAAATTCATATTATATAAAAGATTTAAATCGTAATCCAAATTTTTTTAAAACATTTGAAAGTAAAATGAAAGAAGTTTATAAAGAAAGAACTACCGATAAAATAAGTAAAGCTATTGACACAGTAGAAATGATATCATCAATAATTGACACAATTAAGTGAAAATATCTTGAAAAAATTTTTTTAGTATGCTATTCTTAATATAGAAAGGATAGCAAATATGAGAAATAATAAAAAAGGTTTTACATTAGTTGAACTTCTTGCAACAATTGTTATATTAGCAATTGTTATGTTAGTAGGTATTTCTGCAGTTGGACCAATAATGGCTAATTCAAGAAAATCTGCTTTAAAAAGTGATGGAGTAGATTTAATGAATGCTGCCAAAACAGCATATCAAGCAGAGGCTATGACAAATAGTCCAGCTTTTCAACCAAATCAATCTATATGTTTTGATATTAAGTGGTTAGTAGCAAAAGGATATGCAGAAAATAAGAATAATTACTGGGCTTCTGTATTAGTAAAATATGATAATACTGATAATAAAAATCAGTATACATATACTTATTGGATTGGTAATAAAACTTATGACTTTTTAGCGGCATCAGGAAATACTGATTATGAAAAAGCAGCAAATCATGATGATAGTGATGCGAATAAAGCAAAACTTCAAAAATGTGGTGCTGAATCAACAAAAAATTATGATTTATATTGCACAGTAGGTACTGATGGAAAAGAAGATTGTAGTGCTACATTATAAAAAACTCATTTGAGTTTTTTTTTATTTTGTGATATCCTTTTATTAGGGTGATAGAAAATGATAATAGGCTCACATGTAAGTTTTAATAATGGACTTTTAGGCTCAGTTAAGGAGGCCATCTCATATAATGCAAATACATTTATGTTTTATACTGGTGCTCCACAAAATACTATAAGAAAAGAAATTAATGTAAATAATGTAATCGAGGCTCATAATCTTATGAAAGAGTATGGAATAAATATAGAAAATGTAATATGTCATGCTCCATATATAATAAATCTTGCAAATAATATAGATGCAAATAAATGGCAATTTAGTATTAATTTTTTAAAAAATGAAATTAAAAGATGTGATGAACTTGGCGTAAAATATATTGTTGTTCATCCAGGTGCTAGTGTTTCTCTTGATAGAGATGTTGCTCTTAAAAATATTGCTGATGCTTTAAACTATGTTATAAATGTTGATACTGTTGTAACTGTACTTCTTGAAACAATGGCCGGAAAAGGTACTGAATGTGGCAAAAACATCGAAGAAATAAAATATTTACTAGATAATGTAATATTTAAAAATAAAATTGGTGTATGTTTAGATACTTGTCATTTAAATGATTCAGGAGTTGATATTGCAAATTTTGATTATTATTTAAAAGAGTTTGATGATTTAATTGGTATAGATAAAATAGGATGTATTCATATAAATGATAGTAAAAATCCTTTGGGAAGTAAAAAAGATAGACATGAAAATATTGGTTATGGTTACATAGGATTTGATAATCTAATAAATGTAATGTATAATGACAAATTAAAAAATGTTCCAAAAATACTTGAAACACCTTATATTGGAGAATATCCTCCATACAAATTTGAAATAAAAATGATAAAAGATAAAAAATTTAATCCAAATTTAACCAAAGATGTTTTAGAGTATTATAAAAATCTTTGATATTTAGAAAAGTATTCAATATATACTTTTTTTATTTTTTCAAAATTATTACCTTTATATTTATTTTTATAACGATCTATTTTAAATAGACTAGGATTTTTAAGCATTTCTTTATAATTTCTTTTAACAAAATCATAAGTAAAAGTAAGCTCCTCATCATCTAAAAAAACATTTTTACTTTTAGCAAATTTATTTACATCCTCTTTAGTAATACCTTTCATAAAATTATCTATCATACCAAACATTTTTATCACCTAATATATTGTATGATTTATTTTATTTTTTGAATACTATTAATATGAAAAAGTTTTTATTATTATTTAAATTTACTGTTATTATTTTCTTTATTTTTATAAGTGTATATTTTATTTATAATCGTAAGATGTTAAATAGTTATTATCAAGATAGACTAATTTTTAAAACAAAAAAATTAGTAAGCATAGATGATGGCTTAAGGGGAAATATATATGATAAAAATGGCACTTTACTCGTAGGTAATAAAAAGATATATAATCTTGCATATCATTATAATGAAAATGAAGATACTCCTGCAATACTTAAATTTATTAAAAATAATTTTAATATAAATGAGGATGATTTTTATAAAAAAGTTAATAATAGTTATAAATATGAAGATATAATTTTAAAAAATAATTTAAATGAAGAAGAAATATCTTTAGTTTTAAATAGTGATGTCAAAGGAATTTTTATTAATGAAAGTTTTGAAAGATACTATCCATATAATGATACTTTAAAAAATGTATTAGGTTCTGTTGGTCATATTCAAAAAGAAAATAAAAAATATTACTTAAAAAAAGGTTATAAGTTGTATGAAAAGGTCGGTATTTCTGGCTTAGAAAAAGAGTATGAAGAATATTTAAAAGGTACAAATGCAAAATATAAAGTAAATAATGATAATAGCTTAACACTTGTTTCCGAAGGCAAAAAAGGTAGTGACTTATATTTATCTATTGATATAAATCTAGTTATTGAAATAAATACAATTATTAAGGAAGAACTTATTAAAGCCAAAAAACATCTTAATACAGAATACTTAAATGATACTTATGTAATCGTAGGTAATCCTAAAACATCTGAGGTTTATTCCTTAAATGGACAAAGGTATTTAAATGATGAAACATTTACTGATATTAGTTTAAATAATATTAATAGTGCTTTTACAATGGGTTCTGTAGTAAAGGGAGCTACAATTAGTGTAGGGTATAAATATAATTTAATTGAAAAAGATAAAAAGATTTTAGATGGTTGTGTAAAACTAAAAAATAAAACAGAAAAATGTTCTTTTAAAAAGCTTGGTTATTTAGATGATGTTAGTGCCCTTAAAATGAGTTCAAATTATTATCAGTTTTTAATAGCAATTTCACTTTTAGGAAAAAAGTATATCCCCAATATGGATTTAAATGCAAGTGAAAAAGAATTTAATATTTATAGAGATATGCTTTCTTCATATGGTCTAGGTATTATAACTGGTATTGATTTACCTAATGAAAAACCAGGCCTTAAGGGAAATATTATTAGTGATGACTTACTTTTAAATTTAGCAATAGGGCAGTATGATACTTATACACCTATTGAACTTTTTAATTATATTAATACTTTAGCAATGAAAGGAAAAAGAATTAGCCCTTCACTTGTAAATGAGATAAAAAATAATGACTTTATAATTTATAAAAATAAGCATGAGGTAGTGGATAATGTTCAAATTTTAAATGATGATTTTAATCAAATTCATAAAGGATTCTATGAAGTAATGAATAACGGTACCGGTTTAGGCTTTATGAATAGAAATCTTTCTCCAGCAGGTAAAACTGGTACAAGTGAATCTTTTATTGATACAAATAATGATGGTAAAATAGATACAAAGACTTTAACTCTTACAATGGCAGGATTCTTTCCTTATGATGATCCAAAGATATCTTTGATTGTTGTTTGCCCAAATACCTCACATAATAATGGTAAAAACAAAGACTATATTTATTATTTAACAAGTAAAATTTCTCGAAGAATTACAAATATTTTTAATGAACAATAATTTTATTTTATGGTGAATATTAAGTGAATTTATGATAAAATAAGTTTGAAAGTAGAAGTGAGCTATATGTTTTCAGTTATTGTTTTAATTATTTTAATAATAAGTTTGTTTGGTGTTTATAAAGTTTGTATTTATTTAAATGAACACAATAAAAAAGTTAATGAAATACTTCTTAAGTTATTTTTAAGCTGTATATTAATTTTTATAATACTAATTTTATATTTTGGAATAGAGGGTTATTTATATGGTGCAAAAGAATTATTTTGCGGTTCATCAGTCTCCGATTGTTATGAATATAAGTTCAACGGCTTTGCTTTTAATATTTTTAATATGCTTCGTAAGTATTATTGGATGATAATAGTATTTGTTATTTCTTTATTCTATGTAATTTTATCTAAAATAAAATATAAAGTAAAAATTATTAATAATAAAGCATTGTATTTCACTATCATTTTGGCTATCTTATTTATTTCGTTAATTTCATTTTATAGAGAAATCTTTTCTAGAGCATATTTTCATTTTAATAAATATAATTATGAATTAATTGTAAATAATTATGATAATAATATTTATCAGATTCATATATATGATAAAAGGATAAATGTCATAAAAAGGAAAAAAATACTATGCTTTGATGTATGTGAACCAATATATAATGGTGAATATGAAATAAATTTTTCTAAAGAAGCTATGATAAAAATATATGATTATGTTAATGAAGCATTTAATGGTAAAGATGAAGCAAAATTAAGTAAAACAATTTCATTAGACAATATTACTGATGAAAATGATAAAAAAATAATTATGTCAATTATATTAAATAATGAAGATTATCCTATTATCACTAATGATAAAAAATAATAAAAAGACCATTAATTGTGATCTTTTTATTATTTTAATGAAACATTATTTATAATATATCTTAGCAATAAAAAAATATGAAATTAATTTAACTTCATACTTTCATTTGGCTCTAAATATTTTAAAGTTATTTCATGTAAATTACCTGGAACGTAGTTTTCAAGTAGGTAACTATAGAAGGCAAGCCTTTTTTCATTTTTTTGATAATAACTTATATCTCTATTATTTTCATTGCAATCTTTAATCCAATCAATATCGTGTTTTACAATTCTATCTAATATTTCATAAACGTCAGTATAACCATTTTTATTTATTTCATAACCCATATTTGATGTTATGGTTTTAATTAACTGTGTACAGTCATTTTTAAAGATAGAATCACTGAAACTTCCCATACCACCGAAAGCTCTTAAAAATTTATCAATGTCATTTTCATCACGATATTTTATGTAGGCTTTTTCCATCCATTCTGCCCACCAACTATTTTCATATTCTTTTAACATATAAATAAGTTCATTTAAATACTCTAAAAATATTTCTTTCATTTTATCCTCCTTAACTGGTGTAATTATATCATAAATTTCAAAAAATGTAAAGTCAATGTAAATATGATTAAATCTTAAATGGAGCTTTTTTCGTAAATTTTAAGCAAAAATTTTGAGGATTAAAATCAAGATTTGCAAAAGAATAATTATACAACTTTTCTAAATTATCAAGCATTACATTTTTATCATTGATATTTAAACAATTTAAATATAGGGAAATAAATGTCTCATTTGGTAATGTGTGAATGCTAGAATTTATATAATTATTAGCATATTCTTTATCTATGTAAAGTCTTTCAATTTTCATTACAGGTAAATCAATTATACCATTTATTTTGGAATATAATACTCTTATTTTCTCTAAAACAATAAAATAAACTGCATAAAAACTATCTTGATTTATAAGTGATTCTAAATCTTCAATACGATTGTTGATAGAAAATATAGAAAATTTATCTTCTTCGGTAAAAAAACATTGTATTTTCTGATTATATAAATATTTAGCATAATTAACAAAATCTTTTACTTTATCATTTGTATCAGAGATTATTTCACAAGTAGCAAATTTTGTTAAGTGAGAGGGATCATTATTATTAATTTCATTATCCACTAAAGAATATAATCTTTGTAAATCATTTATAAAAAATTCCACTCTAACATTATCAATCATCATACTACCACAGTCTAATGTATGGTAATTTTCTTTAATTATCATTACATCTAAATCTGATAAACTATTATTTCTTTCTCCTACATAACTTCCGTAAACTATAATACCTGTATAGTTTTTAATATTTAATTTTTTTATTAATTCGTTAACTTTTTCTATTATCGTGTTATTTATCATTATATCTCTCTTTCTTTTAAAACATATTATAAATTAATAATATTTAAATTTCAAGTATCAGGAATTTAAGTTGTTGTTATATGGCATTATTGTATGATAAAATTAGTATGAGGTAGAAATTATTATGAAAGTAAAAATATTAAAAGTACTATATTATTTATCATTTTTGGGATATGCATTTGTTATATATGTGATTTTATCTGGACAATATTATTTAAATGGAGTAGAGTTACAAGGCATTCAAAGATTATTAACTAATTTAAAAACATATATTTATTATTATTTATTTTCTATTCCCATTATCCCAATGTGTTTTACTTATCAAATGTGTTATAAATTTAGAAATAACAGAAAAAAATTATTGTTTTGTTCTTTTATACCGTGTTTATTTATTCTTTTGTTAGGTTTATATCATGCTATTTTTGGGGTGAAATTTTTTGATGAAACTAGTTATGGATTACCCGGATTTATGATTGGTGTAGTCGGAGGATTGTACTCTTATACAATTATATTGTTATTGCCAATGTGTTTAATTTTTCAAATATATTTATTCATTAAAGGTTTTAAAAAGAAATAAATTTTATTTTTTATTAATGATTTCCATTAATTTTTTTGTACTAAAACTAGGCAAATGTTTATTGGAAATAGCAAAACCAATATATCTTTCGGGAATATTTTCTTTTATTTTAAGGAAAAATATTTTACCATCATTTAAGTCTTTTTGAATAAATTCTTTTACTGCATAACCAATACCAAAACCAGCTTTACAAAATTCTGTTACAAGAGAGTAACTTGCAAGTTCGATGTTTGGCTTTAAGGTTATGTTTTTTTCTTTCAAAAAATTGTCTAAAAAGTTTCTTGTGTTGGAACCTTTTGCTTGAAATATTAAAGGGTAATTTTTAAGCTCATTTAAAGAAATAACTTTGTTATTAAGTTCACTATATTTTTCACTTGCTATAAAAATATCATGGATTTTTTTACATTTTATTATATCAATGTCATTTCCATAATCTTTATCATTTAAATTTAAAAATACAATGTCAATTAATCCATTTTTTAATTCATTAATAAGATGTGAAGTAATACCATTAGTAATTTGAATATCTATTTTAGGGTATAATTTATTAAATTTTTCTAAATATGGAAGAAGAAATTCTTTGGTTAAAGTTGAATTAATACCAATTTTTATAACTCCAGTTTCTAAATTAATTAAATCACTAAATTTATTTTCAGCACTATTTATATATTCCATGGCTTTGGTAATGTAACTATAAAATTCTTTTCCCTCTTCGGTAAGAATAACGCCTTTTTTAGTTCTTACAAATAAAGTTCCACCAAGTTTTTCTTCGAGAATTTTTATAGTTTTACTGATAGCCGGTTGTGATATATGTAAGTTTTCACTAGCTTTAGTAATATTTTGCTCTTTAGCAACTTCATAAAATATTTTGTAGTATTCTAAATTAATATTCATAATAACCTCCAGTTATGATAAACATAACAAATATGTATTTTTATTATATATAATTTTGCTTTATAATACAAGTGAAAGGAGAAAAATTATGTATAGTCCACACGTTAAAGAAGAAATATGCAGATTTATAGAAAATTTTAATTATGATAAAAGTTGGACTAATGACATTTAGAAAGAAGGTAGTATATGAAAAATATTGATTATAATGAAATGGAAGAATATGAAAATAATGTAGGCGTAGAAACTTTAAATAAAATATATTTTAATAATATTATTAAACCATATAAAGAAAGTGAGAAAATAATTGATATGCATACTCATACAAATGCCTCGGATGGAGATTTAACTTCTTTAGAGTTAATTCAATTGGCAATTGCTAAAAAGATTGGAGTTCTTGCTATAACAGATCACAATACAGTTGAGGGACTTAAAAATATTGATAGTCCTTTAATATCTGACAGTGGTATAAAAATTATTAATGGTATAGAACTTTCGGTTAAAAGAACTATAGGCCAAATGCATATTTTAGGTTATGGAATAGATATTTATAATGAAACTTTAAACAAAAAGTTAAATGATATTAAATCCAATTGTATAAATAAAGTTTTAAGTATTTTGGAGGTATTAAAAAAAGATTATAATATTATCTTTAGCTATGAAGATATTAAATCACTTATAAATGTTAATCATAATCTAGGAAGAGTGGATGTTGCGCATCTTTTAGTGAAAAGAGGGTATGCTAAAAATGTTCCTGAGGCTTTTGAAAAATATTTAGTAAGTGCTTATGAAAAAGTTAGAACTATTAATAAAGGTTTAACTTATGAAGAATGTATAAACTTAATTTTAGGTAGTGGTGGTATTCCTATACTTGCTCATCCTAAAACTCTTAAGTTAAATGAAAAAGAATTTTTAACCTTATTAAAAGATATGCTAAAAAGTGGCCTTATGGGAATGGAATGCTATCACAGTAGTTTTACTAAAGAGGAAATGGCATATTATTTAGAAATAGCAAATAGATATAATTTACTAGTAAGTGGTGGTAGTGATTTTCACGGTAGTGCAAAACCAGAGGTTAGTTTAGGCACTGGTAAAAATAATAATCTTTATATTAGAAAATTATCTATATTAGATAAGTTAAAGTGAATATTTTAAAAATGTGTGATATAATCATATCATGAAACAAGAAAATAATAAAAAAATAACAATTGGACTTTTTGGTGATTCGTTTTTCCCTATGGCAGATGGGGTAATTATGGTTATGGATAATTATGCACGAAGACTTTGCAAATATGCAAATGTAATTGTATTTGTACCAGAGTATTTAACTAAAAAGTATGATGATAGTATATTTCCCTATAAGGTTGTAAGATGTCATTCTGTAAAGGTGCCATTTTTAGATTATTCAGTATCTATACCTAAACTTGATGCAAAGTTTATGAGAAAACTTAATAAATATAAACTTGATATAGTACATGTGCATTCACCTTTTACTTTAGGAAGGGCAGGACTTGCTTATGCAAAAAAACATCATGTACCTTGCATTGCCACAATGCACTCACAATTTAAACAAGATTTTCAAAGAGCAGTAAAATCTGATATACTTGCCACTAAACTTAATAATAATTTAATGAAATTTTTTAATAAATGTGATGAATGCTGGGCTGTAAATAGTGAAGTTGCTAGAATATATTATGAAGATTATCATTATAAATGCTTACCTAAAGTTATGAATAATGCTACAGAAATGATACCTGTAAAAAGCGAAAAAGAAGCTATTAATTATATAAATAAAAAACATAATATTAAAAATAATGAAAAAGTATTTTTATTTGTGGGTAGAATTAATAAATTAAAAAATATATTTTTTATTGCGGATGCTTTAAAAGCAGTTAAAGAAAAAGATAAAAAATTAAAATTTAAAATGATTTTTGTTGGTACTGGTCAAGATGAAAATGATTTATTAAATCATATAAATGAACTAGGAATTAGTGATAATGTTATAATGGCAGGTAAAATTACCGATAGAGAGGAACTTGCAAAATATTATGCAAGAGCAGATTTATTTTTATTTCCATCACTTTATGATGCATCCTCAATTGTACAGATAGAGTCAGCCTCTCAAAAAACACCTGGAGTATTCTTAAAGGGAAGTGCGACAAGTGCTACAGTAACTGATAATGTAAATGGTTTTATAAGTGAAAATACTATTGGAGCATATTCAGATAAAATTATTGAAGTTATGAATAATGATAAACTTTTAAATAAAGTAAAAGAAAATGCTTTTATAGATTTATATGTAACTTGGGATAAGAAAGTTGATGAAGTATATAGAATTTATTTAGAAAAAATTAAAGAAAATAAGCATAAAATCCTTTAAAAAAACAAAAAAAACGCAATTTTTTTAACAAATTTCAAAAAAAGTGTTCACAAACACAAAAATATATGGTAAAATCTATATTGTCTTTGAAGAAAGGAAAGAACTTTCTTAATGACGGAAGGATAGCGAAGTGGCCAAACGCGGCAGACTGTAAATCTGTTCCTTCGGGTTCGATGGTTCAAATCCATCTCCTTCCACCATTTCAAATATTGCCTCGTAGCCAAGTGGCAAGGCATCAGACTTTGACTCTGACATTCCGATGGTTCGAATCCATCCGAGGCAGCCATTTCAATATTATGTCTTGTTAGCTCAGTCGGTAGAGCATTTGACTTTTAATCAAAGGGTCTGGAGTTCGAATCTCCAACAAGACACCATTTAAAAAAATAATTTCCTATATTGGAAATTTTTTTTAATGAATAAATTTCTTTTTTTTTAAGGAAAAATAGTGTATAATTTAGTTATATGGAGGCTACATGAAAGACTTAAAAGTAATATTTATGGGAACACCTATATTTGCTGTTCCAGTACTTGAATATTTAATAAAAAATACTAATCTTGTTTTAGTGATAACTAAAAAAGATACTTATGAAGGAAGAAAAAGAGTACTTACTTATTCTCCAGTTAAAAAATGTGCTTTGGAAAATAACATTGATGTAATAACTCCAGATAAAATAAAAGATGCATTCGAAGAAATTAGTGAAATTAATCCAGATATTATCATAACTTGTGCTTATGGAAAAATAGTGCCTGAATGTATTTTAAGTATTCCAAAACTAGGATGCATTAATGTTCATGCTTCTCTTTTACCAAAATATAGGGGAGCATCTCCAATACAAAGTGCTATTTTAAATGGAGAAACTAAAACAGGCGTAACTATTATGTATATGGATAAAGGTATGGACACTGGAAATATAATTTCAATGGAAAGTGTTAATATAGATATGGATGATAACCTTGAAAAATTATCAAATAAATTATCTATTTTGGGAGCTAACCTTCTTGAAAAAACATTACCATTAATTATGAAAAGAGAGAATGAAAGTATCCCTCAAAATGACGATGAAGCTACTTATACAAAACTTATAACTAGAGAGGATGAAAAAATAGATTTTAATAAAGATGGAAAAGATATTATAAATCAAATAAGAGCTTTTGCTCCATCACCTTATGCAAACTTTATTTTAAATGATAAAGAGATAAAAGTATGTAAAGCTTCATTTATTAAAAAAAATAGTGAAGTAGGTAAAGTATATGCAAGTAAAAATAATTTAGAAATTGGTTGCAAAGATGGAGTAATAAGTCTTGAGATAGTAAAACCAATGGGTAAAAATGAAATGAATATAAAAGCATTTTTAAATGGTATTGATAAGGAAAATTTATATGTTAATAATTAAAATGTTAAAAAAGAAAGATCCAGATAATACTTTTGTTAAACTATGGGAAAATAAAAGATATCATGCATTAGTATGTTTGGGATTATGGTTTATATTTTTCATATTTGTCTTTTTAATCGTAGTAATTCCTTACAATAATACTTTAAAAAATTTACCTAAAAATAATGAAACAGAAAATACTATTACATTTGCTAGTATGAAAGAAAAACTACTTAATAGTGAATATAATTATAAATATACAGTAAATACTTCATTAGGTAAAACTGTTTATACTGGAACTAAAACAAAAGAAAATATTACAGGTTATAAAGAAAATAGTGAGGGACTTATTAAATATGAAATTAATAATGAAGGTATATTTCAAATAAATATGGATGAAAAAATTCCTTTAGAAAATTTATATTTAGGTTTAAATGAAAATTATTTAGATATTCAAAAAATATATGATTTAACCTCTACATTAACGGAAAATATAAATGAAGAAGAAAATGAAATAATTTATGAAAATGATAATATAGGAATAATATTTAAAATAGATGAACAAAGTATTTTATCTATCAATATAAAAGATAATAATGATGATTATTTACTTGAATTTGATAATATAAAATAGAAAGGCTAACTATTAAAAGTCAATAGTTTTTCTAAAAAAAATTTAATATGGAA
>CABUPU010000008.1 GCA_902493595.1 uncultured Mycoplasma sp.
TTCCTCTTATTGAACTAACTGATAATACTCCTATTGATACTATAATTCCTAATAAAACTATTACACTTAATAGTTCTACAATCGTAAAACCTTTTTTATTTTTCATAACTCACCTACTATATTAAGTATACCAAATTTTTTTATTTAAATCTATCCTTAAAAGTACATTTTTTACACAATTCCAAATAACATTTATTACTTTGAAAAAAGGAAATTATATTTTTGTATTTTTCGCTACTTAAAATATCCTTTATACTAGATTTAAAAATATTACCTAAATTACTTTCTCCATTTCCATCAAGACAACATATAACAACTGTACCATCGCAAAGAATTCCTATGTGATTTTTGCCACCATGACAATATCCATGATTATTCCCCTTTGCATCACTAGGCCAATCAAATTTATTATCTAAAGATACATAAATGTTATCAGAAAGTTTGCTATTATTTTCAATTTTATTTATATTATAAAATGACTTTAACTGGTCAATGTAACCCTTAGTAATAGAATTCATTTTATTTTCCTCTAAAGTCCAAAACCTTAATGAAATAATTGTTTTTGATTTTAATAATTCAATACTTTCTATAATATCATTTAAATAATTAGTTTTATTATTTTCGCTATGAAGCGAGACATTAATTCTATATACATTCCTTCTTAAAAGGATATCTAGTTTTTCTTTTAAAAGTGTTCCGTTGGTAGTAATAACCACTTTTTTATTATATTTTTCCAATATTAAAAGCACTTCTTCTAAATAAGGATAAAGTAACGGTTCACCTTTTACATGTAAATAAATATAATCTGTATATTTATTTACTTTTTTAATAATATCTTCAAATTCAGAAACTAACATCATTTTATTTATTCTATTAGTTTTACTACAAAATGAACAATTTAAATTACAATTATTTGTTATTTCTATATATATTCTTTTAAATATCATAACTACCTTTCATACGAAAAAAAGAGTTAATTACTCTTAATTTCATAACTATCAAACTCAGTACCATTGTTTTTAATAATGATTTTATTATCATTTATTTCGTAGCTAATACTATCATTATCAACTGTAACATAATTTTTATCTACTACACCTGTTTTACTATTATAAATATAAATTGAATTATTATTATCAGTTAAAACTATATATTCACTAATTAATTCATATTTTACAATTGTTAAATCAGATAAAAGATTTTCCCCATTATATTTATAAAATGTAAATACACCATTATTATTAGAAATTATCACATTATCATTATAATCATAAATAGGTACACCAAATGTATCTGTTAAACTATTATCTTCAGGATCAATTAAATAATAACCATTTAATTTTTTTACAATTATTTTATCACTTAATACTTTATCATCCTTCATTTTATTAGCAAGAGCCATGTAATCATATTCGGGTTTTATCTTAAAATTACCAGCATTTAAATCAAATAGTCCATATAAATTTTCATCATTTTTTATAATTACATAATTGCCTTCGATATCAGAACTATAATTTTTTATCATATTAATAGTTAATAAACTCTTTTTAGTATTTAAACTATATAAAAAGGTTTTATTATTGTCTGTTATAAAGACAAAATCATTAAAAAATACTCCGATACTATTTTTATCCCCTTCCTTATAAAAATCATTTGTTTCATCATCTATTTGTGATAAAGCATCATCACAGTCTGAAGAGGTGCATTCATAAGTTCCAATTAGATTTTTTGAATTATCATAATAAAATAACTTATTATTATACTTATGCTCTTTTTTGGGATTTTCTAATGCAGTTCCAGAGGAAAATTTTCTAAAGGAAACAAAAACCGTAATGGGTAGAAAGATAATAAGAAGAACTATTATTACTGGTAATACAGCTCTATTATTCTTCATTATTATCTCCTGTGATCATTTTTCCAGATTTATCAAATTTATATTCTGTATCATTTACTTTAACAACATATCCATTATCATCACTTACTACTTCAATATTTTCAGCATTACCTTTATTTTTTATAAATACGCTTAAAATAGCGGTTTTAGCATCTTTATATGAATAAATGTTAAATGTATCATCCTTATTTACTAAAAGGAAGAAATCATCGTATAATTTAACATATTTACTTTCGCTAGATAAAATATTTCCCTTTAAACTATAAACTAAATAACTATCTTTATTTTTGACAAGCATATATGAGGATACATAATCTATTATATCAAATGATGATGAAGCAATTTCATTTCCTATTTTGTCATATAGAAAATTTTTCTTTTCTCTTTTTACTAGTAACAAATCTTTCATAAGCGATATGCTTAATGTTTTACCAGATGGTTCATCACTTTTAGTATCAGTAAAGGCTATTACCCCAGCAGGACCATTACTTCCAAAAGTTATTGCTCCAAATCCATCTGATGTATTTTGACAATACACTAAACTATTCAATGCAGAAACATGAGTTATTTTTTCGCTTCCAATGCCAGTATCTACTGCTTTATATTCGCTTAGGTTTTTACTATTTTTTAAATCATATAATACAACGATATTATTATCAGAAATAAATGCATAGCTACTGTTAAATATAGGAATGTAACCAGAGCTTTCATTTACAATTTTATTTTCTTTTGCAACAAAACAGTTTGTAAGTTCCGTAGTTTTGCTAGTGACATCATTTTTATTTTTACATGTATACTTACCAATTAAATTTTCTTTATCTTCATCAGAGTAAAAATATAACTTTCCATCAAAATAATTTACAAAATCTAATTTACTACTTAAGGTGCCTTCATAAACATTAATCGTTTTTTCTTTATCATCATATGTAATAGTAAGATGCCCATTGCTATAATTAAATTCAAATGGTTTTTTTGTTTCTTTCAAAGAATTTTTATCATCAAAAATATATGCTGTTTTATAATCAAGTGTTTTTAACTTAACTTCTTCTTCATTTAATTTATTTAAATTTTCATCATAAATTGTCATTTTTCTACTTGCAATTGCAAATACAAATCCTTTATCTAATATTATATATTCATACTCCTTGTTTATGACTTTATTACCATTTAAGTCATACAAATTATTATCACTCACAATAAATTTATCATTAAACGAAATAATTTCATTACTAAAATCCTTTGAAATTTTATTATCATTTTTAATTAGGTAATATGAAGAACCATCCTTAACAATGAAAGTATCATCACTATTATAAATATCTATATAATCATATTTTGCTTTAACAAGTTCATTTACTTTATCATTAATTGAAATAACTCCATATTTATCTTTTTCATCAGTATAAGCAACAATATTTTCTTTAGTTGAACCAACTTTAATAGTTTTATATGAACCTTCTTTTTTCTTGTCAACAAAATTGTACAAATTTATAGTTTCACCATCTTGGACAAATACATATTTATTATTATAAATTTGACTTCGTCTTTGTAAAGGGCTCTCTTTTTCATCTAGATAAATTGGTAAATCTGTATTATTTTCATTTGTTAAATACGCTACAAAACATTTATTTTCATCTTTATTTTCACAGTCATATTCACCAATAGTCTTGTCATCTTTATCCAAAAATTTTAATGTACCATTATTATATATATAATTGTCTTTTTCAACAATAACTGGTATCACTTTATTATCTAAATCTTTTTTATCTTTTTTTATAACTAAAAAATATATCAAAATAAAAGCTATTACTAAAACTATTAAACATATACTAACTATAAAAATTATCTTTTGTTTTTTAGTAAGGTTTTTAAAAGAAAACTTCTTTTTATTTTTCTGAGGTTTCTTTTTCTTTTCTTTAGTTACAACCATTTCATCATCATCAATAGATACTTTATCTTCATCATACAAAGTGTCCTCAACATTTTTGTTTATTTCGACAATAACATTAGTGCTATCATCATACTCATTTTTAAAATCATCCATACTTTTCACATCCTATTTTCAAAATAATTATAGCAAATATATAGTTTTGTTGCAAGATGGAATGTTTTTCAAATAAAAAATCAATGATAATTATTTATCAAAGACTTTTCTTTTTAAAGTATCATACTCTTCCTCAGTTATTTGCAAGTAGTTAATTACTTGCTGTTTTGATAGACCATCTTTTATCATTTTGAGAGCTATTGCCACAGTAACTTCATCAGTTACTTTTTGAGTTATTTCTTTAGTAATTTCTTTTTCTCTTTTTTCTACCTTTTCGGCAACTTGTTTTTCAATAGTTTCTTTCATTGCCTCATCATCGGCAGCTTTTCTAAGTTTTTCGACATCATAATATAGCATATCATCAAAATTTTCCCACATTTCCTCTAACCTTTTAATTACCCTTTCCATTATTGGATTGCCATCATAAAACTTTTCATAGTTAAAATCTTCTCGATTATAAAATACTAGAAACAATTTTTCCAAACTATCACTTGGCATCCCATCAATTTCATTATAACTTAGTTTTTTTAGAAAGTCCATATTGATATCATAAATAACAAGGTTGTTATCACGAATGCAATGATATGTAGTTTCACATAATTGTGTTTTGTAAATAAACTCTCCCTTTTGATAAATATCAAAATTATTCACATTAATTTGATATATTGGTTTAATTTTTCTTTCTTTTTCACCAGGTTTAAGTTGCCCTCCATATAAATGAAACACATACATATTATTCTTTACAATATATGTTGATTTATATTCAGTATTAAATTCAAAATTAATAACGCTATAATCATTTTCAAATAAAGCATCAGTATCTCTTCCTTTTATATTTTGATTTTCATTAACACCATTATGAACAAGCTCTAGATTATTCTTAACATATTCATAGTTTAATTTTAATAATTTACTTATTATTAAACATACATAATCTCTAAGGTTTATATCCGTTATAAGTAGTTTAGCTGCTCTATCATTAATAAAACCATAAGGCATATTCTTTCCTCCTTTCAAATGCATATTAGCAAAATTAAAAGGATTAAGCAAAAGTCTAAAAAATGCATATTTTGTTCTAAATTTATATTTTTAGAGTGATTTTTTGCAAAAAAAATTTTAAATTGCATCCAAAAATATATTTTTAGATAAAATTATGAAATTTTAGTATTTTTTATACTTTACATATTTTTTACATAAAAAAGAAATAGATTTTACACTATTTCATTTTTCTATTAAAGTCCTTTATTTCATCTTCATTATCAAGATTGCTATCTAAAAGTTCCTTGAATAATTTCTTTTGGGATAAAGTAAGTTTAGTGGGAATAATAATATTTACTACAACATACATATTACCACGCATAATTGAGTTTGGACTTTTTAAACCTTTTCCTTTAAGTTTTAACTTTGTATAATTTTGAGTTCCAGGTTTTATTTCAAGAATAACATTACCAGTAAGTGTCGGTATTTCTTTCTCACAACCTAAAGTCGCCTCGGCAACATTAATTGGAAGTTCAAGATAAATATCATTACCTTGTCTTTCAAAAAGAGGATGCTCTTTTATTTCAAAATCTACATAAAGATCACCATTTTCACCATTTTGGGAAGCATTACCTTTACCTGCAAGTCTTAATTCATGACCCGAATCAACGCCTTCGGGTACTTTAATTTTTATAGACTTCTTTTCATTTACAATACCCATTCCTTTACAATCAGAACAAATATTTTGATAAGTAACACCTTTGCCCATACAATCAGGACATACTTTTTGTGTTTGCATCATTCCAAATATTGAACGAACTTGCTCTAAAACTACTCCACGACCACCACATTTTGAACATGTTTTTTCATTAAATCCACCTTTGCCATCGCATGTTTTACAAGAACTTTTTAAATTAACTTCAATAGTTTTTTCACATCCAAATGCAGCTTCTTCGAAAGTAAGAGGAATAGTTACTTTTATATCACTACCTCTTGAAGTTCTTTGCTTTCTTCCTCCACCAAATGAGGAAAATCCACTTGTAAAGGATGAACCGAAGTCATCATCCTCACCAAAAACATGACGAAGAATATCTCCTAAATCGATATCACTGGCATTAAAATTAAATCCGCCTTGACCGCCAAAGTTACCTGTTCCATCAAATGCTGCAGAACCATACTGATCATATGCTTTTCTTTTCTGGGGATCAGATAAAATTGCATAAGCCTCACCTATTTCTTTGAATTTTGCTTCATCACCAGTTTCTTTATTATCTGGATGGTACATCTTAGCAAGTTTTCTAAAGGCTCTTTTAATTTCTTCGTCAGTCGCTGTTTTTGAAACACCTAAAAGTTCATAATAATCTTTTTTATTATTCATAAAGTTCTCCTAACTCCTTTCTTTTTTCATCAAAGAATTCAAATACTTCATCATAAAGTGATGGACTTTGTATATCTACGCCCGCTACTTTTAAACTTTTAACTGGGTCTAATGTAGAACCAAGTTTTAAAAATTTAATATAACTTTCTAAAGCACCATCTTTTTTATTTATAATATCATTTGCTATTTTAAGTGCTGCAGCATAACCTGTGGCATATTGATAAACATAGAAATTATAATAAAAATGTGGAATTCTATAACATTCGTATTTAATATCTTCATCAACTTCAACATTTGGTCCAAAATATAATTTATTTAAATCTAAATATTCTTTTTGTATTAATTCTTTAGTAAGAACTGTTCCATTCATTTCTTTGTTATGAAGATTATCTTCGAAATGAGCAAACATAGTTTGTCTAATCATTGTTGCTTTAAATCTTTGTAATATACTATCTAATATATATTTTTTCTCTTCAATATTATCTGTATGATTTAACATATAATTTGTAAGAATTATTTCATTTACTTGACTTGCAACCTCCGCTACAAAAATAGAATAATTATAGTCTTCATAAGTATTATAGTTTTGAGCATAGTAATAATGCATTGCATGGCCTAGTTCATGAATAAGAGTTGATACATCATCAAGTTTTCCCTCATAATTTATAACTACATAAGGATGAGCAAGATATGCACATGTACAGTATCCACCATCTCTTTTATTTTTTTTAGGATATACATCAATCCAATTATCAGAAAATGCTTTTTTAATTACCTCTACATAAGACTTCCCCATTACCTCTAAAGAAGATATTACAAGCTTTTTTGCTTCATCATATGTATATTTTTTATCAAAATCTTTTGTAATATTTGCATAAGTATCATATATATGAAGTTTATCTAAACCTAATACTTTCTTTTTTAAATCATAATATTTATAAAATTTAGGTAAATTATTTTTAATACCATTTATTAAATTATCATAAATATCATTTTTAATATCATTTGAATATAAACTCAAACTTCTCGCAGATTTAAAACCTCTTAACTTGGCAACCTTATTATTACTCATTACTTTTGTTGTATATATAGTATTAAAGGTATTTTCATAATGTTTAATTTCTCTATAAATTTTTTCAAAAGCCTCTTTTCGAACGCTTTGTTTACTACTTTGAAGGTATGTACTAAAGTTAGATATTGTAAGAGGTACCACTTTACCTTCTTCATTAGTAATAGTGCCAAAGTCCATATCCGTTGTAAGAAGCATTTCACTTGCATCTTCACTTTTAGAGTACACAGATGTTAAAAGTGTAATAATCTTTTCTTCTTCTTTAGACTTAATATATTTTTTAGCTCTATAAATACTTTTTAAATTATTTTCATATTCCTTTAACTTTGGAAATTTTTTTATATATTCTTTAATAAATTTATAATCTTTTTCAAGTAGTTCTGGAACAACATAACTTTCTTTTTCTGATAATTCATTTAAGAAGTTAAGTACACTTCCAAGCATTTCATTATAATTTTCATTTGTTAAATCTAAATCATTATTAATATGAGCATATAGATAAAGCCTTTCAAGTCTTTTTGAAATTTCATTATCATACTCTAAATATTCATATAACATTTCTGGATTAGATAATATTTTACCTTCATAATTAGAAATATTTTTAGCATATTTTTTTAAAGAAATAAGTTCCTTTTTAGCATCTTCATCACTTTTAAATAAAGCACTTAAATCAATTTTTTCTTTCATATTTTATAACCAAATATTAGGTCCTAGAAATAGGACCTAATACTCTACCTTTCTTTTATTATTTTTCTTTATATTCAGCTTCTTGGGCATCGTCTGATGAATCATTTGAACTAGTTGTTTCAGTATTTTCAGCATTTGATTTATTTGCCTCATATACTTTACTAGCAAGTTCCATAGCCTTTTTATTTAGGCTTTCAGTCTTAGCTTTAATATCTTCGATGTCATTTCCCTTAAGAGATTCCTCAAGGTCTTTAATTAATTTTTCAGCTTCTTCTTTATCTTTAGGATCAACTTTATCTTTTAAGTCCTCTAAAGCACGATTTGTTACAAGAATCATTGAATCTGCTTCATTTCTAGCTTCACTTTCAGCCTTTTTCTTTTCATCAGCTTCTTTATTAGCTTCAGCCTCTTTCATCATCTTATCAATTTCTTCATCAGAAAGATTTGTTGATGATGTAATTGTAATTGATTGTTCTTTATTAGTTCCAAGATCTTTAGCAGTAACGTTTACTATACCATTAGCATCAATATCAAATTTAACTTCAATTTGTGGAACTCCTCTTCTTGCTGGAGGTATATTAGTAAGTTGGAAGTTTCCTAAAGTTTTATTATCTGATGCCATAGGTCTTTCACCTTGAAGTACATGAATATCAACAGCAGGTTGGTTATCTGCAGCAGTTGAGAATACTTGACTCTTACTTGTTGGAATAGTTGTATTTCTAGGAATAAGTACAGTCATAACATTTCCTAAAGTTTCAATACCAAGTGATAGTGGTGTAACATCAAGAAGTACTACATCATTTACTTCACCAGTAAGTACGCCACCTTGAATAGCAGCACCCATTGCTACAACTTCATCAGGGTTTACACTCTTATTTGGTTCTTGTCCAAGTTCTTTTTTAACAAGTTCTTGAATATAAGGTATTCTAGATGATCCTCCAACAAGGATTACTTTATTAATATCTTTTGCAGTAAGTCCAGCATCTTTTAAAGCTTTTCTAACTGGTTCAAGTGTAGAATCAAATAAATCTTTATTTAAATCTTCGAATTTTGCTTTTGATAAAGTAATGTCCATATGAAGTGGTTCTTTGTTTTCATTTTGAGTTATAAATGGAAGTGAAATTTGTGTTGTAGTCATAGATGATAAATCTTTTTTAGCTTTTTCAGCAGCATCTTTAACTCTTTGCATTGCCATAGCATCTTTTGATAAATCAATACCATGTTCTTTTTTAAATTCTGATACTAAATAATTAGCAACTCTTTCATCAAAGTCATCTCCACCTAAATGGTTATTACCTGCAGTAGACTTAACTTCGAAAACACCATCACCAAGTTCAAGAATTGAAACATCGAATGTTCCTCCACCTAAGTCATATACTAAAATTGTTTGAAGAACATCTTGTTTATCAAGACCATAAGCAAGAGCAGCAGCTGTTGGTTCATTGATAATTCTTTCAACATCAAGACCTGCTATTTTACCAGCATTTTTAGTTGCTTGTCTTTGTGCATCATTAAAGTATGCAGGGACTGTAATAACAGCTTTAGTTACTTTATCTCCTAAATAACTTTCTGCATCTTTTTTTAATTTAGAAAGAATCTTTGCACTGATTTCCTCTGGTGTATACATTCTTCCATTAGCCTCAACTTTTTCATTTGTTCCCATTTTTCTTTTAATTGAGGAAATTGTATTTTTAACATTTGTTACTGCTTGTCTTTTTGCAGTTTCTCCAACTAGTTCATCGTCACCTTTAAAAGCAACTACTGAAGGAGTTGTACGGTTTCCTTCGGCATTAGGAATAACTTTTGCTTCCCCACCTTCAAGTACCGCTACACAACTATTTGTTGTACCTAAATCTATACCAATAATTTTACTCATAATTTATCATTCCTTTCTTTTTATCGAGTAATTTTATTTTCATTATCTAATTTTGAATTAATTTCATTAACAATTTTAACTATTTCATCATTAATAATAATTTGTTCCTCACTAGATAAATTACTTAAAATTTGATTATAATTACTAGAAAACTCTTCATGACTAATAAGTCCTCTAGTAACTTTTAAAAGTTCCATTAATGAATCAAAATATGCTATATCAAGTTCTTCAGTTGTAAGTTTACTATGAATATCACTACTTTCTAAATAATACTCACCAAAACTATTAAAAATTAGTGACAAAGCTAGAAAATTATCATTCATTAACTTTTACCATAGCTACTCTTATAACTTTATCATTATAAGTATAGCCTTTTTGCATTACTTCCACAACTACGCCTTCCTCTTCTTCCATAATACTAGTAGTCATAATTGCTTCCATAGTTTTTGGATCAAACTGTTTACCCATTGCTTCAATCTCTTTAACACCAATTGCATTTAAAGTAGATAAAAGTGATGTATATATCATTTTAAATCCAGATAAGAATTTTGAAAGCTCATCAGTTAAGTTATCATCATCAAGAGATATTGCTCTTTCAAAATTATCAATAATAGGTAAAATCTCTTTAATAAGTTTTTCCCCATCATATTTATAAATATTAGCTTTTTCTTCATTAAAGCGTCTATTCATATTTTGCATTTCAGCATTTAATCTTAATATTTTATCTGAAAGTGCATTTTTTTCTTCAATTAACTTCTTATTTTCTTCAGCAAACTTTTTAATTTCTTCCATACATTTTTCATGATGATTATTTTTTTTATCTTTCTTAATTTCTTTTTCATTTACTGAAACTTTTTCTTCTTTTTTAATATCTTCTTTCAAGTTATCACCTACTTTTTCTTCATTTGTTCTAGGACATAATCAAGTAGTCCATATACTTTAGCATAATCCATCCTTTTTGGGCCTATTATTGCAATAGAACCTTTTTCACCATTAATATCATAAGTCCTTTTTACAATAGTTGTATTATCATCGACTTGCGATTCATCGCCTATATAAACCTTTATTTCATCACTACCATCAATACTTGTAACTTTTTTGATAAATGATTCATCCTCAAGTTTATATGCAAGTTTTTTTATTGAATCAGGATTATCATATTCAGGCTGCTCTAATACTTTAGCTTTTCCATTTACAGTAACATTTGCGTTTTCATCAACAAAATCTGTAAAAGCATTATAAAATATATTATATACTTTTTCATAATTACTTATTTCCTGTGCAATAATTGGTTTTATTTCAAACTCTAAACGCTCTGAAACATCTTTAATTGGTGTTCCAATAAGCATCTTATTAATTATTTCACTAGTTTTAATAAGTTCTTTAACATTTGTACCTTCCGGTAAAACAAATTTTTTATTTTCTACAAGTCCTGTATTTGTACATACTAAAGCAACAATTTTATTTTCATCTATTGGAATAATACTTACTTGTTTAAGCAAATTATCCATGCTACTACTTCCCAAAACTATTGAAGCATAATTTGTTAAATCACTAATTATCTCCATACACTTAGTTATTGCATCAGATAATACTAAATCTTGATTTTTAACTACTCTCTGAAGTTTTAACATTTCGCTACCATTAAGTTTTTCAGGTTCCATTAAGTTTTCAACATAATATCTATAACCTTTTTCTGAGGGTATTCTTCCAGAGGATATATGATTTTTTTCAATATAACCTAAATCCTCTAAAATAGCCATCTCATTTCTTATTGTAGCACTTGATAAATTAAACTTTTCACAAAGTGACTTACTTCCAACAGGTTTAACGGACTTTACATAAGTCTCTACTATTACTTTTAGTAACTGTTTTTGACGATTATCCATAATGTCCTTTCTAGCACTTCCTTAACCAAAATGCTAACATTATTATATTATGCAAATTAGCACTTGTCAATACCTTTTGCTAAATATTTTTTATAAAAAAATTAGTGTTAACTTAACACTAATTTTTCTTCTTTAGATAAATATTTTTCTATTTCTATAGCACTTTTATGTAAAAATTCTACAAAGTTATCAATACTAATACTTGCTTTAAATGTAACTTCTCCTTCATAAAAATCAGTAAACTCTATTAAAGAATCTTTTAAAGTTTCTTTTTGAATAACTTTATAGTTTCCATGAGCAATACTATTTCTAATACCATTAATTATTTTTTCATTTTTAATTAATTTTGAATAAGTATTTACATAACTATTTACATTATTTATAGTAGACTGAATATTTGCTAAATCAATATTATATCCATTAATATTCCCATTAATCGTATTTATCTGACTGGTTATTTTATTTATAGCATCTTTTTTACCCAGTGAAGTTACTTTTGCTAAATTATTATTACAACTAACTAAAGCATTATTTAATTTATTTATATTATTTTTAATAGCATTTTCTTTTACACTTAAATCAGTAATATATCCATCATCTGTTTTTTCCACTTCTACATTAAACGAACTTGTATCTATAAGTGAATAATCAAAACCATCCAAATCTAAACTTTGATATTCGTTTTTATTATGTAAAACATCATCATAACCATATGCAAATAAAGCATTAAACGAAGATATTAAACTTTGAGCTAAGTCATCAGTAGCTATATAAAGTTTACCATATTTTTTTGTTATATCATCATGAACTTTTTCATAATTAGATGTTCCTAATTCTTTTATTGAATTAAGTAGTAATAAGTTATGTACACCTGAGGCAATCATGCTAAAGTTATCAAATTTATCTTTATTAAATAATTTATCAACTTCATAACCAATAATTTCAATAACTCTTTCATATGGTGTATTTGGAGTCGTACTATTATATAGAAAACTTGCTAGCATTTTCGTGTCTTCATTTTTAGTACTAACTTTATTCCAAGTTACTTCATAATCATTTTTAACTTTCTTTTCAAAATCAATAAGTTCGCTTAAATTTAATGAATTTGAAAATGAGGAAACAGTCTCATTAAATCTATCAAATATAAATCCCTCAATTGGACTTCTGTCTTTTCTTTTAATTGTAATATTATATTTATAATACATAGAAATCATATTTTTATATTCATTTAATGAATATCTTTCTTTATCCTTACCAATAATACTTTTAGTGTATACAAAACATCTTGTAAAAGATGAAGTATTATAATTTTGTAATGTTGAGGAAAAAGATGATATAACAAAATTTGTAAGTTTTGGTATTGGAATAACTATATCATTACCTGATACTTTTAATATAACTCTATTATGAGCAAAATCTATTAAATATTCTCCATGACCTAATTTATTTCTAATCGTAGTAACTAAAGTATAACTATCTTTAAAAGTATAGCCATTTATTTCATAACCATCAATTGTTTTATTTGCAATTAAATTTACATTTTTTTCCATTAATGAAAAAGGAAGTAAAATATTATTGTTTTTATCAACCATTTTTTCTTTAATAGCCAAAAATATACTTGAAACATTTCCCACTATAGCACCATTTAAATATTCTTTATTTGATATATATTCACTATAGATAGGATTACCAAATATCAATCCCATTAAAAATAAATCATATGCATAATTTCCTGAAAAATATTTTATTATAGTTTCTTCTTTATTCATTTTTTCACCATTATAAGTGGGACATACATTTCATCTTCTGTAAAACCTGCATGATTAGATTTAAATATATGTCCTTCACTTTTATACTTAAATATTTTATCACTTTTTGCAAGAGCAATAAAGTCTCCAATAGAATCACAAAAATATTTATTTTCATTATTAAGACCAAATATTTTAGATTCTCTTATTTCATCTTTACTCATTAATTTAAAATATGAAGAAAAGTATTTATTAAATAACTTTTCAAATAAAACTTTATTTGTTACATTAAATGCGCAGCATCTTCCCTCAAGCCAAACATTATCTATAATTAAATCAAATAAATCAGGATAATCGCATAAATAAATATAATCACTATCTATATGACCATGATCTGCTGTAATAATTAATAAAGTATCTTTTATTTCATTTGCAAACTTTTCACATTTATCATTAATAATTTTTAAAATAGATAATACTTTTTTACTATCATTACCATTTTTATGCAAAGTTTTATCAAGATCCATATAATAGGCATAAATATAATTTTTTTCTTTTATATTTAAATTAGATTTTATCATAGATAGCATTTCATCAATATCTTTATAAGTTTCTTCATACTTAATTGGAAATACTATTTTTGAATGATATTTACCATTTTCTAAAATTCTATCAGTAATAGTTTTATAAGAAAAATACATTTTCGCAATATTAAAGGGATATTCTTTATCACTATCTTTATACGTATTTGTAAACATTGTTACAAAAGCATTTTCATTTTTATAGTACATATCCCATCCTAAATAACCATGCGTGCAAGGATATTTTCCTGTCATAACCGAAGTTGTAGCACTAGTGGTGGTCGAAGGACAAGTCGAGGAAACTTTTTTAACTATATTATTTACTAAAAATGTATTAGGTATTTTTTTATTTATTAAGTTATAACCCATTCCATCAAATAGAATAACTACTACATTTTTAGGTTTATAAGTATTTAATACTTCATCTATTTCCCAAAGTGAGGAAACTTCACTTTTTAAATCAAAATAGTTTTCAATACTACCTGCTATATTAACAATATTATTTTTATAATCTGGATAAATCATAAATACCTCGTATATTTAATTTTTTTAAATAATTTAATTAATTCAACAATAGAAAAAACAAACATCATTAAAACTAAAAAAATTGTGGCTATAGCTCCAGGAAATCCTATTTCGTTCCATTTTTTTAGTAAATCATAAAGCATATAAATTGATGAAACTAATATAAGTAACATAAAAGAAAACATAAATTTATCATAAAGTTTTTTATAAATCATTTTACCAGACTCTTTATTAAATATTTTAATAACACTTGTTGCAATCATATAAGAACATAGTAAAAAAACAATAGCATATAATAACTTTATAATTATAATGAATCCTGGTTCCTTAAATAAAGTTCTAAAAATAAAAATACTAGTAAAAACAAATGCCAATGATAAAACTCCATAACAAATTGCATATATAATTTTTTCTTTCTTTTCCATCATAAAGTTCTCCCTTCTTTTATTGTTTCTATTACTTTTTTAACCATTATAAAAACTGGAATATAAAACTTTAGTGAAAATATAAGCATTACTATACTTCCATAATTCCAAACTTTAATTATTATAAAATCAAAATTTAACAGAAAATTAAATAAATATTTTAGTAAAGAAGAATTATAAGCATGAATACCTAAATAATAATCCATTATTATATTTTTTTGTCCATCTTATCTCCCTACTCTTTTATTATACTTAAATAATATCACATATCACAAATAAAAAAAAGATAGTCTTGCATTTTATTACTTTATTTTATCACTAATTATAGTTCTCAATTAACATTAATTTTCTGATATAATGTATGGATTTGAAGATGAACCATCTCCAGTTAATTTAACTTTGGAAGATAATGAAATCACGGGTATAACTTTCCCAGTAGAAGTAACAGGATATTTATGAACTTCCGAACCGGTAAAGAATGCTGCTATTCTAGATTCATTAATAAAATCTGTGGGTGTCATTGTATACACACCTATATACCCTCCTAAAGGATAAAAATATACTTCATCTGCTGTCATTAACCCTACAGGATATGTAAGTGCACCATTTCCTTTGCCTTTGATATTACTCACAGTAAACCTGTCATCATCATTTAAGCATAAGAAATTGGGTTTTAAATCTCCATTGAAATTTTTGTACGGATCACCATAAAATTTTGAAATTGCTCGATAATAATAATTTACTCCGGTAGAACTCCAATTTGTTAACGTTGAAAAATTTGATTTTGATAAAGAGGCATCTCTATCATTGCAAAATATTGTATCAGCAACATATTTTGAATCTGCGCCTATTAAAGAAGTTGTTTTATACCAATTATCTACATATAATTTTATTGTACTATCATCTTTATAACCATGTTGTTTTCCTATTTCATACATATACCCAACATATTCAGATTGATTATCAAATTCATGGTATTTTGATAAACCTATACCAATACTATTTGAGTAAATCATTCTTATAGAATTATCACCATTTATTCTAGTTATTTTCCAATACATGTCAATCATTTCTATGCCACCGTATACTGGTGTAGCATCAATCCATGTACCAATATCAGAGCATTCATTTTTTGTTACCCCAATCACATAACCTGATTCAGACGAATTACATATTCCCACAGCTGAATTACATTCTTTTTCATCTTTAATTATTGTTGTGCCATTCAACTGTTCACTTCCTGAATTAAAAAATCCTATTTTTACTTGTTGACCGTTATATTTGCAAATTGCTTGTAGCTCTTGACCAAATTTTATCAAATTATTTGAAATCGGTGAATAGCTACGCCCATTAAAAAAATAAGTTGTTCCAAGATCGTCATTTGAAGAATACATGCCACTTTCACCCCATCGACCCGAAACAATATAAAATTCTCCTCTTGCTTTTATTGCTGATTTACCCCCATTATTATTTAATATTTGTAAATAGCCATAAGGTGCATATTCAAAATATAAATAACAATTGCTTGTACCAATAAACGAAAAACTAACTTTCCCTAAAATATTGTCATAATCAAGTATTTTGCCATTATTCTTGCAATAACTTTTTTCATAATTTAACTCATACAAACCCTTTGGAATTTCTTTGGAAGTTGTTTCTATGCCATTTTCTTCCTTAATTATAATTGCTATATTACTTTGCTTTTTCTTTTTTGTTTTAGTAATATTATTTTTACTTTTATATGTTAAACATAAAGTAATAACTCCTATAATAATTAAAGCGAACAATCCTATTTTTATTTTTTTATTCATAACAACTCCATCCCGCATAAATACTAGGATTATTTTTCTTAAATCATATAGATATATGAAAATACAAGTGCCTTTTTTCGTTAAAAAGGGCTTGAAAAATATATAAAAAAATGGTTTAATTATATTGAAAGTAACGTAAATACGTGGGTATTTTTTCTCAAATCTATATGATTTAAGAAAAAACGAACTAGGTAAATACTAAGAAAAATAAGATTCTTAGTATTTTTTATACCTTAAAAAAAATTAACATATTTCTATGCTAATTTTATATTTTTATAACTAATTCATGTCTTATTTTGGCATGTTTTGTCGAAGTGCTTGCTATTAAATTATTTTCATATATAATAACTACTCGAACGTGCAGGAACTGGCGTTGCCACCAATTTTCAGGGGGTTTGAAATAAATCAAAAATTCTGGAAGGAGGATGATGCTTATGTCTAAAGATAAGATTATTAAATTCGAGTTTTTATGCATACTATTTCTGATTTGTTTTTACAACATCGATAAAATAGAAAACGCCGTTCAAGTTTTAGTAAAGTTATATGAGCTCATTAAAGAGTTTATAATAGCAATACTAACTTAAATAGCGTTTCCAAATTCTCAAAAAATTTGGTAACGTGAACTTCCTTCACGTTCACCTATTTATAATATATCATTAATCTATATATTTATGCAAGGGGGTTAGATATTATTTGTTTTTCTTAATATATAATTTGAAAGTGATTTAAGTTTATCAAAAATATACATACTACAAATAAATAAAACTATAAATACTAAAATAGTATCTTTATTAATATTACTTATATTGAAAAATGCATATTGATATAGTGCACAATATTCAAATGCCAAGAATAATATACACATCATTACTCCCCTTAAAAGATTATATGGCTTACAAATGTAATTTAAGAATATAAAACCTGTAATCGCAGTTAAAAATACTGTAAGGGTTGAACATAATTCTTGTGAAAGGCCAAAATTAATTTGAAATAGCTTAATAATTACTACATTAAATACAACTGTTAAAGCACTTGGAAGAGCCTTTAAAAATACCTTTAAAAGGAAATTTCCTTTAACAAGTTCATGATTAGGTTCTAATGCTAAAATAAATGAAGGCACACCAATTGTAAAGAATGTAATTAGTGTTAAATGAATTGGTATAAAGAAATATTCCGTATTTAAGAATATACAAGCAATAATTAAAATTATTGTAAATATTGTTTTACTAAGAAGAAGTGAAGAGCTTCTTTCTATATTATTAATGCTTCTTCTCCCCTCTTTTAAAATAAGTGGTAAATTATCTATTTTTGAATCAAGAAGTACAAACTGGCTTACATTTTTGGCAGCATCTGCACCATTTGCCATCGCAATAGAACAATCGCTTTCTTTTAAAGCAAGACAGTCATTTACACCATCACCAGTCATTCCTACGAAATGGCCTTTATCCTTAAGGGCAGTAACTATTTTTTTCTTTTGGTCTGGTTTAACTCTACCTAAAATATTAAAACTTTCAATAATATCAGGTATTTCTTCATCACTAACCTGTGACATATCTACACTTCTTATATCACTAATTCCTGCCCTACTAGCAATTTTAGAAACAGTTACTGGATTATCTCCACTTATGATTTTAATATCAATACCTTGCTCTTTAAAATAATTTAAAGTAACATCAGCATTTTCTTTGATTTTATCTTGAATTAAAATTAAAGCAATAGGTTTTATATCTTTTATATTTTTTAAACTTTCTCCTTTTGCAAGAAGTAATACCCTATAATCTTCTTGATAAGATGAAAGATTTTTTATTTTACCTTTATATAAATTTTCAGGACTACCTAAAAAGTATACACCACTTTCAAATTTAACCGCAGAATACTTACGCACGCTTGAAAATGATAATGTTTCTAAAAAAGCATCCTTATATTTAATATCACTTACAAAACTTTCAACTGCTTTAAAAGTTGGTGATGGATCAGAAAGTGCATTTACATATGATGCTAAAATTTCTTTAATATCTTTTTCACTTTCTTTTTTAAGAGGAATAATTTTTTTTACTTCCATAAATCCTTCGGTAATAGTACCTGTTTTATCCAAACATAGTGTATCCACTCTTGCAAGGTTTTCAATAGAATACAAATCTTGAACTAAAACATTATATTTTTTTAGTCTAATAACACTTACAGCCATTGCGGATGATGTTAAAAGCACAAGGCCTTCGGGAATCATACCTATAAGTGCACTAACCATACTCATAAGTGAATCTGGAATACTTTTAGTAATACTCATTTGATTTATAAAAAATAATATACCTATTGGGATAAGCAAGATACTTAAAACTTTTAACATTTTTTCAAATGAATTATAAATAACTGAATTTGTTTTTTTTATATACTTTGTTTCACTAGTAATTTTAGAAATATAATTATCTTTCCCAATATGGATTACTTTTGCATAGACATTACCACTTACAATAAACGATCCACTTGTCAATGTATCGCCTTTTTCTTTTGTAATTATTTTTTCTTCTCCGGTTATAAATGCTTCATTTACTTCACAAGTTCCTGATAATATTATTGAGTCCGTAACTACTTGATTTCCTATTTCATAATTACAAACATCATCAATAACAAGTTGTTCTCTTGATAAAGAAACACTTTCATTATCACGAATTACATTAATTTTACTATCCGCAACTACGCTTAGTTTATCAATTGTTTTTTTAGCAAGAATTTCTTCGACTATGCTTATAATTGTATTAGTAAAAATAACATTAACAAAAAGACAATTTTTTAAAGCATATAAAAATTTTCCAGAAACTATTCCACTTATTAAAACCATTAATCCTAAGGCTATATTTAAAAAATTAAAATATGTTAATGAATTAGTTTTAATAATTTCTTTTATAGTTTTTGTCTTAGGTTCATCAACATAATTTATTAAACCTTTTTGTTTTCTTTCATTAACCTCAGCATTTGTTAAACCCTTAATATTCACTTTACAACACCTACTATATTTTTAGTATAGCACAAAATGGTGCTTTTGACACTAACTTTTTATTTAACATGTAAAGTATTTATTAGATATTATAAATAATCCTTTAACCCGAATTTATTATCATTATTTTTCAGTTTTTTTAAAGATTTTTGCTCTATTTGTTTTATTCTTTGTCTACTAACACCATACTCTTTAGCTAAATGTTCAAGAGTCATTTCATTTTTTCCATTTAAACCAAATCTGCCTTGAATAACATCAATTTCTCTTTCACTTAAGCACTCTGAAAAAGATTTTTCAATTATTATCGATAATTCTTTATCAATAATAGTGGTTTCTATACTTTCTTTTCCATCTGGAATAACATTTTTTAATGAAGAATCTTCTTCATCAGATAAAATAGGACAATCTAAAGAAAGACAGCTACCATAATTAGTAATTAAATCATTTATTTCGCTTATGCTTATTCCTGTATTTTCTGATATCTCATCAATGCTTGGATATTTATTATTCTTAAGAAAATATTCTGAAATAAATTCATTATATTGTTTTTTCTGCTTAATAGCTAAATAAGGTTTACGAATAGTGTCACCTGTTGTAATAAGTGCTCGCAATATTTTTTGTTTTATCCAATATGTTGCATAGGTAGAAAATCTATTTCCTTTTGTATAGTCATATTTATTTATAGCTTCAATTAACCCTAAGGTACCCTCCTGTATTAAATCTGAACAAGACAAATTATAGTTATAATATTTTTTTGCTACAAAATAAAGTAATTTAATATTTCTTTTAAAGAAATTATTTTTAGCAATAACATATTTTTTTAATAATTCTAGTTGATAAACTATATTCCCTATTACTTTTGCATTTTCAATACCTTTAAAATGATTTTGTAATTCATCGTAACTTAAATTATCTTTGATTTTTAAATATAATTTAATATTGTTTAAACTTCCTTTAAAAATATTATCATCATGTAATTTATATGGTAATGACTTTATATCTTTTAACAAATCTATTCTAGCATTACCACTGAAATATAAGGATTTTATTATATCCATTTCACATAAAATTGGGTATAAATTCTCACTATCTTGACAAACTTGTAAATTCTCTTTTGCTTCTTTTAATATAGTACCGTAATAAATTTCTTCATTTTGACTCATTAAAGAAGTATCTTTTACACCTAAAAAGTAAAATGTGTAATTTAATGATTTAAGTGAAGAGAGATCAAAATCATCATTAAGTTCATTTAAAACTATATTATCAAAAAAGCAAGAATACTTTTTAGAAAATATCATAAATTCTTGTTCATTTAAGTTACTACATATCATATCAAAATAAGAATCAATTAAATTTTTTCCATATTTTTTATATAAACTTTTTAATGTAACTTCATCAAAAACAGTAAATTCATTTAATAGTTTTACAAATTTTTCATAAGATATTTTTTCCATAATTTCCCCCATAACGACAAATATATTAGCATACATAATAAAAAATATCAAGATTATATCAAAGACAAAAAAGAAGCTATTTTTTTAAGCTTCTTACATTAACATCAACTTTATCTATACTCATTGGATAAAATCCATTAAAGTGGCCAAGGAATCCCGCACTTTCTTGAAGTTTAGTTATTCCTCCATTGATAATCAAATGAATCTGATGACCATTAACAGTAATAGTTTTTGTACCTCTTGCATTATCTGGAAACAATGTTTTATTCGGAGCAATTATACCTTTATTATTTGAGACTAAATCATCTATAATTGGGAATACCATACCATTATGCATATGTCCACAGAAAACGAAATCGAATTCTTTTATATAAGATATAACTTTTGGATCAGTCATATATATTGGTGAATGTACTATTAATATTTTTACTTTCGAATTATCTAAATTACTTACATAATTTGTATATTTTTTTGCAAATTCAAGTTTATTAAGTAAATATTCTTTGCTTTCATTACCAGTTCCATTAAAATAATATTCATATGGAAGTTCTAAAGAAAATACTATAACTTTATCATCTTCATAATATGGTGCATAATGTGATACATAAACATTATTAATTGAATTAGCTTCTTTCCAGTAACCTTCTGGAAAGTCATTTTGTCCTTGTTTAAAATCACAAGTAGTAAAATCATGTGAACCTAAATTAACAAAAGTCTTATACTTCTTTCCTAAACTTTCAAGCCATAAAAGTAATTTTTCACTTTTTTCTTTATGTGTTTTTAGAAAATCTGTGCTATCAATAATATCTCCAGCTAAACAAAGATATTCTAATTCTTCTGCAGATAAATTTTCACTAATTAGCTCAAGTTTTCTATCATCAAATTTTTTGAAATAATGTAAATCTCCAAAAGTTTTAATATTTATATTATCCTTTTTTCCTGGCATTTCATAACTATGATTTTTAGTTTGTATTATTTTATCTATCATTCTAATCCCCCTAACTACAATAATTTTACCACTTTTCTTAAAATGTGTCAAATTAGTGTAAATGTTTCTCATTTAAATTATAATCCTCAATATTTCTAACATATCCAATTGAAAATGTACCAACAATCTTATCACCTTCATAAATTGTTCCTTTACTTGAGGAAAATAATGAAGGAAAAGTAAATAAATATTTATCTTTATAAAAAGAAAATGCAATATTAGAATATAAAAGTGGATATTTAACATTTTTCTTATATATACCGGAAATTTCATCATTACTAATCCTTCCTATTATTTCATCATTTTCAATAGTTATAAATCCTCTTTCTCTATTAAAAACATAATCACCATTAAATCTAATTTTAAGTTCTATTTCAAATGTCATAATTTATCAATCATTTCTTTTAAAAATAAAGAAACTATATTAGAACTCCTTTCTAAAAATTTATCATATGTCATTACATTTTGATTATTTGGTATATCAGAAATACTTCTTATAACGATAAAAGGAACTCCTGCTAAAAAAGAAGTTTGAGCTATACTTGCTCCTTCCATATCAACGCATAATGCATTAAATTTATTATGAATCTTTTCACTCATATGTTTATCTGTACAAAATATATCACCGGATGCTATTACACCTTCATGAATATTTACATTTTCTATTAAAATATTTTTACTAATATTAAGTAAATAATCATCACTATTTAAATAAACACCACAGTTAGGAATAAAGCCTTTTTCATGATCAAAAGCAGTTATATCAAAATCATGTTGTACAAGTTTTTCCCCCACTACTATATCAAGTACTTTTAAGTTATTTGAAAGACCTCCAGCAACACCTACATTAATAATAAAATCTACATTCATATTATCAATCATAATTTGCGTGCACCTTGAGGCATTTACTTTACCTACACCACATAAACCTAATATACAGTTTTTACTATCAATCAAAACTTCATAAAACTTTATACCAAACATTTCATATTCATTAATAACATCAGCATATTTTAAAGTTTCATTAATTTCCTCTTCCATTGCAAAGATTATTCCTATTTTCATAACACTTTTCCCTTCCAAAATATTTTATATAAAAATGTAAAGATTTTTCTTTACACTATATATTACCCCTTTTACTCCATTTTGGGTATTCATTATAAATATTTTTTAATAATATTAATACTTCATTAAGAGTTTTATAATTATAATTAAACACATTTTTACTAGTTCTTTAGTTTTATGATTAGTTAAAAATTCCAAAAGTGATTCACTTGTTACTTTTACATTATTCTTTCTAAGCATTTCTCCCTTTGAATAAATATATAATATCATCAATTTAAACATTTGTCATCAAATTAAAAAACATTTCGCAAATTCTAATTTTTTTCTAGTTTGCGAAATGAGATTTATATAATTTATAATCTAGTTAACCAATTAGCAATATCCACTATTAAAATTCCCTCATATTGATAATCATCATGTCTAGTTCTTGCAATTATCATTTTAGGATAAGCATCTTTAATTTGTAATAAGGGATTAACTTCCCTTTTAAAAGTATCATTTTCAAAATCATTTCCTATATTATCTGAAACTTGAATATATATTTTCTCATTTCTTTTCATTGCAACGAAATCAATTTCTTTATCATATAAAATGCCTACATATACTTCGTAGCCACGTCTTAATAGTTCCATTGCCACTATATTTTCATAAATACTTCCATAATTCATATTTTTAGTTCCTTGAATAGCAAACTTAACTGCATGGTCTGACAAATAATATTTGTCTTGAGTAACTAGATACTTTTTACCTTGAACATCATACCTTTTGATTTTGTAAAATGCAAAAGCTTCACACAAATATTTAATATATGTTCCGACAGTTTTATCATTAATATCAAGTTTATTTGAATTTAATGTATCAGTTAAACTCCTGTATGAAGTTAATCTTGAAATATTATCTATTAAAAAATCACTAATACTATCAAGTAATGGAAGATTTTGTATTTTATTTCTTTCAACAATATCTCTTACAATCATTGTTTTATATACATTTTTTATATAGTTATATTTTTTATCAATTTCCTTATATAAATATGAGCCAGAAAATCCACCCTCTAAAACATATCTATCAAAACTATCATTCACATCTTTTAAATTATAATATTCTAAAAATTCTTTATAAGAAAATGGATAAACCTCTATGCTATATGTTCTTCCCGTAAACAAAGTAGCTAAATCACTTGATAAAAGAAAAGCATTAGAGCCAGTAATATATATATCATACTTACCTTCAGCATGAAAATTATTTATTGCTTTTTCAAAGTCATCACACATTTGAACTTCATCAATTAAAATATAATTATTTTTATCTTTATTATATTTTTCAGAAACATAACTTATTAATTCTTTATACTGTTTTAATTCATCGAACTTATCTAGGTTATAATCAATATAAATAATATTTGAATTAGCATCATTTTCATTAACATATTCAATAAACATATGAAGTAGTTCAGATTTACCACTTCGTCTAACACCTGTAATAACCTTTATATCTGGTGTTCCCATAACATCAATAATATCTTGCAAATATTTTCTTTTAATAGTTTTCATCTCATCACCTATAATATGATTATATAGTTTCATTTCGCAAATGTCAATTTTTTTTCAGTTTGCGAAATGAGATTTATTTAGTAAGTCTAATTACTCTATCATAAGAATAATTTGTATCATTAATAGATTTAACATATTGCTTTAAAAAATCTATTTTATCTTGATTAGTTTTAAATATTAAATCCGCAAGTTCTAAAGCATCTTTTAAATAAAGTTCACTATAATCATAATCACTATCTATATTATCATTTGCCTTATTTACATAATATTCATAATCTATATTATTGTAGTTATCTTTTGTATAATTCATTAAAGCTAAAAAGAAATTTAAATTATTTTGCCATATAACTTCATTTAAAGTCCCATTAGGACATCTAAATTCTATAGTATTTCCTTCTTCTTTTTTACCAAACTGACTAACATTTGTAAAATTAAGTGATTTATATCTTTCTATTTTATTTATATACTTATAAAACTCCAGTTCATATTTTGTATAATCGCCAGAATTTTCAAATATCTTTTCAAAAATATCTACCAAATCTCTAGCATTATATAACATGGAATCAGCATAATAATACAGTTCTTTTCTTCCAGCATTATGTTCGCCATAAGAAAATCTGTATATTATCTTCTCGTAAGCAAACCAAATTAAAAATAAAAGATAAATACTTCCCCAATTATTATATATTTGAGCACCAACATGAATGTGTGATGAAGCACTTTCATCTATAAAAGAATTTTTTCTTAAAAAGTTACAAACAGTTTTTAACTGTTCAAAAGACTTTTCATTATTAGTAAGTATTGGTGATAATACCTCAATGCCATTATCTAATGAACCATCACTACAATAACTCCAAGAAGGATATTTACTTTGTATAAAATCCTTTATTAAGCCTGTTTTTGCATGTTCTGTTTCTATCTCAAGTCCAAATGAAATATTATCATCATTTATATTTAATTTCTTTTTATAGCTTATTAAATAATCTTCGAGTAAGAAAAATAAATGTCTTAAATCTTTAGAATTAAATTTACTCAAAATATCATTTTCATTTAAATGAATAAAACTATTTAATTTATCTTTCATAATGTTCTCCGGAAAGAAGTTCATAGTTTTCTACTCTGCTTTTAAATATCTTTTCTATTTTTGCATATTCTTCATAATAATTTTCCTTTAATTTATTTAAAGCCATTTTATATCCTTTCATTTTAGACTCATTATAAGCTATCCCACATAAAGAGGAAATTAATACAGCAAGTATATAACAAACGTTTCTTACTATAGTAGCATCATTACTTTCCAAAACATAATTAAATTCATTTTTATCTTCATCATAAGTTATTAATTTATATTTGTGATTATCAGTAATTTCCATAGTTTTTTCTTTACCTGAGGAAACCAAAATGCCTTCTTCAAATATATCATCTTCTTCACCACTTACTGTATAAAGTGATACATCTCTTACAAAATAATCTGACTCTTTTACCCAAGTGCCATATATATAAAGCATTGGTTTAACAATTTTTTTGTTTCCATAATATTCATAAACACTTTTAGTATTATCATCATAAGTAGTTGTTTCTTTATTTAAATATGCTTTTGTATTATGTTTCATAAAAGGCACGCCAAAAATTAAAAAATATAAAGAGGAAATTGTTCCTGTAAATCCCACAAAAGGAGCAATTATTTTACATATAACTTTTGCTTTTTCTTTCCTATAATAATTCTTACCTTCACTTTTCTTTAACATATCATTTAATTTATCTAAATCATTTTTCATTTGCTCTAGCATTTCTTTTTCACTATTCATAATATAACCCACCTGCAATAGCTATTATACTCACAAAACCATTTTATTGCAAGAAAAAATCGCTCTTCACAAAAGCGAAGCACGATTTATATTACATTCCTATTCTATACGGATCTACCTTACTTCCAGTTCCACTTACTACATAAACATTAGATTTTAGATATAAGACTGGCCTGATGGAGAAGCCAATCACAGCCGACATGTAGTCGAGATAGCCGTAGTTGCGGGTGAAAAGAGGGTACGAAGAAGAATATGCACTCATTGTCCATTCAAAACCATTTGAAAATAGCCAGTTTTTATCAGATGAATTTTGAGGACTTCCATCATATCCTAATACTTTGGTAAAGCCTTCGATTGCATAACCCCAATCACTAGCGTACATCATTCCTATTTTTGAAGTACTAGTTGCATGGGTAGCAATTTCTTGTGTATAATAGTTTGCCGCCGTTTTATATGTTTCGTCTCCTGCTCCTACATTAAAGTATACATCCTCAACCATTTTACCATAAAAATCACTTGTATCAATTCCATCTGTTGAATAATCACATGTTCCTTTTGCCGATTTAGAATTTGTATAACAATAACTATCACATGATGAAGTTTTTCCTAAATAACATGTATTTAATAGATTTTGAATATTACTTCCCATCCAAGTTGAACTACTGTCATCATATTTTATAGCCCCAATAGAGTCATTTCTTATTATTTTTACTCTATTTTCCGTCGTTGAACATCCTCTTGTTAAACATACTGGAATATTTCCTATTATTCTCCATAATTCATCATTAAACCATATATAATTATCTGGATTTTTACCTTGATATCTTTTACCATTTTCATTTCTAGTAGCTTTATTATTAACTTGCGTAGCCAAATTAGTTACACTAGAGTTAAACGAAACATTACAAGTAACTGTTCCAGTTATTTTAGTTATTTCCAGTTTCCATGTTTTAGGATTCCATCTACCTTTTGCATTATTACAATTAACAGTTACATTATATTTACCACTTGTTGGAAAAGCTGTTGCACTATTACCATCAACAGTTAATGCAATAGTACTTCCATTATATTTAAATGTTTTATTAGTAGTTTTATTAATTAATATTAATGAAATAATAGAAATTAAAATTAATAATATACATATAACTATTTTTTTACTAGATTTCAAAATATACCTTCTTTCTAAATTAATTTTAGATGTAGATAGAAGAAGCACATATGCTTCTTTGCCATCTACTATTTTTTAAAAGTATAAAACTTTTAAGGATAATTAATATTTCTTATGCTTAACACTTTATAGCCATAGCCATAAAACCTAAACCAAACACAAGAAGTTCTAAAAAGATGGAGTAGCCATTCGAAGCAGAGTTGTTGTCCAAATAGCCGTTGTTGTTAGCGTTTAGAGGATTCGAAGAAGACCAAATTTTAAAATAATTACCCTATATATATTTAATGGTATTTCTACCTATATATACCTTTATTCAAAATCGGCTTCACATAGCGAAGCACGATTTAGTATTACATTCCTATCCTATATGGATCCACCTTACTTCCATATCCTCCAGTAACATACACATTAGATTTTAGATATAAGACAGGCCTGATGGAGCAGCCACCCGAAGCCGTGCTGTAGTTGAGATAACCGATGCTGATAGCGTAAAGAGGGTTCGAAGAAGAATATGCACTCATTGTCCATTCATAACCATTTGAAAATAACCAGTTTTTATCAGATGAATCTTGAGGTTTTCCACTACTTCCTAATACTCCTGTAAAGCCTTCGATTGCATAACCCCAGTCACTTGCATACATCAGTCCTATTTTTGATGCACTAGTTGCATGAGTTGCAATTTCTTGTGTATAATAGTTTGCCGCTGTTTTATACGTTGATTCTCCTGCTCCTACATTAAAGTATACATCCTCAATCATTTTTCCATAAAAATCACTTGATTCTATTCCATCAGATGAATAATCACATGTTCCTTTTGCAGAAGTTTCATATGAATAGCAATAACTATCACATGATGTTGTTTTTCCTAAATAACATGTATTTAATAGAGCTTGAATATTACTTCCCATCCAAGTTGAACTACTTTCATCATATTTTATAGCCCCAATTGAATCATTTCTTATTATTTTTACTCTATTTTCCGTCGTTGAACATCCACTTGTTAAACATACTGGAATATTTCCTATTATTCTCCATAGTTCATCATTAAACCATATATAGTTATCTGGGTTTTTGCCTTGATATCTTTTACCATTTTCATTTCTTGTGGCTTTATTATTTACTACTGTAGAAAGTAGTTCTGATGTTGTTGGTGTTTTTGGAGTAAATGTAATATTACATGAAGAATTCGTTTTTGAAATATTATCAATTATAATACCATTAATTTTATAATCCCAAGTACCACCAGTAATGCCATCACAATTAGTTATGCTTTTTGTATATCCCCCTAAAAGATAACTTGGATTAGAAACATTTATATTAATATCATGTAATTTCTCATAATACAAATAAACAGAGCATCTATCTGAACCTAATGTTTGATACGCAAGTTTATTACCCACTATTGAGACCTTACCACCATTTTCGCAAAAAGTATTTTCTTCATCAATATGATAATTTGTTAAATCACTTGGAAGATTATCTACTGAAGTATAACTTGTTTCTCCATTATTTTTAATTTTAAAAGCATAAGATTTTTTTATAATACTTTTATTATCATCTTTTCTTGGATATAAAAATATTGATAACAATATTACGAACAAACAAGATATAATTAAAATACCCTTTTTCTTATTTTTTCCCATAAATACGCCTTCCTTTTTTCTCAAATCTTATACATTTAAGAAAATTTATCACTGTACTTTTGTACTTTACAAACTAATTTTACTATAAAAATTTATAAATTACTAGTGCTTTTAACGTATTTTCGTAGGTATTTTTTCTTAAATGTATAAGATATAGGAAAATACGAACTAGGTAAACACTGGGATTGAGTAAGATCTTAGTATTTTTTTAATATTAAAAAAATGATGAATTATTCATCACAAGTAGGACAAATTACTTCACCATTTTTAATAACTAATAAATCATTACATTTAGGACATTTATCACCAGTTGGTTTATACCATGATGCATATTTACATTTAGGAAAATTATCACATCCGTAAAATTCTTTTCCCTTTTTAGTTTTTCTAACAATAATATTACCTTCACATTTTGGACATTTACAAATAATCTCTTTTTCTGTTTGTTTATTTTCTTTCTTAATATACTTACAAGTTGGGTAATTAGAGCATGCTGTAAACTGTCCATATTTACCTTTTCTAATAACTAAAGGGCTACCACATTCTGGACATTTTTCACCAGTTTCTTCAGGTTTTTTCTTTTCCATATTTTTAAAGGCATTATCCACAAGAGGAGCAAAATTATCGTAGAATTCTTTTAACATTTTTTTATAATCTTCATTTCCTTCGGCTATTTCATCTAAATCTTTTTCCATATTAGCGGTATATTTAACATTAACAATACTTGAGAAAAATTCTTGTAATTTATCAGTGGTTTCAAAACCAACCTCAGTTGGAACAAACTTTTTATCCTCAAGGGTAACATATCCCCTATCTTTAATTGTGGAAATAATTGTTGCATAAGTTGATGGTCTTCCTATACCAAGAGATTCAAGTTCTTTAATAAGAGAACTTTCTGTAAATCTTGCTGGTGGTTTTGTAAAGTGTTGAGTCTTAGTAATTGTATCAGATAAAATTATACCTGATTTATAATTTTTAAAGTCTGGTAAAATTGTATCTTCCTGATCTTCATAATCACCATAAACTTTTAAATAACCATCAAATGTAAGAACACTACCCGTTGCTTTAAAACCATAATCATTATTATCAAGAAGTACAGTAGTCGAATTAAATTTAGCATCAGCCATTAATGAAGCAAGAGCTCTATAATAAATAATTCTATAAAGTTTATATTCATCAGGTGCTAAATACTTTTTAATTTTATCAGGTTCATAATTAATATTTGTGGGTCTAATACCTTCGTGAGCATCTTGAACATTTTCAGTCTTTTTGCCCTTTTTAACATAACCTACATAGTCTTTACCAAACTTACTATTAATATAGGCAAAAGATGCAGAAGTAAATTCATCAGAAAGTCTTACACTATCAGTACGCATATAAGTGATAAGGCCATGAAATCCATCATCAAGTTCAATACCCTCATAAAGTTTTTGAGCAATTTTCATTGTCTTTGAGGCAGGATAACCAAGCTTATTAGAGCATGCTTGTTGAAGTGTTGAAGTTTTAAATACTTCTTTAGCACTTCTTTTCTTTTCTTTTTCTTCAACTTTTTTAATAGTAAATGTATTTGTTAAACTATCAAGTATTTTATCAGCTTCTTTTTCATTTGGAATTTCTATGACTTTTTCTTTATAAGTTTCTAAATTTGCTTTAAAGTCTTTGAAGTCAGCTTCAATAGTCCAATATTCTTTAGGAATAAATGCAAGTATTTCTCTTTCTCTATCCACAATAAGTTTTAAAGCAACAGATTGTACTCTACCCGCAGATTTACCAGCTGTTTTAGATTGCATAACTTTACTTAATCTAAAGCCAATAATTCTATCTAGAAATCTACGTGCTTCTCCAGAATGAACTAAATTCATATCAATTCTACGAGGATTTTTTAAAGCTTTTAAAACAACATCTTTAGTAATTTCATTAAAGACAATTCTATCATATTTTTCATCAGGTACTTTTAATTCATCATATAAATGCCAAGAAATAGTTTCTCCCTCACGGTCTGGGTCGGTTGCAAGATATATATGATCTGCTTTTTCAATTAAATCTTTTAAATATTTAACATCTTTCTTTTTACCCTTAATTATTTCATAACTAGGTTTAAAATCATTTTCAATATCAATACCAAGTCCATACTTTCCAGATGTTGCTAAATCTCTAATATGACCTTTCGAAGAAACTACAGTATAATCTCCTCCCAAATACTTTGATATTGTTTTACATTTTGCAGGGGACTCCACGATTATTATGTTTTTCATTTAACATTCTCCTTTTCATTTTCAATTTTTTCAAATAAGTAAGCAAAATAATTATTTTTAATTGCTGAACTACTCATATTCATTTTAGCATAAATTAATTCATTTATCTTTGTAATTTCTTCATCTGAGTATGTAAAGTCTGTAAAGTAAGTAATCTTACCAGTACTTGCATTAAAATATGCATATTCATTTTTCCAAGAATAATCATAGAACACTACTAAACTTTGATAATCCTCAGAAAATAAATCATTACCCATATAATATCTAGGATCATAATCTAAATCAAAAAGGTTTGCCATTGTAGGAAGAATATTAATATAACTTGTATATTCATCCATAGTTATAGTTTCTTTTAAAGAGCTATCATAAATTACAAGTGGTACTTTCTCATTTTCATAATCACTTAAATCTCTATCAAGTATTTCATTTAATATACTAAGGTTTATACCATAAGGATAATGATCTCCGAAAAGTACTATAATAGTATCGTCTAAAAGATTTCTTTCTTGTAAACCATCAATTAGAACTCCTAAAGCATTATCAAGTTCAGTCATTTTTGAAAGATATCTTTTAAGTTCAATTGAATAAGAAGTATCTTCGAATTTATCTAAATATTTATCTCCATATTCACTTTGTGATGCATAAGGTTGATGAGTTGTAACAGTTGTAATATAACTCATAAATTTACCATCAATATCATCAAGTTTTTCTAAATATTTTTCCATTAAAGTTACATCACTAGGCCAAGCTCCATAAACACTTGAATACTCCATATTTAAACTATTAACATCATAATAATTTTGGCTACCCATATTTGGATGTATCTTTGTTCTTTCATAATAAGTATTATTATAATCATGAAAACTATTTGTCGTATAACCTTTATTATTAAATAAATTAAATATACTTTCTGGATATGTATTATTTACATATAAATTTGAAGTACAATTATTATATATTGAATAAAGTGATGTCATTGCACTAAATTCATTATTACCTGTTGCGCAACTATTTCTCGGAGAATAATTATTTTCAAAGTAATAACTTGAACTTAATAATTTATAAAAGTTTGGAAAATACTCTTCATTAATAATAATATCATTAACACTTTCCATCATAATAACTATCAAATTTTTATCTTTATATTTACCAGTATATTCATTTTTACTAGTTACCTTATTATTAATATAAAAATTATTCAATGAGTTTAATGTACTATTAGTTTCACTATTAATAATACTTTCCCATGTAGTATCATCGATATCTCTTTTATCTTTATCTGGATTATAAGCAATTACATCATTTTTATAAATATTTGTTTCAACATATTTACTTTTTAAATCTAGTAAGCCATATGAAATAATACCAAAGTCTTTTACCGCTAAACTAGGATTTGAGGTTCCTTCGAAAAGTTCTTTTAAAGAAAGTACTTGATATTTATCGTTGTATTTATCGCTTAATGAATGATAATAAAATATTGATGATAAGCAAAGCACTATAAGTAAAATGCAAGATACTATTTGATATTCATATCTATATTTCTTTTTTAAATGAAAATCATTTGGTTTTGTTTTAAGTCTTATACCATTAATAATAAAAACTAACATAAGAAGTATAAAAGGTAAAAATAAAGTTAGAAATACTGGTTTACAACTTTTAAGAAAATCCATTATGTAATCTTTTACTGCACCCGCTTGACTTACCGTATTAAAGGACATATAAACTCCTAAAAAGTTTAAAAATAGCATTTGGGCAAATGAATAAATAGAAAAAATTAAAACGGTTATACTCGAAAAAACATAAGATACTTTTCTTGGAAATATTGAATATATTAAAGATAAAATAATACTAATTACATTAGTACCTATAAAAGTTCTTAAAAAGGAAAAATTTAAAATATTTAAATTATTAATTAATCTAAAAATAACTTCGATTAAAAATCCTGAAGTAAGTAAAATTAAGTAATTATTTAGTATTTTATTTTTATTCATTATTTTCCTCCATAATTTTTTTAACTGGACCATATGTAGTCCTATAAATATCTAATATACCATATTTTTCTAATAATTCAAGATGTCTTTTTGTAGGATAACCTTTATGTTTTTTATATTCATACTGTGGATATATTTTATCATATTCATCCATTATATGATCTCTTGTTACTTTTGCAAGGACTGATGCAGCCGCTATAGTAATACTTTTAGCATCTCCTTTAATTATTCCTAAAGAGTTTTCTCTTCTTAAATCCATTGCATCTGTTATTATAAAATCTGGTTTAACTTTTAGGTTATCCACTGCTGTATTCATACCAAGTCTTGATGCTTCCAAAATATTTATTTCATCTATTTTTTTATTATCAATTATACTTATACTATAACTGATAGCATCTTTTTTTATAATTTCAAAATATTTTTCTCTTTGCTTTTCTGTAAGTTTTTTTGAATCAGTTAACCCAGAAAGCTCATAGTTATGAGGAAGTATTACTGCTGCGGCAACCACTGGTCCGCATAATGGTCCTCTTCCTGCTTCATCAGTACCTGCAATTAATTTATAACCCTTATTATATAATTCATTTTCAAAGTGATGATTATCTTTTATAAGGATTAAATCTTCAATTTTTCTTTTTAAAGTTTTATTTTTCTCTTTAGCAAAAAGTGATTCTAAAGATTCTACTTTAAAATTATGAACTAATTCAAAATTACAAGTTTCATTTATAACTTTAATAAATTCATTATCAATACTTTCAATACACATTAAAAATATATAATCACATTCTTTTATTATGCCGTAAATAGTAAGTGCAGTTTCACCTGTAATTATATATTTATCTTTATCTATATTTAAATCATTTAAAATACTAATTATCTGTCTTTTCTTCATCTAGTGTAATTCCTTTTATTTTTCCTCCAATAATATCATTATATAGTCTTTCACTAACTTTTGTAAAGTCTGTTTCACCATTTTTTGTAAATCCCCATTTTAAAGATAAATTATCAAATACCTCAATTGCATCAGTTTCTGATGTTTTATAAATATCTTTTAAAATGTTTGGATAGCTTTTAAGATAGAAGTTAATTATGTACATACCAATATCAGATATATTTAATACTTCTTTTTTAATTGAACCAATAGTGGCCATATTATAAGCATGCACAATATTATCAAGTTTTGGCCATAATATTCCCGGAGAATCTAAAAGTGTTATACCATATTTTGTAGGTAAAAAATTTAAGTTTTTAGTTACACCTGGTTTATTACCAACATTTTGAACTTTTTTACCAACCATATTATTAATTAAAGTTGATTTACCTACATTAGGAATACCTATTACTAAAGCTTTAATTTCTTTTTCTTTTAAGCCTTTACTTTTTCGTTTTTCTTGAATATATGAAGTACATTTTTTAGTAATATCAAATAATTTCTTAAAATCTTTATTATTTTTTAAATCAAGAAGTATTACTTCATAACCAGACTTTTTATAAAACTCTACAAAATAATTTGTTTTCTTTTCATCACATAAATCTTTTTTAGTCATAACTAAAATTTTAGTTTTACCCTTTATAATTTCATTTATATCCTTTATCATCGTAGAGGCTGGACATCTTGCATCAACAACTACATAGACAATATCAATTAGATTAATATTTTCAAGTATTTGTCTTTTTGTTTTAGCCATATGTCCTGGATAATAGTTAATTTTTGTTATATTTTCATTCATTACTTTCACTTCCCTTTTCTATTATTTTTGTTTCATTTAAATATTTACTATAAAATTCATCCATTGAAGAAATATATTTTTGATCTTGTATAACTCTAAATTTTTCGTATTCTTTTTCTGCTTTTTCTACTGCTTCCATATGGGATATACTGCCACTATTATTTAATATTTCTTTTCTTCTAAATTTTAATAAATCATCAGTTGCATCTATCCAATCCTTCATTGTCATAACATGTCTTTGTTTTGCTTCATCCTCTGCAAATACCAAAAATAAATTTGTTAAATCTTTCAAATTATTCATTTCTTCTTCGTTTAAATAATTCTTTGCAATAATCACGTCATACTTATATATTAAACCATCAGGAGAATTTTTCCAATTAGTTAGTCCCATATGTTCCTTATCTGAATTTGCTCTACTATATATTAATTCGGCAGCAGTATGCCCACTTATAGCGAAATGTAACTTATTTTGAAGAATTTTAAAGAAAGTATAAGCTTCTTCTGACTTTTGATTGTAATCAGTTGCTGTGGCAATAAATAAATCAGTGATTTTTTGGTATGCCATTCTTTCACTTACTCTAATTGTTTTAATACGTTCTAATAATTCATTAAAATATTTCGTATCATATTTATTTCCGTTTATAAAACGTTCATCATTTAATGCAAAACCTTTTGTCATATATTCTTTTAATATTTTTGTTGCCCATATTCTAAATTCTGTTGCTTTTTTAGAATTAATTCTATAACCAACAGCAATTATAGCATCAAGACTATAAACTTCAGTATTATAATTTTTTCCGTCAGGTGCAGTTATTTCCATTTTGGAAACAACTGAATTTTTATCTAATTCGTTTTCTTCAAATATATTTTTTAAATGTTTTGATATTGCTGGTACACCAACATCGAAAACTTTTGACATACCTTTTTGTGATAGCCATAAAGTTTCATCTTTATAAATAGCATCTACTATAATATTACCTTCACTATTTTTATATATAATTAGTTTATTATCTTCCATTAATATCCTCCTTTTCTATAGTTTTTCATAAGTCATACACTTATCAATTTAAATTAAAATTTATTAAAAAATGTCCCAAAATATACAAAGTATTTAGAAAAAATTTCTTTTATTTTCAAGTGTGTTTTTTCATGACTCCTTACATACCAATTAATTTTTGTTATATTTTCATTCATTACTTTCACTTCTACTTTCTAAAATTTTTCTTTTATTTAATGGCAATATTTCAGTTTTTTTATCATTATATATTTTATTTGCTAATATCACTGATTTTTCTAATAATTCCCCCAAATTATTTATTGGAATTTTATTATAGTCTTCTTTATACAGCCAATCTAGATATTTTATTTTTGTAGAATTATCTGGTCTACCATAAATTACTTTACCAGAATGTAACCAATAGCCAAATTCTACATTAGTAGTAAAAGCTGGCATATCAGGTAAACTCCTAGGAATCCAAAACATAATAACGGTAGCTTCTGTTAATGCCTTTCTTTCCCACATTGCTTGATCGACATAATCAGTTTTTGGTTTCCAATTCGAATATTCAGGAAGATAAACTACACCATCAAATCCTATCTCATTTAATTTTTCACAAGCTGTAGTTCTCCATGATTTTGTGTTTCTATCTCTTGGAGTAGGGCCGGCCAAAAATATAGACTTTTTGTTTTTTATAACAGTTTGATCTGAATAATTAATAATCATAATATCATTACCACCTTTCTAATAAATTTCATATTAATTATGTTTAGAAATATCATTGAGCTTCATATTTTTAGTTATTTTATTTTTTATCTTGTTACAGAAGCTATTAATTACTTTCCTCCAATAATAAATCAAAGTCTGATTTATATAATTTATCCTGCTTTATTCTATATTTTTCAAATTCTGATAAAGCTTTATCACAAGCTATTTCGTGTGATATTTTTCCAGCATCTTTTAATATATCTAAATCATCTGCAAGTAAAAACTTATCTATTCTTTCCGACCAATCTTCCATAGTCATTGGAATGTGCCTTTTTGCTCTATTTTCTGCTAAATCCAAAAATGCTGATACTATTAGTTCTAAACTTTCCAATTCTTCTTTAGACAAATAGTTTTTAGCTATAACTACATCCGTATCTAAAATTTTTCCATTTGGGCAGTTTTTCCAAGAAGTAAGACCCATATGTTCTTTCTCTGAGTCAGCTCTATTATATATAATTTCAGCAGCAGTTTGATGTGATACCGCATAATGCATTTTATTTTGAACCTTTTTAAAAAATTTAATTGTTGTCGGAGATTTTTTATCATAATCCACACTTGTCGCATAAATATCAGTAACTTTTTGATAAAAGCGTCTTTCTGATAATCTTATTTCTCTTATTTCGGCAAGTAAAGAATCATAGTAGTCTTCATCAAAGAATGTACCATTTGCCATTCTCCTTTTATCTATTATATAACCTTTTTTTGAAAACTCTTTTAATATATAAGTTGCCCACCTTCTAAATTGGATGGCTCTATCTGAGTTTACTTTGTAACCTACTGAAATAACCACATCTAGGTTGTAATATTGTATATTTCTTTTTACTTTTCTATCGCCTTCATTTTGAACTAGTAAGAATTTCTTACTTGTTGAATTTTGTTCTAATTCATAACTATCGTATATATCATTAATATGCATAGTAATATTATTTCTAGTTGTATTAAAAAGTTCTCCAATAGCTTTCTGTGTTAGCCATAAATCACCATCTTCAAATATAACTTGAATTCCCTTATCATGTGTTTGTCTTTCAAATATTAGAAATTCAGCACTACTGCTTCTTATCATTAAATCTTTTGCCATTTTCTTCACCTCCAGCATTTATTGAATATTTTCATTCATTACTTTCACTTTCTTTTTTCTTATCAACTTTAATATCAAAATAATAATTCCATATATTGTCCAAATTACTATATCTAATAATATACTATAAATTACAATGACAAATCCCAATACTTTTGCACCCATAAATGATGTTAACTCCACTATGCCTGAAAAATTTGATCCATCTACATATAAATTGTAATCAGCACTATTTATTAGGTTATTAGATACACTTATTCCAAATATTATTTCCCAAAATAATTATAATAATTGATATTACCACCAGTATTTTTTTGATTTTTTTATTCATTTTACTATCAAGCCTTTCATTTAAATACTCATCGTAAAGCACATATACTAAAAATGTATAATTTTGACCAAATATAATAATATCAAAATTATTATCTTACCACTTTTTCAAAAATATCAACGTTGAATTTTAAGATAGTGCTATTTTTTATTCTTCTACAGTTACCATTTTGAAAATCATTTAGTTTCTATGTAATTCTTTTTTCTCAAAAATATTTTCAATTGTTTAGATATTGCTAGGATACCTCAAATAATTTTAATAAAAGAATCCTATCAAACTCATACATCCATAGTATAACATAAATGCAATATAAAAAAAAGGAAATAATTGCTTATCTTCTTTCTAATACTTAATAACATTCTCGTTATTTTTTAGTAAAATATTTATATAACATGAATATTCCTGCAACCCAAAATGGAATTGTAAATAAAATATTTGTAAATTGATTTTGAATAACAGAAATTACACCAGCTACAATTAAAAAACCAAACCAATAGACTAAAAATATAATATAAAATATATTTAAAAATTGCATAGCTAATTTATTGTTTTGAAATGCAATAGCCAAATAATATCCCAAAGTACAATAGCCACAAAATAAAAATGGCAAAAAAATCATTTTTGAAAATGTTCCAGTTAAGTTAATAAATATTACAGAAACTATTATGCAAAACGCTAAAGAAGGTACAACTGATAGTATTCTTTGAAATATATTAGAAATTTTAATTAAATTAGTATCATCAACATTACCAGTTTCTGATTTTTTTAACTTTATTTTATATATTAAATCATAAATTATCACAAATAATGGGCCAAAAATTAAAGGAATTGAATAAAGTTTTTCAAACCCATTTCCCATTATAAATAAAAATAGTCCAATAATTAATGTCAGATAGATAATAGGTAATAAAAATACACCCTCAAAATTTCCAGAAACTGTATACATATTAAAAAAATAGTTATTTTTTTCTTTCAAAGTCCAAGTATCATTAGTTTTTTCTAAAACATCATAAACATAATTGTGCGTTTTTAAAACATTATAATATCCTTCCTCAAGCATATCATAACCGAAATCATAATTATACCTTTTTCCTTTTTTGTCAATAAAGTAGATATCTGTGTGTTCAATTTTCTTTAGAAAGAGAACATCTTTGTGTGGTTTTAAAATAATATTCAAAAAATAAAGTATCCAACAATATACTGATATTAATGTAAAAAAAAGTCCTACTATAATTGCCATTCCAAAGCCTAAAGACTTTGATACAAAAATATTTTTAAGTGAAAAATAAATGAGACCTACACCAATTATACCAAGAATAGTAATCATTACGAATGCGCCTGTACTAAAATACTTCTTTTTAATTCTTCTTTTTCGCTTTTCTAGTTTTTTCTCAGAATCCATTTACAACACCCTTACTATTATCAGTATAACATGTATAATTCTAAACATAAAGATTTCAAGATTAAAATTTTGATATTTTTATGTTTTTTTGCTATTATAAATGGCAATCGGTAAAGACGGAGTATAACAGGCACTTAGAGTGCGTTTTTGTGAATGTCTACCATATGATTATTTATTAATTCGGTTGTAGATAATGGAAACTAATAGAAATATTAAAGTTCGGATGATTAAGCATGTAGGAATATAAGTGGTCGAATATGGTTTAACCGAAATATTTAAGAAAGGAGTTTAAATTATGAGGCATATTTTAAGTTTTGATATTGCTAAAGATAAAAGTGTTTATTGTTTTATTGATGAATTAAGAAATGTAATTATTGATGCAACATTAATTGAACATAAAAAAGATGAATTTGATTTATTATTTAATAAAGTAAAAAATCATTCTAATTTAATTGTTATTATGGAATCTACCTCAATTTATCATTTACCAGTTGAAAATTATTTTAGATCTAAAGGTATAGATACAATTGTTATGAACCCTAAACTTGTTAAACAATTTAAAGATACTTTAAATAAATCTAAAACTGATAAACTTGATTGTTTTAAAATTGCTAGATGCTATTTAGGTACTATTGATAATTTTTATCAAAAACAAGATGAATATTTTATGTACAATCCTCTTGCTCGTCAATATTGGTCATTAATTGAAGGACAAACTAGATTAAAAAATAGATATAGACAACTCATTGATATTGTTTTTCCTGAATTTGCTTTAATTTTCAACGATTTATATGATGATTTAGCTTTAAATTTTATCCATGATTTTCCTCATCCAGTATTATTTGTTAATCGTAGAATTGATTATTTAATGAATTATTTAAAGGAAAAGAATGGAACAACTCAAGCTTTTAGATTCAAGAATAAAGTTTTAAAAATGAAAGAACTTGCTTCCAATTCTTTATGTTTTGTTGCTTTTGATTCTTATCAAGTTCAAAATCTAGTTCAAGTAATTGAAATGATTCAATATCATAAATCAGAAATTAATAAAATCAAAAACCAACTTATTAATGATATGAAAGATAAAGAGTTATTTAAAATTATTAATTCTATTCCTGGTTTTGGTGAATTTTCTACTGCTTTGTTTCTAGCCGAAGTTGGTGACATAACTAGATTTGATGATAAGTATCAATTTATATCATTTATAGGAATTGATTCAGTCACTTCACAATCTGGTGTTTCTGCTTATCACGGACCAATTTCTAAAACAGGTTGTAAGTTTGGAAGAACTATTTTATTTAATATAGTTACAACTGTATTACAAATATCTGCTCACACAGACAAAACTAATCCTATTTATTTGTTTTTCAGAAAAAAACAATCTGAAGGTAAACATCATTATAAATGCATAATCGCCTGCGAAACGAAATTATGTAAAATTATTTATAAATTATGTTCTTCAAATTGTCTATACGAAAACAAATAGACTAATTTACCAATTTTTTTAAAAATTGAGAAATCTCAGTTCTTTTTGTCGTGTATATAATATCACATTTTTTTTAATTTGACAAAACTTAGATAATCACAATTGCTATATAAAAAAAAGAAAATAATCGCTTTATCTTCCTTTTCCATTGTACACATTAAATTTATCTTTTTGAATATTATAATCTTTATATTTATATTTTGGGCTGAGATATTTTTTAAAATCATCATATATATCCTTTTTAAGGATACTTCTTTTTTTATATTGTAACCCATACATATAAGGATAGTAAGAAGATTCATCAACTAATCCTAAATCACCTATTCTACTTGCTTTTATAGTTCCTGCACCATTATTAGTTATATAAATAACTGTATTATCAAACAGATAAAGTGCAAGCCTACCATTACCATAATGATCATTATAAAATTTATTAATAAATTCAGCATTATCTAAAAATTCATCTAATCTCATATATTTTTCATAAAAATTACTTTCATAGGTTAAAAATTCATCAACTTCGTTTTTTTGACTATCATTTATATATTTTCTTAAAAAATGAATAAATTCTCCATCTTTGAATAGTTTTATAACAAATTCAGGTATATCTTTATTTGAATCTCTTGTTATAAAAATTTCATAATTATCATTTTCTTGGTTATCATTTTTATCTTCAACATTTTCAAAATCAATTTTAGTTTTAAAATCTAATGTTCTAAGACTTGATAATATTTCTTTATTTAATTTATTTTCTTTTACAAGTTGTAATTTTTCCAATGCACTCTTTAATGTATCTAAAGAAGTTTTAATTTGCTCATTATCAGTAAAATTTAATTCTTTCATTCTGGTATTAAAGTTTACTAGTATAGCATTATAAGTTTCTTCGAGTTCCTTATCTAATGCCTCTTTTTGTATAATCATAGTCATTATTTCGCAACGAAGTCTATTAGCTCCATCTTGTAAACTAATCTTATCCTCAATGATATCACTTAAAATAGTCGCTTTTATACCAAGTATTTTTTCTAAAGTATTAGCACTGATTTTAACCTCAAATGATTGAACAACATCATCTAATGATTTTTGTATTTCATCATGCTCTTTTTTGATATTATTTATTTTTTCAAAAAATTCATCTATTGTTCCAACCATGTCTTTATTATATTTTTTCAAAAATCTATCAGGAATATTACCTAAAATGCTTTTTCTATAATCTTTTAAAATAGCATTAACTTTTAACAAAATGTTATTATAAGCGGTATTTAGTACATTTTTATCCGAAGTTAATGGTAAAGTTTCTAATAGTTCATTAATTTTGTTAACACATTTATATTCAGTACTTCCAACTATGTAAACTTTTTTACTAACAAATCTTTGTAATTTATCTTTTAAATTATTAAAATACGATAGATCAAAATTAGTTGATTTACCTTTTAAAGCATCATAAGCAGCATTTACTTTTTTCATCATTTCATCACTACCACCCATATCTGGATGATATTTTTTTGATAATTCTAAATATTTTTTTCTTAAACTTTCTTCAGTAAAACTTCCTGTAAAACCGAATAAGTTTAATGCTTCATTATAGTTCATAATAACCTCCTTAAAAAAACTCATTGATTATACAACGAGTCTCAATTTCACTTTCTTTGCAACCCCCATTGCTTAATCAGTGATTTAATTATAGCACATAAAAAGTTAAATGTCAAATATGTGTAAAGCATTCTTAAATTTTAGAGTTAATGTCATCGGTTAATTTTGTATTCAAGTCAAATAAAACAGAGTATATTAAATAATCTTCCCATAAAATAAGTTCTTCTTTACTTTTGTTTTTTATATTACTAAAGTCAGTTAAAAAATTTTTTAATCCGTTTAACTTTATGTAAAGACTTTTACCTTCACTATTTCTTATATATGGATCATTAACCTGAAACTTATGATAAAAAAACACATATGCAAGCAAAAATACTGGACACATCGATACTATAACCATAGCTACAATTGGAAGAATGAAATCAACAATTTCTATTGAATTACTATTCGAAATTATCATCATTTTGATAAAAGAATAATAAAATAATATAATTGTTATGACAATTGTAATTAAGAAAAAAACTGTTATATATTTAGATCTATTTCCCTTTTTCTTTAATAAATTATTGTTTAAGCTATCCTCACAAACTACTTTTTTATATTCATCAAAATCAAATTTTTTTAATTTACAATTTTTTACTGCATTTAAAACATATATTTCATTTTGTTCAAGATCTTTGTAGTCAGAATTCAAAATAGTTATTTTTTCCTCTATTTTAATTTTCCCTTTTAATTCTAACATTAATAAAGTTGCAATTAATTCATTCTTGCCAACGTTAAAATCAAATATATAACTAAGTACTGCTGGTGAGTATTTTGAAATAATGTCTCTATAGTATTTTGTATCATCCTTTGAGATTTTTACCTCTTTTTCTTTTATATGTTTTCTTTGAGCAATTTTATATGCTATATATGCGATAATTAAATAAAAATGTTTTAATAAGCTAAATATAATCATTATTACAAAGGCAATAATATTATATAGTACAAAATATAGCATATAAAAATTTTGAATTTTATTGATATTAAAAATTGTTAAAAATAAATTATAAATCTCTTTATAATTTGTCACAAAATCAATAATTGTTAAAAAAAGAATAATTAACAAAAATAAAATATCTATATTTTTAGTAAATTGAAACTTCTTTTTCATATTATTTTATACCTACAATCCAGTTATTAATTTCTCTTAATAAAACAATATACTTCATAATACCTCTTTATTAACATATAACTATTTTTTACTATTTTCAGCAATATTTTTAGAGGTAATTATTATTCCCACTAAATTAGTTCCAATAGAAAGACCTAATAGTACACCACTTGAAAATTCACTAAAACTAGAACTAATTTTATTTTCAAAAAATATATAACTTAAATAAAGTAAGTTTCCAAGTATAATTAATAATAATCCATAATTTTTTTTCACTTGTTCCTCCTTAAAAACTATTTTTTATTTAATTTTCCCTTTTATTATATCATCTTTTCCTATATTTTCTTAATATTCTAAGTGTATTTAATATTGTAAGAAGTGTTACACCAGTATCTGCAAAAACAGCAAACCACATATTAGCATAACCAAATATACTTAATAATAGAATTAATATTTTAATACCCATTGCAAATATTAGATTTTCTTTAATAATATATTTTGTATATTTTGATATATTTATTGCAAGAGGTATTTTCATTAAATCATCACTCATAAGAACTATATCACTTGCCTCAATTGCACTATCTGTTCCTACTCCACCCATAGATATTCCAATATCAGCTCGTTTTAATGTTGGTGCATCATTAACACCATCACCCACAAATACTAGGGTTTTTTCATTCTTTTTTACTTCTTCATATTTTGTAAACTTTTCATGAGGAAGCATCTCATAATATATTTCATCTATACCAAGTTTTTCACCAATTTTTAAAGCATGTTCTTTTTTATCACCAGTAAACATATATGTTTTTATATTAAGTTCTTTTAAATTTTTTAAAGAATCTTTTGTTTCACTTTTAATACCATCACTAATTTCTATAGTTGCAATATGTTTACCATCAATATTTAAATGTAATGTTCCATCCCAATCACATTTACATACTTTTTTACTACCAATAACAATTTTTTTATCATCAATCTCATAAGATATTCCTTTTCCAGTAGTTTCCTTAAATTTTTTAACTTTTGAGGTATCAATTTTTTTATCAGTTAATTTTAAAATTGATTTAGCTATTGGATGATTTGAGAATGTTTCTCCCATAACAAGATAATTAATAACATCTTTTTTACTATAATCTTTATCTTGAATTATTATATCAGTAACAGTAAATGTTCCACTTGTTAAAGTACCAGTTTTATCAAATATAATTCCAGTGGTATTTTGTAAATTATCAAGAAAATTACTACCTTTAATTAAAATTCCATTTTTTGAGGCTGCACCAATACCTGTAAAATATGAAAGTGGCACAGATATTGCAATAGCACAAGGACATGATATTACAAGAAAAGTTAATGCTCTATAAATACTTTGTAAATATGTAACATTACTTATAAGTGGTAAAAATATAGCCACTATTAAAGCAAGAATTAAAATTATTGGTGTATAAACTTTACTTATTTTAGAAATAGTAGTTTCAGTTTTAGCCTTTTTATCTGTGGCAGTATCTAGTAATTCTAATATTTTAGAAACTGTTGAATCTTCAAATGTAGATGTTGCTTTAATAGTAATAACATCACTATTATTAATAGACCCAGACAGTACCTTATCACCATTTTTAACTAAAATATTTTCACTTTCTCCTGTAAGAGCAGAAGTATCTAAATAAGTTTTTCCATTTATAATAGTTCCATCAACTGGAATTTTTTCTCCTTTTCTAACAACTAAAACATCACCTACTTTTACATCCTCAACATTAATAGTTTTTACTTTATCTTTCTCATGTTTATTTGCGTAAATACTTTTTATATTCATTAAATCTTTAATGGATTTTCTTGAATTATTTAAGGCTTTTTCCTCTAAAATCTTACCTACTGAATATAAAACAATAACCATCATACCTTCCATAGCTTCACCTAAAACAAAAGCACCAATGCAAGATATTAAAATCAAAGCATTTTCATTAATACCTCCACCATTTTTTATCATTTTAAAAGCATTAATAAAAACTTTATATAAAAGTAAAATATATGATATTATTAATAAAATCAATTTAATTGGTTTTGAAATATTTAAATAACATCCTAATAAACCTATAATTATAGCAATAATAAGTATACTTAAATGATATTCTTTTTTTACATTTTCTTCATTTTCGCTAATGTAAGCCTCTGGTTCAATTTTTTTAATTAATTTATTAACACCACTTATACTTATATTTTTTTCAGTTTCATAAGAAATCATCATTGTATTAAAATTAACTTTAACATTTTTAAAATCTTTATTTTTATTAAGACTATCCTCAATTTTTCTTGCACAATTTGCACAATCTAAATTATTAATTTTATATCTATATTTATTCATTACTGCCTCCGATTTTATGATTAATATGTTTAATACCTATCTCATATAATGTCCTTATATGTTCATCATCTAAAGTATAATATACTTCTTTACCAGATCTTCTTGACTTTACTATTTCACTTTTTCGAAGAACCGCAAGTTGATGAGATACTAAAGACTTACTCATATTAAGAACATTTGCTATATCACATACGCACATTTCATTATTATCTAAACACCATAAAATTTTAATTCTAGTAAGGTCTCCTATTAATTTAAAAACCTCTGATAGTTTTAAAAGAGTTACTTCATCAGGTCTATTTTTTAAAGCCTTTTCAACAATATCTTTATGAATAACATTACAATCACACATACTATCTTTCATTAAATATCTCCTTTAGTTGAATATCTATTCAACTATTTAATTATATATGAATGGCCATTCAACTGTCAATGGTTATTTTCAAAATTTTTATCAATTAATATTTCATGTATTAACTCTTCTTTATTTCCTAAATAAATATCCTCAATACGATCAACACGACATTTCTCACTTTGAATTATTGATTTAACTTTATTAACTGCATCCTCTACTTTATCATTTACAACAACATAATTATATTTTTTATAATTATTGACTTCATTATAAGCAGTAATAAATCTTTCAACCACTTTATCTTTACTTTCAGTTTTTCTACCAATAAGTCTATTTTTTAAAGTTTCCATATCCGGAGGCATAATAAAAATAAAAAGTGCTGATGGAATAATTTTCTTAATATTTATCGCTCCATTTATATCAATAACAAGTATTACATCTTTCCCTTCATTTAATTTTTCCTCTACTTTATCTTTAGGAGTTCCATAATAATTATCATTATAAGAGGCATATTCTAAAAAAGTATTATCATTTATTTTATTTTCAAATTCTTCACTAGACACAAAGAAATAATCAACGCCATCTTTTTCAAGTGGTCTTGGTTTTCTCGTAGTCATTGAAACAGACATCCAAATATTTGAATTTTCTTTTATAAGTTTTTGACATATAGTATCTTTACCTGCACCACTTGGCCCAGATACTACTATTAAAAGTCCTTTATTATTTGTTTTTATCATATTAATTACCTCGTATAATCAATCTTATAGAAATTATTAATCTATTTGATTGATCCTTTCTAT
>CABUPU010000009.1 GCA_902493595.1 uncultured Mycoplasma sp.
TTTGAAAAAAATATTGTTATTGAGGCCACTAATGTGAATGAAGAAGAATTTAATAATGTTCTTAAAGAAGTTAATAAAACTAAGGAATAATCTCTAGTTTTTTTAAAATAATTTGATAATATAATAAAAATTATGGTAAAATAATTAAGAAACGAGGTTAAAATGTTTGAATATTTAGGAGATAGATTATCTAGTGCAATCAAAAATATTAAAGGAATGGGTAAAATTACTGAAGATAATATTGATGGTGCAATAAGAGAAATTAGAATGGCTCTTTTAGAAGCTGATGTAAACTATGAAATAGTAAAAGAATTTACTAATAATGTTAAATTAAAAGCACTTGGTTTAGAGGTATCTAAATCACTTAAACCTGAGGAAGTATTTATTAAGCTTATTAAAGATGAACTTGTTTCGCTTCTTGGAGAAAGTGAAGACTTATATGTAAGTGGTAATCCTTCAGTTCTTATGCTTGTGGGTCTTCAGGGAAGTGGTAAAACAACTACTGCAGGAAAACTTGCTTTATTTTTAAGAAAGAAATATAGTAAAAAACCTTTACTTGTGGCATGTGATATATATAGGCCAGCTGCTATTACACAACTTAAACAGATTGGTAAAGAGTTAAATATTCCAGTATTTTCAAAGGATAATGCTTCGGTTAATGAAATAATTACAGATGCCTTGGTTTATGCTAAAGAAAATAATAATGATTATATTATTATCGATACTGCCGGAAGACTTCAATTAGATGAAAAACTAATGGATGAACTTAAAAGTGTCGAAGATAATTTTAAAGTTGATGAAAAAATACTTGTTATAGATTCAATGATAGGACAAGATGCTATAAATGTTATCAAAGGTTTTAACGAAGCACTTCATTTAACAGGATGTATATTAACTAAAATGGATAGTACCTCAAAAGGTGGAGTTGCTCTATGTGTAAGACATCTTACAAATGTTCCAATAAAGTTTATTGGTGATAGTGAAAAAATGGATGGACTTTCATTATTTGATGCACAAAGAATGGCAAATAGAATTCTTGATATGGGTGATATTTTATCAATTGCTGAAAAAGCTGAAGGTTTAATGAGTGAGGATGAAGCTAAAGATTTAAGCAAAAAAATGTTAAAGGGTAAATATGACTTCGAAGATTTCTTAAATACAATGAAGCAAATCAAAAAACTTGGACCTCTTGAAAATTTGCTTAAACTTATCCCAGGGGCAAGAAAGATGGGACTAAATAATGTAAGCATTGATCCTAAAGAAATGGCTCATGTTGAGGCAATAATTTTATCAATGACTCCTTATGAAAGAAAGCATCCTGAAGTTTTAAAAGCTCAAAGAAAAATTAGAATTGCAAATGGTTCTGGCATGAAAGTTGAAGATGTAAATAGGTTAATTAACCAATTTGAACAAATGAAAAAAATGATGAAAAGTATGTCAAATGGTAATATGAAAATGCCTTTTTAGTAAAATATGAAATTTTTGGTTTCATATTTTTTTTAAATGTATTATAATTAAAATAAGGTAGGTTGATAATAGTGAAAGCGATGTATGATTGGGATGCTAAAAGTTTTATAAAAGCCATAATGGGTGTTATTATTTATTCTCTTGGCGTTAATCTTTTTATTAGACCAATGGGACTTTTTAACGGGGGAGTATTAGGACTTTCACAACTTATTAATGAAATGCTTATTAAACTTTTTACTTTAGAAAGTACTTTTGATATTTCTGGCATTTTAAATTTGCTTTTTAATATTCCTCTTTTTGTTTTAGCTTTCATGAAAGTAAATGATGTGTTTTTTAGACGAACTATATTATGTGTTGCGGTTCAAACATTAGCTTTATCGTTTATACCAATTCCAGAAACACCAATTGTAGATGAACTTATTACAAGCACATTAATTGGCGGTTTAATTGTTGGATATGGTGCGGGAATGTTTTTCTCTGTTGGCGGTTCGTGTGGAGGAACAGATATTATTGGTGTTGTAGCCTCACTTAATAGTAAAAAAATGTCCGTAGGAAAAATAGGTATATTTATAAATCTCATTATATACTCAATAAGCGGAATATTATTTGGTATAAATACGATGATTTATTCAATAATATATTCTTTATTTTCTTCGTTTGTTGTTGATAAAAATCATGAAAAAAATATTTGTACTACTGCAATGATATTTACGAAAGATGAACCTAATAATATAATAAGTTACATAAAAGAAAATTTAAAAAGAGATGTAACTTTTTGGAAAGGCAAGGGTGGATATCAAAACTCTACGACTTACATAACTTATGTTGCACTTTCAAAATATGAATTATCGATTCTTGAAAAAGATCTTGATAAAATTGATAAAACAGCTTTTGTAATTACCAATGAAGGTGTTGGCATTGATGGTAATTTTAAAAAGAAAATATAGTCTAATCTATATTTTTTTTATTAAAAATCTTTAATATTAAATTCTTTCAGCATTTACCTTGTTCGTATTTTCTTAAATTATATAGATATAAGAAAATTCATCTCCGTATTTTCGTTACTTACTATCAAATTATACTATTTTTTTCTTAGATTTTCAATCTCATTTGTCGCATTTTTGAAAACATTTTTTCTTATATCTATATAATATAGGAAAACTTATCTCAGTATTTATAAGGGATTGGAGAGCATATATGATAAAAAATAAAAATGTGAAAATAATGGGTATAATTTCAAGTATAATACTTTTGGTAATAGTAATAACAGCATCATTTGCATACTTTGGATCATTTAATGTGAACTTAAATAATAATGTAGCGGTAAATGTTAATTCAGTAAGCCCAGGTAATGGTACCTTTATATCTAATGCTACACAGTTAAATTTACAAGTACCCGCGGCAAATATGAGTTTAACATCATCAAGTAATACAGTAGCTGCAGCATCAAATACTGCAGCGCTTATAGTATCACTTACAAGTGGAAGTACTGAAATAGAAACAACATGTACATTTGATATATATTATGAATATACTGGAAGTAATTTCTATGGAGTAAGTCCTAGTGCAAAAACAAGTGGAACAACAAAAGAAATAACAATGACAGTAAATGCTCCAAGTGGAACAAGTAATTTTAGCACAGAAACAAATTTTGATTATAATACCTCTACAGGTTGGGTAACAGAAAATAACAAAAGAAAAGTCAAACTTGTGGAAAATGCCAGTATATCAAATTCAGGAACAACTGCAACAACCCAAGAATATACATTTACAGGAAAATATTACAACTTAGATATACGTCAAGAACAATTAGCCAATAAATCATTTACTGGTATCATATATGTAAACAAGAAAGAATGTACAAGTAAAGAGGCATTGATCGAATTTGAAATTGAAGGAAAAAAATATTATGCCAAAAAAGGTATGACCTGGGAAGAATGGATAAATAGTGAGTATTGTGAAACAAGTTCTGATTTTGAAATTTTAAGTTCTGGTTATATAAGTTATGGACATGGATCGTGTATTTTTATAGATTATACAAATGATGATTCTCAACTTAAAAATGCCATTATAAAAAATAATGGAAAATATGGAGCCGGTAGTATATGTAGTAGTGATCCATTTTAATTATAAAGAAGAAATAATATAATGAAAATGGTAAAAACAATTAAAAATAAAAACTCAGTAGGTTTATCTACTGAGTTATTTTATGTTTTTAAAATTATTATGGATAGTATCAGCATTATTTTTTTCATCCATTATAACTATTATTACATTTTGATTACTATCAATTATTACGCTATCTGGAACTACACATATCCATCTATTAGGATCAACTGAATTTTTTAAAATATCTACTGATTTTTGAATATCTACATTATCATTTAATCTAATTATTCCTATCATATAGGCTATTGCATTAATATTTGCTTCAGAAACTATTGCTTCTTTAAAATCAATATCAGCATCACCAAAATAATCCTCAAAATTATCTTTTGTAATTTTAGTAATATAATTATCTGGTAACTGGGCTCCTTTAGTCGATGCTTTTAAGATACTTTTTAAACTCATTTTTGTAATATTGTTTTCATTTTTACAACCGGTAATAAGTAATAATGAAAATGTAATTAATAAAAATATTTTCTTCATTTAATTTATCCTTTCAATAATATTTTATCAAATATAAAAATAAAAATAAAGTGGTAAGAAAGTTCTTTATTTTCATTTTAAAGTATGATAAACTATTTGTAGTTATAGGATGGAGTTTATTATGAAAAAAGTTTTAAAAAATATCTTGAAAGTTTTATCTTTTATTGGAGTGTTTATATTAATGGTAGTAATTACTTTGTATGCATCATTACTTCTTATATGTTATGGTCCAAGTAAGTCTGCAAGAAATATATTTACAACAACATTTTTAGAGACAGGTGCTTTTAAATTTGTTGTTCATTTAGTCCTTCCTAATAAGACCATTAATGAAATAGTAAATAGTAACTCTTTAAAAGAATTAAATAAAGATGTTGATAGTAATTTAATTGATGTTAGTAATGAAAATAAAAAAGATATTAAAATCGAAAAGGTTAATGGTAGTAATTTTCATGGAACTATGATGATAATTAGTGATCCATCAAGAGTTAAAGTAGCAACTACTGCACCATTTTCTGAATATGGTAAAACTCTTGATGAAATAGTTAAGGAAAATAATGCTATTGGCGGTGTAAATGGTGGTATTTATGTATCTACACTTAATAAAGGTGGGTATCCAATGGGTGTTGTTGTTTCAAAAGGTGAAATTGTTTGGAATAGGCCAAATGGTGTTGGTTATCATTTAATTGGTTTTGATGAAAATAATATTTTAAAAATACTTCCTTTACAAGGACTTGATAAAAATGGAGTAGAAAAACTTGTAAAAGAGGAAAAAATAAGGGATGCAGTTACTTTCCAAGAGGAAGCAAACGATGCAAATAATCACTTTGTAAAACTTATTATTAATGGTGAAAAAAGAGAAAGTAATGGACTTGGAAGTGGTGCAAATCCTCGTACAGCAATAGGTCAAAAAGCTGATGGAACAGTCTTACTTCTTGTTACAGATGGAAGAGGTGCATCTGGACACCTTGGTGCAACAGCATCAGACTTAATTGAAGTTATGGAAAAATATGGAGCTATAAATGCTGCAAATCTTGATGGTGGATCATCTTCGACAATGTATTATGAAGATAAATATTTAATGACTTCGGTAACCTTATATTATTCAAATTCATCTTGGCGTTTACCTGAGGCATTTATTATAGAAAAGTAGGTATAAAATGAGTAAGAGAAAAAAGAAAATGACAGGGTATAAAAAAGCATTGCTTATATGGTTCTTAATATTATTAATTGCTAGCGAAGCATGTTTAATATATGTTTCCACTACCTTAAAAATGTATGAAAAAGGTAACATTGAAGGGTACATGACATCTTTAATCAAAGATATGAAAACTGCAAGTAAAGTAGGAAATATAAATAAATATTTATCTTATAATAAAGTTGAAAGTAAATATGAAAAAAATTCTTCTTTTGAAGAGGGATATAAAGAATTATTTAAGGAAAGTAAATTAAGTTATAAGAAAAATGATAAAGAAAGTACTTATGATATTTATGCTGATGATACTATGATTGCAAGTGTAACTTTAGATAGTAAAAAGGTAAGAAGACTTGGAATTCTATCCTTCGAAGAATATTCTATAAAAGAGATTGAAACATATAGTAAAAATGGTATTTATAACATTGATGTATATGTAAATAGTAATTATGATTTATATATTAATGATATTAAAGTAGGTGATGAAGACCTTGTTAGCAAAGAGGAAATCAAAGAATACTCTGAAGTTTATGATAAAGTAGATTTGCCTTATGAAAATCATTATAAAATAACTAATTTAACTAAAAAGCCTAAAATTAAAGTTATGAGTGGAAATGATGAAATAAAGGTAACTAATGAAAAGTCTACTTACTATGGAGTATCATATTTTAAAACTGATGATAAGGAAGCTGCTTTTGAAAAACTTACAAATAAAGATTATGATCCATTAACATTTGCTAAAAATTGGAGTTTATTCTTAACTGCGGACCTTCCTGGTGAAAGATATGGACTTTATACTTTGACACCTAATTTATTCGAAGGAACAGCACTATATAAAAGAGCATATAGCTGGGCAACAAATGTTGATATAACATTTACCTCAATGCATACACTTGATAAAGATACATTTACTAATGTAAAAATGAATGGGTTTACAGTGTATAATGAAAATGCCTTTAGCGTAGATGTTTTTTTAGAAAAGAATATGACTTTAGTTAATGGTGAAAAAAGGATAGATATATTAAATGATACATTCTATTATGCTTATATTGACGGAGCATATAGATTAATAACAATGAAATCGAAAGGTGATAATTAATGGAAGATATTTTTGTAGTAGTTCCTACACTAAATCCAAATATTGAAATATTTAAAAAGTTTTTAGATAATTTACTTGAAAGTACAAAAAATGTTTTAGTTTATGATGATGGCTGTAATAAAGAATATGATAGTTTTTTTAAAGATCTTGAAAAGAAAAAAATAACTGTTTTACATCATTATGTCAATTTAGGTAAAGGTAGAGCAATGAAAGATGCATTCAATTATCTATTATTAAAATATCCTAAATTAAAAGGTGTAGTAACTGCGGATAGTGATGGACAACATAGTATAAAAGATATTGAAAAAGTTGCCGAGGAAATAAAAAAACATCCGGATAGCTTAATACTTGGATGTCGTGATTTTGACAGTGAAAATGTTCCTGCAAGAAATAAGTTTGGTAATAAAATTACCAGGGGAGTTTTTAAAACTTTTGTAGGACTTTCAATTACTGATACCCAAACAGGTTTAAGAGGTTACCCAACTAAAGTTATGAGCAGTCTTATGACTATTAAAGGCGATAGATTTGAATATGAAACAAATATGTTAATTGAAACAATGAATAAAAAAATACCAATTATTGAAGTACCTATTGAAACAATATATTTAGAAAATAGTAATAGTGAAAGTCATTTTAATCCAGTTAAGGATTCATTTGAAATCTATAAATTATTCTTTAAATTTATTTTAGCAGGTCTTTCATCATTTATATTAGATTATCTATTATTTTATATATTCTCACTAATTATTGGGGGAGTTAATTCAATTCTATATGCAACAATATGTGCAAGAGTATTATCAAGTGTTTATAACTTTTTAGTTAACTCTAATGTTGTTTTTAAAAATAGAAATAGTTCATCACTAATTAAATATGCTTGTTTATGTGTACTTCAAATGTTTGTATCAGGCTTAGCTGTAGAATATATTGTAAAATTAACTCATATAAGCTCGATGGTAATCAAATTAATAGTTGATGTAATTTTATTTATTGTAAACTTTGTTATTCAAAGAACATTTATTTTTGTAGGAGAAAAACATGAAAAATAAAAAATATTATATACCATTTACTTTACTTGTACTTTTTATTATTAATAGTATGTTAGTCATTAATAATAAATTCACAAATATTGATGATAGTGTTCATAATTTTGTAATGAGATTTTATAGTGAAATGACAACTAAATTTATGAAAGTATTTACCTTTTTAGGTAGCACTCCATTCATAATTCTCTTATGCGTTTTAGTATTTGTTATTTTAATTTATAAAAAGCAAAAAGAATATGCCTATAAATGCGTGGGTATTTTAGTAATATCCACTTTAATAAATAATATTGTTAAAGTTATTGTAAGAAGACCTAGACCAGAATATATCACTGTAGTAGAAAATACTTTCTCTTACCCAAGTGGTCATACAATGGCAAGTGTTACTTTATATGGATTTTTAATTTACTTTATATTAAAAAGCAAAATTTCTAAAACATATAAAATAATATTTAGTGTTATTTTAGGTATTATACCTGTTTTAGTGGGCATATCTCGTATATATCTTGGAGCACATTATTTCTCAGATGTATTCGGCGGTGCATTACTTTCAATTATGCTACTTTCTAGTATTGATATTATATACGATAAAACTCTTAATAGAAAAAAATATAAATAGGTAATATTGATACTAAATTTAAATATGTTATATTAAGTGTTCAAGAGAAAAACTTACATAAAATAAAAAAGGAAGCGTACTCGTAAACTCTTTACGAGTGTTACCCTAATAAGAGAGACACTTTAACTTGCTAGCAAAAGTGAATTAAGGTGTAATGTATGTCAACAACAAATGTTTGTATATTTTAAAAGTTACTGTAGTTTTGTTGCAGTTTAACTTTTTTTTTGATAAAATAAAGTTGCAAGGAAGTGAGATTTTAATGAATTCTGACAAGACTTCAATATTTGATTTAAAAGTTTTAAGACAGGAGTTAATTATGATAAGTATTAATGAAGTTATTAATGCAATCGAGGAAAGAGGATATAATCCAACTAGTCAATTAATTGGTTACTTATTATCTGGGGATCCTACATATATTACATCATATAAAGATGCTAGAAAAAAGATTACTAAATTTTCTCGTGAAGAAGTATTAATGGCAATTATAAATGGGTATTTAGGACGATGAAAACAAGATATATGGGCCTAGATTTAGGTACAAAAACATTGGGCGTGGCAATTTCCGATAGAACAAATACAATCATTACACCTTACAAAGTAATTAGATTTAAAAGTGAAGAATATGAAACTGCTTTTCTAGAACTTAAGGAAATAATTGCTAAAGAGGATATCACAGAAATAGCTATTGGACTTCCTAAAAATATGGATGGAAGTGAAGGATTTGCAGCTCAACGAACTTATAATTTTTGTGAGCTTCTTAAAACACTTGATTTAAAAGTCGTTTTAATAGATGAAAGATTATCTTCGATTGAGGCACAAAAGATTCTCCTTGCAAATGGCAAACATGCTAAAGATATTAAAGATAAAGTTGACATGCAGGCTGCAGCCATAATTCTTGAAACATATATAAGGAGTAAAAATGCAGGCTAAAGTTGTTTTAGAAAATGGCAAATCAAAAGTTGAATATGATGTTCTGTTTACTTTTGAAAATGAAAATGATGAAACTATTATAGTTTACTCTGATAAAAAAGAAAATAATAAAGGAGTAACATATGCATGTATAGGTAAAATTAAAGATGATTTAATTATCAATGAATTAACTGATAAGGAAATAGAAATTGCAAATACAATATTAGATAAGATAAAAGGGGCAACAAAATGAAAAAGAAAAATATAATAATTATAACTGTAGTAGTGGTAATTCTATTTATTGGAGTATTTTCCTATATTACACTTTTTACAGGTCATAAAGAGGATACCTCAGTATCATTCAGTGTTAATGCTGGTGATAATAAAATAAAGATAGTATCAAATTTAAAAAAAGCAGGACTTATTAAAAGTAAAATTACTACGCTTGCTTATGTATTTATAAATCCAAGTTTAAACTTACAAGCAGGTAAATATACCTTTAATAAAAAACAAAGTGCGATTAGTATTATTAATCAAATTAATGATGGTAAAATAGATCAAATTGTTAAAACAATTAATATTACTTTTGTTGAAGGTAAAAGTATTGAAACATATCTAAAACAAATTGAGGCAAATTTTGACATTACTTATGATGATATGATTAAAGATTTAAAAGATGAAAAGTTCTTAAATAGTTTAATTAAAGATTATTCATTTTTAACTGATGATATAAAAAATAAAGATATTTACTATTCTTTAGAGGGTTATCTTTATCCAGATACTTATGAGTTTTATGAAAATTCATCATTTGAAACAATTGTTAGAACTATTCTAAATAATACAAAAAATAAATTAAGCAATTTAAATTTAAGCTCTAGTAAATATTCTGTTCACGAACTTCTTACAATTGCCTCAATTGTAGAACAAGAGGCTGTTAATAAAGAAGATAGAGAAAAGGTAAGTCAGGTTATTTATACAAGACTTGATAAAGGGATGGCTCTAGGAATGGATGTTACAGCATATTATGGCTCGCATTTATCTTTAAAAGAGATAATTACTACTAAAGAGCTTAATGCAGTTAATCCATATAATACAAGAAATTTATCATTTATTGGTCTTCCTGTAGGTCCAATATGTAATCCATCGCTTGAAAGTATTAATGCAGCACTTAATCCAGCAGACACTAATTATGAATACTTTTATGCAGATATAAATACAGGAAAAGTTTATTTTGCCGAGGATATAAAAGGGTTTTATGAAATTCAAAAGAAATTAGGTGAAAATTAAAATGAAAGAAAAATTAAAAGAAATAGAAAAATATGCGGAGGAAAATAGTGTTCCGATAATAGAAAAAGATTCTATAGCATTTATTATGAAATACATTCAAGATAAGAATGTAAAAGATATATTAGAAATAGGTAGTGCAATAGGCTATTCTGCAATACTTATGGCAAGTGCTAAAGATGATGTTTATGTAACCACTATTGAAAGAGATGAAAAAAGATATTTAGAGTGTGTTAAAAATATTAAAGAATGTGGTCTTGATAAGAAAATAAATGTTGCACTTCAAGATGCTCTAGAGTTAAACATTCCAGTGGAAGCTAAATATGATTTAATATTTATTGATGCTGCTAAAGGACAATACACAAAATTTTTTGAAAAATATCAATATTTTTTAAAGGACACTGGTGTTATTATAACTGATAATTTAAAATTTCACGGTTATGTAGGTAAAAGTGATACGATCGAAAGTAAAAATTTACGCCAACTTGTATCAAAAATTGAAAGTTATATTGATTTTCTAAAAAACAATACTGATTTTGAGACAACCTTTTATGATATAGGAGATGGACTTTCAGTTAGTAAGAAGAAAAATCATGAATAAACTTTTTATTATCAAAAGTGAAAAAGAAATTAATTTACTTAAGGAAAATGGGATAGATAGTTTTGTTTATCCGCTTTTTTCATTTTGCGTTGGCGTAGAAAATGAATTTTCTTTAAGTAAAATTAAAGAAGAGAATAGTTATTTATTTGTAAATAGAGTTCTTGATGAAGATAGCGCTAATAAGTTAAATGTAGTGCTTCATAGTCTTCCAAGTAATATAAAAGGGATTATCTTTGATGATGTAGGAATTATTAAAATGCTTGAGGATGTCAAAATAGAAAAGATATTAATGCCCAGCCATTTTGCTTGTAACTATGAAAGTGTTAATATTTATAATGAATATGTTGATAGTGTAGTACTTCCTTTTGATATAACTGAAGAGGAAGTAGATGAAATTATATCTAAGTCTTCGAAAAAGGTGTCTTTATATGCTTTTGGTCTTATCGGAAGTGCTTATTCACGAAGACTTCTAATTAAAAACTATAGCAAACATGAAAATGTAAAGTATGAAAATCCTATGGTAATTGAAAATAATAATCACAAATTTATTTTATTTGAAAATGAATATGGTACATATTTTTATCATTTGCCTTATTTTAATGGACTTAATAATTTAAATAAAGACATTAAGTATGCGATATATCATCCAATTATGCTTAATGAAAATGATTTAAAGGATTTAGTTGATGGTAATATAAATGTTGAAACTGATGATGGATTTTTACATAATAAAACTATTTATAAAATAAAGGGGGACAAGAAATGATAGAATTACTTGCTCCAGCAGGAGATTTTGAAAGATTAAAATTTGCTTTTTTATATGGTGCTGACGCAGTTTATTTTGGTGGCCAAAACTATTCACTTCGAGCTAATGCTAAAAATTTTGATTTAGATGATATCAAAAAAGCTACAAAGTATGCTCATAGTTTAAATAAAAAAGTGTATGTTACGGTAAATATTGTATTTCATAATGAAAACCTTGATGGTTTAAAGGACTACTTATTATATCTTGAAAGTGTTAATGTGGATGGCATTATTGCAAGTGATATTGTAGTTTTAAAAATGATTAAAGATTTAAAACTTAAAACAAAGGTAATCCTTTCTACACAGGCAAGCTCACTTAACTCTTTTACGGCAGAGTTTTATAAAGACTTTGGAGTAGATCAAATAGTCCTTGCAAGAGAGGCTTTAACAAATGATATTAAAGCTATAAAGGATAAAACAGGCCTTGAACTTGAATGCTTTGTTCACGGAGCAATGTGTATGAGTATTTCTGGTAAATGTATATTATCTTCGTTTATGACGGGAAGGGACTCTAACAGGGGTGGATGTGCTCAAATTTGCAGATGGGTTTTTAATGAAAATGAAACTCCATTTACAATGACTCCGAAAGATTTAAATATGATTGAAAACATTAAAGAAATGATTGATTTGGGAGTAACTACATTTAAAGTCGAAGGTAGAATGCGTTCTATATACTATATATCTACGGTAATACTTTGCTATCGTAAAATTATTGATAAGATATTGAATAATACTTTAACTGATGATGACAAAAACTATTATTTAAGGATTCTTAATAGAGTTGCAAATAGGGAAAGTGCTCCCCAGTTTTTTAAGAGTTTTCCTAATGAAAATGATCAATATTATAATCTTCGTGATGAAGAGAGTAATCAAGACTTTTTAGGCATTGTTAAATCATATGATGAAAGGACTCAAATTGCAGTAATCGAAGAAAGAAATTTCTTCAAAAAGGGTGACAATATTCAGTTTTTTGGACCTAATACAGAAACTTTTGATTACATAGTAAATGAAATCTATAACGAAAAAGATGAATTAATTGAAAAAGCAAATATGCCTAGAATGATAATTAAATTAAAAGTCAGTACTCCTTTACATGAAAATGATTTATTAAGAGTTAAAATAAATTAATCAGTATGTAAAATTACTGATTTTTTTGCTATTATAAAAAATACTAGAACTCATTTAATCCCAGCAATTATCTTGTTCGTATTTTCCTATATTATACAGATATAAGAAAAATCATCTCCGTATTTTCGTAACTTACTATCAAATTATACTATTTTTTTCTTAGATTTTCAATCTAATTTATCATATTTTTAAATGCAAATTTTCTTATATCTGTATAATTTAAGAAAGCTTATCTCAGTATTTATAAGGGATTGGAGAGTATATATGATAAAAAATAAAAATATAAAATTAATGGGTGTGTTTGCAAGTGTGTTATTAATCATCATAGTAATAACAGCATCATTTGCATACTTTGGTTCTTTTAATGCGAACTTAAATAATAATATAGCGGTAAATGTAAATTCAGTATCGCCAGGAAATGCAATTTTTACATCAAATGCAACACAATTAAATTTACAAGTCCCAGCGGCAAATATGAGCTTGACAGCATCAAATAATACAGTGGCTACTTTCTCAAATACAGCAACACTATCAGTATCACTTACAAGTGGAAGTACTGAAATAGCAGCAACATGTACATATGATATAGTTTATGAATATGATAGTTCATCCTATATTTATGGAGGAACAGGAACGAACCATGTAAGTAAAAATAGTGATAAAGAAATAACATTACAAGTAAGTGAAGTAAATGGAACAAATAATTTTGCAAGTGAAAAGAATTTTGATTATGATTCAAATTGGAGTGAATTAAAAAGAACACTTGTAAGTGGAGCAACAATAGAAAGTGATGGAACACTTACTACACAAAATATATCAATAACAGGAAAATATTATAATCTTACAATATCCCAATCCTCTTTAGAGGGAAAATCTTTTATAGGAAAAATATATGTAACAAATAATAAATGTGAAACAGCGGAAAAGGAGCCAACATATTTAACACTTCTTGAAGCATATGGTGGTGAGGGGAAAATAGTTCAATTAAATAATACTGCATTTAATAATGTTACTACTGCAAATGATAAAGGAGTGTATAAAGCAACTGATGATTTAGGTATTTCATATTATTATAGGGGTGCTGTAAATAATAATTGGGTAAAATTTGGTAAAGATGGTAGTAGCAAAGATATGTACTGGCGAATAATAAGAATCAATGGCGATGGTTCAATTAGAATGATTTATAGTGGTGTTACAGATCCAAGTACAGATTCATCAGTAAAAAATAGTAATGGAGTGCTTATGACTGAATCAAGTACTTCAATTGGTGATGACTGGCTTGATGGTGATAAATCAGAGTATGTGGGCTATCAATATATATTAGGCCAACAACATGGTTATGGAAAATGTGATGGGGCAAAATCAAACTGTACAATTGATGGAGTTACTATTTATAATAGCGTAGCAAAACAAACAATTGATAAGTGGTATGTTAAGACTACATTAGCTAGTACTGATTCTGTGAAAGTTGCAGATGCAATTTATTGTAACGATCGAAGTGCTTCTTCAACTCAAACATCTGCATGGGCATCAACTGGAGTGGTATATTATTACGGTGCCTATGAAAGATTAACTGGAACTACACAAAATCCAATACTAACTTGTCCAACAGCAAGTGATAAATTTACTGTAAATACAAGTAATGGAAATGGCGCTTTAACATATCCAGTAGGACTTATAACTGCTGATGAATTAGTGATGGCTGGCAATAAATATAATACATCAAATCAAACTTTATATTTGTATTCAAATTCTTTTTTTGCAAGTGGAACGCCAAGCCATTATGATAGCGAAGCACCCAGTACATTTTATCAAACAGAAGGTTCATCTTCTGGTGGATTTAATAATGTTCCTGTTGGTTCGGGTTTTAGACCACCAGTGTTTAGTACTAGACCTGTTATTAGTTTATCTTCAAATGTAAAATTGTCAGGCAATGGTACTTATGATAATCTTTATATAGTTGAATAAAATTTTACATTACTTTACAAAAATACATGTAAACACTTTACAAAAAATAATTTGCCTAATATATGCCAAAAATTAGGCATTTTTTTAATTTTCTAAAAAAACTTTTCAAAAAAAGGAGGAAATCAGAAATTTTCCGGTAATAAATATATATGAAAGGAGGAAATTATGATTAAGAAATATTTGAATACTTTTCTAATAAGTTTTGTCATATTACTTATTATTTTTCAATATGTAATATTTGCCTATTTCTATTATATTAAAGATTATGAAAATGCAAGCATAAATCAAACTGAAGAAATAGAAAAACCAACAGAGGATTCAGAAAAAACTGTAGAAAAAGAAAATTTCTATGTTGAAGTTAAAGGTGCTGTTAATAATCCAGGTGTTTATGAAGTGAGTAGTGATAATATTATTAATGATGTGGTTAACTTATCTGGCGGACTTAAAAATAATGCATATACTAAAAATATAAATTTAAGTAAAACTGTTTCAAAAGAAATGGTCATTTATATTTATACTAATTATGAATATAGCCTTCTTGATAAAAAAGATCAAGATATTACAGAATGTAATTGCCCAAAAATGGATATTTCTACTTGTATAGACAAGGGTGCATCTACTATAATTAGTGATGAAAGTAAACCTGAGGAAAAAGCAACCAATGTTGATAGTGATGAATCATCAGCAAATAAGATAAATATTAATACTGCCTCAAAAGAACTTCTTACATCGTTATCTGGTATTGGTGATGCTAAAGCTCAAAAAATAATAGATTATCGCAATCAATATGGTTTTTTTAAATCAATTGATGAACTAAAAAATGTATCTGGCATATCAGAAAAGTTATTTGAACAAATCAAAGAGTTTATTACTATATGAAAAAGTTTTTAAACTCTTTCCTATTTTATTTAATAACTTGTATTTTATTAGGTATAATAATCATTTTTAAAGTTTATTTAATTAAACATGAATCAATTTATTTAGACAAAGAATATACTCTAACTGGTAAAGTTTCAAAAGTGGTTAAAGGTGATGGCAAAATTAGTTTTATCATAAAGAATAAAGAGAAAATCCAAGCATTTTATTATAAGGATTATTCATTAAATGATGGTGATATAGTGACAATAAAAGTATTACTTTCTAGTCCTAATAAAAATACGGTTCCAAATACATTTAATTACAAAAAATATTTGTATAATAAAGGGATCTATAAGACAGGAACTGTAAATAGTATAAATATTATCAAAAAGAATCAAAATATTTTAAATAAAATTAAAAATAAATTAGAAAGTAGGGTATCGTTTAATCCGTATTTAAAACTATTTATTCTCGGAGATAAAAAAAGTATTAGTGATAGTTATGATTATTATAAGGATATTGGTGTTGCCCATCTACTTGCAATAAGTGGTATGCATGTTGGCGTTTTTGTAACAATTTTAAGAAAAATATTATTCTTTCTTTCTAAGAAAAATCAAAATAAATTTATAAGTTGCGTTTTACTTTTTTATGCTTTTGTTACAGGCTTTACTGCCTCAATACTCAGAGTAGTGGTATTTTTAATTTTAAATAATATAAATAAGGATTATGATTTTAAATTATCAAGAATGAAGGTATTAATATTATCAATGTATTTATTACTCTTTATTAATCCATTTTTTATTACTGATGTTGGATTTTTATATTCATTTATATGTTCTTTTACAATGATTATTATAAACAAATTTTTAAGAAAAAATTATTTTGTAAATTTAATTATTATAACATTTTATATGACTCTTTTTACTTTACCAATCACAATTAGTTTAAATTATGAAATAAATTTAATGGTATTTATCTCTAATTTTTTGCTTATTCCATTTGTAAGTTATATTTTATTTCCATTTGCGTTAGTAACAATCATATTTAATTTTTTAAATCCAGTTTTCTCATTTTTGACACTGATTATGGAAAAGATAGCTTATATTTTAAGTTCGGTAAAAATAACTAAATTAATTGTTCCTAAAACAAGTATAATATTTATAGTAATATATTACTTTATTTTGATTTTGTTTGTTTATTATAATAAAAAAAGATTTTTAATATTTTTATTATCATTATTATTTATTATTAAAAGTGTTCCTTTTCTTACTACCAAGGATAATGTAATATTTTTGGATGTATCTCAAGGCGATAGTATGCTTTATATTACAAAAAATCAAAAAAAGGTTTATATGTTTGATACAGGGGGTATTCAAAATAAAAGTATTAGTGATAACAGTTTGACTTATTTAAAAAGTTTAGGGATAAATAAAATTGATTATTTAATTTTAACTCATGGCGACTATGATCATATGGGAGATGCAATTAATTTAGTTAATAATTTTAAAGTAAAAAAAGTCATATTTAACTGTGGTAAGTTTAACGATTTAGAAAAAGAATTAATTAAATTATTAGACAAAAAGAAAATTAAATATTATTCATGTATTAAAGAACTAAATATAGATAATAACAAGTTCCATTTCTTACAAACTAAATATTATGATAATGAAAATGATAATAGTAATGTTATTTATACTAAACTTGATGGTTATAATTTTTTACTTATGGGTGATGCAGGAGTAGAGAAAGAAAAAGATATATTAGATAAATATAATCTATCTAATATTGATGTATTAAAAGTAGGGCATCATGGAAGTAAGACAAGCAGTAGTAAAAATTTTATTAGTAAAATTAATCCTAAATACTCTATTATAAGTGTGGGTAGAAATAATAGATATGGACATCCGAATAAAGAAGTTTTAAATATTTTAAAAGATTCAAAAATATATAAAACAGATCAAAATGGAAGTATTATGTTTAATATTAAAAATAATAAATTGAAAATTGAGACTTGTAGTCCCTAGAAAGGAGTAATATGAATTATTATAATGAGATAAAAAATGAATTAGTAAATAATGAGATAAATAGGAAAGTCAAAAGTTACTCAATTAATAAAATCAATTTAAATACTTATTATAATGTTGGAATCCAATTTTGATTAAAAATAGCAATAAGTATGATATATTTTCAGAGAAAGTATTACAAAAATTAATTTTGGAAGATATTGAAAACTTTTTAGAAGAATTAGGAATAGGGTTTACTTTTATAAAAGTGAATCTCCAATTAAATTAGGTAATAGATACAACTATATTGATTTATTACGTTATATTATTAAATATAGGTGTTATTTAGTCGTAGAATTAAAAGTTACTGAGTTAAAGAAAGAGCACATGGATCAAATTATGACTTATATGAATTACATTGATAAAAATGTTAAAACTATTGAAGAAAACAGCACAGTAGGTATTACTATTTGTAAACAAGATAATGGGTATGTCATAAAATATTGTTCAGATGATAGAATAATTGCTAGAGAATATGAATTGGTGTGATATAATAGGTATATAGAAAGTGATCATTATGGCAAAAATACTTGAAACAAATTTGTGTAGAATTAATTATTCCGAAAGTTTGGAAGAATTATCTAATGCAACAGTTAAACTATTACAAAATAAGATTGTTGAATATAAGAAATTATTTAATATTGAATTTGATGAACAGATTATTGTGAATTATTTTGACGATTTAGAAGAGTTTAGAGAATTTATATATAAGATTAGAGGAGAAAGAGTGTCATTACCTAAATATGCAAAAGGTACTTATGATTATGGCATGGTTAATGCATGCATTGAACAAGATACACAATTAAAAAGACTATATACTGCGAGTCACGAGTTGTTTCATATTTTATATATGAAGTATATATCAAAAAATGATTATTCAAATAGAATAGTTTGGTATGATGAAGGTATGGCTCAATTTATTTCTGGGGAAAAGGATAAATATGCTGATGAAGAAAAATTTAAAAGATTTTACTTAAAAGTAAAAGAGAATACTAAAATAATACCAAATTTAAATAATTTGAAACATGGTAATTCATTTTGTAATGATGAATATAATGGATATGATTTAAGCTATTTATCTGTTAGATATTTAAATGAAATATTAAATTCAGAAGATTTTAAAAAACTTATGTCTGATTTTTCAACTATAAAAGAGTATGGAAACAATTTAATATATAGAATGTTTGATTATTATGATTTGAAATTTGAATGTAACAAAAGAATAAAATAAAATTAAAACTGCATTATCAAAAAATGTGGTTTTTTTTGAAAATAGCTATATTTCATTCGACTTACTAATTTACAATTAGCACATGGTGATTACGATCATATCGGAGATGCTCAAAATGTTATAAATAAAATTAATATTAAAAATGTAATTTTCAATATTGGAAAATATAAAAGTTTAGAAAATAAATTAATAGAATTATTAAATAAAAAGAAAATTAAATATTATAAATGTAATGTCGTAAAGCCAGATAATATTAAGTTTTTAAATGATAAAGATTTTAATAATGAAAATGACAATTCAATAGTAACACTTTTAAAAGTTAATATTTATAATTTTTTACTTATGGGTGATGCAAGTATAAAAACAGAAAATTATTTAATGAATAAATATAATATTTCAAATATTACTTTTTTAAAAGTAGGACATCATGGATCAAATACCAGCAGTGGACAAAACTTTATTAATTATTTAAAACCTAAATATAGTATTATTAGTGTTGGAAAGAAAAATAAATTTGGTCATCCTAAAAAAGAAGTATTAGATATTTTAAAAATGACAAAGATTTATAGAACTGACTTAAATGGTAGTATTCAAATTTTGTTAAACAATTATAGGTATCAAATTATAACTTATAATCCATAACATGTTAAATAGTTTTGTGATATAATATTGTACCAGGGAGCAAGTAATGAAAAAAAGATATGTGATAATAAAATTTCTTTTTATGATGGTGATAAAGAGCTAATTAGTTTAAAATTTGTTGGATCTAACTTTACTATTTACATATATACAGATGTAAAAACTTGTTCATTACTTGTTTGGCATAGTGATTGTTACTATAATCCTGATGATATTATAAGTGTAAGTTCATTAAGCACTCTTCATATAAAGTTTGAGGATGGTATATAAATTGTGGTAGTTATTGTAATATTGAAAATCCATCTTATATTTATGAGTGTTATAAAGAAGGAAAAGTACTATAATAAAATATAATCTTTAGTAACAAACTTAAAATACTATCATAAAATAAGGTAACATTGCTTGTAATGTTTAAATAGATGGAGCCTACTTAAAAAGAGGCTCTTTTATTTTAATAAAAAATTTTATATAATATTCTTATGAAGATTTATTTAATTTACTCAGACAGTTATAAAAGAATAAATGAAAAAGTTAATGAAATCATTAATGGTTTTTCTAATGTCTTAAAATTTGATTTAAAAGTAAATAGTGTAACAGATGTAATCGAGGAAGCAAATTATTATTCACTTACTGGTGAAGAAAAATGTATTATAGTAAAAAGTAATGATTTATTTATAGCCAAGAAAAATAAAGAAGAGGGCAAAAATAAAAATGAAGAATTACTTCTTAAATATTTTGCAAATCCTAATCCTTTAGTTACTTTAATTTTTACTAGTAATGAAGTTCCTGATAAAAGAAAGAAAATCTTTAAAACTATTTCAGAAAAAGAAAATTACATTGAACTTAATCCCTTTAACAAAAAGGAAATGGTATATGAATGTATAAATGTACTTAAGAAAAATAATATTAATATTAATTATGAAATAGGTAATTATATTGTTGAGAATTCTTATGTAAATTATGATATTTGTTTATCAGAAATTGATAAAATTTGTTTATTTTTCAAAAAAGGGGCTCTCTCTTTAGAGGACATTAAAAAAATAGTAAGTGTGTCTTATAATGCAAGTGCATTTAAATTTGTAAGGTGTTTAATGAATAAAGATATTAATTGTACGTTATTAATAGATGATTTAGAAAAACTTAAAATAGATCCAAATGTTATTATTATAACTTTTTATAAAGAAATGAACTTTTTATATCTTTTGAAAACCACTGACGACGAAAAAAAATTATGTTTTACTTATGGAAAAGAGTCTTGGCAATTAAATGATTATAATAATATAAAAGATAATTATTCATTATCAGAAATAAAAAAAATCATAATTAGACTTGCTGATTATGATTATAAATATAAATCTGGTTTATATGATAAAAGTGTTATTTTAAATATAATGGCTTTAGAATTTTGTAATTAATTATTTTAATTTAGTGTAATTATTAAAGGAAACTTTACCAATTTGATAAAGGTAATCTTTTCCTTTTTTTTGAATTATTTCTTTAATTTGATTATCAACTTCAATACCTGCACCTTTATGTAAATTAAATCCAGATAGTTTACTTAATTTGTCCATTTCATTAATGAAAATATATCTTGCAATAACTGATGCAGCCGCAACACTCATACATTTACTTTCACCTTTTGTATAAAATTTTATTCCTCTTAAAGTTGTATCATCGTCTTTTAAATAACTATAAAATTTCTTTTCATTAACAAATTGATCAACAACAGGGTATTTATAATCTGGATTATATTTTTTTACTAAATCCATTAAAACTTTATTATGAAGTATTGCTTTAATTTGAACCATATTGTAGCCTTTTTTCATTAAATCATTAAAATCTTTATTACATAAAACAAAGAAAGTATAAGGTGTTGTTTTCATAATTTCCGGAGCAACTTTCATAATAATATCATCATTAATTTTTTTTGAATCTTTTATGCCTAAATTTTCTAGTTCTTTAATTTTATTAGAGGGCACATAAGTTGCCACGACAACAACTGGTCCAAAGAAATCTCCACAGCCTGTTTCATCACTTCCAATTGATGAGTAGTATACATAAAAATCATCTTTTTCATTTTTTTTATTATCTTTATTTTTTACAGTGTTTTCTACTGGTTTACCAGTTAGTTTAGACTGCATACTTTGCCATATACTTGCCTCAATATCAGCTCCAATTCCTTGAAACATAACTTTGCCTTTTTCATATAAAGTTATAGTTACATCATAGTTTTTAGCGGCAAATTTAGCATATGGTGGAGTTTTTATTTCATAAGCCTTATAAAATTTTATTAATTTTTCGTGAAGCCTTTCATCTAATTTAAATACTACACAGTTCATTTCATCACCTAGATATATTATAAAATATTTTTATTAAATTGTCATTCATTTACTTCACAAAATGTGTAAAGCAATATAAAAGTATAAGAAAAGTGAATTTTTTGACTTTATTTTTTATTTTTTATATTATATAATTAATAATAGGAAAGAGGTTACAAATGAAAATTATTGAGATTGTTATTTTAGTTATTATGTTACTTGGCGTATTAATTGGACTTAAGAAGGGTGCTGTTAAAGAAATATTTGAACTTATTGGTACTGTTGCCATACTTATTATTTCTTATTTATTAAAAAGCTATTTATCTGCTTTACTAATTAAAACTATGCCATTTTTTGATTTTAAGGGTTATGTTGGTTTATATTCTTTAAACTTTTTGATATATGATGTTATATCATTTGTTGTAGTTTTTGTATTATTATATTGCATTTTGAATATCCTAATTAATATAGCAGGATTTATTGATTATTTAGTTAAACTAAGTTTAGTTTACAATACCATATCAAAGGTTATTGGAGCTATTTTGGGAGCAGTTAATGGTTTAATATTTGTATTTGTCGTTTGCTATATTATGCTTGAGATTCCATATACTCAAAAATATGTTATGAAAAGTTCTATGGCCACGAAGATAGTTGAAAGAACTCCAGTGCTAAATGTAACATTTAGTAAAGGTATTTTAGTAGGTGAGGATGTATATTTAAAATTAAAGGATTATTCATTTAATGAGGAAGATGTTGAAAATATGAATATATCTATTGCAACTTCAGTTGCTAAATATGCTTTAGTTGAAAAACCTCTTATTCAAGCAAGTATTGATAATGGTAAATTACATCTAAATCATGTTATAATAGCGTAAGAAAGGAATATATATGATTAAACACATTCAAGATGAAAAAGAGTTTTATGAACTTTTAAAAGAGGGAAAACCAATTGTGGATTTTTATGCAGATTGGTGTGGACCATGTAAGATGCTTCTTCCAATACTTGATGAGATTGATTTTACTGATGTTTTAAAGGTAAATGTTGATAAGTTTCCAGAGATTGCTAAAAGATTTGGCGTAATGAGCATTCCAACATTAGTATTCTTTAGTAATGGCCTTGAACAAAATAGAGAAATCGGTTATCGTTCTTTAGAGGAAATTAAAGAAGAATTTAAAAAAATATAAAAAATACTTGACATTAAAGTATTTTTTTTGTAGAATTTAATTACATTTGAAGCCCAATTAGCTCAGTCGGTAGAGCGCATGGCTGTTAACCATTAGGTCGTAGGTTCGAGTCCTACATTGGGCGCCATTTTGTTAATTAAATAAATATTATAAAAATATTTATTTTTTTTGTGCTGATAATATTGACTTCCATTTGAAATTATAGTATAGTAACCTCAATAAAAAAATTTAGGGAGTTGTTTGTTTTGAAAAAAATATTTATTTGTGATTTAAAAGAAAATGGTTATTATGAACTATATTGCTGGTTATCAAATAAGAGGATAACAAAAAATATGGCATTTTTGGATCTTTATGATAGTACTGGAAGTATTCAAGGCATTGTATCAAAAGATAATATAAGTTGCTATAGTATCTCAAAAAAAATTACTCGTGAAAGTGCTCTTAAAGTTTGTGGAACTTATTCGAATGAACTATTTAATGTAGAAAAAATTAATATTGAAGCACTAGCTTCGTTCAATTTAAATCCATCACCTAATTATAAGGAATTTAATATTTTAGATAAAAAATATTCAAATCAATTTATGAAACATCAAACACTTTATATTAGAAATCAAACACTCAAAAACATTTATTATATTAAAAGTGTTTTTAAAAGAGAAATGCAAAATTATTTTTGGAATCTTAACTTTGTAGAATTTGAATCACCTACATTAACAAGACAAACGCTATACGATGATTCTGGCGCTATTTGGCTTTCAGGAAGACATAAGGATATATCTTTAAGTCGCTGCGCAACTTTCCATTTAGAACCCGCTATAATACCATATGAAAAAGTATTTACAATTACAAATTCTCATGCTGATGAAAAAATTAAAACCAATAGACACCTTATAGAATACTTACATTTAAAAGCAGAAATATGTTGGACAAATCTAGAAGAGTTAATCGATTTTGCTGGAAAAATGTATTATGACATAGCTAAAAATACTTATTCAAAATGTAAAAAAGAACTTTGCTTAATTGTTTCCGAAGATATTATAAATAAAAAACTGGAAAAATTGAATCCTAAAAATCATATACATATAACTTATGATGAAGCAGTAAAAATATTACAAGATAATAAAATTGAAATTGAATATGGAAAAAGTTTAACCACTAAAGATGAAATGTTTTTAACAAGTCATTTTAAAGATAACTTTGTTTGGGTAAAATACATTCCGTATACTGTTGAAGGCTTTATGTTTAAAAGATGTAAAGATAATCCTTATTTGACAATGACTTGCGATTTAATTGCTCCGAATGGCTTTGGTGAAATCCTTGGTTGTGCTGAAAAAATGACAAATTACGATGAACTTATTTCGAGCATGAAAGAAAAAGGTAAGTACAAGGATTATGAAAGATATAAAGATTATGCTTTACTACATAAATATGGATTACCATTTCATGGAGGTATTGGAATGGGAATCGAAAGAGCTTTACGATATTTATTAGATATTGAACATGTAAAATATATAAAACCATTTGCGGTTATAAAAGGTACAAGGGTAAATCATTAAAAATAAAGGAGTGAGTGAGATGAAAAAAATATTATGTGTATTTACAGGAGGAACAATAGGAAGTGTTAAGGTAAAAGATGAAAGTACTCAAAGGTATATTATTATGCAACCAAGTGAAGCTATTGAAAAAGGATATGAAAATGCTAAAAGTCTTCTTTTGGAAACATTTAAAGAAAAAAATCCTAGTTATGACATAGATAGAATTACTTCTGATCCAGTAATGGAAGAATTAAGTGAAAATATGGTTTTAAGTAAAATTGATACCTTAATAAATTATTTCAAAAATGTTGATTTTAAAAAATACGATGGTATTATAATTACTCATGGAACAGATACATTAGCTTACACAAGTAGTATCATGTCTTATGTTTTAGCGGGTGTTAGTATTCCGGTTGTATTTGTATCAAGCAATTATGAAGTTACAGATCCTAGAGCCAATGGTATTAAAAATTTAAAAACAGCAATTGATTTTATAGATAAGGTAGGATATCCTGGTGTCTTTGCAACTTATTCTTTTAATGGAGTTAATAAAATTATTTATGGTTCAAGGATTGGACAATGCTTATCTATTGTGGATGATTTCCCATATATTTCAAGTCAAACTCCGGTTATGAACCCTTTAGGAACAATGTCTGATTATGGTGATTATAAAGTATGTGATCATGAACTTGATTTTGCGTTAAAATATCAACAATTAGGAATGGAATACTTAAAAAAAATAGGGAAATTACCTACTAATGTTTTAAAAATTGATCCATATACAGGATTAAATTATGACATTTATAATTTAAATAATATTTCAACAATATTACATACTTGCTACCATTCTGGTACAGCTTGTTGTGCTCAAATTAGAGCAAATAATATAACAGATTTTATTAAAAAAACTCAAAAATATGATATAGAATTTTATTACGGTCCTATTTATGGAAAAGATTCAAGAGATATTTACTCAACAACTAAAGATATTTGTGATTCAAAAGCAGAGATATTAATGAATATGACACCAGAAGCTGCATATGCTAAATTAATTGTGGCTAGTGCATTATATTCGAAAAAAGTAGAAAGAGATAAATTCCTTTATAGTACTATTAATAATGAATATATTAATGGTGATAATAGAACTTTATTACGAAAAAAATGATTGATTTATATTAATAATGTGCTATAATTATTATGTAATTTTTAAATTGTTGATGTGGAAAAGTACTATACCAATTTTTCAAAGAGAGTTAGTGGATGGTGAAAACTAATAAAAATGGTATAAGAAAGAACACCACGGAGAGTTTATCAGAAAATATAGTAGGGTAAACCGGTAATTCCGTTATAATTAAGAGATATCAAGTTATGATAAGAAGGGTGGTACCGCGTACTTTGTATGCCCCTTTGATTCATAACTTTTTTTGTGAAAGGGAGGAAAGAAAAATGAATGAATATCGTACGCATTATGCAGGAAAAATTACAGAAAGTGAAGTTGGCTTAACAGTTAAAACATGTGGTTGGGTAGAAAATATTCGTGACCATGGTGGAATTGAATTTGTTGACTTAAGAGATCAGTTTGGAGTAATTCAATTAGTTAGTAATGATGAAAGTATTTTCAAAAATTTAACTAAGGAATCCGCTATAACAGTATCAGGAGTTGTAAGAAAAAGAAATGAAGAGGATTTTAATAGTAGAATTAAAAGTGGTACAATTGAAATATTAATTGACTCTTTAAAAATTCTAGGAAAAGCAAAAAATATTTTACCATTTGAAGTTATAACATCAAAAGAGGCAAACGAAGAGGTTAGATTAAAATATCGTTACCTTGATTTGAGAAACCCTAAAGTTAAAAATAATATTTTGATGAGAAATAAAATTATTTCATTTATTAGAAAGGAAATGGAAAGTTTAGATTTTACTGAGATACAAACACCTATACTTACTGCCTCAAGTCCTGAAGGAGCAAGAGATTTTATAATCCCAGCTCGTAAGTATCCTGGAAAATTCTATGCACTTCCACAGGCACCTCAACAATTCAAACAACTTTTGATGGTTTCAGGATTTGATAGATATTTTCAAATAGCACCTTGTTTTAGAGATGAAGATGCAAGAAAAGATAGAATCTATGGTGAATTTTATCAACTTGATTTAGAAATGAGTTTTGCTACTGAAGAAGATGTATATAAGATTGGTGAGAAAGTATTTTATGATGTATTTACTAAATTTTCAGATAAGGTAGTTACAAAACCACCTTTCAGAAGAATTCCATTTAAAGAATCTATGCTAAAATATGGAACTGATAAACCCGATCTTCGTAACCCACTTGAGATAGTAGATTTATCTGATGTATTTGAACTTACTACTTTTAAACCATTTTATAAGACTACTGTTCGTGGTATAAAAGTTCAAAATATTGGTGATAAATCAAATTCATGGTTTAATGATATAGTTGACTACGCTAGTTCAATTGGTATGCCAGGAATCGGTTATATAACATATGATAAAGATTTAACTTTTAAAGGACCAATTGATAAATTCTTAACTGATAAAGAAAGAAAGGAATTAATAGATAGATGTAAGCTTGAAAGTAATGATGTATTATTTTTCATAGCAAGTCATAAATATGCAAATAGACAAGCTGGTTTAATCAGAACATTCTTAGGGGAAAAACTAGAATTAATTGATAAAAATAAATTTGAATTTTGTATTATAAATGATTTCCCAATGTATGAATACAACGAGGATGAAAAGAAAATTGACTTTACACATAATCCATTTAGTATGCCAAAAGGCGGCATTGAAGCTCTTGAAAGTGACCCTTTAAATGTTGTTGCAAATCAATATGATTTTGTTTGTAATGGTATAGAACTTGCAAGTGGAGCTGTAAGAAATCATGATATTGAAATAATGGAAAAAGCATTTGAAATTGCTGGTTATACAAAAGAAGACTTAAAAGATAGATTCAGAGGTTTATATACAGCGTTTCAATATGGTGCACCTCCTCATGCTGGAATGGCTCCAGGAATTGATAGAATTATAATGCTTTTACTTGATGAAGAAAATATTAGAGAAACAATTGCTTTCCCAATGAATGCAAATGGTGCCGACTTATTAATGGGTGCACCAACTACTGTTTCTCAAAAACAATTAAATGAAGTTCATATAAAAATTAAAGAAAAGGAGTGATATTATGGGTAAATTTACTAAAGAAATGGTAAATGATTACGCTGATAAATTATTAATTGGTTTAACTGAAGAAGAAAATGCAATGGTTTTAGAGGAATTTGATGTTATTGACAAAAATATTGATTTAATTAATAAAATTCCTAATATTCAAGCTGTTGAACCAATGACACATACTTTAGATGATTTTGAATTTGAATTAAGAGAGGATGAAGCCTTATCTTCAACATCAATTGATGATATATTAAAAAATTGTGATGTTTGTGAAGGAAGAGAAGTTGTTGTTCCTAAGATTGTAGGTGATAAGTAAGATGAAATACATTAATCATAGTATTGAAGAGTTGCATGAAATGCTTTTAAAAAATGAAGTTACCAGTAAAGAGTTAATTTTAGAATCTTTAGAGCTTTCTCATGAACTCCAAGAAAAATGTAATGCATTCGTTACTATTATTGATGATGCTAAAGAAAAATCAGTAAATGAAAATCTTCTTTCAGGAATACCTTTTGGAATTAAAGATAATTATTCTACAAAGGGTATTCTTTCTACTGGTTCATCAAATACATTAAAAGATTATGTACCATTTTTTAGTGCTACGGCCGTTGAAAATCTAGAAAAATGTGGAGCAATTGGAGTAAATAAAACTGTATTAGATGAGTTTGGTATGGGTGGAACTGGAACAACTGGTCACACTGGAATTGTTTTAAATCCATGGAATAAAGAAAGAATGTGTGGCGGTTCTTCAGCTGGTTCTGCTTGTGCAGTTGCTTATGGTACTTATCCTTTTGCTTTGGGCAGTGATACTGGTGACTCTATTAGAAAGCCAGCGGCTTACTGTGGAATTGTAGGTTATAAACCAACTTATGGAATGATTTCTAGATATGGTTTATTTCCATTTGCATCATCTTTAGATCACTGTGGTGTATTATCAAGAAATGTTAAAGATGCTGCGATTGCAGTTGACTGTATGAAGGGAATTGATAAAAATGATATGACCACTTGGGATTCAAATAATATTCATTTAAAAGATGCATGCGATAAAGATGTTAAAAATAAAAAGGTTTGCTATATCAAACAGCTTTGTGATATAAATAATTTTGTTAATCCAAGCGATGAATTAAAGAAACATTTAAATATTTTTCACCAAACTTTAGATAAAATAAAAGATTCTGGCCTAGAGGTTTACGAAGAAAGTGTTGACCAAACTTTACTAAATGCTGTTGCATCCGTTTATATTGTTCTTTCATGTGCTGAAGCCACAAGCAACATGTCAAATTTAACTGGAATTATTTTTGGACCAAGAGCAAGTGGATCAACATATATTGAAATGATGAAAAATTATCGTACACAAGGGTTCTCATCTCTTATTAAAAGAAGATTTGTAATTGGTTCGTATGTTTTACAAGCTGAAAACAAAGATAGATATTTTAATAATGCCCAAAGAGTAAGAAGATTAATTGTAGATAAATGGAAAGAATTATTTAAAAAGTATGATGCAATTATATTGCCAGTAGGAACTGGTATTGCTCCAAAGTTTACGGAACATAAAGATATATTGGATCCAAATTTGCAAGCGCTTGAGGAACATTTACAAATTGCTAACTTTGGTGGATTCCCATCAATAACTATTCCTGATGGTTTTATAGATGATATGCCTGTAGGTATAAACATAACTGGAAATTGCTATGAAGATGAAAAAGTGATTTCTATTGCAAATGCTGTTGAAAAAACAATGAACTTTAAAAATCAAATTGCAAAGGAGGAAAAATAATGAATTATATTACTAAAATCGGTTTAGAAATGCACTGTGAAATATCTAATACTAATTCAAAAGTTTTTTCTTATTCAGCAAATGATTATAGTGATATTCCAAATGTTAATATATGTCCGATTGATTTAGGATTTCCAGGTATTTTACCTCTTGTAAATAAAAAATGTATTGAACTTGCTTTAAAAGCGAGCTTAATACTTAATTGTAAACAACCGGATTATATATATTTTGAAAGAAAAAATTATTACTATCCTGATTTACCAAAAGGTTATCAATTAACGCAAGAAACAAAACCAATCCCTGTAGGTATTTATGGTAGGGTTAATTATGAATGCAATGGTGAAATAAAAACTGTTAGAGTTAATAATATCCATTTAGAGGAAGATGCTGCTGCACTTGATCATTATGAAAATACCTCAAATATTGATTATAATAGAGCGGGAATTCCACTTCTTGAACTTGTAACAGAACCAGATTTCCATAGTGCTGAAGAAGCCGTTGCTTTTTTGGAACATATGCGTAGTGTGTACCAATATGCAGATATTTCTGAAGCAGATTCAAAAAAAGGCCAAATAAGATGCGATGTCAATGTATCAATTATGGAAGCTGATAAAGATGAAAATGATCCTGCAAACTGGGGAACTAAAATTGAAATAAAAAATGTCAATTCCTTTGGTGGCGTTAGAGATGCTATAAATTATGAAATAAAAAGGCAAATTGCTTTAAAAAATAGTGGCGAGTATGAAAATATGCCACAGCAAACAAGAAGATGGGATGAAGACAGTGGTACTACCATTTATATGAGAAGTAAAGTAAATGCTATAGATTATAAATATTTTGTAGAACCAAATATTCCAAAATATAAAATTACAAAGGATTATTTAGAGAGTATAAGAAAGACTATTCCAATGCTAGCTCTTGAAAGAAAAGAAAAGTATATTAAAGATTATGGCCTTTCAGAATATGATGCAAATATTTTAATTAAAGATAAAGAGGTATCTGACTATTTTAATAAATGTGTTGAGCTTGGCATTGATGCAAAGATAGCTTCAAATTGGGTAACAGTGCAAGTTTTAGGCTATTTAAATAAATATAATAAAAATATTAATGATATATTTTTAATACCAGAAAGATTAGTATTCATATTAAAAAACTTACTTGAAAATAAAATATCAGTTAAACAAGCTAAAGATGTTTTCTATAAAGTTATTGATGAAAATATTGAACCTCAAAAACTAATTTCTACAGAAAATAGTCAAATTTCTGATATTCAAAAGCTTACTGAAATTATTGAAAATATTTTAACTAACAATGAAAAACAAGTTAATGAATATAAAGTTGGAAAAAACAATTTATTTGATTTCTTTGTTGGTCAGGTTATGAAAGAAACTAGAGGAAAAGCAAATCCTAATGTAACAAAAGATATTTTGCTAGAAAAACTTCAAAAATAAGGTAGCAATTTTAAAATATTTATGTTATATTAAGAAAGTAATATTTTTTCTATGGAAAGCCCGACAAACTTTTGTTAACATAGAAACGCATAAGTGCGATAAAAAGTTAAGACCTAGAAGTAAGGTGGTACCGTGGAATTTATTTCTGCCCTTACAGTATCTAGGTTTTTTTGTAATAAGGAGGAATTAAAATGATTACAAAACCTAAAGGATGCTATGATGTAACTGGAGAAGTTGCAAGAAAGTATCAAAGAATATGTGATGTAGTTTCAGCATATGCTAAAATTTATAATTATAAGTATATAAGAACGCCACTTTTTGAAAGTACAGAACTTTTTAAAAGAGGAGTAGGAGATACCACAGATATAGTTCAAAAAGAAACTTATGATTTTACTGATCGTGGAGGAAGAAACTTTACTTTAAGACCTGAGGGTACTGCTGGAGTAGTAAGAAACTTTATTGAGGACAAGTTATATGGTAATCAATCATCAGTAGTAAAAGAATTTTATATTGGAACAATGTATCGTTATGAAAGACCAGGACTAGGTAGAAACCGTGAATTTACTCAATTTGGTGTAGAATGTTTAGGCTCTGATGATGAAATGATGGATGCTGAAGTAATATCATTTTCTTACAATATTTTAAAAGAACTTGGACTTGATGTAACTGTTAAAATCAATAATTTAGGTTCAGTGGAAGATAGAGAAAATTATAAAAAGGCTTTAGTAGAATATTTAACTCCACATATTAATGATTTATGTGAAGATTGTCAAAAGAGAATTAAGACTAACCCACTTCGAATACTAGATTGTAAAGTAGATGATCAAAGCGAAATACTTAAAAATGCCCCAAGTATACTTGATTATCATTCTAAAGAGAGTAATGATAGATTTAATAAAATACTTACATATTTAGATTATCTAGACATTGATTATGAGGTAGATAATACTTTAGTAAGAGGTCTTGATTATTATGATTATATGGTTTATGAACTTAAACTTAATGATTCTTTAGCACTTGGTGGTGGTGGAAGATATAATCACCTTGTTAAAAATTTAGGAGGTCCTGAAGTTCCTGCCGTAGGTTTTGCTTGTGGTATAGAAAGAATTATTAATGAAATGAATGATGAAAGTTTTAATAACATTGATGTATATGTAATGTGTGTAAATGATGAAGAAAAGATTAAAGCAAATATTATTACTCAAGATTTAAGACTTAATAATATTATATGTGAAACTAATGTTATGGGTAAAAGTTTAAAAGCTCAGTTTAAAGAAGCCGATAATATGAATGCAAAAAATTTAATAATACTTAATAGTGAAGATTTATCTAAAGGACTTGTTACAGTAAAAGATAATGTTACAAAAGAAGAAGTAAAAGTTCCAGAAGATGAAATAATAGATTATATTTTAGGAGTGATTTAGTATGAATAGTAATAATAAATATAGAAATAAATATTGTGGAGAAATAACTATAGAGGATGCTGGTAAAACAGTAAGAATTGGTGGATGGATTAATTCAATTAGAAATCTTGGCTCACTTGTATTTTTGACTGTTCGCGATGAAAGTGGTGTTGTTCAAGTTATTAGTGAAGATAGTGAAAAACTTGCAGATTTAACTAGAGAAAGTACCATAACAATTACTGGTACAGTCCAAAAAAGAAGTGGTAATGTAAACCCTAATATGAAAACTGGTGAAATAGAAATAATTCTTGATACTATTGAAGTATTAGGTAAATGTGAAAATGTACTTCCATTTGAAATAAATCGTAGTAAAGAAGCAAATGAAGAAACAAGACTTAAATATCGTTATCTTGATTTAAGAAATAAAGATGTTCATGATAAAATTGTTTTCAGAAGTAATGTAGTAGATTTTATTCGTAAAACTATGAAAGAAATGGATTTTACTGAAATTACTACACCAATTATTACAGGATCTTCTCCAGAAGGTGCAAGAGACTTTGTTATTCCCTCAAGAAATTATCACGGTAAGTTTTATGCTCTTCCACAGGCACCTCAGATTTACAAGCAGCTTTTAATGGTATCAGGATTTAATAGATATTTTCAAATAGCACCTTGTTTTAGGGATGAAGATTGTCGTGCTGATAGAACACTTGAATTTTATCAATTAGACTTTGAAATGAGTTTTGCTACTGATGAAGATGTATATGAAGTTGGTGAAAAAGTTTTTTATGAAACATTTAAAAACTTTACAGATAAATATGTTTCACCAGCACCTTTTAGAAGAATACCTTTTAAAGAGGCAATGCTAAAATATGGATGTGATAAACCTGATCTTAGAAATCCACTTATTATTGAGGATGCCTCAGATATATTTGAAAATAGTAGTTTTGCTGGATTTAAAGGTAAAATAGTTAGATGTATTAAATGTAGGGATGTTACAAAAAGTAATTCTTGGTATAAACATTTAGAGGAATTTGTTAAAAGCAAAGGAGCAGGAGGACTTGCTTACCTTAAAAAAACTGATGGTGAAATTAAAAGTGCTATCTTAAAATTCTTATCTGAAGAAGAAATAAATAGTTTAGCAGAAAAATTTAATCTTGCCAACGGCGATGTACTTTTTGTTCTTGCCGGTGATGAAAAAATTATTAAAATTGCCGGACTTCTTCGTAACTATTTAGGTGAAGAGTTGGAACTTACTGATCATAGTAGATTTGAATTTTGTATTGTTAATGATTTTCCATTCTTTGAATATAATGAAGAAGATAAAAAATGGGATTTTGGACATAATCCATTTAGTATGCCTCAAGGTGGACTTGATGCTTTAAATAATATGAATCCTGGTGATATAGTTGCATATCAATATGACTTTGTATGTAATGGCAATGAAATGGCTTCAGGAGCAGTTAGAAATCATGATATAAATATTATGAAAAGAGCTTTTTCTATAGCAGGTTATACTGAAGATGTTGTTAAAGATAAATTTAGAAGTCTTTATACTGCCTTTACTTTTGGTGCTCCTCCTCACGCTGGAATGGCTCCAGGTATTGATAGAATTGTAATGCTTCTTTCTGATGAAGAAAATCTTCGTGAAGTTCAAGTATTCCCAACAAATGTACAAGGTATGGATCTTTTAATGGGAAGCCCAAATACACTTACTGATAAACAATTAAAAGAACTTGGCATTACTATTGCGGAGGAAAAATAATGTTTACTAAAGACATAATAAATGATTATGCTGATAAACTTTTAATTGGCCTTACTGAGGAAGAAAATGCTCTTTTACTAAAGGAGTTTGATGTTATTAATGATAATATGTCAAAAATAAATAATGTAAAGGGGCTTGAAAGTATTGAGCCTTTACATTTTCCTCAGGATTTAAAAACAAAAGAAATTCGTGATGGAAAAACTTCAAGAATGATTAATATTGAGGATGCACTTAAAAATTGTGATGACTATATTGATAGAGAAGTTGAAATAGTAAGGGTGGTGAAGTAATGAACTATTATGATAAAAATATTATTGAACTTCATAATGATTTAATTGATAAAAAAGTTACTTCAAAAGAGCTTATAGATTTTTCTAATAATAAAATATCAGAAACAAATGAAAAATTTAATGCTTATAATTTAGTATTAGATCCAAAGGAAAATAATGAAATAAATACATTATTAAGTGGTATTCCATATGCAATGAAAGATAATATTTCAACTAAAGGAATAAGAACTACTGCTTGCTCTAATACTTTAAAAGACTATGTTCCTATTTATAATGCCACAGTTTATGAAAAACTTTGTAAAAGTGGTGCTGTAATGATAGGTAAAACTAATATGGATGAACTTGCAATGGGTGGAACTGGCCTTACTGGTAATGCAGGCATAGTTAAAAATCCTTATGATGAAGAAAGAATTTCAGCTGGTTCCTCAGCAGGAAGTGCCGTTGCAGTGGCTACAAAAACAGTACCTTTTGCAATTGGAACTGATACTGGTGACTCAATTAGAAAACCAGCAGCTTATACCGGTGTAGTGGGTTATAAACCAAGTTATGGTCTTTTAAGTAGATATGGACTTTTTGCTTTTGCTTCATCACTTGATACAATCGGCGTTCTGACAAACTCTGTAATAGATGCCGCAGTAGTTATAAATACAATTAAAGGTTCTGATGATAAAGATATGACCACTATTAAAGATATGGATGAAGTAGATTTAACAAAAGATTTTAATAATTTAAATAGTAAAAAATTATTTTATATTAAAGAAATTGTAGATAAATCAAAATATACAAACCCAAATACAATAAAAATTATTGATGATTTTAATAAACTTTTAGATTCTTTAAAAGATAAAGGTTATGAAATCTATGAAGAAAGTATTGATGAAAACATTTTAAAAGCTTTAAAACCAGTTTATACATCAATTTCTTGTGCAGAGGTTACCTCAAATAACTCAAACCTTACAGGAATTAGTTTTGGACATCGTGAAAAAGGCGAAAGTGCAATGGATGTTATTAAAAACTTTAGAACTAAAAACTTTTCCTCACTTATCAAAAGAAGATTTGTAATTGGCTCATTTATCTTACAAAAAGAAAATCAAGAAAAATATTTTATTAATGCTAAAAAAGTAAGAAGGATAGTGGTAAATACATTTAATGAATTATTTACTAAATATGATGGACTAATTCTTCCTGCGCAAAGTGATATAGCTCCGAAGATATGTAATACAACTGATGAAATGGGTAAAGATGAAAATGTACTTGATAATCATTTAGTAATAGGAAACTTTGGTGGATACCCATCAATATCTTTACCTTATAATAAACTAGGTGGTATGCCGGTTGGTATAAATATTACGTCAGGCTTTAAAAATGATAGTTATATGCTTGCAGTAGCAAATGACATTGAAAAAATTATAAAGGAGGATATTAATGACTAAGTTAGTTGTTGGTCTTGAAATGCATGCCGAGATGAAAAGTGCTACTAAAGTATTTTCACCATCTTCCAATGTATATAATAAAATGGCTAATGTAAATATAAATGAAATTGATTTAGCATTTCCTGGATTTATGCCTTCTTTAAATGAAGAATGTGTTAAAAAAGCAGTTGAAATGGCCTTAATATTAAAATGTGATGTTGCAAAGTATATGATTTTTGATAGAAAAAATTACTATTATCCTGATCTTCCAAAAGGTTATCAAATTACTCAAAATACTAGACCTGTAGGTATTAATGGTAATTTAGAGGTTTCACTTAATGGTAGTAAATTTAATGTAGAAATATTAGATATCCATTTAGAGGAAGATGCTGCAGCACTTGACCACTTGCAGGCTTTTTCACTTATTGATTATAATCGTGCTGGTGTGCCACTTCTTGAAACTGTTACTGCTCCTTGTATGCATTCAGCAGATGAAGCAATTGCATTTTTAGAAACAATGTGTAGAATTTATAAATATACTGGTATTTCTGAAGCAGACACTAAAAAAGGCCAAATAAGATGTGATGTTAATGTTAACATTATGGATGATAATGGAAATTATATTACTCCAAAAGTTGAAATAAAAAATGTTAATAGTTTAGCAAATGTAAAATTAGCAATTTTATACGAGGAAAAAAGACAACTTGAAGCACTAAAAAATAACGAACCATTATATCAAGAAACTCGTAGATTTGATGAATCATCTGGCACAACGGTTCATATGCGTAGTAAAGCTGATGCAATAGACTATAAATATTTTGTAGAACCTAATATTCCACCTTATGAAATAACTGATGAATTTGTAGAAAATATTAGAAAAACTATACCAGTTTTAGCAGATGCTAGAAAAGATAATTATATGACTAATTTAGGACTTAATGAGTATAATGCTAATATTTTAATCAAAGATATTAATATTGCAAACTATTTTGAAAAATGTGTTGAAGTTGGAATTAAACCAATTATAGCCACAAATTACATCAATGGTATTATTACTTCATATATAAATGAAAAAGATATAAGTATAAATGATTTTTATTTAAAACCTGAATATTTAAAACAAATTAATGATGCAAAAGAAAGTGGAATCTTATCATCAAAAGGGGTAAAAGAGGTTTTTTATAAATCTTTAGAGGAAGAAAAAGAACCTAAGAACTTTATTTCTAAAGAAGAAGCTCAAGTAAGTGATGAAAGCTTAATTGAAAGTATAATTGATAGAATTTTATCTTCACATGAAAAAGAAATTTTAGAATATAAAAATGGTAGAACTAATATTTTTGACTTCTTTGTTGGTCAAGTTATGAAAGAAACCAGAGGTAAAGCAAACCCAATTATTACAAAAGAATTACTTCATAAAAAACTTGATTAATAAAATTAATTTTGATATTATTGATATGCAAGGTAAACCTCTTATAAGCCAAGCAATTATTAAAAGACTATTACATTATATTTTAATAGGAGTAATAAATATATACGAAGCGGAAAGATGTACCTTTTCTTAAGGAAAATGGTATGTTATTCTGCTTTTTATTTTGCAGTAAAAACTCAAATAATTTAGAAATGGAGGTTAAAATGGTAAATTATTATGATGAAATTAAAGAAAAACTATTAAAAAATGAAATCTATGCAAAGGTAAAAGATTATTCTAAAGAAAGAAATAAAGTTCTTGAAAATCAGAATGAAAATATCAAGCGAGAAGTCCATGTGTTAGAATATAAGAATAATCAACTTGAAAAAGAAAATAACAAATTAAATGATAAGATACAACGAATAATAAAAGCAATAAAACAATTCTTTAGAAAAATATTACAAATTGGTGCTGAATATATTAAGGATTATGCTGAAGAAGAAGTTAAACAATATTATGATAATAAAGATTTTAAAATGTTGGATGTAAAATATATTGCATAAGGTACACCAAGAGAAGATGAACTATTTGAATATGCAAATGTACCAGATCAATATAGAACTATCAAGACATCTTTATATGAAGAGGGATATGAGCAAGATTATGATAACTATGAAGAATACGACAATGAAATTGATAAAGATGATTTTGATTTAAGTTTGTAAAAATCCATTCAATAACATTAAAATTTTTGATATAATATAGAATGAAAAGAGGAAATACTTATGAAAAATTTAACTGAAATTATTTTTGGGGATTCAACAAATTATACTATGTCTAAAAGTCGATTGGGGAAAAATGAAATAATTAAATTTAATACAGTTTTTTCAATAGCTGATTTATCTTGCATAAATCAATTTAAAATTATTCTTCCAAAAGATATTTATAAAGAAGAAATAGTTTATGATTTTAGTGAAGAAATGAATAAATTAGATAATTCAATTAAGAGAAAAAATAAAATAAGAGTTTGGTGCAGTCATCAAGATTCAGATTCATATATTTTATTAACATACATATCAAATTATGTAAAAGGAAAAGATTGTAATTTATATGTTATATATTCAGATGAACAAAACAAAAAATTCTTATCACCTGCAATGCTTAGAGAACACGAACTTGAGAAATTAACAGAAAAAGAGCATAAATTAACAAATGAAGAAATAATTGAATTGTCTAATTTATGGAACAAAATTAAAACACAAAAAACAGATATGCGAATTATGGAACATGGAAATGTTAAATTAGTATCTTATGATTATTTTAATGACACTTTATTAAATAAATTAAATGAATTAGGTGGAGCAAAAAGTGCTGAATTGGTTGGACATATAATGTCTAATTTACATATTTCTGATACTATAATTCTTTACCTTGTTGAAAGATTAATTAAATTAAATAAAATAGTAATAATAAAAGATGATGATAGACTATGGAATTGTATTATAAAAGTTAAAAATGCTGAATATAGCAGTTTATATAAAAAACTATTAACAAATAAAGAGTATTATGAAACGGTAAATAAAATTGAAAATATTAGATTTATAACTGATGGCAAATGGGATTGGGAACATGGACTAGGTCATTACAAGAGAGTTGCAGAATATGTAAATATAATTTTATCACAATTAGGTGCTGATGAAAGGACTATTGATTTAGGAATGACTGCTGCACTTTTACATGATATAGGATTGGTAAAAGGAGATAAAGTAGAACACGCATTAGAAAGTGCTAAAATATTTATGAATTATATTAATGAAAATGATATTACAATAAATGAAAAAGAAATGATTAAGCAGGCAATTATAGATCACTCTAAAGGTAATGATATTAAATCATTAATAGGATTAGCTTTAGTCTTAGCAGATAAGTTAGACGTAACATATCATAGAACAATAAATTCTAGTATACAAGATAAAATGAATAAAGAAATACAAAAAATTATAAAGGTTGAAATTGAAATTTTAGACAAAGAACTAATTGTAAAGTATACAACTGTTAATCAATTTGATTTAAAAATTTTATATGATTGGCCTAAAGCAATTACTATTCCTTATAAAGTAGCTAGGTATTTAAACAAAAATTATATATTTTTAATTAATGGTAATCAAATCGACATTTCATCTTTTATTAATTAATGTTCTAAAATAGCTATGAAAATAGGTAAAAACATGGAACCACACATCTGTTAGAAATGTAATTAACAATGATAAATATGTTGGTGATTTAAGATTACAAAAGTATTATGTAGAAAATCCAATTACACATAAAACAAAAGTTAATAAAGGTGAAAAAGATATTAAAAGACTTGAAAATAAAAAAATAAAACTTAACGATAGATTATCAAGTCTAGTAGATATGAAATTAGATAAGATAATAGATAATGATACTTATGTTAAGAAAGAAAAAGAATTATTAAGTAAGATTGATGATGTGAATGAAAAACTAAATACTTATAAAAGTGAAATTATTAACAAAGATAAACAAATCAAAAGATTAAATAAAATAGCAGAAGTAATAAATACTACACCAAGACTTGAAGAATTTAATGAAGATTGTTTTAAGAATTTAATTAATAAAATTATAGTTGGTGAAATAGATGAGAATGGAAATAAAAATCCTAATGTAATTAAGTTCATTTTAAAGACAGGAAAAAATTATGACTTCCTAATCGATAATCAAAAACATTGTATGTCTTTTTGCAAATGAAACAAATAAATGCATAATTGTGTACTACTTTCGATGAAAGAATATTCACAAGAGAATTTAAAATAACTAATTAAATGTGTAAAATAGTGTAAATAATTACATTATAAATTGAATAATAATAATTATCATGGTAAAATACTATGTATGAAGAAGTTATCAAAAGTTGGGATTGTATTAAGTTTTATTTTAACAATATGTTTTTTATTTGGCTATTCAATTAAAAAATTTCATGTTATAGATAATTTGTTTTATAAAAGAAATATTATAAAAACTCTTTTTACTTTTGTAATATTATTTGTTTTAATTTATGTGCTTTTAATTTTGATATTTAAATTATTGGATAAAGTTAGTCATAATAAAAAAGAGGGTAACAAATTATATAATTTTATATTTGAGAAAAACCCACTTTTTATAATATTTATTATATTTTTAATTTTCAGTATTCCATTTATAATTTTTTATTATCCTGGGCCTGTCCATTGGGATGGTTTGCAAGAGTTAAATTATTTTTATAAAATTGATGCATTTTCTAATCATCATCCAGTATTTCCAACATTAATTATGGGACTATCTATGAAATTAGGAAGACTTATTTATAATGATAATTTTGGTATATTTTTATATACTTTTCATCAATCAATATTTTCATGTTTTACTTTTGCATATATTTTTAAATTTATGAAAGATATTAAAACTCCAAAAATTATTAGGGTAATTACTTTTATATTTTTCTTATTTAATCCAGTTTGGTATGTAAATGGTTACACTATTGTTAAGGATACTTATTATTATTTATTCTTTATTTGGTTTTTAATTTATTATTATAAATTTTATAATGATAGTTCTAAGAAAAATTTGTTTTTATTTTTACTATTTAGTATGCTTGTAATACTATTTAGGAATAACGGTATATATATAATTATTGCCTCTTTAATTCCATTTTTGTTTAAGAAAAGTATTAGAAATAAAACTATATCTTTTATATTGATATTTTTATTATTTCAATTTGGCTATAGTATAGCTTTAAAGCACTTTAAAGTACAGCCTTCAAATATAAGAGAAACATTATCAGTTCCTATTCAGCAAACAGCAAGATATGTTAAATATTATGATAAAGAACTTTCAAAAAAAGAAAAAAATTATGTAGAAAACCTATATCGTATGAGTATAAAAGAAATTAAAAAGAAATACCAACCAGAACTTTCTGATCCAGTTAAATTCCCATGGAAAGTTAATGACAAAAAAGAATTACTTAAATATTTTAAATTTTGGCTTAAATGTTTTAAAAGGCATCCTAAAGTATATGTAGATAGTTTTTTAGAAAATTATTATGGATATTTCTATCCATTAAAAAAAGATTATAAAGATGGAGTAGCATGGTTTATAGTTGTTTATAATAAAAGAGTAAATACTGGATATTTTAATTTACATTATCTTAAGGCATTTAAAGCTGAAAGAAATTTTATTACTAATCTTACTAATAAATTAAAAGTTACTAAAGTGACTGGCTTAATTTATAATACTGGGGTATATACTTGGGTACTCTTAATATTAATTGGTTACACAATTTATAAAAAAAGATATACTAATTTAATTTATTCTTTACCAATACTTCTTACATTAGCATTTTGTTTTCTTTCACCAGTTAATGCTTATTTAAGATATATGAACCCAATTATAGTAACTATTCCTGTTTATTTAGCTATTTGTTTAAAAAAAGAAAATTAATCGCAATTGATTAATTTTTTTAAATCTTTAATTTTTCTAGTATCTATTTTGTTCATATTTTCTTAAATTATACAGATATAAGAAAAATCATCCTCGTATTTATGCGGAAAAAAGGTAGTTATGAAAAATAAAATAAAACTAGTGTTGTTCGTATTAATTGTTTAGAGTATTAAATATTACTTTAAAAGATAACGGTACTAATAAAATAAAAAGACATAAACAAAATAGTTTAGCAATCATGATTAAAGAAGATGGTAGTACTGAGTATGTTAAGTCATCCTCTAAGGGTATTCCAATAGGAGAAAATTATTATTTAGATTATGATAAAAGTTATTGTAAAAACAATGGTATTATTGGAAACTACGATAATGCTTTGAGCAAAGTAAGTTTTTCATTTATTGGTACTGATAGTTGTTATCTTTATTTTGAGGAATTTATTAAACATGACATTAGTAATGCTACTATAAATTATGATGTAGATGATTCTAATATTATGACTATAAATATAGCTCAATATGGTCACTATAACGAAATTCTTAATATTTCTAAATATAGAGTGGAGTGTTATCATAATACTTTTTTTGAAAACTAGTTTACCATTGATAATTGATTTGAGTTCATGTGATATGTAAAATGGAGGCACTTATGATATTACCATCTGTGGCATTGATAAAAAAAGTAATGAAAGTTATCTAACTTTTCTTTATACTTATAATTAACGACTGGATAACTTGTTTAAAACAAGAAAAATATAAACCTTTTCTTGTTTTTAAATATATATTTTGCTAAAATATAATTATGGAACTAAATATTAAGGATTATAACATTTATGTAGAAATTATTTATAAAAATAATAAAAATATCTATTTTCGATTTAATGAAAATGGTGTTTTAGTCGTGACTTGCCATAAAAAAGTTTCTAAAGAGGAAATAAAATCATTAATATTTAAAAATGAAGATGCAATAATTAAAATGTACAAAAAGGCAATTGAAAGGAAAAAGTATAATGAAAGTTATCATTTACTAGGTAAAACTTATAATGTAGAGTTTAATGAAAGTATTGATAGTGTTTATATAAATGGTGATTTTGTCTATGCAAAAAATGAAGATGATTTAAATAAGTTTACTGAAGAAGAAATTAACAGAGTTTTTAATGAGGAAGTATCAATCTGTAAAAATTGTTTTAATAATTTACCGGAATTTACTTTAAAGTTTAGACAAATGAAAACAAGGTGGGGTGTATGTAATCGTAAAGATAATATAATTACCTTGAATAAAGAATTAATAAAAAAAGATGTTAAGTTACTTGATTATGTAATTATTCATGAAATGGCACATTTTTATGAGGGAAACCATTCAAAGAATTTTTGGAATATAGTATCTCTTGCATGTCCTAATTATAAGGAAGCAAGAAAGGAGTTAAGAAAATGAAAATAACTAGTATTAATAATTCAAAAGTTGCCTATTGGGCTAAACTTAAAATGAAAAAGTATCGTGATGTAGAACATCTATTTATTGTGGAAAGTGAAAATCTTGTAAATGAGGCTTTAAAAAAAGGTATTGTTAAAGAAATCATAACTACTGAAGATAAGGTTTATAATGTTGAAACTTATAATGTAACTGAAGATATAATGAAAAGAATAAGTAGTTTAGTTACACCGAATAAAATAATGGCAGTATGTAAATTTATTTTGCCAGATGATATTAAGGGCAATGTATTAATTTTAGATCATATTCAAGATCCAGGTAATTTAGGAACAATTATAAGAAGTTCAGTTGCCTTTGATTTTCATACAATAATAACCTCCGAAGATACGGTAGATGTTTATAATGATAAAGTAATTCGTTCATCAGAGGGAATGATATTTAATACCAATATTATAAGAGATAATTTATTAACATTTATTCCTTATCTTAAATCACTTGGTTATAAAATATATGGTACCGATGTTATTAATGGCAAAAATATTAAATCAGTTAAAGAGGAAAAGGTTGCTTTTGTAATAGGAAGTGAAGGAAAGGGAGTCAGTATTGAAGTTAAGGAACTTTGCGATGACTTTATATATATTAATATGAATGAAAAATGTGAAAGTTTAAATGCAGCAGTAGCAAGTAGTATCATTATGTATGATATTTTTAGTAGGTGATTTATGAAAATTATTGTAGAAATTTATTATATTATTATGCCAATATTATTTATTTGTTTAATTATATTTTTACTTTACAAAGATAAAGATATTATTAAATTTAATAAATTAAAGTTACCAAAAGTTCCTTATTTAAAAGGCATATATATATCAGGACTTAATTATAAAAGTGGAAATATGTATATTACTAAAGAGAATGATACTTTAGATATAGCAATTGAAAATAAAGATGGAATATTTTATGACACAATAACTGATGTTTCAGAAATTAAAGTTACAGTTAAACCCTATAATTATGTAAAAGAGGTTCCAACTGACTATGAAGTAGATTATGCAAAAAGTGAAAATATAGGAAGAGTTACTGGTGATTATTCTTATAAAAATAAAATAAAGGTTATTAAGTCTTATGAATTAAATATTATTACAAAAGATAAAAATATTAATTTAGTTGTATTCAAAGATCCAAACAAGTTTTTTTAGGAGGTAAGCAAATGAAACTATTATACATAGGAAATATAACTGGGCCATTTGGTATAAAGGGTGAAGTTAAAGTATTAAGCGAAACAAATCATAAAAATGAAATATTTAAAGTAGGTAATAATTTATATATTGATAATAAAAAATATATTATTGAATCAGTTAAACAAAATCCCAAGTGTGAAATAATTAAATTTTTGGGTATAGATGATATTTCACAAACTGATGATATTTTAAAAAAAGAGGTTTATGTAAATAAAAATGAATTAAGTATTGACTATCTTTTGATAGAGTTAATTAATATGACAGTAGTAGATAATAATAAAACTATTGGCAAAGTAAAGGAAATCCTTCTTAATAAAAAATATAATTATATTAAGGTTTGTGATATAATAATTCCATTAATGGATAATTATATTGAAAAAATAGATTTTGATAATAATGTAATTTATGTAAAAAACATGGGTGATTTATATGAAAATTGATGTTCTTACTTTGTTTCCAGAAATGTTTAATGGTTTTAAAACTGAATCAATAATTAAAAGAGCAATTAATTCAGAAATTATTGATATTAATATTATTAATTTTAGAAAATACACACCTTTAAAAAACGGCCAAGTAGATGATACAATTTATGGTGGAGGTGCTGGGATGCTTCTTCGATGTGAACCGATATTTGAATGCATAAAGAGTATTAAAACACCTGATAGTTTTATAATTTTGCTTACGCCAGATGGAAAAACATTTAAACAAAATATAGCTTGTGATTTAGCATTAAAAAAGCATCTTATATTTATATGTGGGCATTATGAAGGATTTGATGAGAGAATTAGGTCACTTTGTGATTTGGAACTTTCTATAGGAGACTTTGTTTTAACTGGAGGTGAATATCCCTCAATGTGTATAATGGATGCAATTATTAGACTTATTCCTGGAGTAATAAATAAAGAAAGTCTTGATAGTGAAAGTTTTACAAATAGTATGCTAGATTATCCAATGTATACAAAACCATATGAATATGAAGGTATGAAAGTTCCGGATATTTTAATAAGTGGAGATCATAAAAAAATTGATGAGTGGCGAAAAGAAATGGCTAAAAATAAGACCAAAAATAAAAGACCAGATTTAATGGAGAATGAAAATGAGTGAGTATATATTAAAAATTAACAAAAATTCTAAAAATATAATAAAATTAACAAAAACTGATGGATATAAATTTAATCCTAAAAATGATATTGTACCTTCGTTTACTGTGTATGATGAAGGGGCATTAAATAAAATTATTACTAACAAATTTATTAAAGATTACAAAAGAGTATTTGGCTATTTTGCTTCCCTAAATGATGATTCAACTGATTCTGATTTTTTAATTGTTTTAGGAGAGGTTCAAAAATTAAGACAAACTCTTATGTACGAATATAAAAAATATATGAAAAAAGAAGCTTATGAAAAATTTTTAAATGATTTAATAAGATATGAAAAGTTTTTAAATCAAAATTTATTTTATCATGAAAAGTGTATGGAAAGCGGTTTAAGTAGATAATGAAAGAAAGATTTAATAAAATAAGTGATATGAATGAACCTGATGATATAATGCTTCTTTCGGATGATGAGTTTGAAACAGCTTATCAAGTTGATGATAGTGATGAAATTTATCATTTAGAGGATGAGATTAATGATTTGATTTTTCAAAAAGAGGAACTTGAGGCTGATAATAAAAATATTGAATATATTTTAAATAATGAAGTTGTTGATTTTTATCGAGCAAATGAATTATTTGATGAAATTAAGTTTAATCAAATAGAAATATTAAAAATTGATCAAAAGCTTGCTCAATTAAAATTAAAATATGATAAATTAACAAATTCAAATTGTAGGAAGTAAATCTTCCTTTTTTAGTTGCAAAAAGATAAAAAGATTTGATATACTTAATATATAGTAGGTGAGGTTATGAAAAATAAAAAAGGGTTTACGATTGTAGAACTATTAAGTGTAATAGTCTTATTAGGAATTATAGTATCAATAGGAGTATTATCAGTTAGTTCAATAAGAGGAA
>CABUPU010000010.1 GCA_902493595.1 uncultured Mycoplasma sp.
ACATTAAAAAACTTACAACACCATAATAGGTTCGTAAGTTGTATTCAATTGGAGCAAGTGAGCAGAATCGAACTGCCGTCTCAGCCTTGGCAAGGCCGCATACTAACCGCTGTACTACACCTGCGTTATATACTTTTTCTGTTTGACGAATTTATTTTACCATAAAATGTATATTAATTGCAAGGGTAATTGTAAAAAAAAAAAAATACTGATATAATATATGTTGATAAGAAGGGTTTTATGAAAAAGAAAGTAAGTAATAATATGTATAAAAAAATAAAAAAATCGCTTATTGAATATATAATCTCAAATAGATTATTTATGTCTTATGTGTTAATTTCTGTTATTAGCATGGTTTTAGTGAGAAAAAATACTGTGGGAATTTTTAAAAGCCCATTTCCTTTTTTAACTGATTTGGGCATTATTTTAGTAGTCGGAGCAATTGGTTATTTTATTAAACCACAAAAGCAATATAAATATTTCTTTATTTGGGTATGTATTTTTGCTCTTATAGGTCTAGTTAATTCCATTTATTATGTATTTTATACTTCATTTGCATCATTTGGTGAACTTGCAACTCTTTCCCAAACAGAGACAGTAACAGGCTCAATATGGGAAAAATTTAGATGGAACTATTTAGTGTTTATATTACTTCCTTTATTATTACATTTAATTCATAAAAAATTATCTGATTCTAGTTATTATAATTTTTTAAACTGTGTTGAAAAGGGTAAAAAGATGGCCTTATCAACATTAATCGTGGGAATATTTTGTTTAAGTATTAGTTTTGCTTTTGCAAAGAAAAGTGATTTTTCAAGACTTAATAAACAATGGAATAGACTTTACATAGTTGAAAGATTTGGTGCTATTTTATATCAAGGTAATGATTTAATTCAGACGTTAAGACCTAAAATAAGTAGTTTATTTGGTTATGAAGATGCATTAAGAGCCTTTAATGAATATTTTGCATCTGAAGAAAATCAAAAATATAAAGAAGATAATAAATATACTGGTATTGCAAATGGTTACAATCTAATTTTTGTTCATATGGAATCTATGGAAGATTTTGCAATGGATTTAACATTTAATGGTAAAGAAGTTACACCTAACTTAAATAAGCTAGCAAAAGAGGGAATGTTTTTTTCTAATTTTTATCCTGAAGTATCTACGGGTACATCATCAGATACAGAGTTTACACTTTTATCAAGTTTAATGCCTGCAGCATCAGGAACAGTATTTGTAAGTTATTATGATCGAAACTATAATACAATTGCGAAGATACTTTCAAATAATAATTATTATACATTTAGTATGCATGGTAATTTATCATCCATGTGGAACAGAAATAAAGCGCATCCATCACTTGGATACCAAGGTATGTATTTTGAAGAAAGTTTTCAATATACCCAAGATGATGTTATTAATTTAGGCATAAATGACAAATTATTCTTTAAACAGGCAATCCCAATTATAGAGGGTATTGAAAATGAACATCAAAATTATATGGGTACAATTATAACATTATCAAATCATTCACCATTTATATTCCAAGATAAATATGGAGAGTTTGATTTATCAGATACTTTTGTAAATTCAAATGGCGAAACTGTTACAACAAATTATTTATCTGGTACAGCTGTAGGAAATTATTTAACATCGGTTCATTATGCAGATTCCGCTTTAGGAGATTTTCTAACATATGTTAAAGAGTCATCAGCATTTGATAATACAATATTTGTATTCTATGGTGATCATGATGCTAAACTTACAAGAAAAGAAAAAAATTATCTTTATAATTATAATAAAGAGGATGGTTCAGTTTATGAAGAAGGAAATGAGAATTATACTCAATATGATTCATTTAAACATGAACTTAATAAAAAAACACCTTTAATAATGTGGACAAAAAATAGTAAATTAAAAAATACCTTAAAAGGAGAAGTTAAATACTATATGGGTATGATCGATGTTGCTCCAACAATATTAAATATGCTAGGCTATAAAAATGAATATGCATTGGGACATGATATATTTAATATAAAAAATAATAATGTAGTAGCATTTCCCAATGGTAATTTCTTAAGTAGTGTTATGTATTATAATAATTCAACCGGAGAGTATTATGTAATAAATGATAGTACAGTAATTGATGATAATTATGTTGATAAAACTAAAGAAAGTGTTGAAAAGATGCTTGAAGTATCTAATTCAATAATAGTGTATGACTTATTAAATAAAAAGGAGAGTAGTAATGACTAGGAGAAAAAATCAAATAAAAAAATCGACATTAATGATAATTATACTTACTATTTTAATTAGTATTGGCCTTTATTTTTTACTTTTTTCTAAAAGTACCGGAGGATTACTTGTAAGAAGTAAAGATAAAACCGCTAAGTTTGATTATACACTAGATAAAGATAATACAAATTTAATGAAAGAAAATTTTAAAGAACTTAAGGATATTCTTGCAAATGATAATATTAATTATGAAGATTATGCAAAAACTTTAGCAAAACTATTTATAATCGATTTATATACAATTGATAATAAAAAAAGTATGTATGATGTAGGTAGTCTTGAATATGTTTATGATAAAGAAAATTTTAAAACTAGATGTCAGAATACTTTATATAAAGGATTAAATGATAAAAGTACAAGAAAAAATAATGAATATCCTATTGTAGAAAGTATTAATATTGATAGTTTTGAAAATGGTGAATTTACTTACAATGATAATAAATATGAATCATATGAAATAACTTTATCTTGGGATTATAAAAAAGATTTAGGTTATGATAAAAAGGGAAAAGTAACAATAATTAAAATCGAAGATAAATTATATGTTGTTTCCTATGAAGGGGGCGAAAAATGAAACATTTAAAAAGAAAATTCAAAAGAAGTAAGCCCTTAGCAAGAATTGTATATTTTTTAGTAATAACTATCTATATAATTAGTTATGCTTTCTTTGTAAAAAGCATTGTATCATTAACAGGTATTGAAACATTATTAAGATATATCCTTCTTATACTATTTGCCTTATATATAATTATGTATGCATTTATAAATTTCTTTAAATTATGCGTAAGAAAATATAAACATTTTATAATTACTTCGGTAATAAGTGTTATATTAATCATTATATTTATTTTTTCTTCGAGTATAATTGATTTACTACTTGGAAAAATATCTTCATTAACAAATTCCAATAACTCAAAATATACAACATATTTAGTTACTTTATCTAATGAAAAGTATGATAAAAATATGGTACTTGGTATGGTTAGTGATGAAGATGATTATGAAGGAAATGTTTTAGCAAAAAAATTAATTAAGAGGGAAAAAATTAAAAATGAAATAAAAGAATTTAAATCAGAACTTGATTTACTTTATGCATTATATGATAAAGAAGTTGGAGGAATATTTATAAGTGGAAGTTATATATCAAGATATAGTAATGAAGCTGATTTTACAAATATTGCAACAGATACAAAAAAAGTATTTGAGATAAGTGAAAAAAAGAAAATTAAAAATAATGATTATTCTTCGAATAAAAGTTTAAATGAACCATTTACTGCCCTTATTTTGGGAGTGGATTCTGAAACGGATGAACTTAATGATGATGCTGCCTTTAATGGGGATACAATTATTTTAGCAACATTTAATCCAAAAACTTTAAGTGCAACGCTATTTTCAATTCCAAGAGACACCTATGTTCCAATTGCTTGTAAAGGAAAAGCATATAATAAGATTAACTCCTCAGCGGCATATGGTACAAAATGTGTAACTGATACTATTGAAAATTTAACAGGTATAAATATTGATTATTATGTGAAAATTAATTTTAAGGGTGTTGTTGATTTAGTCCAAGCTTTAAAGGGAGTTACTGTTGACGTTGAAAAACCTGATTTTAATTTTAATCAAGGTGTTAACTGTAATGGTAAAGTATGTGAACAAAACTCTGATAGATTATGGGGAAGTCACACTGTATACATAGAGCCTGGAGTACAAACTTTAAATGGTGAACAAGCACTTGCTTATTCAAGATGTCGTCATTTATATGCAATAAGTGATTTAGCAAGAAATAAACATCAACAAGATGTAATTATGGCTATTGCTAAAAAAATGTTAACTATAAGAAGTTATAATCAATTTGAAAAAGTATTAAATGCTGTTAGTAAAAATATATCTACGAATATGAGTAGTGATTCAATATTATCAGCTTATCAAATATTAAAGAAAATGGTTGGTAATATGCTTTCTGATGAAGACTTTATCAATATTCAAAAAACATATCTTGAGGTATATAACTTGAATGTTACATTATCTTCGGGAAGAGTATCAAGTGCTCTTGGTTATTATGAAGATAGTTTAAAAGATATAGTTAAAATAATGAATATTAATTTAGGTAAAGAAAATAGTGAAGTTATTAAAACCTTTAGTTATTCAATTAATGAAACTTATGAACCTTATATAGCGGGTAAAGGTATTACTACAGGAGTTACAAATTCAACTCTTGCAAGTTTAATTGGAAAAACAAGAGATGAAGTTCAAAATTATTGTGATAAAAATGATTTAAATTGCTCATTTTCTTATGTAGATAGTCAAAGTGATAAGTATAATGCTAGTGTTGACACTGATTTAATTGGCAGTCAAAATCCACCTGCGGGAACACTTTTAAGAGGAGTATCTTCAGTACACTTTTATATTAATGGAGAAGTCTTAAATGATTAGACTTCTTTTTTATATGAAAAAACCACACAATTTGTGTGATTTATAAAGTTAAATTATCAATTACAACCTCTGAGGGAGTATCATTTTGATTTTGAATTTTAATTATACTCATATCCTCAAGGTAACTAAATACATGTTTTAAATAGTCATTATCTCCGCCAAGGGTTTCAGAAATATGACTAGTAAAATCTTTACCATAATTATTTATTAAATTACATATTGCCGTAATACCTTTATTGTAAGATATTACTGTGGCTATTATAACTTCATCTTTTGTAATAGTTCCATTTAAATAATATTTATTATATAAAGTCATATATTGATTATTTAGTATCATACATCCAATTTTAATTGCATATTCTGGATTTACTAAACTGGAACTATCAATTCTTTCTTTATTTACATTACCAGTTTCATAATTATATGCGCTAATTTCATAACCATTCCATATTGATTCAATTTGCATAACTCCATTTGCACCAATATTTGAATTATTGATTTCATTATAAGCATTTTCTTGAGTAAGAATAGCCATTACAAGTTTACTATCAAGCCCATATGTAGTAGCATATTTATTTACTAAATCTGTATAGTTTTCTTTAGCATAATTACTTTTTTCACTATTTGATCTATCTTCGTAATCAAAACTATAAACAGGCTTATCATCCTCATATAAATATTCTTCGTCAATTATTACATTATCAGTGTTTATGGCTGGAGCATCTTGTGTAAGTGTTAAATCTTCATTAGTTTCCTTTATAGCTATAGGAATATCTTCGGTAAGTTCATTACTTTCATAAGTAGCTTCATTTGTGGGAATATCTTGTGATAGCTTTTCATTTTTTAAATTTGTTAAACTAACATTATTTTTTTCTTCATAATTAACTAAAAAATCAGGTTTGTATTTTTCAGTATCTATTTCAAATGTAATATTATTTGAATCTTCTTTAGTTTTTTCACTAGATACTGCACTAACTTTACTTTTTTTCAAAGCAACACCAGTAAGCATAGAAAGAAGTGAAGCACTTATTATAACTTTTTTTAAACAATTTTGTTTAGATTTATTAAGATTAGGTACTTTACTAATTAAAGTATTAATAACTTTTCTATCTGTTATAGTAAACTCATTAAAACCAGTTTTTTGAAATTTAACATTTTCAAAGGAATTTAAAATTCTATTAACTCTTATTAAATAACCTTCGAGTGATATAGACTTATTACTAGTTTCTAAAAAAGCACTATTAAGGTTACCATTATCATCTAAAGTAATTACTATACATCTTGACATAATAAACTCCACATATTATCAACATATTTTCTTTTGTCTTCGGGTATTTCTAATAATACTATGTTTCCATCATTTATTTCATATTTATTTATTATAACATCTAAATTACCTTCATTTGTTAATGAATTATCTGTGTATACAATATAATTATCATTATCAATATTAAATGTTTTTAATATTTCATATGTTTGTTTTTCATTATTTTCACTTATTATTTCAAATTTATTATCCATTTTTATCCCTTATTTCTTTTTATTCTTACCATTTGTTTTTTTCTTTTTCTTTCTTTTAACAGTTTTCTTTTTAGTAGGTCCTTTTCCTTTATAACGATTATTTATATTTGGATTAGTTTTCTTTGGTTTATTTGTTGTATTACTCTTCTTTTTAGGAGTATTTTCCTTTGATTTAACATTAGTATTGTTTTTATCTTTTGCATTTTTACTATTATCTTTATTCTTAACTTCTTTAGCTTTATCTTTAGTTTCTTTAATAACTTTGTTTTCTTTTTTAACTGTATCTTTCTTAACAGAAGCCTCTTTAGTTTCTTCTTTTGCCTTAGAAACCTCTTTAGTTTCAAATTTTTCTTTAGCAATTTCTTTTTCTCTATCAGTAACCATTTTTTCAAGTTTTAATTTATCTCGTTGTTCTTTTTGATACCACAAAATTAAACCTATTGTTATTAAAACAATAAGATAAAGTGAAATTAAAACAATAAAAACAATATCAATTGGATCAAAAACTCTATTCATATCTCATCACTAATTAAATTATATTATATTTTACTAAAAAGATAAAGTTATTTTTGATGACAAAATGTAAAAAGTATGCTAAAATATTTAATGTATTTAGGAATTTATATTCGTAAATACATTTAAACAGCAATGTTTATTAAAGTTGGAGTACCCGAGCCATAGTGGGAATTAAAAAAGTTGGAGTACCCAAGCTATAGTGGGAATTAAAAAAGTGACTAGGAATTACCTAGTTTTATTTTGTAAATAAACTTTTATTAGTAATTTTTTCTTTTAATTATGGCGAAAATGGTATAAAATATGTGTAGGTGAGAGAAGTTATGTTTAAGATAAATAATTTAAATGTTTCAGTTAATGATAAAAATATATTAAATGATTTAAATGTTGAACTGCCTGATGGACAAATTCATGTTATTATGGGTAAAAATGGAATAGGAAAATCCACTTTATGTAAGGTAATTATGAATTATCCTGGTTATACTAAAAAAGGTAATATTGTTTTTAATAATAAAGATTTACTTAAGATGAGTACCTATGAAATTGCTAAAGAAGGAGTCATGCTAATTAGTCAAAATCCTGTGTCAATCGAAGGAGTAAGTAATGCAGAAGCCCTTAGAACTGCTTTAAAAGAAAGAAACGAAGGAACTTTAGATATCTTTAAATTTAATAAAGAGATGGAAGAAATTTGTGATAAACTTGCTTTAGATAGAAGTTTTATTCATAAAGATATAAATGTTGGAGCATCAGGTGGAGAAAGAAAAAAAATTGAACTTCTTCATATGGGTATTTTAAAACCTAAATTTATTATTTTAGATGAAATAGATTCAGGACTTGATGTTGATGCTTTAAAAGTTGTTTCTAATTTTATTAATGAATATTATAAAACATTTAAGCCTACAATATTAATTATAACTCACCATACAAATATTATTAAATATATTAAGCCTAACTATGTACATATTTTAGATAATGGTAAAATTGTTAAAACTGGTGATTATCATTTAGCGGAAAATATTGAAAATATTGGTTTTAATGAGGCTTTTACTATAAGTGAAGAAGGAAAAGATGAATAATATATTAATGGATAATGTTATAAATATTATTAATGAAAGTAAAAGCCTTGTTTTAGAGGTAAAAAATAATTTAATAATTAATATATTTAATGAAAATGATATTAAAATGGATATAAATATTATTCAGCATAATAACTCGATTTTAAAAATTAACTATTTAAGTATTAATAAAGAAGATAGTAATGTTTTAATAAATGTTTTAATAAAGGGAAATAATAATAAGTGTGATATAAATTATCATGTTATATCAGAAAATGGTTATAGTAAGTCAAAGGTAAGTGTAAAAGCAAATAAAAATACTTTTGGAAATGTTATAACAGAAAATTTAAAAGGGTTAAAAGAGGGTGGAAATATCTTAATTGAACCAATTCTTGAAATTGATACTAATGAAGTTGAGGCATCACATTTTGTAACTATTGGAACTTATGATGAAGAAAGTTTACTTTATTTAAATTCCCTTGGTATTAAAGAAAATGATGCTAAAAAACTATTAAAAAAGAGTTTTATGTTAAGTATATTTGATGATAATTTTAAAAAGGAGGTTAACTATGAATAGAGAAGATTTTCCAATTTTAAAAAATGATATTATATATTTTGATAATGGTGCAACTACTTTGAAACCAAAATGCGTAATTGATAAAATAACGGATTATTATGAAAATTATAGTGCTAATGCCCATCGAGGTGATTATGATATATCATTTAAAGTTGATATGGAATATGAAAAATCTCGTGATTTAGTAAAGAATTTTATAAATGCTAAATATAATGAAGAAATTATTTTTACATCAGGAACAACAGAAAGTTTAAATATGATTGCTTCAGGGTTTTTTGCTCCCTTAATCGAGGAAGGTGATGAAATATTAATTACTACTTCAGAACATGCCTCAAATGTACTACCTTGGTTTAGACTTGAAAATGAAAAGGGTGCAGTAGTAAAATTAATTGATTTAGATGATAGTTTCCATGTTACTTTAGATAATGTAAAAAAAGCTGTTACACCAAGAACTAAGATTATTTCACTTGCAATGGTTACTAATGTAATTGGCGATGTAAGACCAATTAAAGAAATATGTGCTTTTGCTCATGAATTAGGTATTTTTGTAGTGGTTGATGGTGCTCAAAGCGTTCCCCACATGAAAGTAGATGTTTCCTATCTTGATTGTGATTTTTTAGATTTTTCTGCCCATAAAATGTTAGGACCAACTGGAGTGGGAGTACTTTACGGTAAAAAAGAACTTTTAGAGAATTTAAATCCTATTAATTTAGGCGGTGGTATGAATGAATCATTTGATAATCCAAAAGAAATATATTTAAAAGATTTACCTTATCGTTTAGAGGCTGGAACACCAAATATTGCTGGAGTAATTGGTTTTGGAGAAGCTATAAAATATTTAAATAATATTGGTATGGATAAAATTCATGAAAGAGAAATGAAATTAAAAGATTATTTAATAGATAAAATGATAAAAATACCTTTTATTGATATTGTTAATGTTGAATGTGATAGTGCAATTATTTCCTTTAATGTTGATGATATCTTTGCTCAAGATGTAGCATTTTATTTAAATAAATATAATATATGTGTAAGAGCGGGCAATCACTGTGCTAAAATACTTAAAAATGCTACAAAAGTTAATAATACAATTAGAGTTAGTTTATATTTTTATAATACAGAAAAAGAAATAGATGAATTTATTGAACTTATTTCTAATAAAGATAAAATCTTAAAGGAGATGTTTTAATGGATGCAGAACTTAAAAGAGAAATAATTATGGAACATTACCAAAACCCACTTAATAAAGATAAGGTTATTGGTGAAGGATATGAAAAAGTAAATACCTCTAATCAGTCATGTATTGATAATATAGATCTATATATTTTAATAAAGGATAATATAATTAAAGATATTTGTTTTACTGGAGAGGCTTGTGCTATAAGTATTTCCTCAACATCAATAATGATAAAAAACTTAATAGGTAAGACAGTAAATGAAGCAAAAGAATATATTAATAACTTTTTAAATATGGTAAATGAAAAAGAATATAACAAAGATTTATTAAATGAAGGACTAGTTTATGAAGATATTTATAAACAATCTTCGAGAAAAACTTGCGCTTCGCTTCCATATCGTGGTATAGTAGAGGTACTAGAAAAATATTAAGAATAAAAAGATTGACTATTCTTGTGATAAGATAAGGATAGGGTATGGAAAATAATTTACAAATTGGAGTTGTTCTTAAGAAACGAGAGAATATTTATACTCCAGAAAAAACAATTTATGGTTATTTTAAAGAAGAAGAAAAAAAGTTTGTTGATGAAGATAACACTCAATATGATATTATTTCTTCGAAAAAAGATAATGCAGTTGCATTTGTTTTTGATGTTGAAGTTTTGTTAAAACTTTATAATACCGATAAAGAAAATTTACCAATTATATTTTTTAAAGATATAAGTAATTATTTAATCGTAGAAAATGAAGATGATATAAAATACATTTTTAAAGGAGAAGCACCAGAAATATTAGAACCTAATGAATTTGCTAATCATTTTGTATCTTTAGTTAATGGTAAAAATGCTGAATACTTTAATTTAGATACAAGTAAAGAGTTATGTATGGGTTTATATAACAAAGTATTTATGCAACCTGAGGTTATTAAAAAGCTAGTTGTTGGTATATCTACTCATTATTTAGATACCGATGGTATAAAAAAAAGTAATATTATTATTGATGGTAAAAAAGGTTCAATTCAAAACGATATAGTTTCTGTTTTAAAGAATACTTTACCAGCACAAGTTTATTATGAAGATTTAAGTAATGAAAATTTTTCTTTTGATGCACTATTTATGAGCCTTGCAAATACAGGTAGTGAGTTAAATTCAACATTAATTTTAGATAATGCAGAAAGTTTATTATTTAATCCAAATAGTTATGTTTCCTCTTCGAGTGAAAATACTTTAAGAGATTTAATGATGGGAATTGATTATAAAATAATAACTGAAAGAGGAATAATTAATTATCCTACGAAAGATATGTTAATAATAATTATGGGTGACTTTTCAAGAAAACCTAAATGTGGTTATTCATCATATTTTGAAGGTGTTCCTGAAAAACTTTCTAGTTTAACAAACTATAATATTAAATTAAGACCAATGAATAGAGATATGATTTTATTAAAATTATGTCATCCAGAGAATGGATTAATTCCATATTATATTAACTTTTTTGCAGAACATGGTATTAGTCTTGAAGTAAGTAATTCATTTATCGAAGAAATTTGTAAAATTGGTTTAGAAAATGAACATATTAATTTAGATAAATTAGTGTCAACAGTTTTCGAAGAGGCTATATTTGAAATACTTACAAGTGATGAACAATTTACTAATTTATCAGTTAACAAAAGAGTTTTAAAAAATAATAGGAATTATAATTTAAGATAAAATGAATTATTGACTAAGGTTAAAAATAATGCTATATTAAGTATGTAAGGAAACTTTCTTACATATAATAAAAAAGGAAGCTACTCGTAAATTCGCATTGCGAGCGCTGCCACATAATTGAGTAGCGCTTTAATCTACATGCAAATATAGATTAAGGCGTATTTTTTATTTTAAGATTAAACATAAGATGCAAGCACATAGAAGTAAAATAATTATCTGTTGTATAGCATCGTGAGTTTTTTTAGTCATTTAGACCACCTCCTCATCGTTTTATAGAATTGAAAAAGTGGCAACGCCCGCTTTACTTTTGCTCCCAAGTTTAATGATAACAAGAAGTTAATAAACTGTCAATTAACTTTACATCAATTTGACATATTTTTTTGTAATATTGATTAAGGTTAAAAATAATGCTATATTAAGTATGTAAGGAAATTTCCTTACATATAATAAAAAAGGAAGCAATCGTTTTTGTAAGGGCGAGTGCTGCCATAAATAATAGCTAACGCTTATGTTATATCACTACAACATAGGCGAGTTTTTATTTAAATATGAGAATTAACACTGCGCACTATTTATTACGTAAAATTTTTAGTTGAAATTAGAAAAATCTAATGTTATAATAACTTTGTAAAAGCGTTATGCAAGAGGAGTAGTTTAATTATTTTATTAGAGAGGAAAAGTAGTGTGCTGAAAGCTTTTCTTAAACCCTGATTAAATGAAGTAGCTTGCTAGTTGCTTACCTAAGTAAATAGGGTAGGTTGTGAGTCCGCATTAAGGATAATAAGATAAATATAAAGGTGGTACCGTGCTATATGCACCCTTTTGGTAACCATCTTTTTTTTGGAGGTAAAAATGGAAACAAAATATGATTTTAATTTAGTTGAGAAAGGAAAGTATGAGTTTTGGCTTAATAATAAAACCTTTTTAGCGGGTAATGATAAAAGTAAAAGACCTTTTGCTATTGTTATTCCCCCACCAAATGTAACAGGTAATTTACATATAGGTCATGCTTGGGATACAACACTTCAGGATATCATAATAAGATATAAAAAACTTTGCGGTTTTGATGCGTTATGGGTTCCTGGTATGGATCATGCTGGTATAGCAACTCAAGCAAAAGTTGATGAAAAATTATCTAAAATGGGAATTAATCCAAGAACTCTTTCAAGAGAGGATTGGTTAAAATATGCTTGGGATTGGAAAGAGGAATATGCAAATAATATACATAAACAATGGGCTAAACTTGGACTAGCACTAGATTATTCTCGTGAAAGATTTACTTTAGATGAGGGACTTTCAAAAGCTGTAAGAAAAGTTTTTGTTGACCTTTATAACAAAGGACTTATTTACCGTGGTTATCGTATAATTAACTGGGATCCAAAAGCACAAACAGCACTTTCTAATGAAGAAGTTATATATAAAGATGTAAAAGGATATTTCTATCATTTAAAATATATAATCGAAGGAACAGATAAATATTTGGATGTTGCCACAACAAGACCGGAAACATTATTTGGTGATACTGCTATTGCGGTTAATCCTAGTGATGAAAGATATAAAGATTTAATTGGTAAAAATGTAGTACTTCCGATAGTGGGAAGATTAATTCCAATTATTGGTGATGAGCATGCAGATCCAGAGTTTGGAACAGGATGCGTTAAAATAACTCCAGCACATGACCCAAATGATTACGAAGTTGGTAAAAGACATAATCTAAATGAAATTATTTGTATAAATCCTGATGCTACGATGAATGAAAATGCTGGTATTTATCAAGGATTTTCTAGAGAGGAAGCAAGAGAAAAACTTGTTAGTGATTTAGAAAAAAATGGTTTACTTCTTTCTAAAGAGGAAATAACTCATAATGTAGGACATTCAGAAAGAACTGGAGTTATGATTGAACCTTATTTATCTTCACAATGGTTTGTAAAAATGCGTCCTTTGGCAGATAGGGTACTTGAAAATCAAAAAAATAAAGATACAAAAGTAAATTTTGTTCCAAAAAGATATGAAAAAACAATGAATCACTGGATGGAAATAACTTATGATTGGTGTATATCTCGTCAACTATGGTGGGGACATAGAATTCCTGCATGGTATAAAGGTGATGAAATATATGTTGGCGAAAATGCTCCGACTGGAGAAGGTTGGGTTCAAGACGAAGATGTACTAGATACATGGTTTTCTTCAGCACTATGGCCTTTTTCAACATTAGGTTGGCCTAATAAAACTGATGATTTAGATAGATATTTTCCTAATGATGTTTTAGTAACAGGTTATGATATTATTCCATTTTGGGTTAACAGAATGACTTTCCAATCACTTGAATTTATGAATGAAAGACCATTTAAAGATTGCCTTATTCATGGACTAATTCGTGATAAACAAGGTAGAAAAATGAGTAAAAGCCTTGGTAATGGTGTAAATCCAATCGAGGTAATTGATAAATATGGCTGTGATTCATTAAGATTATTCTTAACAACAAATTCAGCTCCGGGAATGGACCTTAGATATGATGAAGAAAAAGTTGCATCTTCTTGGAACTTTATTAATAAACTATGGAATGCCTCAAGGTATGTAATAATGAATACTAATAATTTAAATGATAATAATTATAAAGAATATAATAATTATGATAAATGGATTTTAACAAAATATAATAATATTATTAAACAAGTAACAAAATATATGGATAAATACGAATTTCATAATGCATTTAACACTCTATATTCATTTATTTGGGATGATTATTGTTCATCATATATAGAAATATCTAAAATATATTTAAATGATACTTCAAAAAGCGTACTTCTTAATATTTTGACAGGTATAATAAAAATGCTTCATCCATTTATACCTTTTGTTACCGAAGAAATATATCAAAACTTACCATTTAAAGAAAGTAAATCAATAATGGAAAGTAGTTATCCAGTATATAATAAAAAAGAAGTTTATGATATTTTAGAAACTACTGAAATATTAAATGATATAACATCTCTTCGTAATTTTAAAGCAGAAAATAATATTATAAATAGTGATGCAGTTAAAATAGAGTATTTATTTGATGAAAAATTATATGATGGTTTAATTAAATTTAAAAATAAAGTAGATAATATTGGAGACTCTATTAAATATGAATCAAAATATGCTATATTATATTTTGAAGTTAAAAATAAAGTTTCTGAGGAAGATATTCAAAAAGAAATTGATGAATTAGAAAAATCTATTAATAAGAGAAAAAATCTTCTTTCAAATGAAAACTTTGTAAAAAGAGCTCCTGAAAATATAGTGGCAAATGAAAAACAAAAACTTGCTGAGGAAGAGGAAAAACTTTCTAAATTAAAAAACTGATATTTAGTCAGTTTTTTTATTGTATACATTATTCATACATACTCTTTTGTAATTTAAAGAAGGATGGATATATAAATTTTGAGTTATATTTGCACTTGAATGTCCAAGAACTTCAGAAAGGGCTTTAGTACTCATACATGTTTCATCAGCGTTTGTAGCAAAAGTATGTCTCGTAGTATGAAATTTTTTATTGTTAATTCCCCAATATTTTAAAAATCTTTTATAATGATTTGTGTAACATCTTGGCTCCATTGCTACAAGAGAATTTGTTAGGAAAAAATTTCCTGTATCCATATTTATTACATAAAACTTTACATATTTTTTTAAAATATCTGGTATTGGAATTGTTCGGAGTGATGTTTTACTTTTGGGATTAGAAACTACAATTCTTGTTTTATAATCATAGAGCTTATTAGTATTTTTAATTCTAAGAATTGTGTGACTGACTGTTATTGTAAAATTTTGTAAATCAAAACTTTCTTTTCTTAATGCACATAATTCTCCGATTCTTAGCCCCATATATAAGCAAAGTATTATGCCAAAATCACATCGATTATCGTAGGTTAGAGCTCTTTTTTTGATTGTTTTTATTTCATCTTTATTAAAAACTACGATTTCCTTTTGCATTTTTTGGGGAACTTCAAAATCAACCACTATTTTATGAAATTTTAATATTTGTTTCAATATTATTCCTATATCATGAATAGTATTTATTGATAAATCACTATTATTTTTTAGTGATTCCAAATAATTATTAATTACATCTTTACTTAGTTTTTTTGTTTTAATAAAACCTATATTAGATTTTACTTTAGTTTCCACAATATATAAATATGTTGTATAAGTTGACTCTTTTACTTTACTTTTTTTAAATTCCAACCATTCATCTATTTTATAGTTAAAGCTTTGTAAATATTCTTTCTTTTTTTTTACTGGTTTTTTATAATAATTAAAATTTAGCTCATATTTTTGAGAGTATTTTAATTTTTTTCTTACTTCACTTCTGGTGTTTCCTTGTACATATCCATATATTATTTTATTATTAATAATATCTTTTATATATTTTGCTTCATAAGTACCATCCTTTCTTTTAATAATATTATTGTCATTACGACTCATAAATAAATCACCTCTATTATAATTGTAACATTATTAAAAGTTAAAAAAAAACACGATTAGTTTAATATCGTGTTTGGAATGGTAGTCTCAGTATTTTCAAATAACTCATTTATTAATTTTTTTATTTCTTCATTTATTGCCATTTTATCATTATATGAAAGATTATCCTTTTCAATATAATTTGTTTTATTAAATAGGGTAAATGTAGAGTTTTCCTTTAATTCGAATTTACCGTTTATTTTATAATTTTTTGAGGTGAAACTATATTCATATGTATTTTTATTTGTTTTATCAATATTAAATAATATGTTGTTATAGGTAATATCTATATTACCATTTTCTTCGATAATAACATTGATTGATTTATTATTTTTAATTAAATCTATATTTATTTTAGCATTTGTAAATTCATTTACTTTTATTTCAAAGCCTTTAACTTTAAGAGTATTATTTGAGTATGATACATTATATTTTTTTTCACCATAATTTAAATTAATTTCAAAAGTATTATTTTTATAAGTAAATAAATTGTCACCCTCATGATATATTTCGATTTCTTTAATATTTTTACCAAGTAAATCAGTATAAATATTAATTCCAATATTACCATCATAATCCTTAATTAAATCTTTTGTTAATTTATTTAAGGTTTCTTTTACATTATCCATGTTATAACCATTTGGATAATTGTTTTTCTTTTGAAGTATTTTAAATAAAATTTCCATAAATTTTTCATCATTTTGAATATTTGTATTTATGCTAGATAAGATATTATCAAAAGTTACATTTTGAAGTAAGAAAGTAATTTTTTTCTTAAATATATATTTATTGTTGTTGTTACTTATATCAAGAACTATATCAAAATCGTCAGTGTTAAAACTATTAAATAAATAATTTTTAAAAGATGTAATTAAGTAGTAATAATCATTTAATGGAATATAATCTTTATGTTCAAAAATATCTTTACTATCTAACTTAATTGGATAGTTATTTACTTTTTTAAATAAAAGGTATGAGCTTTTATCTTCGTAATTATAAATCAAATTATTAAGTTCATTGTTATTTTTATATAGTGTTTGGGCATATGCCATTTTCTCGTTTTCGTAATCTAAGTCATATTCAATGTTAAATAAATAATTATTATCTTTGTTATTTATATTCATATTTCCTATAAAACTTATGGGTTTATCAATATTAAAATCTAAATAATTATTGATTTTGTTATAAACAATGTCAATATAACTATAACCTTTATTTATTACTGATTTATATATTTCTTCACCATTTTTATTAAATATAAATAAATAGTAAAAACATACTCCTAAAACACTGATTATTAAAAGAATACCAATTGTACTAAATATAATACTAATAATACTCTTTTTCTTTTTGGGTTCTGGCTTATATTCTTCAATATTTTGATTCGGTACAAGTGGTGGAGTTATATCTAAATTTTCTACATTGTTTTGTATTTCATTTTCATTATTCATTTTCAATCCCTTTCTATCATATATATAATAACATAAATTTGCAAAAAAAAAATCAAATTTTTAAAATAAATTTAAAAAAATGATAATTGAGTGTTTTCTTCATAAGTATTTGCTACTTGTTTTTTGTTTTCTAAAGATTTATTAAATTCTCTTTCTAGGTGTACTAAATAAATTACAAATTCATATAAATGTCTTTTGTTAAGATAAGTTATTCCATCTTTGTTTTTTAGTGGTTTTACTTTATCTGTATCAAACTTATCATATCTAAATGATAGATGTTCGACTAAAAGGGACACATATTTAAAATAATATTTATTATTTACATAACCATTTTTAATATCTTTTACATAGTTAAGTAGGCCATAAGCACTTTCATAAATATCATCATATTTATAAAAATCATTTGTTAAAAGTTCTTTTGAAATCATTTGTAATATAGATAAATTAATTTTTTCATTTTCATTTAAATCATCATATGAAGTAAATGTCATATTATTAATTTGCATGCTTAGTAAGTGATTTATTAGTGATGGTGGGTTAAATAAAATTGCTTCATCTTTAAATAGAATATCACTTTGTCCTTGCACTCTTTTGCCACATTTATTCCATTTTCCCTCGATTCCATTTCTTTTTGGACTTTTATAACAAATACAAAAATGTTTTGAGGCATCTTTTGCATCCACTAAATTAAATTTAGCAAGATATGCAAATAGGTTTGCTTCATTTTCAAATCTTCCTGTAAAATTTGTTATACCATCAATACTATCAAGTTTAAAATTTAATATACTTTCTAATTTGATTGTCTTATACCTATCAGATTTATCTTCGTTTGTACTTCTTGTTTGATCTATAGCTAAATAATATTTCATTTTTTATTTCCTTTCTTTTCCTTCATAAAGTTTAAACGTTTCACTATATAGTTTATGAGATATTCCCTTTATTAAGGTGTTTTTACTAATAAACTCAAAATCTTTATCATTTAAAATACTATTTATTTCATTTTCATAAAATATTAAAAAGTTTTCTACAAATTTATCAATAATATTTAAAAGAAATAAATAATCTTTTTCATTTAACAAGGTTAAATTTAATTTATTAATGTAAACATAAAAATTTTCCTTAACTATATTATATAATTCTATAAATTTTTCATTTACATTTGTAATAAATTTTTCTTCATATTCATGTGCTATTTCATATTCTAAAAAATATTCAGATTTGTAATATGTTACATCAACTGGGGTATATTTTTTTATTACGTATGGATTAAATAGTATTAAACTAGATATACAATAGTCTTCGTAGCCAACAGAGTATATTACCATTGAACTTATGTAGAAACCATCATAATCTTTTGCAATTTGTTCATAATCAAGTATTTTTTTATCTTTATTATTACTTGGGTATTTATTATAAGCTTCATTAAAATCTTTTACATTATTAATATATAAGATATTAGCGTTATCATTTAATTCTATAATTGAGGCTTCACCATTAAATTTTTGAAAAAATACACTTGGATGTTCTTCGAGAAACATAAGCCATTCATTGGCATTTATTTCAGTATATTTTGTAAGCCAAAGTCCACCATATGGTTTAGTATTAAAGGGAACAATATCCCTAAAAATTGATGAATTTATATTTTTTGTACCAAATGTAATAAATTTTTCCATATTTCCCCCATAAATTTAATGTATATATTAGCATATATTAGCCAAAATATCAATATAAGAAAAAAATATTAAAAATATTAGCACTTTCTATTGACAAGTGCTAGGCATAGTAATATAATGTAAGTATGAAAGGAAGATGATATGGTATGTTACCAAGTAGAATATTTTTAGATGATTTTTTAGATGATTTAACTCCAAGTAAGGAAAACAATAAAATGATATGTGACATTTATGAAGAGGATGGAAAATATTTCATCGAAGTAGATGTTCCAGGATTCAAGAAAGAGGATATTAAAATTGAATGTGATAAAGGTAACCTTAAAATAGTTGCTGAAAAACATTCAAATAAAGAAGAACATAATAAGAAAAAATATATTCATCGTGAAAGAAAATTCTATGAAAAATGCGAAAGATCATTTTATCTTGGAGATGTTGATGAAAGTAAAATCTCTGCAGAATTTAAAGATGGTACATTAAAAATTGTTGTTCCTAAAGAAGAAAAAGAATCTACTAAAAAACTAATTAATATTGACTAAGGCTAAAAACCTTAGTTTTTTATATTTAAAAATAGTATTTTATATTATATAATTATTGTATGAAAAGAAGTAAAAAGAAAGATAATTCATTTAAATTAATATTTCATTATTTAAGAGGTGAAAAAGTAAGCTTGGTTTTACTTGTTATTTTGATGGTATTTAATTATGTGCCAAATTTGTGCTGTCCAATCTTTATAGGCAAAGCTTTAGAATTTCTTCTTTTGAAAAAATACACTTTATTTGTAAAATATTTAGTTTTTTATTTTTTAGGTTATATCATAGTTTATGGAGTTCTTTTAATTCCTAGAACAATTTTGTATAATAAATTACAAATGAGTTTTATTAATAAAGTTTGTAAAGACATGTATAATAAATATCAAAATTTACCCGCTATAGCATTTGAAAAAGCAGGTGTTGGTGAACTAATAAATAGACTTTCTTCGGATCCGGATAGAGTACTTGATTTACTTAATCAACTTGTAAAAATGATTCTAAAGATAATTATGGCATTAATAATTGTTGTAGTATCATTTAAAATATCCATTTTTATAGGTATAGAAATAACTGTATTTGCAATTATAATGGGTATAATATCGGCTAAATATTTTCCAGTTATTAAAAGTACTCAAAAAGAAATAAAAAAAGAAAGTGATAAACTTATAAAAAGAGCTACTGAAAATTTAACAGGAATTAGAGAAATTAAATCATTAGGTATTAAAAATAATATGTCTTCTCTAATTAATAATGATATTGATAATTACTGTAATAAATCTTTGAAAATAAATAAATATGAGTCTTGGTATGATGGACTTAGTAATAGTATTTATTATGTTTTACAATTTATTATTTTCCTTACGTGTGGACACCTTTTTATAAAAGGACATATAGCGTATAGTATATTTATGATGATTCAATCATACATTTGGAGTATTGATGAGGTTGCCGAAACACTTTCCTCTTTTGGAGTAAATTATAATAAAGTAAAAGTATCATTATCTAGAATTGATGAAGTAGTTAATAATAAAATATTTAAAGATGAAGAGTTCGGAGATATTACTTTAACAAACGTTAAAGGTAATGTTGCTTTTAAAAATGTATCATTTAAATATACTAAAAAAGAAAACTTAACATTAAATAACTTGTCTTTAGATATTAAACCAAATCAAAAAAACGCTATTGTTGGAAGAAGCGGTAATGGTAAAACAACTATATTTAATTTATTACTTAGATATTTTGATGTAACAAATGGAGAAATTTTGATTGATGGCGTAGATATTAAAGACCTTACCGAAGAATCCTTAAGAAAAACTATTTCTTGTGTTAGACAAAATCCATTTTTATTTAATATGTCTATCTTTGAAAATTTTAAAATAGTTAAACCAGATATTACTTTAAAAGAGGTAAAAGAAGTATGTAAAAGAGCCTATATTGATGAATATATAGAAAGCTTACCTAAAAAATATAATACAATTATTGGTGAGGGAGGAATAAATCTTTCCGGAGGTCAAAAACAAAGACTTGCTATAGCAAGAACACTTTTATTAAATACAAAAATAATTTTATTTGATGAAGCCACTTCAGCACTTGATAATGAAAGTCAAAAATATATAAAAATGACAATTGATGATTTAACTAAAGATCATACTATTATAATAATTGCTCATAGACTATCTACTATAATTGATGCTGATGAAATATTAGTTATTGAAAATGGTAAATTAGAATCGAAAGGAAATCATAAAGATTTATTAAAAAAATCAAAAGTTTATAAAGGATTATATGAAAATGAAGAAAGAATGTAATAATAAAGAATTTGTATTTGATACAGATGATTTAAAAATAGAAAGAAAAAATAAGATGTATTTATCTAATAATGAAATAAAAACATTAGAAAAATATAATGTTAATTATAATAATTATGATAGTTTATCAAGTTTAATATTTGATTTAAATGAGATAGAGGGTGATGATGATCTTGAACAGCTTGCTATAGAACTATCAGAATTTAACTATTATAATAATCAAAATAAATAACTGGAATAATACCAGTTTTTTTAATTAAATAAAAAATTATATATAAACACCTCAAACCCAGTATTTACCTTATTCATATTTTCTTAAATGTTATATAGGAAAATTTAATGATTATTTCACAGAATATAGTACTAGATTTTAAAATAAATTGATAGTATAAATTTAGTAGTAAGGTACATAAATACGATAATATTTTTCTCAAATGTATTATATTTAAGAAAAATGATCCCAGTATTTATAAGTGATAGGTGGATATTATGGTTAAAAGTAAAATAACAAAATCACTAGCAGTATTTGCATCAGTATTATTAATAATTATTATAGGAATTGCTTCATTTGCATATTTTGAAACATTTAATGTAAATTATAAATAATAATGTAGCAGTAAATATTAATTCATCAAGTCCAGGTGATGCAACATTTATTTCAAGTGCTACACAGTTAATTGAAAAAGGTCATAAAAAAAGAGTTATCTATACATAGATTCTCTTTTTCTTTGCCTTTCTAATTGTTTTTCTCTTTTTAAGATAAAAGGGAAGTTAAAGAATATTTCTCTTTCATCTTCATTTGCATCCACTAAAGTAACATTTAAGTTTGAGGTAACTTTAATAATTTTACCATTTTCTAAATTTTTAATTTGTTTAGTTTTAGGATCAAAATAATAATGCCAATTAAGTTCTTTATATGGAATAATACCTTCGACTAAATTATCAGTTTTAACTCTAATAACACTTTCATTAATATCTGTAACATAAACACTAAATTGTTGATTAATAAAATTTTGCATATACCAAATATTACAAAGTTTATCAGCTTCTGCTTCGGCCTTCATTTCATCTTTTTCTTTTAAAGATGCTTGAATGGCGGCACTTTGCAATATTGATTCTAATTTTTCTATTTCCTCTTCATTAGGAAATTTTTCTTCATAATAATCTATTAACATATGTACACATAAGTCACAAAGTCTTCGTATTGGTGATGTAAAATGTGTATAACAATTCTCTGCGAGTCCAAAATGTCCTATATTATTTGTATCATAACCAGCTTTTTCCATGGATCTTAAAATATAAGATGAAAGTATTGGAAATTCTTTTTTATTTGCTAAACTATTAAGTATTTTTTGAATTACATGAGGGTCATTTACATCATTTATTTTTTGAATTTTAAAACCAAGTGATGTTATAAATTTTACAGAATTAACAAATCTTTCAACATCAGGAATATTATGATTACGATAAATAAATGGTAAATTATTGTAATAGAAGTGTCTTGCTATAGCACAATTAGCTTGTACCATAAATGTTTCAATCATTAATTGTGATGCACCAGTTTTTAGAACTTTAATATCTGTAATATTTTCTTTTTCATCATATATTCTTTCTTGCTCTGAACTATCAAATTCCAATTTTCCTTGACTAATGTTAATTTTATTAATTTTAAGAGCAAGTTCATAGGCGTTTTTTAAATCATTTACAAAAGGTTCATAGCCTTTTGGAATAATATTTTCTTCGAGAATTTTATTAACATTTGAATAAGACATTTTCTTTTTAGAGTTAATTACCGCTTTAACAATACAGTCACTTTTTTGATTACCTTTTTCATCATATTCCATGATAACAGTACGTGTTAGTCTATCAACACCTTCGTTAAGTGAACATATTCCATTGGAAAGCTCTTTTCCTAACATTGCGGAAACGTAGTAGGCAATATAAGCACTTGTACCTCTTTCAAAAGCATCTGCAAAAATTGCTGTACCATATTTTACATAATGACTAACGTGAGCAATATTTACATATAAAGTGTAAGGTACATTTTCTGATTTTTCTACTAAAATAGCATCATCTAAATCTTTTGCAGTATCACAATCTATTGTAACTATATTTTTATCACGAAGGTCAAGTCTTCCAATAATTTCTTCATCGGATACTTTAGTGGGAATATTTTTTAATTCTTCATAAGTTTCTTTACTATATGTCGGGTTAAAACCATAAGAAATTGCTATTTCTTCCATTTTTGATACTTTTCCAAGTACTGTATCAATTTCTGCATCATAATATTCATCATACCTTGTTGTATATAAATTAACTAAAAATTTTTGACCTAAATTATATTTTCTAAGAATTTTCTTACTTATACCAATTTTATATTCACCTTTAGAGTGGGTATCTTTTAAATATAGGTTATTATTTTCATCCATTTTAAGTTCACAAAGAATTTTACCTTTGGCTCTTTTAAGTATTTTTATGACTTCATAAGTTTTACTTTTCTTAACTTTTTTTACAATAACTTTATCACCGTTTAAAGCGGAATTTAATTTATTATCTTTGATTTCGTGAAAGTTATTTCCGATTCTAACAAAACTTTTTCCATTATTATCTTGGACTATGGTTGCAACTCTATAATTTTTGGGAAATTTATGATACATAAAATCATCATCTTCGTATATTTTTCCTTCACACTCAAGTTCGAATAATATATGTTTAAGTTCTTCATCAATCTTTTTCTTCGAGGAATTTAAAAGTTTTTTAATACCGTGGTAGGTAACATTTAACTCTTTTTCATTTTCTATAATTTTTAATAACTCCTCTTTCACAAAACCCTCCACTAAAATAACTAATTTTATAGTATCATACTTTTTTTATGATGTAAATTGTGTTATGATTAAATTATGAAAAAAGTAGTTGTTTTTATTTTAAGTTTGTTAATTTTTAATGTTGTTAATGCTGAAAGTGATAAAGCATTATTTTCAAAATGTGTAGATGGAGATACCGCTTATTTTTTAGTTAATGAAAGTGAAATTAAAGTAAGATTTTTAGCAATTGATACTCCAGAAAGCGTAAGTACTAAAGTTAGCGAGCAGCCTTTTGGAAAAGAGGCAAGTGATTATACTTGTAACAAAATATCTAATGCTAGTGAAATTATTTTAGAGTATGAAAAAAATAAAACTGATAAATATGGAAGAACCCTTGCTTGGGTATGGGTAGATGGCTCTTTACTTCAGGAAGAACTTATTAAAAATGGTTATGGGCAAGTAGCATATATATATGGAAAATACAAATATACTGATAGTCTTTGTAAAGTTCAAAAGGATGCTATAAATAATACTTTAAATGTATGGAGTAATTCTTCTTATGAAGAAGGTTATTGTAAAAATAAAGATGTAGAAACTACTGAAAATAATATTTTATATGATAATATAGATAGTGATAATACTGATGAAAAAACAAAAGAAACTTTAGATAAACTTGATAAAGTATCAGATAAAATAGATAATGTTATGAACTCACCTAAATTTGATAATATACTTCTTTATATAGTTTTAGTAGGTTCAGTAGTATCATTAATTTTTAAGGAAACAAAAAAGAAAAAATAATTAGGCTTTTTAATTAACTAATGCATCTTATAGAAAATATAATACTATGAGGTGTATTTTTAATATGATTAATTATCTTTCAAATTATAATAATATTTTTTTAGCCTTTGTTGCTTGCTTATTTACTTGGTTAATTACTATTTTAGGAGCAATGGTTGTGTTTTTGTTTAAAAAAGTTAATAAAACACTACTTGATGCAATGCTTGGTTTTGCCGCAGGCGTAATGATATCGGCATCGTTTTTTTCACTTATTTCACCAGCACTATCTATGTCTGAGAATTTAAATATTAATGGACCCGTTATAGTTACAATAGGTTTCATATGCGGAGGTCTTTTACTTTTTATTGGTGATAAAATATTTCCTAAAATAATTAAAAAAAATGAAAAAGCAAAAAACTTTAAAAGAACATTTATGTTAATTTTTTCAATAACCCTTCATAATATTCCTGAAGGACTTGCTGTAGGTGTTGCCTTTGGTTCACTTCGATATAATTTACATGGAGCTTCATTAATATCTGCAATAATACTTGCATTTGGAATAGGACTTCAGAACTTCCCTGAAGGTACAGCAGTATCTTTACCTCTTAAAAGAGATGGTATGAGTTCTAAAAAAGCATTTTTAATTGGTAGTTTAACTGGAATTGTCGAACCAATTGCAAGTGTTATCGGAGCATTACTTGTTTTAAAAGTTAGAACTATTTTACCATTTTTACTTGCATTTGCCGCAGGAGCGATGATATATGTTGTAGTAGAGGAACTTATACCAGAAAGTCAAACTAATAAATCTAAAGACTTAATGGCTATTTTTACAATTCTAGGTTTTGCAGTTATGATGTTTTTAGATGTATTTTTTGGATAATTTATAAATTAACTAGAGAAATAACTCTAGTTTTGTTGTGTAAAGATATTTACATTTTTTATATGTCAATTGTTGTAAACTAAATTAATAAAAAATGTAAATTATTTGTAAAATTTTATCTTTTTTATAAAAAATTATCAAAAAAAGGAAGAAATCAGAAATTTTTCGGTAATAAATATATATGAAGGGAGAAAAATACAAAGTTATCAAAAAAATATAAAATGTAAACTATTGTAAATTAGAATGTAAGGTAAAAAATGAACGAATTAGAAAAAATAAATGAAACTATATTTGAAAGTATTAAACATGTAGATGATGATTTCGATAAAGATAAAAAAGATGATTTTGATTTAAGTATGTAAAAAATGTAAAGATATTTTATACAAGTGTTAAATAACACGAAATTATGTGTTATAATCTTTATGATAGGATGCAACCTTAACTTTTTAATATTATTTCATTAGTTGTAAGATAGTATCCTTATTTTTAAGAAAAGGAGGTGTCATATGCACATTAATTTTTCAACAGGTAGAACTGTGCAATCTAAACCAATGAAATCATGGCAAGGGGTTTTATTTGGATTAATTTTCGCAATTGTTGGTATTGCACTTTTATGTTTTGCAGTTTCATCAATTAAAACTTATAATGAAAAAAATAAAACTTTTGTTGAAACTACATCGAGAGTTGTTGATTATAAATATAATGATGAGGGATTGCAAGCCATTGTTGTTGAATATGTAGTTGATGGACAAACTTATCAAAAAGTTTCAAATTCATATTCAAATATGCCGAAAAGTATTGGAACAGAAGTTTCAATAAAATATAATCCAAATAATCCACAAGATGCTATTTGGACATCGGATAGTACCAACATTATTTTACCTATAGTTGGTGTTGTATTCACTTTAGCAGGTGTAATTGTTGTAATTTATAGTATTAAAAATGGAAAAAAACAAAAAATGCTTGAAGAACAAGCAATAGAACAAACAAATGGATTATATAGCAATATTGATGTTCAACCACAAATAAATAATGTTAATCCACAAGTTGCACAATCAATGAACAATATTAATCAAATACAGGCAAATACTTATAATCAGCAAGTTACACAACCGATGAATAGTGTTAGTCAACCAATGAATAATGTTGGACAACCACAAATGAATAATTTAAATCAACCAAGTTCAAATATTGATTTAAATAATCAAAATAATAATATAAATACAAATATGTAAGGAGGTTAAAATATGTGGATTTATATAATTATAGCTATTATAGTTCTAATTCTAATATATTTTGGAGTAACTTATAATGGTTTTGTAAAACTAAGTAATACAGTTAAAGAAGCATTTTCAACAATGGATGTTTATTTAAAGAAAAGATGGGATTTAATTCCTAATATAGTTGAAACTGTAAAAGGATATGCTAAACATGAAAAATCAACATTAAAAGAAATTATTGAATTAAGAAATAGCACTTATGATAATATGTCAGCTAATGAAAAAGTTGATGTAAACAATAAATTATCTCAAGGCATTAACAAATTAATGGCTATTGCTGAAGCATATCCAGATCTTAAAGCTAATGAAAACTTTAAAGATTTAAGTCAACAATTAACAAAAGTTGAAGATGATATTGCTAATTCTAGAAAATACTACAATGGTGCAGTAAGAATTTTTAATGATAAAGTTCAAATGTTCCCAAGTAATATTGTGGCTGGAATATTAGGATTTAAAGAACAAAAAATGTTTGAAGCAAGTGAAAATGAGAGAGAAAATGTACAAGTAAAATTATAATATACAAGGAGGACTAATGAAAAAATATATAAATAAATTTAGTTTTGTTTTGTTGTTTGTATTTGTATCATTATTATTCATTATTCCCTCAAAGGTAAATGCTTTAAGTTATAAAAGTGATTTTGTTAATTTAGAAGATTCAGTAGAATTTTCTACCAACGAATTTACAATGGATTTAGAATATACAGTATTTGCAAATGGTACTCCTGAAAAGCCATCAGCAATTACAGGATATGCAGTTAGAAAAATGGATGATATGTACTATTACCATTATATTGTATATTACTATAATTCTAATAAAGATGAAATTGGGGCTACTGATGGATATAATGGTATATGGAGAGAATCATATTCTCAACCCACTACATCTACAGGAAGTTATATTAGTATTTTTTTAGAACAGTCAAATATGTATGATGGTTATAAATTATCAGATATAAAATATTATAAATTATTTATAGAACCATCAACTGAAGATGTTGCTCATAATTACTTATATAATGACAATACTAAATTAAATCCAAATGGATTAGATATTATCACTGATTTTAATACTGTAGAAATGATTGCAACTCCACTTGAAGAAGTAAATAATAATTATTCAGATGGTAATTATAATAATGATTATTCAAATTATAATAGTAATTCAGAGTACACTCTAAACAGTTATGATATAAATATAATTGTTAATGAAAACAATACATTAAATATAACTGAAAAAATTGGTGCATATTTTAATGTAGAAAAGCATGGTATATTTAGAAAAATACCATTAAAAAATGAAGTAACAAGACTTGATGGGACAACATCAAAAAATCGTGCCAAAATAAGTGATATAAAAGTTAGCGATAATTATTCTTTATCAACAGAAAGTGGATATAAAGTTATTAAAATTGGTGATGCCAATTATACATTAACAGGTCAAAAAAATTATGAAATTAGTTATCTTTATAATTTAGGACGAGATACAGGAAAAGAATATGATGAATTATATTTTAATTTAATTGGTTATGAATGGGATACTAGTATTAGTAATATTACGTTTACCATAACAATGCCAAAAGAATTTGATTCATCAAAACTTGGTTTTTCTAGTGGAACTGTTGGTTCAACTGACTCATCAAAAATTACATATAATGTTAATGGAAATATTATAAGTGGAAAATATAACGGTACTCTTGGTTCAGGAGAGGCATTAACTGTTAGATTAGAATTACCTGAAGGTTATTTTGTAAATGCAGGTATTAGTATGCCTCCAATTTATTATTTGATGTTTATAGTTCCAATAGTAGGATTATTAATATCATTTATATTATGGAAAATCTATGGTAAAGATGAGCAAGTTATAGAAACAGTAGAATTTTATCCACCACAAGGATTTAATAGCTTAGAAATAGGTTTTTTATACAAAGGAAAAGCTGAAAATAAAGATGTAACTTCTTTATTAATATATTTAGCAAATAAAGGTTATATAAAAATTACAGAAACTGAAGATAAATCTTTGTTTTCTACAGGGAAAGGTTTTATAATAACAAAACTAAAAGAATATGATGGCTCTAATGCTAACGAAAAAATGTTCTTAACAGGATTGTTTGAAAATAATGGTTTTGTAGATTTGGCTAAAGCAAAAGAAATAATGACTCAAGCAAAAGCAAATGGTGAAAAAATAAGTTATTTACAAGCTATGGAATTATCAATGGATAGAACTGAAAAACAATCAGTTACTAAAGATGATTTATATAATAGTTTTTATATAACAATGGACAAAATAATTTCTAATATAAACAATAAAAAAAATAAACGACTTATATTTGAAAAAAACACAAAGATGAAATCAATTGCTATAATATTATTTATTATTGCAACCTTAGTTACAATAATTTCAATTCCAACACTTGAATATGCAGGGTTTGGGGAATTAGGAACGACATTATTTATTTGTGCGTTTTATACACCATTCTTTGCAGTTGGTCTATTTGCTAAAATTCCTATAGTTATTAGAATTTTTTGGTTAGGATTTACCTTATTTCATTCATTTTTCTTTTTTTCAACACTACCAATTGCAAGTGCTGTAAAAGATGATTATCATTATCTTATAGGATTATTATTTGGAATTATATGTGTTGTTGGAATGGTATTATTATTTAAAGCAATGCCAAAAAGAACTAAATATGGAAACGAAATGTTAGGAAAAATAAAAGGATTTAAAAAATTCCTAGAAACAGCAGAAAAACAAAAGTTAGAAGCTATGGTAATGGAAAATCCAACATACTTTTATGACATATTACCTTTTACTTATGTATTAGGGGTATCAGATAAATGGATAGAAAAGTTTGAAACGATTTCATTACAAGCGCCAAATTGGTATGATGGATATTCATCATTCAATGCTGCCTCATTTGGAAGTTTTATAAATTCAACTATGACGTCAGCTTCCAGTGCTATGTCATCAAGTCCATCTAGTAGTTCTAGTGGAGGCGGAGGCTCTTCTGGAGGGGGATCATCTGGTGGTGGTTCTGGAGGAGGCGGAGGAGGTTCTTGGTAACCTTTGAAAATCACACAAAAAAACATCCCATTATTTTTAAAAGTGAAGTTATAATATAAATGTAGACACATAAAAACGGTCTACATTTTTTGTTATAATAAAATTGGAGGAAGAATATGACAAGAATTAGAAAAGAGCCAAATAGATATTGGTCAAAAGAAGATAAAGAAAAAATAATTAATGAAGTATTATTAAATTGTAAATCAACTGAACAAGTTGCCAAAGAATATGATATATCAGGTGGAATGCTTAGGGGATGGATAATTAAATATAATAAAGAAGGTTCAAACCAGAAAACAAGAATTATTAGAAGAGGAATATAACAGTTTAACCGAAGATGAAAAAAGAATATATCAAAGAAATCAAGCAAGAAAAGGAAACTATAATTTAAATAAAACTGCTATTAATAGTGGAGTAAAAGATTTAGCAAGATTTCATAATGCAGGTTATAAAGACTTATATAATGGTGAAACCGCTGATGATATTTTTAAAAGAAAAAAATTAAGATATAGGGAAGATATTTTAGATAACATGGGAAGTGAAAAACTTGCAGATAATATATTTAGAATAGCTCAAACAGATGCCAAATTAAAAAGAGATAATGTAGATAATGAGTATACTGCAAATTCAGTTCACTTTGAAGTTGGTAAAAAGGTAAGAAATACAATTAAAGAATTAGGTGGAACAATGCCTGAAAATTTACCAACACCTAATAAAAGTTTAAAAGAACTTGAAAAAGAAAAAAATGTAATAATTTCAAACTGAAAAATTGATATAAATATTCGGGTATAGAAAAAGAAGATGTCAACACTTGTCACTTTTTGTAAAAAAATATATAAATCTGTGATATAATGTAAAAGAGTAGAAAGGTAGTGATAAAATGAAAAAGTTCTTAAAAATATTTTTTGTTTTATCATGTATCCTAATATATTCTACTGTAAATGCAAAGGAAAAGCTTAGAGTAGATTATAATGATGTTAATTTAAGGGAGGGACCTGGTACTAATTATCGCTCAATAAAAAAACTTGGTGTTAGTGCAACATTTGATTTAGTAGAAAAAACATTATTTCCAAATGAAAAAGGTTGTCCAGATGGGTGGTATAAAATATATTATTCAGGTCAAAATGTTGGCTTTGTTTGTGCAAGTTATATAACTTTATATGAAGAAAAAGATACTCCAGTGGAGGCAAATACTGCTTGTGAAAAAGAAATGGCTAGTTTAGGATTTCCAAATACATATTGGAATGGATTATGTTCTTTAAAAGAAAAACATCCTAATTGGACATTTAATGCTGATATTACTGGACTTCCATTTGATGTAGCTACCTCTAAAGAAAGTATTATAGGTAAAAGTTTTATTCAATCTAATTATCAAGGATATTTTAGTACTGAATCAGGTAGTTATGATTATTTAACTGATACATTTAAAGTAATGGAGGGAAGTAATTGGTATGCTGCCTCAAAAGAAGTAGTTGCATATTATATGGATCCTCGAAACTTTTTAGATGAAAGATTTATATTTATGTTTGAAAAACTATCTTTTGATGAAAGTTATCAAACTGTTGAGGCTATTAATGCAATTTTAAATGGAAAAGATATTAAAGAAAAATCTAGTGTTATATATGAAGCCGGTAAAACATATAATGCTAATGCAATTTATTTAGCAAGTAGAATTAAACAAGAAACCGGAGGTAATTATACAGGTAATTCTTTAAAAGGAAGCACAATAACTTATAATGGAAATACTTATTATCCTGTTTATAATCCATATAATATTGGAGCAAATACTGGTGTATATGATGGACTTGTATGGGCAGTAAGTGGTACAAGTTATTTAAGACCTTGGCTTTCCCTTGATAATGCTATTAAGGGTGGAGCAAATTTTATAACATATTATTATATTTCAAAAGGACAAGATACTTCATATTTTCAAAAATTTAATGTAAGTTCATATTCAGCATATGCGGCTTATGCACATCAATATATGACAAATATAAGAGGTGCTGCAAATGAAGCCTCAATAACGTATGATGGTTATAAAGAAATGGATTTATTAAATTCAGTTAATTATAAATTTGTAATTCCTGTTTATGATAACATGCCAAGTATTGTTTCAATGCTTCCTAATAGGGGTAATCCTAATAATCATTTAAAAAATTTAACTATTAATGGTAAAACTATAAATGGTTTTAGTCATGATAATTTTTCATATAATTATTATATAGGTACAGGTATTAATAAAGTTCAAATTGCCGGTGAAGTAATTAATTCTAAAGCTAGTATTAAAGGTGATGGTGATATTAATTTAACTGGAGATAAAACAGTTACAACAATAAAAGTAACTGCTGAAAATGGAAGTGTACAAGATTATATTGTAAATATTATTAAAACAGATGGTGCTAATGTATCAGTAAATGATATTGTTGCTTCTTCGGCAGTACCGGTAAGTGAATCATCATTTATTTTAACTGCGGGTTATACAGCAGAGGCATTAAGAGAATTATTCTTAAAATCTTGTTCTTCAGCAGAAATTAGTTTTAATAATAATAAAAGTGGTCTTTTAGCAACTGGTGATGAAATAACTATTAAAAATGGTGATGATACAAAAACTTATTCAATTGCTATAAAGGGAGATACTTCTGGAGATGCAAATATTAATATTGCTGATTTATTAAAAGTTCAAAAACATATTTTGGGATATATTAATTTAAGTGGAAGTTTTTTAAAGGCTGCTGATGTAAATAGCGATGGATCAGTGGATATTAAAGATTTACTTATAGTTCAAAAGCATATTTTAGGATATACAACAATAAAATAAAAAGGAGGATAAATGAAAAAAATATTTAAATATTTTATAGCGATAGTTACTTTATTTACATTTATAACAAAGGTAAATGCTGCGGGAGCAACAATTAGTGTAAATACTTCAGCATCACAAATAATCGTTGGTAATAATATAACTGTTACCGTTACAATTTCATCATCATCACCATTAGGTTCTTGGGAATATAATTTAAATTATGATAAAAATATATTTTCTTTAGTATCTAGTGACGTAGGACTTCATTATGCTGGTGTAGTTCAAAATAATTCAACTAAAGCGGTAAGTTATCGTTATACATTTAAAGCAAATAGAAGTGGAAATGCATCATTTTACATAGATGCTTCAACAGTATTTGGTTTTGATGAAAGTATATTCGAAGTAACTAATGGAAAAAGAAATGTTAGAGCAATAACTTATTCTGAATATCAAGCAAGTTTATCAAGTAATAACAATTTAAAAGATATAAAAGTTGAAGGTTATGAAATTAGTCCAGTATTTAATAAAGACACTTTAGAATATACTGTTAAAGTTGATGAAGATGTTACTAAAATAAAAGTAATAGCTTATGTCGAAGATAATAAAGCAAAAGTTAATGGTGAGGGAGAACTTGAAGTAACTCAAGGAAATAATTCATTTAACATTGTTGTTGTCGCAGAAAATGGTAGTGAAAAAACATATAAATTAAATGTTGAGGTAATTGATAAAAACCCAATAGAGGTTGAAGTTGATGAAACTAAATATACTGTTGTAAAAGTAAAAAGTATGTTAAAAAAACCTAATAGTTTTATTGAAAAAACAGTTACAATAAATGAAATGGAAATTCCAGCGTTTTATAGCCAAATTACTGATTTTACTTTAGTAGGTTTAAAAGATGAAAATGGTAATATATCATTATTTATATATAATGATGGTAAATATCAAAAATATACAGAATTTATATTTGGTAATATGACACTTTCCCCACTTAAAATGGATAAAACTATTGATAAGTATGAAAAAAGTAGTGTAACAATTAATAATATTTCTGTAGAATGTTTAGAACTTAGTAAATCAAATAGATTTAAAATTATTAAAGCACTAAATGTTGATACAAATGAAGAAGGTTTATATTTATATGATACTAAAGATAATAGTGCTGTAAAATATGATGATAGTTATATTAAAATTATTCAAAAAAATAATCAAATGCTTATGTATGCCGTAATATTTTTTGCTAGTTTAACACTTTTATCATTAATATTATTATGTACTATATCAAAGAAAAAGAAAAAAGTTAAAAAAGAAGTTCCTACAGTAAAAGAAATAGATGATAAAATAGAAGAAATCAAAAAAGAAATGAATGATGAAACTGATGAGGAAGTATATAATATTTTAGAGGATTCAAAAAAGAGTAAAAAGAAAAAATAATTACTCTTTTTTCTTGCAAGTATAATTATTATGTGATAGTATACATACTTGTCGAGGGTAATATGGAAATAAGTAAGGAAAAGTTAAGATACGCTTTAAGAAATATACGAAGACTTTCGGGCGGTGGAGGAGATGGTACTTGCTACTATAATCCAAAAATTGATAAAGTCATAAAAATTTTTCATTGCTTTGATGAACCTTTTTTATATGATTATCCCTCAAAAGAGGAAGTCTTAAAATTTAATTCAATTGAACTTACTTATTTTATATTTCCAATAGATGTAATAACTGTTAACGGACATGTAGTTGGATATATAGCAGATTATATTAAAGCTAAAAATTTATATAAAACAAATCCTCTTGATATAAATCTTTTAGAATTTATGACAGGAATATTAAATATGTATAAAGATATAATTAAAATATCTAATGAAGGTATTGTAATATATGATCTTATTTATAATTTAATGCAAAATAAAAATGAACTTTATGCTATAGATACAGACGATTATTTCTTTAGTGATAAAGATGATATTTTAAAAAGAAATGTTAATACATTTAATGAATCAATAATGATCTTTTTAGTGGATAACTATTTTGATGAATTTGTTCAAAGTAATAAAAAGTTATTAGAAATGTATAAAGGAAAAGATATAAATTTAGTTGATTTTATAACTTTATTTTACAAATTACTTTCTGAAAATATTGGTAAAGATATCATTACTTTAAATGATGCTAAGTCTTTAGTTAATAAAAAATATTATGAACCTAATTTTATAAGAAGTATAAAAAGGTAATTAAACTCAATTTTTGAGTTTTTTATTTTGTAAGGGCATTGACAAAATAGATTGTAATGTTATAATTAGAAAGTGCATAAAAAAGTATGTGAGGTTGTTATGGATAATAATGTTTTAAAAAATATAAAAATATTTCATCAATTAGTAATTAATAGTATAGGTGTTAAAGATATGCCAAAGTATCCTAGTGTAACTACTACTCAAATTCAAATTATGGAATATATTATAAGTAGGCCTAAAAAATGTGCACTTCAAAAAGAATTTGAAAAAGTTTTAGGACTTTCAAGGGCTACAGTATCAAGTGTTTTAATTACTATGGAAAAAAATGGTTTAATTGTAAGAATTACTGATAATACTGATACTAGGACTAAAAAGATTGTTTTAAGTAGTAATGCTCAAAAAGTTTTTAATAGTAGTAAAGAAAAAATTAAGAAGATCGAGGATATTTGTCTTAAGGATATAACTGAAAAAGATTTAAATACATTTATAAATGTTTTATCTAAAATGACAGAAAATTTAAAGGAGGAAAGAAATGAGAAAATTATTTAAAAATTTAAGAAAAAAAGATTATTTATTAATTTTAATATGTGCTGTAATTATTTTTAGTGAAGTTTGGTTAGAACTTAAAATGCCAGATTATATGAGTAATATTACAGTTCTTGTTCAAACCGATGGTAGTAAGATGAGTGAAATATTAAAAAATGGTGGTTATATGCTATTATGTGCTTTTGGTTCACTTGTCGGAGCGGTAATAACTAGTTATATATTAACTTATGTATCAACAACATTTTCAAAAAATATTCGTAAAAAAGTATTTACAAAGACAATGGATTTAGCTACTGCTGAAGTTAAAAATTTTTCTGTAAGTAGTTTAATTACAAGAACAACAAATGATGTTAGTCAAATTGAATTAGTATTATCAATGGGATTATCACTTTTGATAAAAGCTCCGATGACTGCAGGATGGGCAATACTTAAAATACTTAATAAAAGTTGGCAATGGAGCGCTCTTACTGCAGTATGCGTATTAGTCCTTCTTACAACGATAGGTATTATAACAAGTATTGTTTTACCTAGATTTTCTTTAGTTCAAAAATTAATTGATAAAGTTAATCGTGTAACAAGAGAAAATTTAACTGGTATAAGAGTAGTTCGTGCTTTTAATGCTGAGAATTTCCAAGAGAATAAATTTCAAAAAGAAAATGATGATTTAACAAATACACAACTATTTAACCAAAAATGTTTTGCTGTAATGGAACCAGTTATGCAAATGGTAATGTATACTTTAACTTTAGGAATTTATTTTATCGGTGCAAATCTTATTAATAATTCTATAATGGCTGATAAACTTACACTTTTTGGTGATATGGTTGTATTTTCAACTTATGCAATGCAAATAATTATGTCATTTATAATGCTTTCTATGATATTTATGATGCTTCCAAGAGCTAATGTGTCCGCAACCAGAATTAATGAAGTCCTTGATGAAAAACTAACAGTTAAAGAAGGCTTGTTTAATGGCGATACAAAAGAAACAGGTACAGTTGAATTTAAAAATGTTTCATTTAAATATCCAGATGCTGATGAATATTTACTAAAAAATATTTCTTTTAAAGCAGAAAAAGGTCAAACTATTGCTTTTATAGGTTCAACTGGTAGTGGCAAAAGTACACTTATTAACTTAGTTCCAAGATTTTATGATGCTTCCGATGGAGAAGTTTTAATTGATGGTGTTAATGTAAAAGATTATACTTTTGAATCCTTACATAATAAACTTGGTTATGTTTCTCAAAAAGCCGTTATGTTTGATGGAACTGTTAAATATAATGTCTCTTATGGTAAATCTAATAAAAAAATTACTAAAGAAAAAGTTGAGGAAGCACTTAAAATTGCACAGGGATATGATTTTGTATCTAAAATGGACAAAGGCATAGATTCACATATAGCTTCCGGAGGAACAAATGTCTCTGGTGGACAAAAACAAAGACTTTCTATTGCAAGAGCAATTGCTAAAGATCCAGAAATATATATTTTTGATGACTCTTTTTCCGCTCTTGATTATAAAACTGATTCTGTTTTAAGAAAAGCTTTAAAAGAAAATGTGAAAGATGCAACAACTTTAATTGTGGCTCAAAGAATAGGTACAATACTTAATGCTGATAAAATTGTTGTACTTGATAATGGTAATGTAGTGGGAATAGGAACACATAAACAGTTATTAAAAAATTGTGATGTTTATAAAGAAATAGCATATTCCCAACTTTCTAGAAAGGAGCTTGAAAATGCATAATAAAAAAATGGAAAATGCTAAAGACTTTAAAGGTTCTTTAAAAAGATTAATTTTAGAATTAAAACCTTTTAAAGTACTTATATTCATAAGTTTAATTCTAGCAATTTTTGGTTCCACTTTAACAATTAGTGCTCCAAATAGGCTTTCTAAATTAACTGATGAAATTCAAAAAGGACTAGTTATTAATACTAAAAATTTAAATATTTTAAATGAAAGCCTTACTACTTCATTTGGTAAAGATATAGAAATTGATGGAGTAATAGTAAATGCAAGTGATCAAATAGAGTATGCTAAAATTTCACAAAATCTTAATAAAAATATGAATGCAAATGATTTATATAAAGCACTTGATGAGATGCCAGAAAGTATTCAAAAGGTAATTAAACCTAAAATGAATATTGATAAAATTAAAAATATTTGTATTATGCTTTTAATAATATATTTTTTAAGTGCAATATTTAACTTTTTACAATCTTTTTCAATGACACATGTTTCAAATAATTTTGCAAGAAAACTTCGAGGAAGAATTTCACATAAGATAAATACTTTACCACTTAAATATTTTGATAATCATCAAACTGGTGATGTGCTTTCAAGAGTAACAAACGATGTTGATACCCTTGCTCAAACACTTAATAATTCATTATCAGCTCTTGCTAGTAATGTAACACTTTTATTAGGTTCAATTATAATGATGTTTAAAACTAATGCTCTTATGAGTGTTACAGCTCTAATTTCATCGTTATTAGGTTTTGTATTTATGGCAATTATTCTTTTAAAAAGTCAAAAATATTTTGTAAAAAGACAAGAGGGTTTAGGTAAACTTAATAGTCATATTGAAGAAATATATTCAGGATTAAATGTTGTTAAAGTTTATAATGGACAAGATGATGCAAATCAAAAGTTTGATAAAATAAATAATGAGGTAAGTGAATGTAGTAGAAAAAGTGGGTTCTTATCTGGGCTTATGCATCCAATGATGGGTTTTGTTGGTAATTTTGGTTATGTTGCAGTATGTATCGTTGGAGCACTTCTTACTATGAATGGTAAAATATCATTTGGTGTTATTATTGCATTTATTACATATGTTAGATTATTTACAATGCCACTATCCTCAATTGCTCAAGAGTTTACTTTTATTCAGTCAGCTTTAGCTTCTTCAGAAAGAGTATTTGAATTTCTAGATGAAGAAGAAATGTCTAAAGAAGAAAATAAAGATAAGCTTCTTAAAAATAATGTAAAAGGTAATATAGAGTTTAAAAATGTATCATTTAAATATGATGAAAATGGCAAGACAATTATTAAAAATTTCTCTGCAGATGTAAAATCAGGTCAAAAGATTGCAATTGTTGGCCCAACTGGTGCTGGTAAAACTACAATGGTTAATTTACTTATGAAGTTTTACGATATCCATGATGGTGATATAACTATTGATGGTAAAAGTATTTCTAATTTAACACGAGAAAATGTTCATAGTTTATTTACAATGGTACTTCAAGATACATGGCTTTTCGAAGGAACTGTTAAAGATAATATTAGATATAATAATTCAAAAATTACTGATAAAGAAATTGAAAGTGTATGTAAATATATTGGATTAGATCATTTTATTAAAACACTTCCAAATAATTATGATACAGTAATATCTGAAAATGATAATATTTCTGCAGGGCAAAAACAACTTCTTACTATTGCAAGAGGTATGTGTGAAAAAGCGCCTCTTTTAATACTTGATGAAGCGACTTCAAATGTTGATACAAGAACCGAAGAACTTGTGCAAAAAGCTATGGATAAATTAATGGAGAATAAAACCTCATTTATAATTGCCCACAGACTTTCAACAATAAAAAATGCAGATTTAATACTTGTTATGAATGAGGGTAATATTATAGAACAAGGTTCTCACGATGAACTTATGAAAAAAGATGGCTTTTATGCTAAACTTTATAATTCTCAATTTGAATTATAATATAAATTTTTATCTATTGACAAAGAAAAAATATAGTTATACAATAAACTTGTAAATCAATGAGAAAGAAAAGTAGATATTATTTGTTTTAAAGAGAGTAACTGGTGGTGGAAAGTTATAAATGGGTAATATACGAAATGGGCTTTCAAGAGGCTACCGAAATAGTAGTAGGCTAGCACGGAGTACTTAACTTCGTTAACAAAGTAGCATGTATAATTGTACATGAATTGCACTTTTTAGGTGGCATTAATAAGAACTTAAATCTTATCCTAACTGTTGAGGATAAGATTTTTTTTAAGAAAGAGGGATAAATATGAAAAAAAGAATATTAACAGGATTAAAACCAACAGGAGAACTTACTTTAGGTAATTATATTGGAGCAATATCACAAATGGTTGAGCTTTCTAATGATGAAAATAATGAAGTCTATCTTTTTGTAGCAGATCTTCATGCACTTACTGAATATCAAGATCCAAATACTTTAAGAGATAGAATTAAAAAGTTTATTGCAATGTATATCGCATGTGGAATTGATCCAGAGAAAGTAGTTGTTTATATTCAATCAGATAATGAATATATTCCAATGATTTCATGGATTTTAGAGTGCAACACTTATTATGGAGAAGCCTCAAGGATGATTCAATTTAAGGAAAAATCAAAAGGTAAAGAAAATTTTACAGTGGGACTTTTAACATATCCAATTTTAATGGCCGCAGATATTTTGTATTGTGATTCTGATTTTGTCCCAGTAGGTATAGATCAAAAACAACATGTTGAAATTGCCCGTGATATAGCAGAAAGATTTAATAATAAATATGGCCAAACTTTTAAACTTCCACAGCCTTTAATTAGTAAAGAGGGAGTTAAGATTAAAGATTTAAAAGATCCTACCAAAAAAATGAGTAAGTCTGAAACAAATCCAAATGGTGTTATATCTTTATTTGATAGCCCAGAAATGGTTACTAAAAAGATTATGGGAGCAACTACAGATAGTGAAAATTTAGTTTATTTTGATGAAGAAAATAAACCAGGTATTTCAAATTTACTTAATATTGCAAGTGTTATTTCTAAAAGAACTGTAGAGGATATTGCAAATGAATATAAAACAGCTGGATATGGTAATTTTAAAAAGTATGTTGCTTCATTAACATCACAGATGATTAGTGATATTCAAGAAAAATATAATCATATTATAAGTTCTGGTAAACTCGAAGAAATATTAAATAAAGGTAAAGAAAACTCCAGAAAACTTGCTTATGAAAAAATGAACCAAATGAAGAAAAAAGTTGGACTTAACTAAAATAAAGTGTTATAATTTAATTACATCTTATAAAGAGTGATGGAGGGACTAGCCCGTTGAAGTCACACCAACCTATTAAATTAGGTGGTAATGCTAGAGCTATAAGATAACTTTATCATTCAAGATATTGTTATCTTGGATGTTTTTTTATGAAGGGAGGAAAGTTTTATTAAGCATTTTCTTTTAAGATGAAAAAAGAAAAGGAGTATAAATGAAAATTTTTAGTAACGAAATAGTATTTCGTGGTCACCCAGATAAAGTATGTGACCAAATTAGTGATGCACTTTTAGATGCATATTTAAGTAAAGATAAATCCTCACGATGTGGAATTGAAGTAATGGGAGGAAAAGGTAAAATATTTGTAACTGGTGAGGTTACAAGTAGTGCAAAAGTAAATGTTTCAAGTATAGTAAAAAAAGTTTTAAATGATGTTGGCTATGATGAAAATTATGAAATAATTAATAATCTTGGCGTTCAAAGTATTGATATAGCACTTGGAACAAATGATAAAGTTCATGGTGCTGGTGATAATGGTATGATGTTTGGTTATGCATGCCGTGATACTAAAGAGTATCTTCCTACCTCTATGGTAATACTTCAGAAACTTTCTATTTTCTATGATGAACTTAGAAAAAAAGATAAAAGATTTTTACCAGATGGTAAAGCTCAAATAACTGGTTATTATGAAAATAATAAATTAGTTAAAATAAAAGACTTTGTAATTTGTTATCAAAATACTGAAGAAGAAAGAGATAAAACAGATGAATTATTAATTGATACTTGTAAAAGTATATGTAATGAATATAATATTGAAGTTGAAAAATTTATTTTAAATCCAACAGGTAAATTTTTAATAGGTGGTTTTACTGGAGATGCAGGTCTTACTGGAAGAAAGATTGTGGTGGATTCTTATCAGGGTTTTGCTCCAGTAGGCGGAGGTGCTTTTTCTGGTAAAGACCCAAGTAAAGTTGATAGGTCTGGTGCTTATATGGCTAGAGTTATTGCAAAAGATATTTTAAAAAATAATGATAATTTAGAATATGTTCTTGTTCAACTTTCTTATGCTATTGGTCTTAAAAATCCTCTTGCAATATATATAACTTCTGATAAAGGGGATTTAAAAGTACCTGATGATTTATATGAAAAATGTTCTGTTCAAAATATTATAAATTCATTAGATTTATTAAATGAAAAATATGAAAAAAGAGCAATGTTTGGTCATTTTATAGATTGATTTTTAATTGCATCATCACTACTTTCAATTGCATCATTTTATAGAGTAATGATGCAATTGATTTAATTATAAAAAATTATTATTATAAAGATAATTAGTGAAAGGGATATAACGATGACTATACTAAATGATATATTATTTAAATATGAAAATTTAAAAGGAAAGTTTAATTTTAGAGTAGCAGCTTTTATTCAAAATGGTGAAAAGTTTTTATTACAAAAATCTGATAAAGATAGTTTTTATGGATTAATAGGTGGAAGAGTATCATTTGGCGAAACTACTTTTGAGGCTATAAAAAGGGAAATATATGAGAAAATCAGTGTAACTCTTAATGATGAAAAATTACTTGAACATTTAACAATTATAGATTAGTGGTTTATTGACTTAAATCACTTTTTTTAATATAATCTATTTGCAAAAGAGGTAAAAGTATGAATATAGAACATTTATATATGTCATTTGGACTTCAGGAGATATTTAATGATGTATCTGTTCATTTTAATGATGATGATAAAATTGGCATAGTTGGAGTAAATGGTGCAGGTAAATCAACCTTATTTAATTTAATACTTGGAAATATTTCGCCAGACTCTGGGAAAATAACTGTAAAAAATAGAGATTTAATAGGATATCTTCCCCAGGTAATTACTGATGAAATACCAAATGATGATATAACTGTTTTTGAATATTTACTTTTAGGAAGACCAATTCAAAAACTAAAGGATAATATAACTTCTTTATATGAACAAATAGCAGTAGAAAAAGATGATAAAAAATTAAATTATCTTTTTAAAAAGATTACTAAAAATCAAAATAAATTAGAGTATTATGATGAATATAATGCAGAAAGCATACTTCTTAAAATAATCGAAGGTATGAATATTTCTGAAAAACTGCTTGATTTAAAACTTAAAAATATTTCTGGTGGACAAAAATCAAAAGTAGCATTTGCAAGACTACTTTATTCAAAGCCAGAAATTCTTTTACTTGATGAACCTACAAACCATCTTGATTTAGATACAAAAGATTATATTGAAAATACTATCAAAAATTATCATGGACTTGTACTTGTAATTTCTCATGACATAGATTTTTTAAATAATGTTACAACAAAAACTTTATATGTAGATAAAATAAAGAAAAATGTTTTTCTTTATAATGGAAATTATGAAAAATATCTAAAGATTAAAAGTGAAAAAGATAAAGCAAAAGAAAGACTCTATGAAAAACAAGTAAAAGAGGAAGAAAAGTTAAAAGGTATAATTAATAAATATATTCGTGGTAATGAAAAGAAAGCAAATATTGCTAAAGATAGAATTAAAAAATTAGAGAAACTCCAAAAAGAAAAAGTGGTACTTGAAAAGGATAATAAGTATACAAGATTTAATATTAAAATAAATGAAAAAAGTTATTTAACACCCTTAAAAGTTGAAAATCTAACATTTGGCTATACAAAAGATAATCTTCTATATCAAAATTTAACATTTGATTTAACTAGGGGAGAAAAACTTTTAGTAGTTGGGGAAAATGGTATTGGTAAAACTACTTTATTAAAACTTATTATGGTGCTTCTTACTCCAACCGAGGGAAATATTATAATTAATGATAAAACTACAATTTCTTATTATGCTCAAGAACACGAGATACTTGATAATAGTAAATCAATATTAGATAATTTTACAGAGTTTAATCTAAGAGATTTTGAAATAAGAAAAATACTTGGAAGTTTTTTATTTTCTGGGGATGATATTTATAAAAAAGTTGAGGTTTTATCTCCAGGTGAAAGATCAAGGGTTGCCCTTGCAAAAGTTGCCTTAAAGGGAGCAAATACACTTTTACTTGATGAACCTACAAACCATTTAGATCCGATGACACAAGTTATTATTGCTGATACTTTTAAAACTTATGAAGGTACAATGCTTGTGGTTTCTCATAACCTTGATTTTGTTGATAACCTTGGCATTTCAAGGATGCTTTTACTTCCAAGTGGTAAAATAGTCTATTATGATAGAGACATTGTTTATCATTATGAAATGATTAATGAGGAAATAGAAAGGCTAACTATTAAAAGTCAATAGTTTTTCTAAAAAAAATTTAATATGGAA
>CABUPU010000011.1 GCA_902493595.1 uncultured Mycoplasma sp.
ATATAATATAAATATATTTAATAATTTATAAAGCACTATAAATATTAAAATAAATAATAAACCTTTAAAATGAAAATATTTTGTAAAAATAGTGATAATATACCCCATAGAAACAAACTCACAAAATAAAAGTCCTTGTGATAAATTAATACTTAAAAGTGGCAAAAGAATAAGAAAAATACTAATAATAAATATAAATAAAAAATCTTTAAAAGAAAGTATTTTAGTAAATAAATCAAATTTAGTTAAATTAACTGGATAAAGTAATGATAATATGAAACCTATAAAAAGTGCTATAACTATACTATAATTAATATATTTTTTCATACTTAATTATATAAAAAAGAAGAAAAAATTATTACTTTTTCTTCTTCATATTTCTAATTTTATCTCTGTTTTCTTTAGTGTAGCCGACTAAAATGGTTTCATTTTTATTTGCTACAGTTTCAAATATTTCATCAAAACTTTCTTTTTTAGCTTTAGTATTTAAACTAGTTTGAACTATTGTATGAAGTTTAAACTTTTTATCCATTACAAGTATTGCTGTATATGCTCTAAAACCATTTACTCTTTGAATATGTTCATAAATCCATAAAACATCTTCATATTTAACAGCATAGAAATTATTTATATAACTTACAATATAATTATCAGTTAAAAATAATTTTAAATCTTTATAATTAAATGAATCTTTACTATTTAACTGGCTATTAATCATATTAAGTTCATTTCTTGAAGTACTTTTAAAATATTTTTTATATTTTTTTGCTTTAATAAAATATGCTATTAGCATTACCATTCCTGTTATAAATATTATAAAACCAAGCATATCACAAATACCAGTTTCATTTGAGAAATTATCTGTCAAATTCATATATACTGTTCCAAAATAACTTGAAAAATCAGCCACAGTTAAAGCTTTATCACCCTTAAGTTCATACATTTCATTATATGTATCAATAGCAATCTGTTTTACATCTTTAGTAGTCGTATAAGTATAACCATATATTCTAATATTATCTTTTTCATTATTTTCAAAATTTTCTTTATATGTTGCTTCATCCATATAAGCAATATACACATAAGTTCCATCAGTTACAAAATAGTAATACTCTTTTTTATCATCGAAACCAGCAAATAATAAAGCTGTATTTTTAATATCTAAATATGTATAAATATTTTCTTTATCTTCCCTTTTACTTTCAATAACATCATTTAAGTTTTGAGCATCTTTTTTAAGTTTTTTATCAAAATATTCTCCGAAAAAGAAAAGCCCTATTCCTAAAATTATCACTAAAATTGAAATCCATATTTTACTATTTGTCTTTTTTATATCTTTATTAATTACTTCATTAGTTATCATTTTTTTACCTCACATTCTCTTAAAAAATAGATATATATTATTTATATCTATTCATTTGAGCCATAACTTGCTTTACTTGTTTTTGACTTGGTTTTCTACCCATTCCACTCATCATAGCTTCAATCATTTTTTCATTTATAGGGGGATTTTTTTCAAGCATTTTCTTTGTTACAAGTCTTGCAATTAAAAATCCTGCAATTATACCTACTACTAAACCTATTAAACCCCAAGCAATTTGTGCTCCCATTATTTATCACTCTCCCATAAAAATTATACTAAATTAACGCTTAAAAGTCTACATAGAAAATTTACTTTTTTTACAAATAATTGTTACTCTCATCAATTCTAACCAATGGTATGATTATTATAGGAAGCGAAAGTAAAGCGGGCGCTACCACTAAACTATTATTTAACTAGAAAGTGAGGTGGTTATAATGAAAAAAGACATCAGAGAAGTTTTCAACTATATAATAATTATTATCATGAGTATTATACTATTAATTAATGCAGCTGTTGTGATGGTACTCATCCTAAAATAAAAAAGCGCCTTAATCTATGTTTGCACATAGATTAAAGCGTGAAACATTTTTATGGTAGCGCTCGCAATGCAATTTACGAGTAGCTTCCTTTTTTATTTTATGTAAGTTTTTTTCTTACATACTTAATATAGCATATTTTTATTATATTTTCAACGGGCTGAATATATTTTTTATAAAAAAATCATACCATCAGTTATATTTGATAGTATGACTATTTTAGAAAGCTAAAGTAAATCAAGTAACGCCACAACACTATTATTTCATTAAAAAATGAGGTGGTCTAATGACAACAAGACTTAAAAATGATATCTTGATAATTATAATTCTCATCTTGGTATATATCATAACTAAATTAATTTAAAAAAGCGCCTTAATCTATGTTTGCACATAAACTAAAGCGTACACCAATTTAACGGTAGCGTTCGCAATGCAATTTACGAGTAGCTTCCTTTTTTGTAAGGAGGTTCCTTACATACCTAATATAGCATATTTTTATTATAATTTCTAGTTAGTTAAATACATATTTCATCAAGCCAAAAATAATCTTTATTATCAAAATCACAAACAAAGAAATTATAATTAGTAAGAGATTTTAATAAATAAGGTTTACTTGTATTACCCTCGCATAAAAGATAAGAATTTTTAACAGTTAATTTTTCTTCTTCACTTTTATATTTATTATAATAGTTATGAACATTATTTACTAAATAATAAAAGTGATTATCTTTATTATCTGCATAGATCTTATTATTTATCATAGTTTGATTAATCCTTAAGGTCATTTGTTCATATAAATTTTGAGCCATTCCTACATCTTCCCTATTTGATTTATAAATAGCCTCGAAACTTTTGTATAACATATAAGGACTATCTTTTGCTAAAATACACATATTTTTGTTAATATTAAATATATAAAATTTTCTCATACTTTTTCCTTTCATTTTAATATTAACAAATTCATTTCAAAAAAAATGTCGAAAAAACTACTTTTCGAGCATATTTTTAATTTTTATTATAATTGAGTTTATATCAAATCCTAAAAATTTTAAAACATCTTTCTTTTTACCAGAAACTGCATAATCATCAATACCAATAGCACATTTAGGATTACTTGCAAATCTATTCCACATATTTGTTTTACCTGATTCTAAAGTAAATGTTAATACATCCTTAGGTAAAAGTTTTTCTTCATAAATAGGATTTTGCATCATAAATAGTTCTGCGCTTGGCATAGATACAACTCTTATATCAATTCCTTCGAGTGCAAGTTGTGAGGCAATTTCTAGTGCAATAGTTACTTCATAACCTGTAGCAATAATAACTGCATCTAAATGATATTTTTCTTTTCTAACTATATAAGCACCATATTTAACATATTTACCATTTGTATGTTTTAAAACATTTATTTTTTCATTACTTAAAATAAGAGCAACAGTTCTTTTATTTTTTATAATATATTCCCATGAACCAATAATTTCATTTATATCCGCAGGTCTTAAAACCAATAAATCAGGTATAAGTCTTAAATGAGATATTTCTTCGACTGGTGAATAAGCCATACCATCACTATTTACACTATCATTTCCAAATATATATGTAACAGGAAGTTTTTGCATACTTGCACTTCTTATAAAAGAAAGCATTTTACTTGCATATACTAAATTACAAGAACAAAAACATCTTAAATTAGACATAGAAAGACCATTAACAATACCTGCCATAGCACTTTCTTTTTTACCAAATTCAATATTTCTTCCTAAGGGATCTTCATTTGTCATTAAACTATCTTTTGTTAAAATAGCTTTAACATCTTTAAAAGCATCAGCACTACCACCCATAAAAAACTTAGTTTTCGGAGCAATAAAATTCATTACTTTTTGATTCGAAGAAAGTTCATCTTCACAGTATTTTTCATTTATTTGATAATTAGTACTATCAAATTCAACATTAAACTCACCTTTTTCAAGTAAATTTATAATATTTATTATGTTACTATCTTTTGTAGCAAGCGCTTCATCATATATTTTTTTCCATTTATTAAATGTTTTTTCCATACGAGCATTTATAATATTATTAAACTCTCTTTTTACATCTTCATTAACATAAAAACTTTCTGTAGGATATTTACTTTCTATTTTTAAATTAATAAGTTCTTCATTAGATATTAATGAACCATACACTCTTGGACTATTACTATTTTCAAGACCATAACCAAATTCATTATTAACTATTACAAATGATGGCATATCGCTTTTCTTAGCATCCTTTAAAGCATCCTCAATCTGTTTAGGATTATTACCATTTTTAACATTTATTATATTAAAATCAAGTGCGTCTAGTCTAGTTTCTAAATCTTCCGTATAAGTTTTAGAAATATTTCCATCTGCAGATATACCACTGTTATCATAAATAAAAATTAATTTATTAAGTTTTTGATTACTTGCAAAAGCCATTGCTTCATAGCCCGCACCTTCCTGAATATCTTCATTTGTCAAAAGAACATAGGTATAATAATTAATCAAATCTAAATCTTTATTTATATTTAAAAACATACTTTCAAAATATCTTTCAGATAAAGATATACCGACTGCTAAAGAAGTATTATCTCCAGCAAGAGAAGATGATGCATCAATACCCATTTCTTTATTATATAAAAGTGCTCCTGGAGCATAAGAATCAACATCTCTATATCTTTTTAAATCCTCAATTTGATAATCATATCCTGCATAAAATAAAGTTGCGTAAAGTGCAGCACTATAATTTTTCGAAGGTACAATTAATCTATCTCTATTAATAAAACTAGGATTACTTGGTATTACATTTAAAACATTACTATATAAAGCATAAAATATTGGCACTCCAGTTAAAGTATGACCGGGATTACCCTCACCTGCTTTTTCTATCATATCAAGAGCCAAAAATTTTATACTATTAATTATTTCATTACTTTTTACTGCCATATAATTTTCCTTCCTATTATATAGTTTATCATAATTTAGTTTTCATTTAAATATCTTTTTAACTCAATAGCTATATTTTCAGGAATAACTTTCTTTAACTCTTTGATATCAGCATTCTTAATTTTCTCAATACTACCAAACTTTTTAAGTAAATTATTTATTCTTTGAGTACCTAATCCCTCGACATTAGAAAGAACACTTTTAAGCATACCTTTACTTCTTATTGTTTTATGATAAGTTATAACAAATCTATGAACTTCATCTTGAATTCTTGTTAAATAATTAAATACATCATCGTGGCCAGTTAAATCATAAGTTTTTAATGTATCACTATCAAGAAGAGCATTAGTTCTATGATGATTATCTTTTTTTAAACCCACTACTTTAATATTTAAATTTAAAGTATTTAAAACTTCTTTACAAGCATTTATTTGATTTAATCCTCCATCTAAAATTATTAAATCAGGCATTTCTTCTTTATCAACTATACATCTAAAGTATCTACGGTATATAACTTCTTTCATCATATGATAATCATCATTTTTATCTACACTAATTTTATATTTACGATAATCATTTTTACTTGGTTTACCATTTTTAAATACAACCATTGCTCCTACAGAAAAAGATCCAAATAGGTTTGAATTATCAAAGGCATCTATTCTATATAAACTATTCATATTAAGAATCTTTCTTAGATTATCATGGGCTTCGAATACTCTTTTTTCATCATTTTTAAATCTATCTAAACTATTTTCTAAAGTAATTTTGGCATTTTCATAGGCTATTTCAAGAAGTTTTTTCTTTGTTCCTTTTAAAGGTTTAACAAAATTTGTATCAAGAAGTTTAGAAAGAAGATTTTCCTCAATATCGGTAGGAATAACTATTTCTTTAGGAACTTCGTGTTTTTGATAAAAAGAATATAAATAACTTACTATTTCTTCTTCATTACTTTCAATTGGTACAATTATATTATTATGACTACCTAAAAGTTTACCATTTCTAATAAAAAGTATTTCAATAGAAAGATAGCCTTTGAAAAAATAATATGACACTACATCTCTATTAACAAAATCATTAGATTGAACTTTTTGTTTTTCACAAATATAATTAATATACTCCAGTTCATTTTTTAGTTCTAATGCTTTTTCATAATTTAAATTCGAAGAAAAATATTCCATCTTTTCTTTTATTTTATCAGTAATTATTTTATCATTACCACGTAAAAATGATAGTATTTCACTTTCCATAGTCTTAATTTTTTCCTCGGGGATATCTTTAGTGCAATAGCCAAGACACTCTCCTATATGGTAATATAAACATACTTCTTTAGGTTTTCCTTCACACTTTTTCAAAGGATATAATCTATTTATTAAAGATACCATTCTTCGAGCAGCATAGGCATTGGGATATGGTCCAAATAAAAGTTTCTTATCACTTTTCTTTACATTTATATATCTTGATACTTTTAAAGCCGGATAAGGTTTTTTAATATATTCAATATATGGATAAGTTTTATCATCCTTTAAAAGAATATTATATTTAGGATTATATTTTTTAATTAAATTTATTTCCAATATAAAACTTTCTGTTTCAGTTTTAGTTACAATATACTCAAAATGATCTACTTCACTAACCATTAAAGCAGTTTTTCCTGTTACTGTTCCACGAAAATATGAATGAAGTCTTTTATTTAAATCTTTGGCTTTACCTACATAAATTATTATTCCATCACTATTAACCATTTGATATGAACCAGGTGCATGTGGAACAAGTTTTAATTCTTCCTTAAACATAATAATTCTCCTTACAAAAATATTATACTACAAAAATACCTAAAAATAAGATATAATTTTTATGAGGTATATTATGTTATTAAATGAATTTGAATTAACTATTAAAAAATCTAAATTTATAGGTTTACTATATAAAATTGATACCGAAGAAGATATCAAAAAAATACTTAGTGATGTTAAAGGTAAGCATCCTAAAGCAAAACATTTTCCTTATGCTTACATATTAGGCACTACTGCAGGAAAAACTGATGACAAAGAACCCCATAATAGTGCTGGAATGCAAATATACAATATTTTAAATTATAATAATCTAAATAGCCATCTTTTAATAATTATAAGATATTTTGGTGGAACTAAACTTGGAGCAAGTAATCTTTTACGAACTTATTTAGAAGTTGCAAAAAATACAGTAAAAAAAATCACAAATTAATGTGATTTTTTAATTAGTTCATTTTTTTCTTAAGTACTAATGCAGCTGCTCCTAAAAGTGCTAAACTCATAAGAGTAACTGAAGTATAAACTAAAATTCCATCAACTGTATTAGGATTTTCTACTTTATCAGTATTACCTTTAGTTTCAGTTTTTTCTGGAGTATAGAAACTAAGTTCAAATGTAGAGAAACTTTCAGTTTCAATTTCAATATATTTTTGTCCATTCTCCTCTTTAATTTCATATTCTTTAGTATCAATTACTGTTTCACCATTTTTATGTACTACTTTTGCATGTGTAAATGTAATTTCATTAGGAACAGCAACTTTAACTTTTATTTTACCAGTTATTGCTTCATTTGGAAGTACTTTAGATTCTTGATTAACTGTATAATATGGTTTAATATCAAGAACTAAAACACCTTTTTCTTTATCATAAGATTTAATTTCACTAGAAATTTTAACCTCAATTAAAGTGTTTTCTAATCCTTCGATTTTTGAAGAATCAATAGCCTCTTTTAAACCTGTTACAGTATCAGTAAGTTTTGCATCAGTTAATTCTTTAGCAACTTTTTCATCTACTTTATCACTAACTTTAACTTCTGGAGCAGTAACAACTAATTCACCTTTGTTTTCACTAACTATAGTATACATCTCGCCATCTTTAACAGCTTTTACACCTGTTACTAGTTTTACTCCATCTTTTTTAGCAACTAATTCATCAGTAAATGAACCACCAGAAATTTCAATTTCATCAGGTTTCAACATATCAATGTTTCCATAGAATCTTCCACCTTTAACCTCAACTGGAGTTACTAGTTTACTATTTACAACATCATCAGCATCTTCAGGTTTAGGTGCTAAGTAATGATAAATTGCATTTCCATATGCTGAATGGTATTCTCCACCATCAATAGTAAGCTCAATATTTCCAGCATATCCATTATTTGATTCAATAGCAATTGCAGCGCCAGTGGCATTAATATCATCGCCATTATATGTACCTTTGACTTTCTCTCCAGTAGCATATATTTTAGCATTCTTAATATTAATTTTTCCGGCTTTTATACCAATTCCACCTTTTTCACCTTCGATTGTTGCTCCCTCAATATTCCATATTGCATAACCAGCTGCATATAATCCATAATGTTTACTAATAAATTTAGCAGTACTATAAATATTAATAATTGGACAATTTTTAATGTCTTGATTATTTCCACTTATATTAAATGCAGGTTGTGGAACTTCACTAACTGATTTGAATGTTCCTTTTAAATTTACAACAACACCATGAGTAGATCCAGTTGTTACACCATAACCACCCCAGCTAATGTATGTTCCAGAGTCGCCCTCTAAAGTTACATCTTTATCTACTGTAAGTGAAGAATAATTTGCATCATTTTGATCAACTGAACCATAAATTGTAACTGGTGCACCTTTATGTAATGTACCGTTGATTGTTCCTTTACCTGTAAGAATTAAGTCTCCTTTATAAACTTTTAATCTCTTAGTTTGTGTTAAAATGTTATGATTATTTAAGTCAAGAGTAACTTTTTTACCATCAAGTAAAAGTATATCACTAGTTAATGTTAGGTTCTCCATTAACTTAGCCTCACCACCATTTTTAAAGACTTCGGCAAGTTCATCTTGTGTTTTAACTTCTTTAGTTTCTGCAAAAACTATTGAGGGTAAAATTATTGCAAAAGCCATTACTAAAGTTAAAACTATTCTTTTTAGGTTTTTCATTTTCCCTATCCTTTCTATATTCATACTATCATAATTAAGTATTAATTTCAATAAATAAAACTGATAATTTTATTCTATGTGTAAACTAATTATTAATAAATATTATTACATAACGTCATAACAAATGTTGTAAGAAATTTTATTATTATTTCAAATACAACGACTATAAATAAAAAAATAACACTACGCTATTATAGTGTTATTCATATTTATAAATTATTAGGTTCTATATAAATCTATTTTTTATTAATTACATTAATATAGTTGTAAGGTATTTCAATATTATTTTTATCAAACACTTTCTTTAAATTTTCATTTAATTTACAACTATTTTCAAAACTTTCACTAATATCTTTTCCCCATACATAACATCTAAGTATTATTGCGGAGCTATCCCATCTTATTACTTTAACATTTATATCATAGTTTGGATCTTTATATAATTTTTTAAGTTCTTCCTTAGCAAGTTTTATGGCCTTATCTAAATCAGATGAATAAGAAATACCATATTCCATAAATGAACAATGTTTATTTTCATTATAATCATAGTTTTCAATTGTAAGGGTATTTAAAACACTATTAGGAATAATATATCTTTGATTATTATATCCTTTTATTATAGTATGTCTCATTGATACCTCTAAAACGGTACCAGATATATCTTTTTCAAAAATATGAATTCTATCCCCTACCTCAATTGGATGAGAAAATAAAAGAGAAATACTACCAAATAGATTCTTAAGAGCTTCTTGAGCCGCTAAGCCTAAAATAGTAGTTAATATTCCAACTGCAGAAAGTAAGGTAACAGAAAGTGATTTAAACATTTTAAATTTTGATAAACAAAGAATTACACCTATTCCAAAAATTATAACGGTTTTAAGTCTATCAAAAAATATTAAAATAGTTTTTAAATTTTTATTACTCTTTTTATCCATTACTTTTTTAATAAACTTATCAATTAATAAATTTATTATATAACTTATTAAAAGTATTACTACAATACTTATTATTTGTTCTAACATAACTTATCCTTTCTAAAATAAAGATTTATTATAATCAATTTTTAAATGATCATAACTTTTTTCAGTGGCAACTCTACCACTTTTAGTTCTTTTTATAAAACCCTCTTGTAAAAGAAATGGTTCTACTACATCCTCAATTGTGGATACTTCTTCACCAATTGATGTTGCAATAGTTTCTATTCCAACAGGCCCTCCATTAAATTTTTCAATTAAACTTTTTAAATATTCTATATCAATACTATCAAGTCCATAATCATCAACTTTTAATCTTTTTAAAGCATCTTTAGTAATATCTAAAGTTATATTTCCATTACCAAGTACTAAAGCAAAGTCAGATACTCTTTTGAAAAGTCTATTAGCAATCCTTGGAGTTTTTCTTGCTCTTTTGGCAAGTTCCAATGCTGCATCATCTTCAATAGGCATATCTAAAACTTTACTAGTTCTTTTAACAATACCCGCAAGTTCATCATCAGTATAATATTCAAGTTTATTTACAATACCAAATCTATCACGAAGTGGTGAAGTAAGATCCCCTGCCCTAGTAGTGGCTCCAACTAAAGTAAAAGGCGGTAAATCTATTTTAATACTTTTACTTTTACCTTCACTACCTATTACAAGGTCAAGTTCAAAATCTTCCATTGCAGGATAAAGTATTTCCTCAATATATGAAGGAAGTCTATGAATTTCATCAATAAATAATACATCTCCTGGTTCAAGTGAAGAAAGTACTGCTGCAAGATCTCCTGGTTTTTCCATTGCTGGTCCTGATGTTGTTCTAATATTTGTACCCATTTCATTTGCAATAATATGTGCAAGAGTTGTTTTACCAAGTCCCGGAGGACCATATAATAAAGTATGATCTAGTACTTGTCCTCTCATTTTAGCAGCCTTAATAAAAACATCTAAATTTTGTTTTATTTCAGTTTGTCCAACATATTCTGATAACCTTTGCGGTCTAATATTTTCTTCGAAAACTTCCTCATTTTGTTCATTTGCATCTAATATTCTGTCCATCTATTTCCCTCCTAACAAAATCTATAACTTCATACCAATTTTTAACATCTACTCCATACTGTAATGCTTCTACATTATGATTTCTAACATCCTCAATTACTTCTAAAGTATCATCAATAACTAAATCAATTCCATATTCTTTGGCTTCTTTACCTTTAGGAAAAGCTTTAAAAATATATTTATCAAAATATAACTTATGTTTTTCTAAATACTCTTTAGTTAAGTCGATTATTTCAGGACATCCTCCTCCTCTTGCTGTTAAAAGAGCTATTTCAATATTATTTTCTTTAAAAAATGAAAATGCTTCATAAACTCCATCAAATAAATCAAGACTATTTGTAATATCTTTATAATATTTATAGAAAAAATCTAGCCCTTCATTTTTAGATAAATCGTGGTAACTATTTAAATTATTTCCAGGTAAATGTTTATCTAAATATCTTTTTGATGTAACAGATGTATTTACAATTGTATTATCAAAATCAATGCCAATTCTCATATTACCTCAATAAAAGTTTAAGTGCCTCTTTAACTTGCATTTCTACATTTAAAGAAGGATCAACATTTTTAATAACTTTATTAATTTCACTAGTTTTATAACCTAATCCTTGTAATACTTCAAATAAATCAGCTGTTAAGTCATCACTTACATCACCATCAAGCTCAATCTTACCTTTTAAATCAAGAATAATTTGTTTAGCAATCTTTTCACCTACTTTAGGAAATTTAGTTAAGTATAAAATATTTTCTCTATTTATAGCATCAACAATACCTTTAACACTACCTGTAGCAAAAAAACCATTAGCCATTTTAGGTCCTAATCCTTTAACATTGATTAACTTTAAAAATAATTCTAACTCCTCCTTTGTTTTAAAACCATATAATGAGTTTTCATCCTCTCTAATATGATTATATAAATAAACTTTATATTCACTATTTAGTTCATATGAATATGGATTAGATACAAAAACTTGATAACCAACATTATTACATTCTAAAGTAATATTATTACTATCTTGCTCAGTAACTATTCCTATTATATAACGATACATATCTTTACCTCCACTATTTAATTATAAACCATTTTGGACTACATTAAAATAATAACACACTATTTTTTATAAATCAAGAATATTTGTTCGTTAGTAAATTATAAAAAAAGTATGCAATATTTACATACTTTATCAGTCATATTATTTATAATTCATCTATAAATTTTTCAATAAATATACTTACTTAACTCTTTTTCTAACATTATCATTAAAATCGAATCCATATAACTTGTCCAATTGTTCTGGAGTAATATATATTACCTTGCCACCCTTTGGATTAATTTTTGTTTGTCCAAAGACAATCCATATTGCATCACAAGGTATATTTGGCATCCATGCTTCACCATCAGTAAATATTATCTTATTTTCAACACGTCTTGTAAATGCATTAATTGCTACGTAAAAATCAGTACCGCCTCCACCTACAAATTTCATATTTTCTATGTCTTGTTCAGTCCTTATTTCATGAAAACCATAAAATTTTGTATCAAAACAGCCAACCTTTACTCTAGATTGTTGTAGTATGTTTTTACACTCTCTTAAAAAATTTCTTAATAAAACATCACTAATTGAACCACTTGTGTCCAAAACAATTTCAGTTTCTGGTTTTGGTTGTTCTTCTAAATTTGGAGTTATTACACCATCTTCGATAGTGGCATTTTGATAAGACCAATCAACATCGTATTTTATTGCTTCTCTTAGAATATATTTCCAATCAATTAAAGGCTTTGAAATGCCTATATTTTCAATTTCTCTAACATCTTCGTTAGAGGTACTACCCGCTTGAGAAGCCAATTTAGAAATTGCCTCTTTTAATTCCTCTAATTGTTTTTTCCTATCCTCTAAATTTTTTTTAAAAGCTTTCTTTTCACCCATATTTTCAAGTTCTTCTTGTTTTTTTTCAAAGTCATCTTTTTCACTGGAATTCTTATTTTTTTTATTTATTTCGTTATTCTTTTTCTCTTTATTTTGTTCTTGTTCTTTATGTTTTTTTACTGTTTCTTCCCACATACTATGTGTGTCATGACCAACATCTTTATGTTTTTTATCATCATTATTTGAATCTTTTGATTGTTTATCTGATTGCTGAGAATTTTTAGTATCACTAATATCTTGTTGTGAAGCATTTTCTTTTGAACCATTTACATCAGCACTTTGCTGATTATTTTTGCTATTTTGACTATTATCATTTTTTTGATTATTATTGCTTTTTGAGTTATTTTGCTGAGCATTTATCTGACTATTATCCTGGTTATTACTTTGTTCTTGTGAATCTTCACTACTTTGCGAATTTTCATTATTTTTACTATTGGAACTTATTTGATTACTGTCTTGACCATTTTGACTTTTTTCTGAGTTCTGCTTTTGAGAACCATCACCTTGCTGATCATTATTGCTATTTTGACTATTACCATTTTTTTGATTATTATTGCTTTTCGAGTTATTTTGCTGATTTTGATGTTCTTGACTATTTTGTTGATTTTCTTGATTTTGCTGTTTTTCTTGTAATAGTTTTTCGTATAGTTGTTCAGCATCATAATTTATTGCATCTGCTATATCGACACCACCTTCTGGCATTTTTAAACCATCTCTTTTTAAAAATTGATTTATAACTCCGTCAGTTGCGATATTCCATAGATTAACATCTTTCCCTTCACTTCTTAAAATGTGGTTAAAAGCAATATGACATACTTCATGAGCGAACACAAAAGTTTGTTCTTCTTTACTTAAACAATTTAAATAATCAGGGTTATAATAAATTATCTGTCCATTAGTACCAGCTGTTCCTAAACTTTTATCTTCTTCATATTTAACATCCGCTATTACACTTCCAAAAAAAGGGTATTTTACTAACATTTTATTTTTTATTGATTTTATATCATAGTTCATAATTTACTCCTTATATACATGCAACTAATGAATAAATTTCATTACTTATTTTTTCTGTATTTATTTCATTAGCAGTTATAATAATTAAACAATCTTTAGGTAGTTCAAATGTTAATATTTTTCTATATTTTAATAATTCTACAAATTTTAATTGTTCTTCTTTAGAAATAGTATCGATTTTATCAATTACTAACATTTTATTTTTAGTTGAAGAAAGTATTTCATTTAACCATTTAGGGGGAATAAAATCCATACCCTCGTAATGACCATTTAATTCTTTAATGTCAATATCAGCAGGTATAGTAACAGCAAAATCTAATTCATTAATAGATAAAAAATCCACTAATACGGGTGCAACATTTGATTTTAAATAAGTTAATAACATTTCTTTTTTTTCTTGCATTACCTTCTTAAACCTCCACCCGCTAGTTTAATTTCCGCTAACTTTTCTAATCTACTTTCATCACCATGAACCCATAATGAATCAAAAATTGCTCCAAACTCTGCGCCCAAACTAATTGCAAAATCTCTTACTTTTTCTAAGTTCTCTTCATCCACTTGAGTAAGTCCTATAATTGTTGCATATCTTTCTGCAGTATTTAATACTTCTATATCCCTATAATTATAATTTTCATTTATTACATCATTTAGTGTTATTACCTCTTGATTACAAAATGCTACAAACTCTTTTGTTATATCTTCTCCTACTAATGCTCTGAGCATTTCTGGATTTCTTGTACTATATAACATTTTTGATGCCATTTCCCACTTTCTAGGATCAGCATTAGGTTTCTCACCATTATAACCACTTCTTAACACTGCACCCTTTGTATAAGCAATAAATGTATAAATTGCTGGATGTATATTATATTCACTTGCCCAGTTTAGCCAACTTTCAGTTGTTGTTTTTATATATACATGTGCAAATCTATTAAATAGTGGTTCCGCTAACTGGTTTGCTGCTAAAGAATCTTTCATATCATTTCCCGCTGCTACTATTCTTGCATTTTCCGGTAATTTCCATATTCCATTTACTTCTCTATCTAAAACTATATTAAAGGCTATTCCTTGAATACTTGGTAGAGCATTTGTTATTTCATCAAAAAATACTATATGATATCTATCAGGTTCATTTTTGCATTTTTCTTGTAACTTTTTTAACCATGTTGGTTGCACATCTATCATTTCCCCAGTTTGCTGATTATACACACTTTTTCCATTTAAACTCTCTGGAGTTACATTTCTTAAATATATTATTTCACAAGTTGGATCTATTTGTTTTACTCTTGCTGACTTTCCTTCGGATGATGGTCCATGTAAAAATACGGCCACTCCACTTTCTACAGCTCCCTTAATTATATCTTCCTCACTTACTTTATTAAAGTTTAAATCATAAGGATTTTTTCTTTTTTCTACTTGTAATTCAACTTGTTTTACTTCATCATATTTAGATTTATTTTCTATAGCCTGTGTATCTTCAACTTTTACATCTTGTGTACTTGAATTTTGTTGCGTAACTTGGGTTGGTTGATTTTGTAATGGGTGATTTTGAATGGATTTTATCTGATGTTTTTGAATATTTGAAACATTTAACGAAACAGTATTTTGAAAAAGATCATGCATCATATGCGTATCAAGATATTTTTTCAATTCTGATTTATCAAAATCATAAGACATACCATCATAATATTTAACATCACCAAAACCAATTCCTGCAACTAGTCCCTTTTTTGAAATTAAAAGTCCTGTTTTATCATCTATAAGCCATTTAACCGGTGATACTTGTACCCAAAAATAATCGCCATCTTTACACGCAAGTCCATTTGAAAGGATTGATTCGTAATCTGGATATTCAGCGATTGCCCTTACACGAATATACTTTTTTCCATGATATTCATACTCATCATAAGTAATAGGTTTAAATAATGTATCAAAATCATCACATGGTGATGAACTAAATGTGTAACTTCTCCCTGTTTTATTCATACCTTTTTTGTATTCTTTTTCTAATTCTTTTTGCATTGTAGCACTCGGAGCATTTTGTGGATACTCACCATACTCTATTTCCATTATGATATTAGGGTCACTAACAGTACTTGGTAAGGAAATTGTAGAGTTTTGCAATACTGGGCGAATAACACAACTAATATCATTTATATAACCACAACAACTACACAAACCATCTATAAAAATCTCTTTAACATATTTATTAACAGTTTTAGTCCAAGCAACGCAAGTTCTACCAGTTAAAGATTTATCTTCATCCACATAATCCTCATCACGCACACATCCACGTGTTAGAATGCACAAATCTGTTGCCGCAATCTTTGTTCCGTATTTTTTTAGTACCTCTAGTTGAGAGTTTCCCCAAATTTGTTCCACAGATAATAAAGTTAATTCTTGATTATTCATTAAAACCACCCCGTATGACTATATTCTACCATAAGATAATAAAAAAAAATAGTACAAATTTATTTACAACTGTCCTTTATAAAAATAGATTTTCATTGCATTATCTGTATAATTAGGTTTAGAAACATCAATATCTAATAACTTACCTATTTGATATATTATAAATTGTGAAGCAATTAATAAATCAAACTCCGCTAAAAGGCCATCGTATTTACTTTCAAAAATAGCAATTTTATTTCCTAAATAATTTAATAATTCTTCTTCATATTTTGAGGTAGTCTTTTGTTTGAAATAGATTACACATTTATTGTTCATATTTTCAAAATTAATAAATCTTCCGTGAGAAAAATTTTTCTTTTCGTGAATAATAGAGTTAAATATACCAGATTCAATAAGTTTACTTTCTAAATCATAACTTGCACAGTTACTATAATCTCCGTGGAAAACATTAATTATTTTATTATGATTAATGGCACTTTCAATAAACTTTTTATCAATTTCTTTTTGAACCTGACTACTCCAATAACTCATAGAATCCTTGATAAAATTATTTATATTAATATCACTATTGGTCTTTTGTAAATATAATTTCATAAATAATGCAGCTGGTGCTAAAGCTCCCTCAAAAGATAAAAAACCTCTTTCTTTACCTTTATTCGCCGAAGTTCTATAAGTAATTATATTGTTTTTCATAATGCCAGTCTTTGTTACAATATTTTGGGTTTGCCCTTTTGTAATTACATACACATTATTTTTATCAAAATCTTTAACACTTTGAATTATATCATTAGTCGTTCCTGAATATGAAAATAAAAATGCTTTATCTATATTTATATTATTTCTATAAAGTGCATCTCTTGGGTATAATGAATAAGTACTTGCACCATATAGTTCATTTATAACTGTTGAGGCAAAACTAGCCCCTGCAAAAGAACCACCTGTTCCAATGAATAAATAACTTTTACTTTTATCAAAATTTATATCTAGTAACTTATCATAAGCATTAGAATTAATAGCATTAATAACTCTTGACTCCAAATTATTTATATTAATATTACACCTTTTAATTTTTCTTCTTTCGTTATATTCAAAATTTTCACAAGTACAAACTTTATCTATTTTTTTAATTTTATATAATGAATTTAAATGTCCTCTTGCACCAAAGTTAGATACAACCTTACTAGTTAATTTAATAGATTTTTCATACCATTTTGGAAAAAGTTCTTCATTAAATTCATAACTATTTTTTATATAATCAAATATTATGCTAGATATAAATGCATCTCCGGCACCTGAAGAATCAATAACATTACCATTATCTTTTAAATTAAATTTATATTCTTTACTATTATATATAAAGATTGCACCAATTTCACCACGAGTAATAGTTACTAATTTTGCCTTTAGTAAATTATATAATTCAATATTATTTTTTAAATTTAATTTATCAAGTAAATAGTTTGACACTCTTTCATTAAAATTAATTATTTCAAAACCATTATTTAATTTATTTATAATGTCCTCTTTTGATAAATTTTCAAATTCAAAATACTGGCCTATATCAATTATTTTTTTATTAGAAACGTTTTTTATGATTTCAATATTTTTATCATTCAGATTATCAAAGACTAAAATATCATCATTTTGTATATTTTTAGTTATATATTCTATATCAATTTGACTTTTTTCATACCATTTTTTTTCATTACATTTTGGACATCTTTTTTTAGAAATAAAACCTTCTTCATCATAAGAAACATGAAAGCATCTTGTCTTAATATTATCTTTAATTAATACTTTGCTTACATCAACATTTAATTTTTTTAAACTTAAATTAGCAATTTTGCCTTGTATATCATTACCAGAAACACCATATACTGCTGTAGAAATCTTCTTTTTCGCTAAATTTGCAATAATATTATGGCTACTCATTCCTCCATCAACACCAATTAAATTTCCATTTTTATAATAATAATCTAAAACTAAATCTCCAATACTAACTACTATCATATTAATCTTTATATCTTTCGTAGCAATCAACGTTCAATCTATTTTTAAATTGCCACTTAACTAATACCTTTCTTAATTGTATTATACCACACCAATCTAGTATATGAAATGTAAATTTTGTTGACTTTTGCCCATATTTATAGTAAAATTTAAAAGTAATGAAAAAAGGAGGAAACTAATAATGGCTACTAAAATAACTAATAAAAAACCTTTATCAGGAAATAATAGATCTCATGCATTAAATGCAACAAAAAGAGTTCAAAAACCAAATCTTCAAAAAAAAGTTATTAATGGAGAAAAAGTTATTATTTCTGCAAGAGAAGCAAGAACAATTAATAAACAAAAATAAAAATACTGGTTATAAAAATCAGTATTTTTTATTTATCTTTTACAAAATATATTATTTAAAAGCACTTGAAGTTCTTCTCTATTAATAGGTTTTGAAATATAGCCATCAAAGCCCTCTTTTAAATAAAACTCTTTCATTCCTACCATTGCATTAGCTGTTAAAGCAATTACCGGAGGAACTTTAACACCCCCTAAATTTTTAAGTGTTTTTAAAGTTTGAATACCATCCATAAGAGGCATCATATGATCTAAAAATATTAAGTCATATCTTGCTCCACCTTTAATTTTTTCAATAGCCTCAGCTCCACTTTGAAGGCAAGTAATATTAAATTTATAATCAGATAATATTCTTTGAGCAACTTTTAAATTTAAAATATTATCATCAACAATTAATATATCATATAGTGAACCATCAAAATGTACATTTGAGGTACTTACTTTAGTTTGCGTATTAACTTCTTCTTTCTCGATAGCATTAAAATCTATTTTCTGTGGAAGTACTACTGTAAATGTTGTTCCAACCTTATATTTTGAGGTAAATGATATTGTTCCTCCTAAAAGTTCTACTAACTTTTTTGTTATAACAAGACCAAGTCCAGTACCCTCAACTTCATTATAATTTTCTTGATTATGAATTCTTGAAAATTTAACAAATAATTTATCATAATCACTTTCTTTAATACCAATTCCTGTATCTGCTACAGAAAATTTAACTGTAGCCATATCGCCAACATTTTCACTAGTGATATTAAAATCTATATGGCCCTCATCTGTATACTTTGCAGCATTTGATAATATATTCATAAGTATTTGATATATTTTAAGTTCATCACCTATCATAAATTTAGGTACATCCGAAGATATATTTATATTAAGTTTTACTTTATTTTGATCTAGTTTAGCGGTTATTACCGATGAAAGCTGCATAATAATCTTACGCATTTCATAAGTAGTTTCTTTCTTTTCCTCTTTACCACTTTCAATTCTTGAAACATCCAAAATATTATTAATAATTCCTAAAAGTGTTGAGGCTGCATCATAAATACTTTGAACTTCATTTTTTTGATTTATTGGCATATTCTCTGTAAGAAGACTTTCAGAAAAACCTATTATAGCATTCATTGGTGTTCTAATATCATGACTCATATTTGACAAGAAATCAGTTTTTGCTTTTGAGGCTTCATTAGCCTCTTCTTTATCTTTTTCAAGTTCATTAATTATTTTTAAATCAGGGTTTTCCATTGTAAAGTAAATAAGTGCTATTACAAGTCCCATTATCGAGCTATTAATTGAAACACTTGGATTTACCCAACTAATAATTATACCTATAAGACTCAAAAAAGCAAATAAGAAAACTATTATTTTTTTACTGAAATCAAGTTTTTCTTTTTTATAAATCATATATATTACCAAAAGTCCACTGTAAACGATATTAACTATATATGTAAAATATAAATCTTTTCCATTTTGATAAGCAATTAATTTATCACTATCAACAAAATAATTTGGTTTTAAATAAATACTCACCCCACATAATATTAAACTTATTATCATTAAAATTATATAAAATGCATTACTTTTAAATAATTCTTTTAAAGTTTTATATTCTTTTTTAAGACTACTTATATATATAATTAACCAAGTACTCCATATAATAGTGCTTACTAAAAAGCCTTTACAAACTATTATATTTAATAGTTCATATTTATCTTGAAAAAATAATAAATAGTTTTTTACTCCATCAAATAATAATACAATAAATGTTAATATAGAAAATATTTCAAAGTTTTTATTCTCCAAACTTTTTTCTTTTCTTTTTTTAGTAAATACAGAAAGTAGTAATAATAAATAACATATTGATAATATCTGAAGTAAACAAGATCTTATCATTTAATATCACCACTTATTTTATTAAATATTTCAATACTTTCAGGACTATATTTAGTATTATTTTTACTTATAATTAATTTAATCATATCTTCTTTAGAAACATTTTTTATAATGCCTCTTGCATATTCATAAGCAATATTTACAAGATATACATATAAAGGTACTTCACCCTCTTTTAAAGATTTAGGAAAGCCCTTACCATCATATCTTTCATTATGCATTAAACAAATATTTCTAGCATATTCTTTAGTTTTTTCATCCAAGAAATTCATATTATTTAATACCATAACTGATTTATTTGGATAAGAATATATTACTTTTTTTTCATCCTCATTTAAATTATTAAAACCATTAAAGTATGATACTGGAACAAGTTTTAAACCTACATCATAATACTTTGAGGCATTAATAATTATATCTTTATTATCTGTAAGCATTAAAGAAAGCACTTCATATACTTTTTCATATACAGAATTATTATCTATTAAGTAAGATTTTACATAATTATCTAAAATACTACTTAAATCTTTATTTTGAGATTTAATAATATCTGATAAGTAATTGTTTTTAGAATACATTCTTACCATATTATTTAATCTTTTATTAATAATTTCAAAGTTAAATGGTTTTTCAATCATATCCGCTATTTCATAAGCATATACCTTTTCTTTAGTATCTTTACTATCATCTGCAGAAACTATAACAACAGGCATCTTATTAAGTAGTCTTTTTTCATTTAGAAAGTCTAGTACGCCAAAGCCATCCATAACAGGCATTTTTAAATCTAAAAACATTCCAACAATATTTTTTTCATTTGTTTTTAAATTATTATTAATTATTTCTACAGCTTCTTCACCATTTTTAGCTTCGATTATATTATACGAAGAAAATGCTTTTTTAAAAATACTTCTTGTTAAATTATCATCATCCACTATCAAAAGATATTCCGTAAAATTATTCATTTTACTAATAAGTTTTCCTTCATAATATTTATTAATCTCTGGATTTTTCTTAACTACATCATATAAAAGTGATGAAAAATAGTTATATAAATTATTAACTTCATTATTATCTCTTGAGATACTTTCTAAAGTATTTTCAATATTTAATATTAAATCAGTAATATCACTACTTATATCATTTTTTTCTTCTTTTTTAGGTTTTTCCTCAGACTTAAATGAAACAATAAATACTTTATTTCCAGGAAGTAGTTTAACAAGAGCGGTATAATTATCATATATAAGTAAATTAGATAGTTTTAGAAAGTTTATAGTTTTATATCCATCAATAGGTAAATTATTAGCACTTATTTCATTAAAGTAAGTATTTGCATAATCTGGATGAAGACTTTTTTTACATCTTTCAAAGTAATCTTCATAACTAATACTTGATGGATTTTCTGTATATTTATCATACAAATATACTTTATCTTCGTTTAAATCTATTAAAGTTATATCAATTATATTAAATAAATCATTAATTAAATTATTCATTGTTACCTCCGAAGAATGTATCTAATACTTTATATAGTTCATTTGCCTTTACAAAAAGATTAGTAATATTTTGATTAATAAAATTAATATCCCCATTTTTCGCAGCCATTTCATGAGCATATGCCATATTAGCAAAAGTCATTATTCCAAAAGTTTTACAATTACTTTTTAGAGCGTGAACTTTCACTCCATAATTTTCAATATCTTTATTTTCATATAAAGTTCTTATCTCATTCATTTGATTAATAAAACCATTTTTAAACTCTAATAAAAGTTCTTTGTAAGAGGTTTCATCGCCAATAAAAGATAATCCTAAATCTACATCAATTCCATTATTTTTTAAATATTCTAAAGTATTATTCATAAGTCCACTACCCTTTCCTAGTATACAATAATATTTTAGCATAAAAAAACGCTATTTAAAATAGCATTTTTATAAATTTATTTTAATATTTTCTCTTTTTTCACTTTCAATTTTAAATAAGTCTTTTTTCTCAAAGTTAAATATTTTAGCAATTATATTTGAGGGTACACTTTCTACTGCATTATTAAATGATGTAACCGCATTATTATAACTTGTTCTTGCATAACTTAATTTATTTTCGATTTCATTTAAATTTCTTTGTAAACTTAAAAAGTCTGCATTTGCTTTTAAATCTGGGTAACTTTCTGCGATTGCCATAAGATTATTAATTTGTTTATCAATCTTCTCGGTTTCCTGTGTACTAAAGCCATTATTTTGATACTCACTTCTTAATTTAGTAACATTTTCTAAAGTTGATTTTTCGTGTTTAGCATAGCCTTTAACACAATTAACTATATTTGGTATTAAATCAAATCTTTGATTTAAAAGAACATCTATTTGAGACTCTCTTTCTTTAACTCTATTACCTTTTTTAACAAAACCATTATAGTATGATAGAATCATTCCTGATATAATTACAATAATTAATAAAATAATATTTAATAACATCTTACTTCCTCCTTACTTTGTCTCAATAGTTACTTTATTTACATAACCATTTTCATCATAATCTACAGATATTTCATAATCTTGTAACTTGTAACCATTAAAACTTTTAAGCATACTTTTAATTTCTTTGATTTTATCTAGATCAGTTCCATAAGAAGTACCATCAAATATTACCTCGATTAAATGATCACTTGATTTTTTATTACTTTTGATTATTTCATCAACCTCAAGGCCAGTAGCAGTTCCACCTTTAGTTCCAGCATAAAATTCATGCATATTATTAAAGCTATCTTTTTCTCTTTCAAGTTCTTCTTCTTTCATTTTTTGTTCAATTTCCTCTTGTCTTTTTTTAGCTTCTTCCTCAGCCTGTTTTTGCTTATCTTTAATTTCTTGCTTTTCTTTATTAAATTCCTCTTTTATAGCATCTTTCTTAGCTTTAATCGATGAACCAACTCTATAAGTAAGGGTTCCAAGTGATGCAATAAAAATTATAATTACAATATATAATATAAACTTTCTATCTTTTTTCTTTTCCATTTTAATACTTCTCCTTTTTAATTATATTTATAGTATATCAATTTTATTAATAAAAAACTAGGTTTAAATTTCAAGCCTAGTATTTATTTAAATGATTTATTAAGGTTCAGAAATAATTTGTGAATATTCTATGTTTGCCATAAATCTTTTAGAACCATTTTGAATTTGATTATGCATGTAATTTATTAAAGTAACTCTAACCATATAATAATCATTAATTTTGCCAATAGCTTTGCTTGTAGTCATTTCTACATTATCCGCTAAATTAATTGTTCCTTGAGTATTTGTAATATCATATGTATTTTGAAGAACATAACACTTGTTATTTGATGCATTATAGTAATCAGCAACCCATCTATTTAAGCCATCACAATCTGCTTCAGAAGTTATACCATCAACAACTTGTCTATTAGGATCATAACATTTACCAGTATTACAATTTTCTTGTATTCTAGAATTATCAACTTTATAAAAATCTAATACTAATTCTGCATCTTTTCTAGTTTCCCAAATATATGTGTCACTAGCGGTACATGAGAACATATTATCTAAATAGCCATCACTTGATAATGTATTACCTTTGGCATAGCATTTTTCCTCTTTACCATCCGTCGCCCAAATATTTGCACCAGTACATTCTTCCTTAGAAACATCTACAGTCTCTCTTTTTTCATAACAAGTACCTGAGGTATATTCCATATCATTTTGTGTAATATTTAAATCAATTTTATACTTTCTTGTTGATTCAGCTTCATTTCCAGTTGTAAAAGTAATACTTCCAAATGAATTATCACTTAAATCCTTACCAGCAACAGCTTGATCTTTACCAAAATTTTCAGTATTTGCTACTAACTCGATTGGCGTACCAGCATCAATTAAAAATAAATCGCTTGATACATTAGTCGTAACATTAATATTTGAATTATCCTTTCCATCAACTTGACTTGCTAAGTAGGCAAATGTTGCTCCGATTACAACAACTAACATAGTTACTATTGCTATTACTGTAAGAAGAACTACATTACTCTTTTTTGAATTTTCATCCATTTTAAAAATCTCCCTTCTATTATCAAGATAATCATATAATATTTTTTTACTTTAGTCAATAAATTAAAAATTATTTTTTAAAAATTATACATTTTTTTTACTTTTTTTGATATGATTATAATGGAGAAAAAAATATGATATTACAAATAAGTGATGATGAAAATATAAAAGTAAAAATAGCAAATAATTTTTTTAAGAAATTAATTGGATTTATGGGTAAAAAAGATTTTGATTATGGTATAATATTTCCTAAAACAAATTCAATTCACACTTTTTTTATGAAAGAAAACATTGATGTAATTGGTTTTGATAATCATGGAATAATTATTTTTAAAGCAGTTAATGTAGAAAAGAATAAAGTTATAGTAATAAAAGAGCAATTAAAAAATACAAACATTTTAGAAATGCCTGCATTTAAATCAAAAAAATTAAAAATGTATGATAAATTAACCTTTATACGTAAATAAATAATCATTTATTGCTACATCATCACCAGGTTTAGCGCCCATTTTTTCTAAGGTTTCTTCAACACCCATAGCACGAAGTATTCTACCAAAACGAAGAACACCCTCTTCTTCAGTAAACTTAGTCATATTAAATAATCTTTCAATTTCTTTACCTGTAACAACCCAAGTATCACCATCTTTAGTTATTTCATAAGGTTTATCTTTTTTAAATTTAATATAAACTTCATCTTCAAATTCATCTTTATCATAAGAAAATTCTTCTTCAGTTTTTAAAGTTTCATTTATTTTATTTAATAAATCATCAATACCTAAATGAGTAATAGAGCTTATTTCAAATATATCTTTATCTGGATAAGCTTTTTTAAATTCTATTAAATTATCTTTACTATCAGGCATATCCATTTTTGAGGCAACAATAATTTCTTTTTTATTTGCAAGTTTTTTAGAGTATTTAGAAAGTTCTTCCCTAATTACTTTATAATCGTTAATAGGATCATTACCTTCCATTTTAGACATATTTACCATATGTACTAAAACTTTACATCTATCAGCATGTCTTAAGAATCTATCTCCTAAACCGACTCCTTCACTTGCTCCTTCGATTAAACCAGGAAGGTCTGCTACTACAAAAGAATCATTACCTAATTTAACTACTCCTAAATTAGGTGATAAAGTTGTAAAATGATAACTTGCTATTTTAGGTTTAGCTGAAGATATTACACTTAAAAATGTTGATTTTCCAACACTTGGCATACCAATAAGTCCTACATCCGCTAAAACTTTAAGTTCACATCTTAAATATTTTATTTCTCCTTGTTCACCATTTTCAGAAAACTTTGGAGCAGGATTTTCATGAGTAGCAAAGGCTTTATTACCTCTTCCACCTCTTCCACCATGAGCAACTATAACAGATTGATTATCTTCGACTATATCGCTTACAATAAGATTAGTATCATCATCATAAACAGTAGTTCCAAGAGGTACTTTAATAATGATATCTTCACTATTTTTACCATATTTATTGGAACCCATACCATTTTCACCTTTTTTACCTTTAATAATTTTTTGAAATCTTAAATCTACTAAAGTTTTTAAAGATTTATCTCCAACAAAAACAATATTACTTCCTCTTCCACCATTTCCACCATCTGGTCCACCCATAGGTACAAATTTTTCTCTACGAAAGGAAGTACATCCCATACCTCCATCACCAGCAATTAATTTAACTTTAACTTCATCAACAAACATATTATCTTCCCCTTAAACTTATATCTATTGTATCAAATTCTTTATAATTTGCATAGTAAGAAATCATTTCTACAATAATTTCTTTTAAAATACTATTACTTTCACTATACATATTATTTTCATTAAAGTACTTTTCCATACATCTTGCATAATTAATATTATTTCTAATAGTCTTTTTCTTTTCAAAATCATATTTATTTAAATCATATGAACAAAATAAAATACTTATATTATTAAATAAATCACTTAATACTTTATTTTTTTCTTCATCATCAAGATAATCAATAAATAATATTCCATCTGAAAAGTAATTACTAAATTTATTTATGTTGATTCCCATTGAAAGTGGTAATACTTTTTCATCAATACTAACTAAATACATAATAAACCCTCCTTCAAAAAAAATGCCATTAAGGCATTATTATTTTTCATAAACAGATACTTTTTTCTTATCTTTACCCATTCTTTCATACTTAACAGTTCCATTAACTTTAGCAAATAAAGTATGATCTTTTCCCATTCCTACATTAGTTCCTGGATAAATTCTAGTTCCTCTTTGACGGTAAATAATACTTCCAGCATTACATGTTTGTCCATCAGAAAGTTTAGCACCTAATCTACGACCTGCTGAATCACGATTGTTCTTAGTAGAACCTTGAGCCTTAACGTGAGCAAATCTTTGAATATTTAAACTTATATATAACATTTCTATTCTCCTTTACTATTATTCTTCATTAACTTTAATATTTTTAGGATAACTTTTTTCTATTTCTTTAAGCATAGTCATCATATTTAAAATTAATGAGTTTGTAATATCATCAGATAAAAGAACTTTTATTTCCATATATTCATCATTATCTAGAAATTCAATACTTTTTTCATTGATATTTAATAGACCATTTACAGTAGTATAAATTATACTTGATACGCTAGCACATACAATATCTTTACCAGCATTATCATAACCTGAATGACCAGTTATTTTAATAACATTTCCATTTTTATTAACTTTAATCATTATTAACCATTAATTTTTTTAACTTCAACTAAAGTATATGCTTGTCTATGTCCTTGAGTTTTTCTAGATTTTTTCTTAGGACGATAATGGAATACTTTTATTTTTTTACCTCTACCATTTTTAATAACTTCAGCTTCAACGCTTGCTCCTTTTACAAATGGTTTTCCAGCTTTTCCATCAACAAATAATACTTCATCGAAAACAACTTTTTGTCCAGCTTCAACATCTAATTTTTCAACATAGATACGACTATTTTCTTCAACATAATATTGTTTTCCACCTGTTTTAATTATAGCTTTCATTTCTTTTCCTCCTTTTCATAAGTCACACCTTTAAGGTAAGATAATCTTTTAAAAACCTTTTTAGAGTGGATGAAATGACTTAAAACAATAAGATTATACCAAAAAATCCCTGATATAGTCAAGGATTTTCGCTAACTTTTTTCATACATTTATTTTATAGTTCCAAATTGGCTCTTTAATCGTTCAATTGATCTTTTTTTTATTTTTTGCATTGTTTCTGGATTTTTTTCTTTACCTATAAATTCGCCGGTGACTATACTTGGATACTTTGGATATTGAAGTACCTCATCCTCAAATAAAAATTTCCAATTTCCAATACCATACTTCAGATCATTATTAACAAAAAACATTAAGTCTCCAAAACTTTCTAACACATCTTTACAATATTTTTCTTTTAATTCATTTATTTTTTCAAAACTTGCTACAATCATAAATTCATTTTCATGACTTTCTATTATTAGTCGCTCTTCTAACATCTTTTCATAAATATCAGTTAGATCAACAATAGGAAAATTATTTAGGTTTGTTATAACATTTAAATTTTCATATATATTCTTAAACCTTTCCATTCTAGCATAACAGCCTAATGATTCCATAATATTATTTATATTAAAAAAATCAATTTCCCCATATTTAAAAATTAAAATTAAATTAAAAATATCTTCCTCTGTTATTTTTTCAGTTTTTTTATTTCTATAACTATTAAAGTCTATTATCATACTACTGAATCCTCCTTGATGTGTTAATATTCTAGCATATAACATAATTTAATTCAACTTTTATTAATATCTTTATATTTCAAAATCAAGCATATCATTAACTGCTATTTCATATAAATCTTGTTCACGTTTAACTGTATCAATTAAATCATCTAATTTAATTTTTCTATATTCATAATTATTTTCTTCCACTTCATTGAAACTATACACCCCATAAAGGGGCGTAACTACATTAGTACGTTTTACTACTCTAACTTTACAACTACATTTAGTTTTATTTTTCGCCTACGCACAATCGAGGATTGTGCTATATTTTTTCTCAGAGAAGTTGCCCTTCTCTTCGGCTCTAATTTACTGTGTAAACATCATCATATGTTCCACTTCCAAGTAATTTACTTTCAGAGGATAGAGAGACTACACCACGGACCGCAACATTGCGAGAATCAACAAGGCCATCAAGAAAACTACCAAACGGATCAAGACCAAACACATGCGAACCACTATCAATGAACACAAGAGGGGAGCCCGCCCAATATGCCATATTATTATTTAAATAGAAAGCACTGTTGTCCGTGCCAATTTTTCCTCCAGCTAGCACTATTTCATCCTCTGTTATTAGTCCTAAATTATTTGTTACCACATCTGCATTATTACATTCAAACGTAGGTGTTGGAGTACTTGAACTTAATCTAGTATATGGAGCATATTCAAAATCTCTGCCATTCGATGCCCATGTTCTAGATGTATTTCTATCATTGCAAAATGTTGTTTTAACAAATCTTGATGTTCCTATATTTTCATTAAAATATTTTGTATACCAATTATCTAAATATGTTTTTATTGTACTATTTGTGTTTGTTCCTCTTTGTAAACCAGTTGTATATTGAAATCCTACATATTCTGCTTTATCATATCTATTATTATAAGCTGTAAAGCCCATATTTGTATCTGCCCCAGTAATTGCAACTTTTGCATTTTCACTCGGTGCTTTACTTCCTGCATATATCATTTTTATTTTATTATTTTTATCTACTCTTATTATTCTCCAGTACATATCATCACCTTTATTGGCATATACTACTTCTTTACATTTATAGTTATATGTTGAATCATAATCCACACCAGTTTGACATTCTGCTAATGTTGGGTAATCTATGTAGTTAGCCTGATTATTTACACTATCAAACCATACATCAGTGTTTGTTGTATCGTCTCTAAAACCTCTATAAACAAGTTGGTCTGCTTTAAACTTACCATATTTTATCCAGTTGTTATCTACTGCACCTCTATAATAATAGGTTTTACCTGTTTCTTCTGTATATGAATACATTCCAGCATTACTAGTTTCTATACTTGCAAATGAAGGTGATGTTTTTGCCTCAATTGCAGTTTTACCTCCATTATTTGCAAGTATTGTTTCATAACCTTTTTTAACAGACGAACCATCTTCTGTAGAACAATTTACATTTTCTACATATATTTTACCAGTAAAAGATTTACCACTTAAAGCATATTGATTTAAATCTAAATTATAATATCTACCAGTAACTTTCCATCTTACTGATTGCTCCGTACCCAAACTTTTTAATGTAGCTCCAGTTACTAATGTAACTTTTGCTCCTTTTGTGGAAGTAGCATTACTCCATCCTTTACTTGTATCAAAATTAAAATTAGTTTCTGTAGCAAAATGATTATTTCCATTCATACCATTTACTTCAATAGTTATTTCTTTAGTAGCATCAGTAGTAACTGGTACAGTTTTACCATATATATCACTATTTGTATTATATTCATAAACTAAATCATAAGAACAAGTTGTTAAAAAGCCTTCGGCACCTGTTAAAGTTACATCTACAAAACCAGTATCTTCTTTCGCAGCAACATTATTATTTGCATTATACTGAGCCATTGATTCATCAGGTACTTGTATATTTAACTGAGTAGAATTTGCAATAAAAGATAAATTACCAGGACTTGTAGAATTAATGTTAACTGCTACATTATTATTTAAATTTATATTAAATGTTCCTAAATATGCATAAGCTGCACCAATAACTAAAATAAGAAAGAATACACTTGATAAAATAACTTTTAATTTATTTTTGCTTTTCATTATAATCCTCTTTTCTATTTATCTTTACTTTTTAATAATACTATATTTTTTAAAAAAATTCTACACAATTTTATGTATTTTATTTTAAAAAATAAAACTAAAGATTATTCCTTAGTTTTATTAACTTCTTTAAGAAGGGTATTAAATTCTTCTTCATTCACATTAGTGGCCTCAATAACAATATTTTTTTCAAATCCCATTTCAATAAGTTTTTTTGCATTAGCAAGTTTAGTTTGTTCCACGCCATACTTAAAAGATAATTCTTTCATTTCTGCTTCATGAAATTTCTTTGGATCATAGTATATTAACTCATCTAAATTTTTTTGCATTTCTTTTAACTTCTTTGCAATTCTTAGCATCATTTTATCGCCAGTAAATGCTTTATTTTTATTTGTTATGCATATTAGTGATAAATATTCTAAGCCATCCCTATCTAACTTTCTAATATCATCATATGACATTTTTCTTAATAATGCAACATTTATGTGATATCTTGTTAGCACAAAATTTTCTTTATCTCGATATTTTTGAAATATTTCATCTTTATATACAAACTTTCCTTCTTTATATACATCAAAATTATTAATGTTTATTTGGATACATTTTGTATATACTTTTCCAGATGTTACATCTGCATACTTTAATAACATATGACATACATATACAAGATTTTTCAAATAACTTTCATTTGTATAATTACAGTTAAACTCTGTATTTAATAGTACTAAGCCTTCATTTGTATTAAGTACTCCATATGCATCTGTTACTCTATCTTTTAGATTATTAAATGTATTAATTTCTGGATAAAGTACTTCATAACTAAGTATTTCAATATTTTCTTTTTGCTCTAAAGCTAAAATATATTTTATTACATAATCACTATTAACTGGATTTGCAAACATAGCCTTAGCAAACTTATCTCTTATAAAAAGATTTTCTGTTAAAAATGTTTTAGGCATTTTCCTCCTTTCTACCACAATTTTTACCCTTTTTTAATTCTTATTTCTTTTCTATTTTTTTACATCATTAGAAATTCCTCCCTTCATATATATTTATTACCGGAAAATTTCTCATTTCCTCCTTTTTTAGAAAAGTTTTTTTTAGAAATTTAAAAAATGTCTAATTTTTAGCATATATTAGGCAAATTATTCCTTGTAAAGTGTTTACATATAATTTTGTAAAGTATACAAAAAAATAGAATGCTTATTGCATCCTAATTATTGCTATTACTTGATACCGTATACATATTTTTCATTTTAGATTTTTTACTTTTGTTATTACCTAAATACATATATGCACCAATACCCATTCCAGATAATGCCATACCTAGCATCATATATCCAACTTTTTTCATTTAACACCTCTATCAATAGTATGGAAGTTATTTTATTAATTATACATTCAATTAATAGAAAAAACCTCCAGTAAATCTGAAGGTTTATAAACTTTTTAGAGAATTTTAATTTAAGCTACATATTGGTTTATAACTAAAGATATTCTTTGTCCAGCTTTAGTTGTAGCACTTACTTTTACATCAGTTGTTATTCTACTAATATCACCAGTTGATTCAACTTTGCTATCAATTTTATATCCACCAGTTACAGATGTAGCTGTTTTATTTTTATAATCATTATAAGTATAATTATATGATGGTTTTACAGCAGCATCAATATTCCAAGTAACATTTTGATTTGCATTGACTGTAAATGTTGGACCTTTACCATTAGTTCTATCATCTTTAGTATAAGTAGTATTTTCATAAATTAAAGCTAAATCTTTTTCATAATAAATTGTAGCTGTAGCACTTTTTCCACCTGGAGTTTTAGCACTTACTGTGATTGTAGCACCATTTGAACAATTTTTAGGTTCTGAAACAACACTAATATCACCAGTTTTTTCATTAATTGTCATACAATTAGTATCACTTAATGAATAAGTAACATTTCCACTAGAATTTTCAACACTAGCTGTCGCCTTTGCAGTTTTAACACCATTAACATGAAGTGTATCTCGATTTAATGTTAATGATATTTTTTCCTCAGGTATAACTGGCTGAGTTTTTTCCACTATTTTTTCCTCAGGTATAACAGGCTCTGGTTTTTCCACAATTTTTTTCCAATTAGCATATAAAGTAGTATCTTCCTCTAAAAGTGCATTATTATAAATAACTTTTCCATGCTTATCTGTCCAACCTTTAAAAGTATATCCTTTATATTTAGGGTCTTTAGGAAGTGTTAATGCAGTTCCTTTATTAATAGTAATTGGACTAACAGCACTACCACCCTTAGAATCAAAAGTAATAGTAATAGTTTCTATTTTACCTTCATAAAGTGCTTTTAATTTTAGATCTTTAGTAATTTTAGTATTAAAATCAAATGGTTCTTTTGCTAATACATCTTCCTTTTCGTTAACACCAATTACTTCATACCAAGCAATAAATAATTCCCCAAGTTCTTTTTCTGTTTTGATATCTTTTTCATCAATGGTATGGTTTCTTTTAACTTGAAGTATTTCTTCTTTAGAACCATTATTCATATCAAAAGTGACATCAAACTTTCGATTGAAAAACCATAACAAGAAAATAATTATAAATAATAATATTACACCAATAACAGAACCAATAATTATTTTCTTTTTTTTGTTTGTTGAAGATTTTACATCTTCTTTTTTTGTCTTAGACATACGTTCCTCCTTACGTTCATTTTAATATAATTATTATTAAAAGTAAATTGAATTATTACTTAAGTAATATAGATTATAAGATTTTTAAAAAATAGTAATTCTATTTTTATTTAACTTTATTTGCTAGTTTTATAACTGCTTTCGTATAACTCAAAAGTTCTTTTTTATTTTTAAATCCGCAAGTTATTGCATAATAATCAGCATAACTATCTTCTTCTTTTACTAACTTTAATTGTAAAGACTTATTTATATTATAATTTTCCTTAGCGGATATATTAGATAGTTTAGAATAATCCTTAACTGTTATATTATAAAGTGGGTCATTATTTTTAAATTTATCATATATTTCATTTGAGATTATACAATTATCAATTAGTTCTTCATTATTTTCAAACTCAATTAATGTTTTTTTATTTTCTGGATAAACTGTTACATTTTTAACTCTATCAATATATACTGCTTTTCCATCTTTTATTTTACCAACATATGGTTCTCTTGATGATAGTAAAACAATAATCAGTATAACAATTAGAATAATACTTAATATAATAGTAATTCCCTTTTTAGATAGAGTTTTAAATTTTAATTTAGTTTTTTTCATATTACCATCCTTATTTTTTATATTAAAAAGGAGTTAGAGAAAACTCTAACTCACTAGTTTAATTTTTTTGTTTTCTTTTGTAAAAAGTTATAGCACCAGTTATACCTATAATAGATAAAATGCCACTTACTATATAAATCATAACATTATCTAAAGTATTTGGATTTTCAACAGGTACTGTAGTTTTAGCTACATTAAATATTGTAGTTGCCTGTCCTCCATCACTAAATACAACTTTTAAAGTATGCTTTCCTATAGATAATTTATCTACATATTCTTTCTTTAAAGTAATAATTGTACTACCACTTTCCGCTGTATAATTATTTGGATCCACTAATTCATCATCAACATATACTTTACCACCATCAAACATTCTAAAGTCAGCATTTATTTTGAATTTAGCTTCACTATCTTTTGTGATTGTATATTCTTGATTAGCACCTTCGGTTACTTCATAAACAATTTTTTCTACTACAACTTCTAAATTGATATTAGATGTTATATTTGTAAGTTTTAAAGTATCTCCAACCATATCAGCAGTTTTATCAACTTCATCTACTAGAACTTTAACAAGTTTATATCCACTATTAGCAGTTATAGTAAACTCTTTATCTTCACCATAATTTACTGCAACAGCACCATTTGGAGTAATAGTAGCACCAGTTACATCTTTAACAGTTACTGTGAATGGTATTTTCTTATAACTTACAACAACTTCTTTTTTTTCATCAACTGTAAGTTCTAATTTGTTTCCAGTTATAGTAGTTTCTACAGTATTTACTAATACTTTATCAATCATATAACCTTCATCTGGTGTAAATGTAATTTCAACTTTAGTATTTTCAATAACACCTATTTTACTTAGTGTAATACTTCCATTTCCACCATTAACTGAAGTTATTACATCAAACTTATCTTTAACATTAACTTCAATATCAATATCAGTTATTGTTTTATAGTTTGTAGTATCTTCAGGAGTATATTTAGCTTTATAAGTATGTGTTCCAGCTGTTAATACTGTACTTGCATCATTCCAAGTAAATCTACCAGGAAGAGTTACATCATTTAATGTTTCTCCTTTTACACCAGTAAGATCAGTTGGTACTGTAAAGTCTGGTGTTGCTTGAGTGATTGACCAATTTAAAACTAAATCTGCAGTTGTACCACCTTTCCACTCATAATTATCTTTATCTTTTAAGGATACTGTAATGCTATAATTTCCAACATTAGTAGCCTTAATATCACCAGAAACATTCATCTTATTTGAATCAAAATTACTACCATCTGAAACTATTTCATCACCAGTATATTCAAAAGTATTTTCAACTAAAGTTACTTTTTCAAGTTGAGCTTTTTTAATAGTAAATGCTACACTAAATGTTCCAGTGTAATTTGCATTTGTATCAGGAACTTTATATGTTACTGTATAAGTACCAGCATTTGTAGGTGCTGTAGCTTTACTATAAGTTGTAGAACCAGTTCCCTCGTATAATACTACTAAATCACTAACATTTACTGTTTCAGCATTAACACTAATTGTTCCTGTTGGCTTTTTAGGTGTTCCATCATAAGTAAATGTTTCATTATTAGAAAGTCCTGAAATATTTACATCAGTTTTATTTACAACATGAACTGTAAATTCTTTTGATGTTTCTTTCCATTCAGGAGTAGCATCTCCACCTTTTTCTACTGCAGTTGCTGTAACAGTCATTACAACATCACCTTCAGTAGTTCCTGCTAAATATTCTTCATTTGTAGCATTATATGTAAGTGCTGTTCCTGATTTAATAGTAAAATCAATGTTTCCTACATTTCCAGTTACAGATTGTTCTAAATAACCTTTTGATATAGAACCATTAACTCTTACATATTGATCTGCAATTGCTAAAGGTTGTTCTGCACTTGTTACTGTTAATTTTCCAAATGTATGAGTTCCAAATGTATAATTATCAGTAACATCATCAGAACCTCTCATAACTTTAACATTAAACTCATTATCAGATGTTCCTACATATGTTTGACTTCCAGTAAATTCTACTACTACCTCATCACCAACTACAATTTCACCTGTTACTGTTTTATTATTATTAGTTAGTGGATTACCATCATATGCTTTATTAGCATCTTCAGATGTTACAGCAATCTTACTATCTTTTTTGTTTACAGTTAATTTACCAGCAGCTGTTACTTTATTAGAATAACAATCAGTTACATCAACATTATCTTTATTTGTTATAGTAATTTTTCCAATTGTATTATTTTCAAGAGCTGTATCTTTAACATCTCTTACTTTACCAGTAATTTCAGCAGTAACTTTATCACCATTAGGTAATGTTTTGTCAGTTATTGGACTAGCATTATTTGCCCATAAAACATCATAAGCATTATTTGTGTGTTCTGAACCATCATATGTAAATTCGCCATCGTGACTTTTTACTTTTACTTCTGTAGTAATTGGTTTAATTTCAAAATCAACACTACTTTCACTTTCAACATAGTTTACACTTGTGATTTTTACATTCACTTTATATTTACCTACTAATATAGGTAATGTATTTCCTATACTTTCATAATTTCCAGGAGTTGTTTCTTTTGAATAATAAATTTCATATTCATTACTTCCTAAAGATTCTAATCCTGTTATACTTAAAGTTGGATTACTATTATATATCCAATTACTTGGATAATTAATTACTACTCCATCATAATTTTTCTTTTCAACTTTTAATGTAACTGTTGCTGTGTATGTTTTACCATTTTCATCAGTTACAGTAATTGTTGGTGTATATGTTCCAGCAGATAGACCAGATTTTGCTTTAATTTTAAAATCATTATTTATTGCACCAATACCTATTGTTGGTTGTGTATCTCCAATGATTTCAAATTTATCTGTATCAGATACTGTTACATTAGTAATTTTTAACTCAGCAGCACCAATATTAGCAATATTAATTATTGCTTCTGATCCATCAGTATATCCAAATGTAACATTTGGTAATGTAACATTATCAACACTTAAACCTGTTTCTTTAGCAAGTTTAATATATTGTGGATAAACAGCATTTGTACTAGTTCTAACACTTCTAACTAATGTTGCTTTATCTTCTAATTCAATTACTTGATTAGTATCAGTTGTATAATATATTTTTGTATCAGTTGGTACTACTTCACCAATTCTTTTTTCACCTAAAATATTAGATCCTAGTTTAACACCTAGACCTTTTACCATAAGTGTTTCGAAATTGAAGTTTGCTTTCATATTATTATTATCAGATGAAGGGAAATAAAATATTTCACCATCTACTTTTCCAACTTCAAAAATACCTTTTTTAACATTAACATTTAAAGTAATGTTTTGTTCCTTAGGTTCTGAATCCTCAAATACAGTAAATATGTATTCATCCCATGAACCTGTTCCAGTAACGGCATAAGTTCCACCATCAATTGTAAAACCATAATTCTTAGGTAATTTTTTTAATTCTTCAGTCATATCCAAAGTAGATAGTCTTATTCTACCATTAAATCCTACGCCAATTATTTTACCATTATTACCATTGCCACTATCTTTAATGGTTAAATTACTTCTAAAATTATAATTACTATCATCTTTATGACCATAATAGAATGTTAAATGGTTTTCTGTTACATCAAGGGTATTACCTGCTAAATCCAAGGTAACATTACCTAAAACATAAAAGTCTAAAGGTGCTGTTAACTTAATACTACCTCCTAATTTAATAATAGTGTCTTTACTATTATTAATTTGATTAACAACGGATCTTAATGTTGTTTCATCATTAGCCATTAATGTTTGAACTTCTTTTTTCTTAACTGTAATTGGGCCCCAATAACCATCTATCGTAGCAAGTTTATCAGCTCTATTTGCTATTTTAGTGCCTTCTCTATCAGAATACTTTATAATAGAATCAGCGTCAATTACATCATCAACAGTTAAAGTAGAACTATTTGTCAAAACATTATGTACAGGGCCATTTTTACTTTCTTTAGTAACATTTGAAAATTTTATTGTTTCATATGCTCTAGTATCTACCATTTCATAAAATCCAGTAACTTTTAGATTTTTAAAAACTACATTATTAAATCTGTAATCACCAGCGGTTTGCCAAAAATTGTCAGAATCTTTTATATATTCAACATCTATACCATCCATTTCAAAATTAACAGTGTATTCATCTTTCTTAATTTCATTATAGATTGGTGTGTAGCCAATATCAGTTAAAAGATTAAGTTTTGCTCTTTTAGAACTATTTGAATTAATGAATTTTAAGTCTAGACTATTTCTATAAATTAGTTTAAACCTATAATGTTCTGGCACAGTTAATGTAAAACCATTAAAATCCAAAGTTTTAGACATTTCAAGAGAGAAAGTTGTATCATAATTTTCACTTAATTTAATGTCACCAGTAAGTTTAACTACATCCGTTACATTATCACTCATTTTATCAGTTAAATCTGAATAATTATTAACTTCTGCAGTTGTTTCTGCATTTACATTAGTTAATCCTGTGGCAAAGGCAATTGCTAATGTAAATAATATCGTAGTTATTTTTTTAACTACATTTTTTGATTTTAACATAAATCATTCTCCTTTCTATATAATTATACTAATTTTTCACTTTCTTTAATAGATGAAAAAAGTCATATTATTTTTGTGAAAAATATGACTTTTGACACAGTTTAAATATTTAATACCTTAATTTACTACGGCTACACAATAAACTTCTAATTTTCGCCCTCCAACAGTAGTTGCAGTAATAGTAGCAGATGAACTAGCTGTAGCATTTACTTTTCCAATACAAGTAGTATCATTTGTTGTAACACTTCCTGAAACAGTTCCACTTATAGACCATTTAACACTTTGATTTGATTTAACAGTAAAATCATTA
>CABUPU010000012.1 GCA_902493595.1 uncultured Mycoplasma sp.
AAAAATTGTTAAATTATTAAAATAAAACTTTTATTTACTTTATAATTTTGATATACTAATTATAGAGTAAAGAAGGTTTTTTTATGGATGCAAAAAATAAATCTAATATAAAATTATTATCCATTGTAGCAAGTGTAATGCTTCTTATTATTGTGGTGGGTGCTTCATTTGCTTATTTTGGTACTTATAAAGAAGATATTGATAAATATAAAATTAATATTACTATTGACCAGTTTGCAAAAGCAACATTTGTAACAAAAGATGCAAATCTTAATTTAAGTGTATCTAAAAAAGATATGGTTGCATATGAAGCGGGTACTAAAGCTGCAGAAAATAGTGCTAATTTAAATGTGGTTTTAACAAGTGGAAATCCTAATGTAAAAGTTACTTGTACATATGATATATATTATGAATATGATACAAATTCTAGTATTTATGGAGTAAGTCCTACACCTGTTACGGACTCCTCTTTAAAAGAACTTACTTTAAAAGCAGTAGGAAGTACAGGCACAAATAATTATGCTGAAGAAAAGAATTTTAATTATGATACAAGTTGGACACAAAATCCTTATAAAAGATTAATTGTAAAGGGTGCTAGTATTACGGATGCGACTAAAAATGGTACCACAGATACATGGAAATTTAATATGGCATTTTATAATTTAGATGCTGATCAAAATAAATTAGCAGGTAAAACTTTTGCAGGTACATTTTATGTAGATAAAGATAGCATACAGTGTGATTATCAAAATAATGATGGTGGAAGCAGTGTAAGTGGAACATCATTTGAAACATTGATGACTCTGAATAATCCAGATGTTTATAATGAAAATGGTTTAAGATATGAAGGAGCAGATCCAAATAATTATATATGTTTAGATAATAAAACAAGTGGTGCTTGTTCAGATAGTTCTTTATTATTTAGAATAATAGGATTATTTGATGAAGACACATCAAATGATGGAACCTCAAGTAGTGGTACAAAAAAACTTTTAAAAATAATAGATACTAATAACTATGGTGGAACAAGTGGAAAGTATTGGAATTCAACAAGTTCAAACAATTGGAGTACGGCATCACTTAAAAATGAATTAAATGGAACATACTTGACTACTTTATTAGGTACTTCAAATATAAATAGTAAATTATCTAGTGCTATTGCAAATGCAAAATGGCATTTGAGAGGAGCAGACTCAACAAATTATAATACTTTGACAGCGGACGGTGTTTACAATATAGAAAGAACAAATGGGAAAGTTTATGGTACTAATCCATCAAGTATATTTGCACAAGTAGGATTAATGTATCCAAGTGATTATGGGTATGCAACAGTTGGAGGTAGTACAACAAATAAATCAAGTTGTGGAGAAAAAGAATTACATAATTGGGACGATTCATCATTTAGTGATTGTAAAAATAATGATTGGCTATATACTTCACAAGCAACAAGTTGGGGTTCAAACAAAGATGAATGGTTACTTTCCCCTTATTCTACGGATTCATATTATGCAGCTCGTTTGTTTTTGACGGGGAAATTAGACCTCAGCGGTGGCTACTACACCTTCGATTACGATTACGGCGTCAACAACGGCAAGTTTGCTGTGCGCCCAGTATTTTATCTAGATTCTAGTGTCCTAAAAATTGTGGGTACTGGAGATGGCTCATCAACAAATCCATATAGAGTAGGTTAATTATTATGAAAGAAATAGATTATTGGAAAGATAGAAAGTATCTTAATTATGATATGTAGATAGAATTTGATATTCCAAAGAATATGAAATATATAATTGGTTTACTCGAAGATTTATATTACAATAGTAGAGTATGATGCTTGGTCTAATGCATTACTATATACTGCTAAACAAGATAAATTGTGGGGGCAAATAAATGAAAAAGATTTTGATAATTTATGTAAGAAATTTAAATTATTTTAAAAATCTGCAATAAAATGCAGTTTTTTAATTTATTGAACAAAATTCGACAAATTAATTGATGAATTGGAAGAAAAATGGCAAGTTAAACTGTATTTATTGGATTTTGTTTAGTATATTTTTTTGAATTAATGCCATTTTGTAGGCCAATTGCATTAAATCATTATATTTTATATAATATAGTTATAAAGGATAAGATATGATAGAAAAATATGAAGAGTATTTAAAATATGAACTTAATTATTCAAACTATACAATAAAAGAGTATATAATTCATGTAAAAGAATTTCTTTTTTATTGTGAAGAAAATAAAATAGATTATTTAAATATTAATAAGGATATAATAGTAGAGTATTTAAAGAAAATAGATAATTTATCTAATAAAAGTATTAGTGCTGTTTTAAGTTCATTGAGATGCTTTTATAATTATTTATTAGATAATAAAATGATTAAAATAAATTATTTTAAATTAATTAGTAATCCTAAATTAGAAAAAAAATTACCAACTTTTTTAAGTTATGAAGATATTAGAAAAGTTATTGATTCAATTGAAGAAACAGACATTTTATCAATTAGAAATAAAATGATTATTGAACTTTTATATGCAACTGGTATAAGGGTTAGTGAACTTAAAAATATTAAAATAAATGATATAAATTTTAGCGATAAAAGTATTAAAGTAATGGGAAAAGGTAGTAAAGAAAGAATTGTATTTTTTAATAATCATTCACTTATAGCTATAAATAAATATTTAGAAAACAGGGGTTTTAATAGTGACTACTTAGTCCTTAATAATAAAGGTAAAGAAATATCTATAAGAGGAATTGAACTCATAATAAAAAATGTAATAGATAAAGCATGTTTGAAAGTCCATGTTTCACCGCATACATTTAGACATACTTTTGCTACACATATGCTTTCAAATGGATGCCCCTTAAAAAGTGTCCAAGAACTTTTAGGCCATGCATCGTTATCCTCAACGGAAATATATACACATATAACTGATGATTATGTAAAAAGTGAATATCTTAAAAATATGCCACGAAAATGAGATTGTTCTTGTAAAAATCAATTATTTATTATATAATATGAAAAGAAAAAAGGAGAGAATTATAAATGAAAAATGTACATGAAATTGAAATTAAATTAACTACTGAATGGGATAAATGCTTAGATGATGCATTTAAGAAAAAAGTTAAAGAAACTAAAGTAGATGGTTTTAGAAAGGGAGCTTGTCCCAAAGAAGTATTTATCAAAAAATTTGGTATTGAAAGTCTTTATATGGATGCTGTTGATGAAGCTGTAGGAATTGGTTATAAAAAAGCTTTAGAGGATAATCAAGATATTAATCCAGTTATTGAACCAAAAGTAGATATTAAAAATATTTCTGAAAAAGAAATTGATTTTAAATTTACTATTATAACTAAACCAGAAATTACTTTAGGAGATTATAAAAACTTAGGAATAAAAAAAGAAGAAGCTAAAGTAACTAAAAAAGAAATTGATGAAGAAATTAAAAAAATGCAAGATAAATTTGCTGATTTAATAGTTAAAGAAGATGGTATTATTGAAGAAGGTAATACTGCTGTAATCGATTTCAAAGGAACTGTTGATGGACAGGCTTTAGAAGGTGGAAGTGCTGAAAACTATTCACTTGAAATTGGAACTCATTCATTCATTCCAGGCTTTGAAGAAGGTTTAGTTGGACATAAGACTGGTGACATCGTTACTTTAAATCTTAAATTCCCTGAGGATTATGTAGAAAACCTTAAAGGAAAAGATGTAGTATTCGAAGTAAAAGTTAATGAAGTAAAAGTAAGAGTTTTACCAGAAATTAATGAAGAATTCTTTAAAGATTTAGGATATGAAGATATCAAAACTAAAGAAGAATTAGAAAATAAAGTAAAAGAAGAACTTCAAAAAGAAGAACAAGCTAAACTTGATGATGTTCATTTAGACAAAGTTTTAGATAAAGCAATGGAAAATATGAAAATTGAACTTAACGAAGAAATCGTTGATGATGAAATTCATAGAATGATCCGTGAATATGAAAGACAACTTAAAATGCAAGGTTTAGATATGAATAAATATTTTGAACTTACTGGTGATACTGAAGAAGGCCTTCATAAGAAAATGGAAGGTGAAGCTACAAAGAGAGTTAAATGTCGTTATTTAATCGAAGAGGTTGCTAAAAAAGAAAATATTGACTTTACTAAAGAGGAAGTTGATGCTAAAGCAAAAGAAATGGCTGAAAACTATGGTATTACAGTTGATGAATTAATTAAAGCATATGGAACTATTGATGTAGTTAAATATGATATGACAATGCATAAAGCATTAGAAATTATTAAAGAAAATAACTAAGGAAGTACGAAAATGCTTTCTTTTTTAAACATTTTATAAAATGAAACATAAACTATATTAGGTGATTAAGTTGGATAATAAATTTTGGGGAAAAGTAAAGAGTAAAACAAATGTTGATAAGGATACTATAATTGATCTTGCAAAAAAACTTTCCAATGGAAATATGAAAGATGAAAAAACCTTAAATGAAGTAATTGATACTTTATCAAGTTTAACTGGTAAACCAGTAAGTGATGAAAAAAGAAAGAAAATAATTGATAAAATAGTTAGTGATAAAGTTCCTAAAAATGTAGACAAAATGTTTTAAAAATATTTTGTTTTTTTATTTTGATGTGTTATACTATTTAGTAGGAGATGAGAAAATGAAAGTACCTTTTAAGGCAGGAAATATTTTAATTCCAAAAAACATTGATATGCATAAATGGAGTGTTGTTGCATGTGATCAATATACATCAGAACCAAAATATTGGGAAGAGGTTGAAAGCATAGTTGGAGATGCACCTTCAACACTTAGAATAACACTACCAGAAATTTATTTAAATGATGCCAATGTTGAGGAAAGAATTAAAAAAATTAATGAAACAATGACAAAGTATCTAAATGAAGATATATTCACAAAACTTGACAATTCAATGATTTATCTTGAAAGAACTCAAAGTGATGGAAAAGTAAGAGAGGGTATAATGGGTATTGTTGACCTTGAGGATTATTCTTATGAAAAAGGTTCACAAACACTTATTAGAGCTACAGAAAAAACTGTAATAGAAAGAATACCTCCGAGAATGAAGGTTAGAGAAAATGCTTCTTTAGAGCTTCCACATATTATGATTTTAATTGATGATGAAAAGAAAAATATCATTGAGAGTTTAAAGAGTAAAGTTACTACAAAGGATGTAGTATATGATTTTGATTTAATGCAAAATGGTGGACATATTAAAGGCTATAAACTTAATGAAAGTATTCAAAATGAAATTATTTTAGGTTTAGAGGCTTTAGCAGATAAAGATTATTTTGAAAGTAAATATGATGTTACTGATAAAGGTGTCCTTTTATTTGCTATGGGCGATGGAAATCATTCACTTGCTACCGCAAAGGCTTGTTATGAAAAACTAAAAGAAGCTATGGGTGATGCTGCTTTAGAAAACCCTGCAAGATATGCTTTAGTAGAACTTGTAAATCTTCATAGTAGTGCTCTTGAATTTGAAGCAATTCATAGAGTAATATTTGATACTGATGCCTCCGATTTAATCAAAAATTTATATGAATATTATAATATTAATGAAGAAGGTAAAGGACAAAAGTTTGAACTTATTACTAAAGATATGGATAAAGTTCTTTATATTGAAAATCCAAAATCAAATATTGCTGTAGGTTCTATTCAAATGTTCTTAGATGACTATTTATCTACTCATAAAGGAACTATTGATTATATTCATGGTGATGATGTAACTAAAGATTTTGGCTCTAAAGAAGGAAATGTTGGAATAATTTTTGATGCTATGTCCAAAGAAGATCTATTTAAAACAGTTATATTAGATGGTGCTCTTCCTAGAAAAACATTTAGTATGGGTCATAGTTATGATAAAAGATTCTATTTAGAAGCAAGAAAAATTAAATAATTAGGGTAAATCTCTAATTATTTTTTATTTATAATCTAAATCAGTTATGGTATAATAAAAAAGAAGGTAGGGGAAATATGTACGAAAGTTATAAAAATTTAGATAAAGATTTTATTTATATCTATTATACAAAAATTGTAGATAAACCGAAGAGTTATGACAAAGTAACTGTCAAAAAAATGATTGAGGAAATATTAAATCAATATTCTTATAAAGATTTTCTTTATTATATTTGTACCTCAAAAGAATTGAAATTTTTAGATAATATTCTCAATAATAAAATAGATGAAGATGATTATTCAAAATACTTTTTTGAAATTAAAACACTTAATAATAAATTTATATTTGATGCAGATAATTTTTGCATATTTGATGAACAAATGCAAAATGTAAAAGAAGCTGTTAATTTATATTTAAAAAAAGGAGCTTTTTCAGATTATTATATTTGTGCAGTTGGGGTATTAAGACTACTTGGTTTTATGCCACTTAATGTATTTAAAGAGCTAAATTTTTCAGGAGATAAAAAACTATCTCAAGAAGAAATTGAAGAAAGTTTTAGAAACTATATTTCTAATCCACTTTTCAAATATTACTCATGTATATATACTAATAAGAATGATGAAAAGTATATTTGCTATGATTCTTATTTTGAAATTATTGATGAGCTTGAAGAAAATAGAAAAAATTATGAGAATCTTGAGAGTGTAGAAATGAGTAAAGATGATCTTCAAGATATATTTTATTATGGATTTCCTATTCACAATAAATCTGTAAAAAAAATGTATGACTTTGTTATTGAATATATTCCATACTTAATGGATTATGTAGAGGAAGCAAGAGTACTTTATGATTATTCGGTAGTGGAAAGATTTTTATCAGATGATAAAGCAATGGATATAATTACGACTGGTCTTAACCTTTGCCCAAGTTGTGCATTATATGGTATGAGTCCAAATGAATACATCAATGGTTTACATAAAAGAAAAGAATCAAATAGTAAAATGGGTAATGATTTTTAAGAAAATACCCATTTATCTAATGAAGATGATGATGAATTCTTTGAAATATATTTTGCTCTATATAATTGATGAGTTTATTAAAGAAAATCCTTATGATAGGGTACAATAGTTTACTACGGTATGCTTAAATCCACTGATTTAAAATATGATAACATGATTATTGAGGCTATTTTACACGAGTCATCTAAATCAATAACTTATTATCATTTATAATTTTATTAAATATATATAATAGCTAGATTATCTAGTTATTTTTTTGTATACTTTACAAAAAATATATGTAAATACTTTACACAAAATAATTCACTTAATATAAGCTAAAAATTAGGCAATTTTTAAATTTCTTAAAAAATTTTTCTGAAAAAGAAGAAAATGAAAAATTTTCCGGTAATAAATATATATGAAGGGAGGAATTTCTAATGATGTAAAAAATAGAAAAGAAATAAGAATTAAAAAATGGTAAAAAAATTGTGGTAGAAAAGAGAAAAATGCCCCTAATTTTAAGAAAAATGTCATATGATGATATTAGAAAGTTAGATAGGGATGGCTTAGAATATTTATCACTAATATGCATAACAAATAAAAATAAAGCATTTACTGGCGATAAAATGATGCTAAGAATTGCAAAGAAGTTAAAAGAAATGCAAAAAAATTTAGATGAGTTAATATACTATGATCCAAAGAAATTTCATGAAGCAGAAATGAAAGAATTATCTTTTAAGTATGGCGTGGAACAAACTAAACTTGCTAAAAAGAATGTATTAGAAAAAATTTATCAAAAGAGTTGACTTTAAAAATAACTAATATTACTGAGGAAGATTGCAATATGTTAGTAAAGGAACTTCAAAAAGAGTCAAAACAAAAAAACGCGTAAAAGCGTTTTTTATAATGTATCAATTATTTGATCTTGCTCTTTTTTTAAATTATCTTCGTCCCTTTTTAACTCTTTGCCTAGGAATGCATTTCTAATTTCAACATCGTTTTCACCAAAGTCTGTATCAAGGTCAATAACTTTAACAACTTCTTCGATAGTGGTAGAACCATTAATAATTTTTATAAGACCATCTTCGAGAAGAGTAAGAGTATTATCTTTATCATAAACTAAATTTCTAAGTTCCTCTTTTTTGATATTATTAATTATAGCATCTCGTATATCTTGATTAAGAAGGAGTACTTCATGAAGAGCAATCCTTCCTTTATAACCATTAAAACATTCATCACAACCAACAGCATCATATATTGCTGGAACATCTTTATTTAAAACCTTTTTAAATAAGTTTTTTTCATATTCTGTAGTAGGTCTTGATTTACGACATTTAGGACATAGCTTTTTACATAATCTTTGAGATATAATAGCTGTAAGTGCAGATCCTAAAAGGTATCTTTCTACATCCATATCAAGAAGTCTTTCAATAGTATTAAGTGAGTTATTAGTGTGGATAGTAGAAAGTACTAAGTGTCCTGTAATTGAGGCTCTAACAGCTATTCTAGCAGTTTCATCATCACGAATCTCTCCGATCATTATAACATTTGGGTCTTGTCTTAAAATAGAACGAAGTGTAGTATTAAAGTCTAAGCCAATTTCACTCATAACTTGTACTTGGTTTAAACCTTTCATTTTCATTTCTACGGGATCTTCGACTGTAATAATATTTGTTTCTGGTGTATTAAGAAGCTGAAGCATTGAGTATACTGTTGTACTTTTTCCTGAACCTGTAGCACCAGTAACTAGTATAATTCCATTTGGAGCAGTAAGTGCTGTTTTAACTTTTTCATAGTTAGCATCAGTAAAACCTAAAGTTTCAAGTCCTGCGAGTGACATAGTGTAGTCTAGTATTCTTATAACGATTTTTTCACCGTGAATTGTTGGAAGCGAAGACACACGAAGGTCTAATTGTTTACCATCATCAAGGTGTTTAATTGCTCCATCTTGGGGAAGCCTTGATTCAGTAATGTTCATACCACTTATAATTTTAACTCTTGTTGTAAGATTTTTCTTAACTGATTCGGGTATTTTACAATAATCATGTAATTCACCATCTATTCTTATTCTAACATTTATACCTTTTTCTTCGGGATCAAAGTGAATATCTGATGCACCTTTTTTAATAGAATCTTCGATAATTTCATTAACTATTTCAACAACTGGTTTATTATCATAATCAAATTCTCTAAACATTATTATCACACTATCCCTTTACTATATATAATTATATAATAATTTTTTACAATTAACAATAAATTTTTGTAGCAACTTCAAAAAAAATATTGTATACTAATAATAGGAAGTAGGTAGTTAAATGAAAAAAGAAAATATATGGTTTTTTATAATAGGATTTATTTTTACATTTGCTCCTTTTTTTATATTTAATTATGCAGTATATAGATTAGTTCTAACATTAATAGGTATAATAATTCTTAGTATTTCCTTAATTATTAATACTAAAAATTTACCTTTAAAAGTAGTTATATTTCCGGTAATGGTATTTTTATTTGTATACTTAATTGACTATTATTCATTTATTATTTTTAAGAAACCTCCGGTAATGGTTATAGAGTTTAAATCATCAGAAAAAGTTAGTACATATAATAGTTTAATTTATAGAATATATAAATGTGATAATGACCTTATTTTAGATAAAAACTATAAAAAGGCTTATGCTTGTGATAAAAATGAGATTGAGGTAAAAAGTATATCAGAATATTTAGGGACAAATCTAAAACAAACTTATCATAATACTAAGAATAAATTTGTCCATATCAAAGGAAAAGTAAGCAAAGTAATTGGTTCATCATCTTTAGAAATTGAATATTATGATACAAAAGTAGGAATTAATGGTTATGTTAATTTTGAAAATAATAAAAAGCTAGTTTTAAAAAATATAAATATTGATCCCAAAAAATATCATGTATATGATGAAATTGAATTTACCGGAGAAGTAATTAAATATATTGTAAGCGAAGATAATGAAGAAATAGATCTAACATATGTAAAAATATATGATTTAGATATATATAATGATTATGAGACTTTAGTAAATTATAATTCGGATAAGAAAATTGCTAGCATTTTAGATAAAGTTTATTATTATGGAATTAGTAATATTTATTATAAATATAATGAAGACAATATTTATGATTTATCTTATATTTTAACTGATAAGAGAGATACTATTGATAACATCGTAAAGGGAAAAGAATATACTGAAAATAAAAATAATGATCGAATTTATAATTTTGAAAAATTTAATATTGTTAGATGTAGTAATGAAAAGACAATATTTGTAAATCCAAATATTACTATTAATGATAATATTTGTGAATAAAAATTGTATATTTATAGAATAATAAAGATGTGAAAAAGTTTATTAAAAATTCATATCTTTTTTTCTTACTTATTATTATTCTTGTTTCAAAGAATTTCATTTTTAGCTTGCTTAAACCGAAATATAAATATGATGAAAGCATTGTAATTTCATCTTTATATACCCAAATAGAAAAAATAAATCTTATTAAAAATTATAGTTATAAGGATATTATTACTTATGCTAAAGTAATAAATAATAATGTGTATGCTTTTAGAAATGAATTAAAAATTGCTTGTGATACAGAAAATATTTCTAAAAATGATACAGTTGTTTATGATAAATATTTAATTGGCATAGTTAAAAATATTTATAAAAATTTTGCTATAGTTAAATTAATTACTAATAATAGTTTTCAGCTTCAGGGATATGGTAAAAATGAAGATGGAATTTTAAAATATAATGATAATAAACTTATTTTTTCTACGAATGAAAACTTAAATATAGGTGATGAAGTTTACATATCTAACTTATCTGGTTATAATGAAAAAATAGTTGTGGGAACGGTTAGCAATATAGTTTATATGCCTGATAAAGTATACGAAATTAAAACTTATAATTTAAATAATTTAGATTATTTAGTGATTTTATCAAAGGATAAAAGATGATTTTAGATTTGCTAATTTATAATTATACTATATTTTATAGTTTCTTTTTCTTAAATTATTTAAACTTTAAAAATATTTATTTAATAATATTCGTGGGTCTTGTCATTGATAGCGTGCTTTCTACATATGTAATTGTAACTATTTCTTTAGTTATTTTATATTTTATTTCTAAAAAAATCAAAAATTATTATTTTAAAAATATTTTTAATTATCTATTATTTGTATTTGTTTTTTCATTTTTATTTAAAAGTAATGCTATTTTGATTATTAAGAAAAGTATATTACTTCAGCTTATAAGTATATTTATGTTAAAAAAATCATATAACTAAGTATGGAAGAAAATGAAAAAATATTAAATGAATATTTAAATGATGAAAAAGGACTTAAATTTACAAAAAGCTTAAGAAGATTTATTAATAAGGTTTTAATATCTTTAGTACTTTTGATTTTGTCTTTAATTTTTGTTAAAACTAGTCAAAAAAATAAAGATAGTTTTAAAAAAGTTGTTTTTACTGAAACATTTAAATTTAGTAAATTTAATAATTTTTATGAAAAATATTTTGGAAGTTTACATATTAAAAAAGATGTTCCTGTGTTGAGCGAAAAAGTTGATTATACAAATGGAGAAAAATATAAAGAAGGAATAAATGTTAAATTAAATGATGAAGTAGTTAATAGTATTTCTTCGGGGATTGTTGTTTTCAAGGGTAGTAAGGATGATATAAAAAATCTTGTTATAGTTCAAGGTGCTGATGGATATGATATTTGGTATGGCAATTTAGAAAATATTAATGTAAGTATATATGATTTCGTTACTGAAAATGCTTTAATAGGAACAAGCATTAAATCGTTTTACCTTGCTATAAACAAAGATAATAAATTTTATTCTTATGATGAGTATATAAATGAAAAAAATAAAAGTTAATTATTTAACATTATATTTTTTTCTAATATCATTTTTATGTGGATATATTAAAAACACATTAGTTATTTTTTTTATTGTTATTTTTCATGAACTTGGGCATATTATTATTTCCTTAATCTTAGGCTACAAAATAAAAAGTATTGAACTATTTCCTTTCGGGGGAATTACCAAAATTGACAATATTTATAATGCTTCATTTTATAAATGCTTTTTGATATCTATTATGGGAGTACTATTTCAAATGCTTTTGTTTATTTTTTTTAAAGATTCCTTTTTTGTGAAAATGAATTTTTCGATTATGTTTTTTAATTTGCTACCAATTATTCCTTTGGATGGAAGTAAAATGCTATTTGAATTATATGCACTCTTTTTACCATTCAAAAAGACTATTAAATGTTTTTATATTACTTCATTTATTTTTATAATTATATATATTTTAATAAATTTTAAATATAATTTTAATAATTATCTTATTATATTTTTGTTAATTTATAAAACTATTGAAATAATTAAAAATAAGTCTCTTATTTATGAAAAGTTTATTTTAGAAAAAATGTTTTATGATATAAAATATTCACATGTAAAAAATAAAAATGAACTTATTACAAATTATAAAAAGGATACAAAATATTATTATAGTTTAAATGGAAAGATTTTGTCTGATAAAGATTATTTGCTAGGTAAAATTAAAATTTAGGATTTATAATTTGCCATATAATATAATTAGTTGTATAATGAAATAGTGATTGATATGAAAAAAAGTAAAACTCTGATAAATAGCTTAATAGTCTTAATTTTGTCTGTACTTTTGGTATGGTATTTTTTAAAGGACAATTATAAAGTTTCTTTAGAAGTTTTACATAATGCAAACCTTTGGTGGTTATTTTTAGCGGTTATAATATATTTGGTTTATTTTTTACTTGAAACATTGCTTTTAAAAAAACTTGTAAATATTCATAAAAAAGATTATTCTTATTTAAGTTCTTTTAAATTATATTTAATGACTAAATTTTTTAATGGTATTACGCCTTTTTCTTCGGGTGGACAACCACTTCAGTTAATTGAAATGAAAAAAGAAGGAGTATCATATCTAGATGGAACTACGGTTTTAATTAAACATTTTATTATTTTACAATGTTCTGTAGTGTTTTTATCTATTGTAAGTTTAATACTAAATTTAATTTTCAGATGGGCTATGCCTACAGGATTTTTAAATGTAATATTGATTATAGGATTTGCAATTAACTATTTACTTCTTTTTATCGTAATATTTTTATCGTATAAGATTAATATTTGTGAAAAAGTGTGTGAATTTTTTGTAAATATAGGTTATAAACTTAAACTCATAAAATCTAAAGAAGATAAAATTAAGAGTATTAGAAAATCTTGTGAAGATTATCAAAAAAGTTATAAAGAACTTGTTAATAATAAAATATATTTTGCTAGATTAATACTTCTTGAAAGTTTGGCGTTGGCTTTTGCCTTTGCAGTACCTTTCTTTGTCTTTAAAACTATAGGATGTCCATATAATAATTTTTTAGCAATTTTTGTATTATCAGTATTCAAGTTTTTGATTGGTTCTTTTGTACCAATCCCTGGAGGTACTGGTGGCATGGAATACGCATATATTCATTTATATGAATTTGTTATTCCTTCGATGTATTTATCAGTATCATTAATATTATGGCGAGTTATTGATTATTATGCTCCGATGATTATCGGAGGAATATTCTTTAATATTGAAAAAGCTAAAAGAGATTTTAAAAAAGTCCAATAATAGTTGGATTTTTTTTGTTTTTGAAATATAATATTTTTCACAAGGCGGATATATGATATTTTATAATGATTTTATTTATTATCTTAGCAGTAAATCTAAAGATGAAGTAAATTCCTATTTGCCAGGTTGCATAGATTTTATTATTTCTAATTTTGATAGATTATTAAATGAGCACATATATCTTGATATTAATTATAACGCATTTAATTATAGTGATAATTTTTATTATCAATTTTTCTTAGCATATATTACAAAAAATGAAAGTGATAGAGTAAAATTTTTTATGAAAATTAATATTAACGGAATATATAATATAGATAATTACTTATATAAAGCTATTATTAGATTTGAAAATGATGAAAATAAACTTGAACTCGTGGACTTAATAAAGGATCAAAGATTAAAATCAAAAATTTATTTATCATTAGAAAATAAAAAAATGATTAAGGAAAACATAAAAAACCTAACTCATGAAGATTGTCTAGTTTTTTTATTAAGCCTTTCTGATAAAAAAAATTGAATATATTCGAAAAAACCAGTTTGTTTCTATTTTTATATGCTCGTTATCTATAGAAAATTTTTATACAGAATTTGGCTTGATTTCAGATGCAAGTAAATTAGAATGCATAGATAAAATAGAGTCACCAATAGTTAAATATGAAATACTTAAACAATATAGACATTTATTAATTATATGTCAAAGATATATATGGATACTTTAGATAGAAAGCTTAAAGAGGATATAATTTAATTAATAATGTTTCTTTTGAAAGGATTATTTATAGTAATATTAAAAATAAAAAGCAAGTCTTAAAGGGAATAGACCCATTTATGTATGATTTAAACTATCTAGAAATTATTCTATTGGACTTGAACTTGAAACAAGTCATAAAGATTATTTGATGTATTTAAACTTAAAAAATATGCTTTCAGATTGGACTTTAAAAGAGGAAACAACAGTAAATAATGGGGTCGAAATAAACTCAAGTATTATTCATTATAAGAAAAAATCACTAAGTGAACTAGTATATATATGCGACTTTTTAAATAATTATGGCTTTGAGGTCAATGATGAATGCTCTAATCATGTGCATATTGGCTTTGATGTTTTTAAAAGTGTAAATGAAATAAAAACATTACTTGAACTTTTTGCTAATAATGAAAATATATTTTATAATTTAGCTAATAAAAATGGCAACGGATTAAGAAAATTTGGAATGAATTATTCAAAACCTATATCAGCGTATTTAGAAAATGCTATTTATCTTCATAAATTTAGTAAAACTAATGATTTGTATGACTTTATAAAAGAAGTACAACTTTTCCAAGAGGATAGATTTACCTCAGTTAATTTTTTGAATGCCTTTTCTGCTAAAAAAAATACAATTGAATTTAGAATGTCTAATGGGCAAATAAAATATGAAGAAATTCTTTTAAATATACTTTTATATTTAAAACTTATAGATATTTCAATTAATTATAAAAAAATAGATAGTCAACTTTATAATTACATTTGCAATATAAATGTAGCTGAAGAAGAAAGAAAAATGTTATTAATAAATCTTTTGTTCAAAGATAATAGTTTGTTAATGGAAAAATTTAATGAAAGATATGATGCTAATAGTGAAATAAATAAAAGTTTAAAAAGGCTACCATCATATAAAAGACAAGTAAAATTGTATGATTAATTTTTTGAATTGACACAAATTTGACATTTTCAAAAAAATGTGCTAGAATTAGACTTGTTAAGAGGGGTGGTTTTTAATGAGAGAAAATGATGTTGTTAAAAATACTAAAAAATTTAATTTAAATAGACCAATTACTGGGGTTATTCAAAAGGATAGGATTTGGGAACAATGGTATGATCCAGAAAAAATGAAAACTGACTTGCCTAAAATGAATCAAGCGGATTATGAGGAAAAGTGTAATAAGGATTACCCAAATGATGTTATTTTAAATAATCGAGGACTTAAAAAAATCACTAATAGTGAGTTTATTTTAATGCGTAACAAATATATTCGTTCTTTAAAAGCAATGGGAATTGGTAAAGGGGATAAAGTTGTGTCAATTGCGCTTTCTACACCAGAATTAATAGCTTTTAAATATGCATGTGCCTATGTCGGAGCTATAACTGCCCATTTAAACTTTACTGAAGATAAAGATAAAATGTATAAACATATAAAACTTTTAAACCCAAGTTTAATAATGTTTTTGGATATTTTAGAGCCAAGTATTAGTGGAGTGTTAAATAATGAAGAATTTAAAACAGTAAAAAAATTAAGACTTCCAGTTTCTGCCTCAACACCTATATTAAATGATGAAAAATTTAAAACAGCTTTATTTACACTTAATAATAAGCTTCAAAATAAAAATGTTAAGGGTGCAATAAGCTTAAGTAAATTTGTTAGTTATGGACAGTATTATAATGGACCTATGGAAAGTGTTTATGAAGATCACCTTCCATCAAATATAGCATTATCCTCTGGTACTACTGGTGAAAGTAAAGCAATACTTTTATCACATGATGCAAATAATGCTCTTGCAAAACAACATGAAATTGCTGATTTAGGACTTAAAAGGGGAGAAAAGAACTTAGCACTTGTTCCACCATTCTTAGCATTTTGGGATGCAGATATAATTGGTATGGCAATGAGTCTTGGTCTTGAAAATATTTTAGAAATGGATTTAAGTTATGAAAGCGTTCCTAAGTATTTAGCTAAACATAAACCAAATTATGGTATATGGAGTCAGTATTTATGGGATTCTGTACTTTATGATAAAAATAAAGAAGAATATCTAGGTAACCTTAGAAAAGTTGTTATAGGAGGAGAAAGACCAGATATTAACCAAGTAAATCGATTTAAATCGGAAACTGGTATTACTCAAGAAGCTGGGTTTGGGGCTAGTGAAATGGATTCTTGTTTTACTGTTGCTCATCCAAATTGTAATATGATTGGTTCATCAGGACTTCCACTTCCATTTAATAATGTTATGATTAAAGATAGTAGTTTTAATGATTTAAGTTATAACGAACCAGGAAGAATTTGGATTACTGGACCAGCGATGATGAATGGTTACTATAATAATCCTCAAATGACTGATAGTGTAATTTATACTGATAAAGATGGTGTAAGATGGTATAATACTAAAGATTTTGGTTTTGTTCATGACACAGGAAGTTTATTTGTTCTTGATAGAGATCAAAAACCACTTGAAATTAATTCTAAAGAAGTAAATCTTATCTTAATAGCCGAAAAAATAAAGGAACTTCCTTGCATTAAATTATGTAAATTAAATCATAAAGATGATAAAATTGTTTGTCATGTATCGTTTGATGATTTATGTGGTAAAACTAAAGAGGAATGTACAAAGGAACTTATAAATTATTTAAATGATGCTTTCACTTCTGAGGAAAGACCAGCTTATTTAGTAATTTATCCATCACTTCCTAGAACTCCACTTGGAAAAGTTGATTATCAAACTCTTGATAAATATGCAAATAATATTGAATGTGAAACTATCGAATTTGAAAAAAATAATATAAAAGTTTTACATAAGTAGTTTTAAAAAAATTAAAAATATGTTATTCTTATACTAGGTGGTAATATGAAGGATAACATATTTTTTTCAATAGTAAGTTTATTTTATAGCATAATGCTTATTATAGTGTATTTTTCTAAACAAAGAATTGATAGTGATGAAAATACTATTTATAAAAAACTAGTTTTAGCTAACTTTTTAGGACTTGTTATTGAGATATTTCCCGCTACACTAGCAATAAGAGTTATAAATAATATAAATCCTAGTATGGCAATATTTATTTTAAAATTTATTTTATATTATTTTGTCGTATGGATGCTAATATTTACTTATTATATCTATGTTATTAGCTCTAAGGATAGGTATAAAGAAAAAAATATTTATTTAAATAAAATTAAAAAAATGAAAAAAATAATGTATTTTATTTGTATTGTATCAATAGTTTTAGTGGCTGTTTTACCATTATATGCTAATGATATAAATTATACTTATGGTCCAAGTGCAAACTATGTTTATGGTTTAAGTGGAATAATGATTGCATTTATAGTTTTTATGCTTATTAGAAACTTTAAAAATATAAGAACCAAAAAATATACACCAGTTTTTTCTTTTATTGTTCTTGGTATTATTACTATGCTTGTTCAATATTTTAATCCTGAACTTACACTTATGATTCCAATGCAGACTTTCGTAACATTTTTAATGTTCTTTACGATAGAAAACCCAGATGTAAAGATGTTAAATGAACTTTATAAAAATAAAGAAATAATGGAAACAAATTATGAAGATAAATATAATTTCTTATTTGAAATAACTCAAGAAAGTAGAAATCCTCTTAAAAGTATAGAAAGTATATGCTCAAATATCGAGGATGAAAAAGATATAAAAGTAATCAAAGAAAATGTAAAAGATTTATCTAACTTAGCAAAAAGATTAGATTTTACAATAAATAATGTAATGAATGTATCAACACTTGATGCTCAAAAAATAAATATAATAGATAAGAAATATAATTTAAAAAAAGCATGCGAAGAACTTACAAAAAGAGTATCACTTGAAAATAAAAAAGATGTTGAGTTTAAATATAGTATACCTCATAATGATTTATATTTGTATGGCGATGATATGAAAATTAAACAAGTACTTTATTCACTAGTTATGAATTCGTTAGAAAAAACAAAAGTAGGCTATGTTGAATTTAAGGTAAATGTAATTGAAAAATATGATTATGCAAGAGTAATATTTATGATAACAGATTCAGGACCTGGTATAGAAATAGATAAAATAAATGAAATATTATCTTCGACTGGTGCTCTTGATAAGGAAGAAGTAGAGTTACTTAATAAAAAGGAAGTTGATGTAAAACTATGCCAAAAAGTAATTAAATTAATGGGTGGAAACTTAATGATAAAAAGTGATTTAGGAAAAGGTAGTGAGTTTATTCTTACAATAGATCAAAGAGTATATCATGATGAAACAAAAAGTATCTTGGTTGGTTATGAAAATGTAGTTAATAATTATAAAAAAACCTTAATAGTATCTCAAGATAAAACATTAATAAGTAAAGTAAAAAATATTTTAAATAAAAATGAAGTGTCATACTCAGTGTTATATTATGGACTAGATGCAGTAGATAAAATTAAGTCACATAAGAAATATGATTTTATTCTTATAAGTGATGAAATGAAAGAAGTAAGTGGCTTATCAACATTAAAAGAAATGCAAAAGATAAAAGGATTTAGCTCGCCTTGTATAGTAATGCTTAATGAAAGTAAAAAAGGACTTGCAAAACATTATATTGAAGATGGATTTAGTGATTATATTATAAACGAAGATATTGATAGTTTAAATAAAATAATTCAAAAATATTAAAGCCAATATGGCTTTTTTTTAGTGGACACAAATTTGACATTTTACTAGTTTTATGATAAAATTGGTGTAATTAAGGGGGATATAATGAATAAAAATATGTATCCAAGTGATATTAAACCTTGGAAAAAATATTATGAAAATTTTGAAGAAAATTTTGTAGTTCCGCAAGAGTCTGCTTTTATGTTGCTAGAAAAAAGTGCTAACAAGATGCCAAATAACATAGCAATTAATTATATGAATTTTAAATTAACTTTTAAAAAGTATATAGATAAAATAATTAATGAAGCAAGTTCACTTAAAAAACTAGGCGTTAAAAAAGGTGAAATAGTTCCAGTTTTTCTTCCAAATATACCTGAGGCTAGAACTACAATTTATGCTTTAAATATTATTGGTGCAATTGCTTATCCAATTAATCCACTTCTTCCTCCAAAGGAATTTGAAAAACTTTTAATAGAAAACAATGTAAAAAATTTATTTATGTTTAATATGTTTTATCAAAAATATATGTTAGCAATACAAAATAGTTCTGTTGAAAATGTTATTATGACATATGGTACTGATATGATTCCTAAATATATTTTAAAATTTAAAAATATATTTGATTGTTTGAAAAAAGAAAATAGAAATACTTTTATACCTGATTCAGTAATTTCTTGGGATGAATTCATTATTTCTAAATCAAATGAAAATATTAAGCCTATTTTTGAAAAAAATCAAACTAGTGTAATAATTGGTACAAGTGGAACTACAGGAACTCCAAAAGGCGTATGTCTAACAAATGAAAATCTTAATTCAATGGCTCTTGAACATTTAAATGGAAGTTTAAATTTTAAACCTGGAGATAAAATGCTTGATATTTTAATACCATCGATTGGATATGGCCTTTCGGTTATGCATTATGAAGGAGTATGTGGACTTGAGACTATTTTAATTCCAACACTTCAAAGTGATATATATCCTTTATTAAAAAAATATAAGCCTGATCATTTTGCTGGAGGTCCAATTCATTATGAAACTTTAGTTTCTCATCATGAAAATGATCCTTTAATTTATGGCAAAAACTTTGTTTCTGGAGGAGCGTCATTACCTAAAACTACTGAAAAAATATTAAATAAATTAGAAGAAGATGGTACTTTTGAAGAAAAAAATATATTTGTAAGACAGGGGTTAGGATGTACAGAAAATGGTGGAGCAAGTACATATGCTAAGAAAGGCGCATATAAACCTTATGGTGTGGGAATTCCACTTCTTTATGAAACAGTCGGTATTTTTAAACCTGGTACAGATGTTGAACTTGGCTTTAATACTGATGGTGAAATATGTATAAATGGTCCAACCGTGATGAAAAAATATCTTAATAATGAAGAAGAAACAAATAAAGTTTTAAAAAAACATAAAGATGGTAAAATATGGCTTCATACTGCTGATATTGGATATATGGACGAAGACGGTCAAATTTTTATTAAAGATAGAATTAAAAATATATTTGCTCGAAGAGGATTTAATGTCCATCCAAATGCAGTAGCTGATTTTATTAGTTCTTTACCAATAGTGGAAAAAGCATTTGTAATGGGAATAAATCATCCCGATGAACAAACGGTACCTGTTGCGTTCGTAAAATTAAAAGAGGAAATGTCCCTAAAAGAGGCTGAAAACATAATTAACGAGAACTGTTATCAGTTTTTAGAGGAAACTTCAATTCCTTATGAAATTGTATTTGTTTCTGATTTACCACTTAATCTTGGTGGAAAGGTTGATACAAAAAAACTTTTAGAGTTATCACAAATAGATTATTTTAAAACTAAAGATAAATCAAATTCAAGAATTTTGAATGTTCCAAAATATTAAATAGCAAGTTTACACTTTGCTATTTTTTTGATAGAATTATTATGAAAGTAAGGTTGATTTATGGTTACATTTTCATTTTCAATATGTTCATTAGTTTTTATGTTAATTTTTTTAATAACATATTTTTCCAAAAGAAGATTAAAAAATAAGGATAATTCAATTTATTCATTTTTGATTATTACAAATATAATAGGTCTTATTATAGACATAATTGGTTATATAACAATGCATAACTTAAATTTAAATTCATTAGTAAATATTATTATTTCAAAATTAAATCTAATATATTATTTTACATGGTTATATCTTTTTGTCATTTATATTATATATATTTCTAAAATTACAAAAAATATTATTTTCTCTAATATATCCAAACTTAAATATATATGCTATTTGATAAATCTTTTCTTTATATTAATTTTACCACTGCATATAAATAATGAAGGTGATAAAATTTATTCTTATGGACCTAGTGCAAGTTATGTTTATTTTATATCTATTATTTTTGCTATAATAATTATATATTGTTTATTTAGAAACTTAAAAAAGATTACCAAAAAAGAATTTATACCTTTGATTTTATTTGTAATTTTAGGTTTAATTGTAATGCTTGTACAAATGATATTTCCAACAGTGCTTTTGTTACTTTATTCTGAATCTATTATTACCGCTATAATGTTCTTTACAATAGAAAATCCAGATGTAAAAATGTTAAATGAATTATATAAAAACAAAGAAATAATGGAATCTAATTACGAAGATAAATATAATTTCTTATTTGAAATAACTCAAGAAAGTAGAAATCCTCTTAAAAGTATAGAAAATATATGTTCAAATATCGAAGAGGAAAAAGATATAAAAGTGATCAAAGAAAATGTTAAAGATTTATCAAATTTAGCAAAAAGATTAGATTTTACTATAAATAATGTAATGAATGTATCAACTCTTGATGCTCAAAAAATAAATATAATAGATAAGAAATATAATTTAAAAAAAGTATGCGAAGAGCTTACAAAAAGAATATCATTGGAAAACAAAAAAGATGTTGAGTTTAAATATGTTATTCCTCATAATGATTTATATTTATATGGCGATGATATGAAAATAAAACAGGTACTTTATTCATTAATAGTAAATTCATTAGAAAAAACAAATGTAGGGTATGTAGAGTTTAAAGTAAATGTAATTGAAAAATATGATTATGCTAGAGTAATATTTATGGTAACAGATTCAGGACCTGGTATAGAAATAGATAAAATAAATGAAATATTATCTTCGACTGGTGCTCTTGATAAGGAAGAAGTAGAGTTACTTAATAAAAAGGAAGTTGATGTAAAACTATGCCAAAAAGTAATTAAATTAATGGGTGGAAACTTAATGATAAAAAGTGATTTAGGAAAAGGTAGTGAGTTTATCCTTACAATAGATCAAAGAGTATATCATGATGAAACAAAAAGTATTTTGGTTGGTTATGAAAATGTAGTTAATAATTATAAAAAAGCCTTAATAGTATCACAAGATAAAACTTTAATAAGTAAAATTAAAAATATATTAAATAAAAATAGTGTTTCATATTCAGTATTATATTATGGGCTAGATGCAGTAGATAAAATAAAGTCACATAAAAAATATGATTTTATTCTTATAAGCGATGAAATGAAAGAAGTAAGTGGCTTATCAACATTAAAAGAAATGCAAAAGATAAAAGGATTTAATACGCCTTGTATAGTAATGCTAAAAGAAAGTAAAAAGGCCCTTGCAAAACATTATATTGAAGATGGATTTAGTGACTACATAATAAACGAAGATATTGATAGTTTAAATAAAATAATAGAAAAATATTAAAGCCTATATGGCTTTTTTAGTTTGCTTCAGTTTTTGATGATACTTTGGTTAGTTTACTTTAATAAAAAAATAGTATATAATAAGCGTTATTACGGAGGGTATATGGATTATAATTTTGATAGTTTAGGAAAAGAACAAGCATTTATTGCAGCCTCAAAAATATTTAGAGAAAATTTTAAGATTGATGATGAGTACTTTTCCTCTGAAGAAAAAAAGGATGAAATATATAGGCAGGGTATATTATTAATGAAAGATTTATCTATTGCTACAAATGGTGCTTTTAACTTAAAAAAGGGAATTATTATCATTGCTAAAATGGTAAATGAATATGAAGAATTAAAAGAAAACGCTGATTTAATAAATGCTTATAATTTAATACTAAAGAATTATCGCAATTTAGCAAATGAACTAAAAATTAATAGTACTTATGATTTATCAGTAATGTGTTCATATCTTTTGTGGAATGGATATTTTTCTAAAACAAAGTCACACATGTATGATATTAAAAATAGAGAATTTTCTATTGATTATCCTTTTGTGGTAATGAATGGTGGAGGAGTATGTTACGAATATTCAATTTTATTAAATGATTTTTTAGGTAAATGTTTGAAAGAATCAAGCATATTATTATGTAAACTTCCCACTAATGATAATAAAATGAAATGTAATTATAAACCAGCTATTGAAAGAGGAGTTGCAAATAATAGCAAACGCAAAAGTTTCTTAGACTTATTTTTAAATATTGTTACCAATAAAACAGGGAACCATGCAGTTACGTTAATAAGTGAAAATGGACAAATTTACATATATGATTTAACAAATTTATCTTTTTATAATGTTATTGATGCTAAAAATGCAACTATAGTAAATGGTATAGGAAATATAAGCCTTAAACCGATGATGAGTAATATGATTGGCGGAGAAAAAAGTTTTTTAATTGAAAAATTATATGGAAAAGAAAAATATTTAATCGAAGATGCAAAAGTTAATGAATGGTTTGAAAAAAATATTGATTTATTAAATAGTAATATTTCTCTTTTAAATGATGCTTATGATAATGCTCATCCATATATGGAAATAGTTAGCGGTGGACTATCTAGAATTAAATCTAAGAAAAACAAATAAATTTATTAAAAAAATTTTATTTGACATAATTCTATAATGCAATATATAATATTCTTAAGGAGGGTATATGACTCAAAAAGAAATGGTTGAAACTATGTTTGAAAACTTACATAATGCAAAAGGTACTGATGTTGAATGCAAAATATGGTGGGATGAAAACCTTATGACAGTAAAAGGAACTTTAAGTGAGGTTACAGACTATGATAAAATTTGTGTAAAAGGAATTTACATACCTTTTATAGACTTAGGTAAAGCTATTTTCTATGTTAAAGGTGAAAATGGCATGCTTTATTTAAATCCAATGATGAAAGACAAATATGAAAATAAACCATATTACTTTGTAAATGAATATCGTCGAGTTTTCTTTGGTGAAGAAAATAAGATTGATGAACTTTCTAGATAAATTACCTATAAAAGGTAGTTTTTTTTATAAAAAGTGATATAATACTAATTACTTTGGGGGAAGTATGAATATAGATAAAGTAAAACTTAATTATTATCTAAGTATAAATAAAAAACATTTATATAAACTAAAACATGATTCACATTTTTTACAATTGCTTGGAAAAAATATCGACTTTATTAATGATACAATTTTAAATAACATTTTAAATGATATTAATGCTATCATTGATTTTTTACTTTATGCTAAAAGTGATGAAAATAAATATAATTTTTTGCTTATTCCAAGTATAAGACAAAAAGTTTTTAATAATACTTTTCAAACAATTATTTTTGAGGATGATTCTTATTATGAAAAACTATTTTTAAATCTTTCTGAAGAAGAAAAAAATAAATTTTATAAATATATTAAAGGTAATTATCTTCCTATATTTTTAAAAAATCATTTTTCTTTTTTTGGAGAGGATAAGGTATTTGATATAATAATGAATTCATGGCTTGATGATAAGTCTTATGAAATGTTTTTACCTTATTTTAAAGATAATGTCAAAATAAAAGGCATTTTGCTTAAAATAAAAAATCCCTTAATTAAGGGAAAGTATTTTGATATGCTTCCTATTTATGAGAAAAAAAGATGTATTATATATTTACCAAATAAACTAGATTATATAAATGATAAAGAGTTATTACCATATATTATTGCAAGTGTTGGTGATGAAAAATTAATTTTTAAATATTATAGTAGTTTATCTTTTGAGGATAAATTAATTGTCTTAGAAAATATAAAACTTAATGAGGATTTACAAATTTATTTACTTAATCATTCTTTATTTAACACTAGCCAATATTTATATGCACTTAAGGTTATAATTGGTAATATAAATGATCCAAAACTTATAACAGATTTATATGAGAAAATTAATATTGATGTTATTAAAAAAATTCAAAATAGTAATATTCCAAGTACTGATGATAATTTTTATATGGATCCTAATATTGATAATAAAATTAAATTTGGTATTGAACTTGAATGCTCTAACCCTTATTACGATTTGCTTTTGAAATTTAAAAAGTTTGGAAATTGGAATATAGTTTCGGAAGCATCAGTAAAAAATGGAATAGAATTTACATCTCCAATTTATCATTATGATAAAAAGAGTCTTCAGGATTTAAAAAATATGTGTAGCTTTTTAAATAAAAATAATTTCACTTATCGTGATGAAGCTGCAGGTCATATTCATTTTGATATTAATATATTTAGTAATGTTAAAGAACTTATGATGTTTTATAAAATATTTTGTAATAATGAGGATATTTTATTTTTAATTTTTAATAGGCCTAATTCAATTATTAGAGATAATGTTGAAAAATATGCAGTACCAATTTCTAAAAGTTTAAATAATAATATTGTTAATTCATTTCATCCTAAATTTTCAGAAATAGAGCAATTTATTTCGTTTGTTCATTATTCTCAAAATGGAAAATACTCAAGTATTAATATTAACAATGTTTTTGATAATTCTAAAAATACGATTGAAATTAGATGCCCTAATATTGAAATGAACTTTGAATATTTACATGAAAATTTAATGCTTATTAGTTATTTAATTATGGTTTCAAAGAACGCCTCAAAAGAGGATAAATATAGTAAAAAAAATATTCTTATTAATATGCTTACTGTAAATATGCCTTTAGAAACAAGAAAAGACATTCTATTAAAATTATTATTTTCAGATAATGATTATTTATATAATATATTTGACTATCGTTTTAAAAGAAATCTTGATGTTAATAAAGATACCTCTTTTATAAAAGAAAATACTTCACATTTAACTTTTTAAGGAGCTATATGTTTATAGATAAATTTTTAAATTTTATAAATCAAGATGATAAAGATATTTTTAATTTTTTTACTTCTTTAGAAAATAGATTATATTTAACTTATTATTTCGAAGATATTTTTAATAGAAATTACATAATTAATTTTTATGATAGTAATTATTTTAATAAATTATTAGATATTGAAAATGATAAACTTATTTACTTAATTATTATAAAAGGTGTGCCAAATGAAAATGATAGAGTAAAATATATGTTAGATTTTAATAAAAAATTTCCATTTAATGATTATTATTTATTTAAACTTTATAAAACTCTTAATAATGATGCTAATAAAATAAGTATATTAAGACTATTTATTATTAAAGAGTTTTATTCACATGCTCTGGTTCTTTTAACTAATAAAAGTATTGTTAAAGAAAACATTTCACATTTAACCCAAGAGGACTTTTTACTTTTTGTAGGTAGCTTACCTGATGAAGACAAAATATCCTATATTAATAAAAATATTTTAGTAACAGATATTATTGCTATGCTTTCTTTAGAAAATATGGAATTATATTTTAATCAAATTACAAAAATACAAAAGAAAATTGTAATTCATAAAATAGCTAATGAAGAAATTAAATTATACATGTTAAATAAATATAGCTATCTTTTTAATCAAGATGAACTAGATTACTTATTAGAAAAACATAATTATAAATCAGTGTAAAAGAATATACTGATTTTTTTTATATATTTAAATATTTATTTTCCTTAGTGTTTATATTGTTCGTATTTTCCTATATTATATAGATATAAGAAAATTTGCATTCGATTTTTTGGTACAAAGACTTAAAAAAATGATTAAATTATATTGAAAGTAGCATAAATATGAAACAGATAGATTTAGTATGAGTAATTCAAAAGCAAAATTAAAGCATCCAATAGGGCTTTTATCAGTACCAGAATTAATTTTAGCTAGTTATGGAAGTAGTCATTACTTTAATAATGGACAGATAGTTTGGCTTGGTTAACCTTATAGTTTTTACGATTACTACGCTATTGTTAGGGAAGTGTATACTTCAGGATGGGGTTATTATCCTGTATATTATGTTGTAGGTGTTCGACCATCAGTATCATTGAAAAAAGGTATTGAATCAGTTTCTGGCGATGGTTCATTTACAAAACCATTTGTGATTGAATAGATAGTGATTTTTAAAATAAATAGCACTTTAACTTGACAAGTGCTATTTTTATGTGATATAACATTCTTGGAGATGAAAAAAATGAAAAAGAAAGAATTTAAATCATCAAGTAAAAGAGTACTTGATTTAATGATTAACTCAATTTATACAAATAAGGAAATATTTTTAAGAGAACTTATTTCTAATGCAAGTGATGCTATTGATAAGCTAGCTTTTGAAAAATCAAAAGATGCAACTCTTGATATTAATCCAGCTGATTTTAAAATATTTATTTCTGTAAATAAAAGTGATAGAACAATTACTATTACAGATAATGGCATTGGCATGGATGAAGAAGAACTTGATAAATCACTTGGTACAATTGCAGAAAGTGGTTCTTTAAGATTCAAAGAGGAAAATCCTGATAGCAAAGATAGTGAAATAATTGGACAATTTGGTGTTGGTTTTTATTCAGCATTTATGGTATCTAAAAAAGTTGAAGTTATTTCTAAAAAAGTTGGTAGTGATGACTCATATATTTGGACTAGTGAAGGCGTAGAGGGTTACACTATTGGTAAGGCTACAAAAAAAGAAAATGGTACTGATATTATTCTTTATTTAAAAGATGATACTGAAGATGAAAAATATTCAGATTTTATGGAAGAATACACAATTAGAAATCTAATTAAAAAATATAGTGATTATATAAAATATCCTATCATGATGGAAGTAGAAAATTCTCGTTTAAAAGAGGGAACTAAAGATGAGTATGAAACTTATACCGAAGTTCAAACTTTAAATTCTATGAAACCATTATGGAAAAAAGATAAGAAAGATATCTCTGAGGAAGAATACAATAATTTTTATAGTTCTAAATTTTCTGATTATGAAAAACCTTTAAAAGTAATTCATTATAATGCTGAAGGTTTAGAAAATTATAAAGCACTATTATTTATTCCATCACATGCACCTTTTGATTATTATTATAAAGAATATAAAAAAGGATTAGAACTTTATACTAATGGTGTACTTATCATGGATAAATGTGAAAAACTTCTTCCCGATTATTATTCATTTGTAAAAGGAGTTGTTGACACAGATGATGTACCTTTAAATATATCTCGTGAAACACTTCAAAATGATAGACATGTTCTTGGAATTGCAAAAGGAATAGAAACTAAGATCCATTCAGCTTTAATAGAACTTCTTACTAAAGATTTTGAGGGTTATAAGAAATTCTTTAAAGATTTTGGTAATCAAATTAAATTTGGTATTTATGGAAGCTATGGCATAAACAAAGATAAAGTACTAGATTTATTAATCTTTTATTCCTCAAAGAAGAAAGACTTTATTACTTTAAAAGAGTATGTAGACTCTATGAAAGATAAGCAAAATGAGATTTATTATGCGTGTGGTGAAACTGTAGAAAAAATTGATTTATTACCACAAGTAGAAATGGTTAAAGAAAAAGATTTTGATATTTTATATTTAACTGATTATGCTGATGAATTTACAATTGGAGCAATAAATACTTTCATGGAAAAAACATTTAAAAATGTATGTGATTCATCACTTGATTTAGACACAAAAGAGGAAAAAGAAGAGCTTTCTAAATTAAATGAGGATAGTAAGGATATGCTATCTAAAATGAAAGATATTTTAAAGGATAAAGTTAATGATGTTAAAATTACTGATAAACTTAAAAATCATCCAGTTTGTTTAACTAGTAATGGTGCAATTTCAACTCAAATGGAAAAAGTAATTAATGCTATGCCAAATAGTGAAAAAGTTTCTTCATCATTAACGCTAGAAATAAATGATAGTCATCCAATATTAACTAAACTAAAAGATTTATATAAAAATAATGCAGAGGAATTTGAAAAATACACAAAAGTTTTATATGCACAAAGTAAATTAATCGAGGGACTTCCTATTGATAATCCTACTGAACTATCTAATTTAGTATGTGATCTTCTTTCAAAATAGATGCTTCGGCATCTTTTTTATTGATTTTTAATAATAAAAATGGTAGTGTACTTTTTGTTCGGAGGTAAATATGAATAAAGAATATATTAATTTAAATGAGAATACATATGCTGTTACTAATGAAGATGGTAATATAAAGGTTATTAAAACTAATGATGAACCAGATATGGTTTTAAAATTGCAAAATTTGATTGAGGAAAAAGAAACGAATAGAAAAGATTTAGAGTTTATATGTGAAAAAAAGAAAAAGAAACTTTTAATAAAAATTTTAACTGAGGTATTAATTGACTTATCTACTATATCAGGATTTGTATTTACTTTCCCTAATGTAAAAGAATTATTATGTTTCATAGGTTTAAATGTTTGTTTTAAAGTTATGTCTACCTAAATTCTAGGTTCTAAAAAAGAAATTAATGAAAAGATCAAAGACTTAAATGGAAATGTATTAATTTTAAAAGAGAAAATTGAAAATTTACAAAAAGAAGAAAGAGATTTAGAAAGAGATTATGAATATAAAGAAGTAAAATCATATGAAAATTATTTACATACTACTGAAGATAATACTTTAGAAAAACCAATGGTTCGAAAACTTACATTAAAATAGTTTTGAATAAATGCAAATTATACTACTTTAAAAACAAAAAAAATATTTGAAGTACAAAAATACAAAATAATCCTTTTTAGGATTTTTTTTGATATAATTAATATATACGGAGGCAAAAATGAATATAATAATAATTGGCGCTGGGCCATCAGGAATGATGTGTGCTTTAAAAGCAAAAAATGAAAATAATGTTGTTACTATAATTGAAAAAAATGATAAAGCTGGTAAAAAACTTCTTCTTACGGGAAGTGGAAGATGTAATTATGCAAATGAAATTATTAATGATGATTGTTATTTTACAAATAATAGTGAATTAGCAAATAATATCATTAATAGTCATGAAATAAGATTAATGCATAATGAACTTGAATCAATTGGGATATATCCAAATATAATAAATGGCTACTTTTATCCATATTCCAACAATAGTGCTAGTGTAAATAATTTGCTTTTTGAAAAATGTAAAAGTTTAGGTATTAATTTTATTTTTAATGAGGAAGTAAATGATATTAAGAAAAGTAATATTGGATTTAAAATTAATAATAAATATGAATGTGATAAACTAGTTATTGCCTGTGGAGGTAAAAGTTATCCAAAAACTGGTAGTGATGGAGGCATTTATCCAAACCTTAAAAATTTAGGTATTAAATTTACTAAAATGTATCCTTGTTTAACTCAAATTAAAACAACTCCAATTAAGGAGCTATCTGGTATAAGACTAAATGTAAAGGTAAGTTTATTTGAAAATAATAAGTTAATATCTTGTGAAACTGGCGAACTTCAGTTTATAGGCTATGGTGTTTCTGGCATATGTGTTTTTAATTTAAGTGGATATGTAAAGGATATTTCTAATTTAACCATTAAAGTAAATTTTATGCCATTTACAGATAATGCATCGGAATTTATTGAAAAACGAATGAAACTTCTTGAAGATTTAAACTTAATTAATGCCTTTGAAAGTATTATAAATTATAAAGTACTAAAATATATTTTTAAAAAAATTAATATATCCGAAACTGCTAGATATAAAAGTCTTACTGAAAATGAAAAAAAATTACTTAGAGAAAGTCTTACTTCATTTACTTTAAAAGTGCTTGGAACAAATGATTATGATAAAGCTCAGGTAACTATGGGAGGAGTGCCTCTTACAGATATAAATATTTCTACGATGCAGTCTAATACTATAAATGATTTATATTTAATTGGTGAGGTTTTAGACTTAACTGGTAAATGTGGTGGTTATAATTTAATGCAGTGTTTTATAACAGGTTCAATTGCCGGAAGGAATATCAATGATAAGAATTAGAAATATCAAAGTGGATGTTAAAACAAATAATTTAAAAGAGATTATTTTTAAAAAGATAAAAACAAATAATTTTATTATTCAAAAGATACTTCATAAATCTATTGATGCAAGAAATAAAAGTAATGTATTTTATGTTTATGATGTTTTAATTAATACTAATGAAAAAATTAAATTTAATGATGATGTTTTAGAGTATCATCAAGTTAATAACGAGATAAAGGTTACTGGTAAAAATATTTTATCTAAACCTATTATTATAATTGGCTTTGGCCCTGCAGGAATGTTTGCCTCATATATTTTATCTTCACTTGGATATAAGGTAATTGTTTTCGAAAGAGGTAAATGCGTTGAAGAAAGAGAAAAAGATATCGAAGAGTTTTGGAATAATAATAAATTGAATGTTAATTCTAATGTCCTTTTTGGCGAGGGTGGAGCAGGTACTTTTTCTGATGGAAAGCTAATGACAAGTATCAAAGATAAAGAAGGTCTAATCTCAAAAGTACTTGAAATATTTTATGAAAACGGTGCTGATGAAAATATTTTGTATGAAAATCATCCTCATATAGGTACTGATAAATTAAAAGAAATTGTTAAGAGTATGCGAGAGAAAATTATTTCAGATGGTGGAAAAATTTATTTTGAAAGTACTTTAACAAATATATTAATTAAAAATGATAAGATTACAGGTGTAGTTATTAATAACAAAGACATTTATGAAACTGATAACTTAATAATAGCAATTGGCCATGGAGCAAAAGATACATTTGAAATGTTATATAATAAAGGTATTAATATTACTAGTAAACCTTTTGCTGTGGGAGTTAGAATAATGCATGATCAAAATATGATAGATGAAAATCAGTATGGTGAATTTAAAAAGTATTTACCTCATGCTGAATATAAACTCACCTTTCAAGCAAGCAATAATCGAGGAGTATATTCATTTTGCATGTGCCCTGGAGGATTTGTTGTAAACTCTTCGAGTGAAGAAGGACATTTATCTATTAATGGTATGAGTTATTCTAAAAGAGATAGTGGCATATCTAATAGTGCAATAATAGTAACAGTTAATAAAAATGATTTTGGTGAAGGCCCTTTAGATGGAATTAACTTTCAAGAATACTTAGAAAAGAAAGCTTATAGTTTGGGAAATGGTAATATTTTAGTTCAATCACTTAAAGATTATAAAGATAATGTTTGCAATACGAAAAATTTACCAAATTTAAAAATAAAAGGTAATTACATATATGCAAATATTAATGATGTGTTTCCAGAATATATAAATACTTCCCTAAAAGAGGCACTTACTTACTTTAATAAAAAAATTAAAGGTTTTGATGATGATAATGTAATAATTGCCGCAGTAGAAAGTAAAACAAGTAGTCCTATTAAATTTATAAGAAATGATAATATGGAAAGTAATATTAAAGGTTTATATCCTATCGGTGAAGGTTCAGGCTTTGCCGGAGGTATTACAACAAGTGCTATCGAAGGAATAAAAGTGGCAAAAATTATTTCCTCAATCTATAAAAACTAGAATTAGCTTGAAGTTGTAAGATAAATGTAGACATAAAAAAACTGTCTACATTTTTTTGTTAT
>CABUPU010000013.1 GCA_902493595.1 uncultured Mycoplasma sp.
ATAGAAAGGATCAATCAAATAGATTAATAATTTCTATAAGATTGATTATACGAGGAAAAATTGATTAAAAAAATTTTTTTAATAATTGGTTAAATGTATAAAATGAAAGAAAGTATTAATGATTATATGAAGTATTTTAAAGAGCTAACTTTAAAAGAAAAGCAAAGTATAATTTATGAGCAATTGCGAACACTTATGGGTTTAACAAATAGTTTATGTAAGGAATTAAATATAGAAAATGAGTTATTGTTAAATAAAGAGTTAGTAGATTTGAAAAATAGTAATTATACTGCTGATGATTTTGCTGAGGCTATAATAGTTTTAATTAATTCTATACAAAATTCTATATGTGATTATGCAAATGGTATTTCTATTTTACTTGATAAAATAAATGAAACGACAAAATAATTAATCATAGTTAAGTTTATAAAATATCTTTTTTGACAATTGATAAAAGTTTAATCAAAAAATTTGTGGGTAATTTGATAAACATAAGATTAAAAAAGTATTGTTGTTTATCAATGTGAAAAACTTTAATGCGATTTGTAATGCAAAATTTATAATAAATCTTTTTCTTTATATCAAATTATGCTTTTGATAATAAAATTCTTCCTAAAGATTAAAAATTAATAAAAAAACCACACTTTTAAAAATGTGGTTTTGTAAGTTTTTATTAAATTATTGAACTAATAAGATCTATCAGTTCATCCTGCAAAATATTGTTAGTTTCTATATCAAAATAATAATTGTTATAATGAAATTCTACGAAGAAAATATCTTCATAAGAATATATTTTTAGTTTTTTATCTTTGATTATGGATGTAACTGCATTTTCATTACTAAAATAATAATCCCTTATTGGTCTATTTTTATCAAAAAATGTTACTTTGATATTTTTTGTTTCATTATCATTATAATAATTAAGAATATATGAATTTAAATTTGTATAATCATTTTGTTTTTCATTTTTGGTGTAGATTATACTTTTTTTTACTTTGGTTAAATCATTTGGCAACTTTAGTTTATTATAATCAAACGCATTGGGAAAAGCCATATTATTACTTTCAACATCTTTAATATCTGCATCAAGTTTTGTTATTGAATGATTATTAAGTTTATTAAGTTTAATGTTTATTTCATAATCATTTAATTTTGCATAGTAGTTATAATTTTCATCACTTGTTATTACAATATATTTCTCATAAAGAGTTTCATCATTTTTTTTAGCCTTTATTTTTATGGAGGTATTTTCATTTACATTAAAGTACAATGTATCATTTTTATATATTTTATAATTATTATCAAGTTTATTTACTAAACCAGTTTCTTTATCCCAACTATATACATTTCCATTTGTTACTGATATTTCTATATAATCGATGTTATTCATTTCAAATGAAATAGGAAATCCTGGCACATTTGACATTGCTTTATTATAACTTGCAAGAGGTAATTTTGTATTTGCATTTAACTGTTTTTTTTCTAATGAATTATCGTAGGCTAATGTGTAAGCATACATTTTAATACTTTCTTTTTGTGATTCATAAATAGTTTTATTACTATTACTTTTTATGTATAGACCAAATATTAGTATAACAATTATAAGTATTGATGCATAACTTATTTTTTTTAATATGTTTATATTTTTTTTATATTTATAATTATTTATTATTTGTTTTTTTAATATATTCATATTAAATTTTTCATCAAAAACTGTTTTAAAAACATTTTTATTTTTCATTAATATCATTCCTTTCTTTCATTACTTCTTTTAGTTCATTTATTGTTCTATATAGGTAATGTTTTACATTAGATTGACTTATATTTAATGTTTTTGAGATATCTTTTATACTTATTTCTTCATAATAATAAAGATAAAAAACTTTAAAAATAATAGTTTTTTTCTTTTTAAGAAACTCCCATATAAAGTTAATATCTTCATTTTTTATGTAGTTTAATTCTAAATCAAATTTATCTGGAATATCAATATTAAATTGTTCATTATCCTTTTTAGTAAATAAAGATACAATTTTTACTTTGTATTTATGACGATAGTATTCATTAACTTTGTTTTTTGTTATGCCCATAACATAGGCATTTTCATTATTAAACTTTATTCCATTTTGAAGCTTGTTTAGTATCTCAATATAAATATTTTGTATTATATCTTTGATATCTTCAGCATTAGAACAATTACAAACAACATATTTTAATACATTTCTATAAGTTTTATCATATAAGTCATCAAATATTTTTAAGGTATTTTGATTAATCATTTTTCCACCTCATTATTTTAGTTGTAAAAAATTAAAAAAAGTTCCAAAAATATATAAACTTTAATATTACTTTAACAAATTTATTCGGAAATGTCATTATTTTATGCTTTTAAATTATATTTGTGTCGAATTTCGTCATACGATTTATTTATTAAAAATGCCTTTAATACTTGTTTTGAAATTAATAGTAGTATAAACTTAGAAATATCTAAAGGAGAAATAAAAATATGGACAACACAGAAATTAATGGTTATCAAAATGAGATAATGTTTGCAAAAAATTTAAATGGAAAAAAGATTAAACATCTTTATCCAAATCTACAAGATTTGGTAATTGAATTATTTGGTTTTGTGAATTTTAATTCAATTATTTATAGTTGGGTTGATTTTTCAAAGAAGAAATATGATATTATAATAAAACTTGATGAAAATATTAAAAGAATAAGTATAAAGAAGGGAATCAATAATTCTGTTCATACCGAAGGTATATCTTCATTTATACATTTCTTAATTGAAAATAAAGTCCCAAAAGATATTATTTATAAATACTTAAGATATCATTATTCTGATGGTACAACAAATGGTAAAGGAAAATTTAGAATGAGTTCTATGGAATATAAGGAAACTCATTTACAAGACATTGAAGATATAAATAAATGTTTTAGTAATAGAAAACTTCTTAAAAAATGCATTAATAGGTTTATACTTCAGGGTAATAATTCGGATGGGGCTATCGATGGTATTATCTATGGGGTAGTTGATGATTTTTTATTTATTTCAAGCGGAGATGTTTTAAAAATACTTTTAAAACATTCTGAGGATTATCATAATGGTGTACATTTTAGTGATTTATTTTGCCAAGCAAAAGCAAAAAACTTAAATAATAATCCTAAACACGAAAAAGATAGATATTGTGTTCAAGTAAAATGGTTTAATTTATTTGATTGTATACTAGAAAGTAATTATGATAAAAATATTGAAAAGCAAAATATAAAATAAAGTAGATGCAGATTTATTATTCAAAATATTTATGTATTATAAAAAAGCAAGATTTCTTTGATATTTTCAAGCTAATGATGGGAGTGTTCCAATAAAAAAACTATGTCTTTAAAAACATAGTATTCTTTTTAAATTGGAGCAGATTAGGAGAATCGAACTCCCATCATTAGCTTGGAAGGCTAAGGTTCTACCATTAAACTAAATCTGCATCAACCGACTCTTTCATTAAAATTTTTCTTTATCAATCGCCTGACAAGAAATATTATATCATATTTTTGTAGTATTGCAAGTAAATATTGTTAAAAAATTTCAAATGTGATAATATTATTGTTATAGGAAAGTAGTTGGTTATATGCAAAAAAGAAAATTATTTATAGATAGAAAAGATGGTAAAAGAGTAGAAAATGTAAGTGGACTTTCACAAATAAGTATTGACCTTAAGCCAAGAAGATGTGATAGTGATGTATATATTAACCAAAAAGTTGATGTTACTAATTTAGTGGAGTATATAAATAAAAGAAAATCTGATGGAATTGAACTTTCATATTTTCATGCGTTTGTAACTGCATTAGCAAAAGTTATATATAATAGAGAAAAATTAAATTATTTTGTTGCTAATAGACATATATATAAGCATAACGATTTAACAATTTCCTTTGTTGCAAAATTAGAATTTACAGATAAAAGTGAAGAAATAATGGTCATTTTACCAATTAAAGAAAATGACAATATTATTTCTTTGTCAAACAAAATTAGGGAGAAAGTAAGTGTTATTCGACATGGTAATGAAGAAAAAGCTGGTGCAAATAAAGCTATTGATATACTTGGAAAATTACCAAATATTTTAAGAGTACCTATAGTGGGAATATTTAAGTGGTGTGACAGGCATGGTGTGCTTCCTTCATCACTTACAAAAGACAATATTTACTATAGCAGTATGATTGTATCAAATCTTGGTTCAATTAAATGTGGGGCAATATATCATAATATTAATGATTTTGGTACATGTTCTACACTTGCCACAATGGGAGAAATTAAGGATGAAGTAGTTGTGATTAATGGGAAAGAAAAAATTCGTAAAATAGTTGAATTTGGTGTTAATATAGATGAAAGAATTGCCGATGGGTATTATTTTGCAAAATCAATTAAATTACTAGAATATATTTTAAATAACCCTAAACTATTGGAGGATAATATAAATGAGAAAATCGAAAATGTTGAAATTAGATAAAAAATTAAGACCTTGGCTTAAATATTATGGCGATGTTCCAGCAAATATGGAGTACCCTAACTTTTCTATGGTAGATTTAATTATAGAGGCATCAGAAAAATATCCTAATAATATGGCATATTCATACTATGGTAGCAAGGTATCTTATAAGGAATTTATTGTAAGAATTAAAAGATGTGCAAAAGCCTTAAAAAACTATGGTGTAAAAGAGGGCGACAATGTTACTATTTGTATGCCAAATACTCCAGAGGGTATAACGATGGTTTATGCCGTTAATATGATTGGTGCAATTTGTAATATGGTTCATCCACTTTCAAGTGAAAAAGAACTTGAATTTTATATAAATGCAGCAAATAGTAAATATATTCTAGTTATAGATGCCGTATTTGAGAAAATACTTAAGTTAAAAGATAAAACTAATTTAAAAAGAATTATTATTGCAAGAGCATCTGAAGATATGAGTTTACCTCTTGCGGGAATATATTGGGTATTAAATGGAAGAAAGTATAAGATTCCCAAAGATGATAAAGTTATTGTTATGTGGGAAGATTTTATAAATGGTTCAAAAAATTATCAAGGAGATTATTATATTACAAGAAAAGCTTATGATCCGGCAGTTATTCTTTATAGTGGTGGAACTACAGGTAGTCCTAAAGGAATTTTGTTATCAAATTTAAATTTTAATGCACTTGCAATTGATTGTACAGCTGTAATTAGACAAGCAGTGCCTGGTGCAACAATATTATCTGTTCTTCCAATATTTCATGGTTTTGGTTTGGGAGTATGTATTCATACACCACTTTCAAAAGGCATGGGAGTTATTTTGGTTCCCACATTTAGTGCTAAAAAGTTTGGCGATATAATCCGTAAAAATCAACCAAATTTTATAGTGGGAGTTCCAACTCTTTATGAGGCATTAATTGAAAGTAATGTTGGACCCAATGAACTTAAGTGTGTAAGATCAGTTATATGTGGAGGTGACGCTCTTAATAGTACACTTCGTGACAAAGTAAATGACTTTTTATATGAGCATGGTTCAGATGCAAAAATTAGAGTAGGTTATGGCCTTACTGAAGGAACAGGAGCTTGTTGTCTTTCCCCAGAAAATGTATTTAATGATGGAATAGTTGGTATGCCACTTCCTGATATGTATTTTAAAATAGTGATCCCAGATACACATGAAACTGCTCCAGTTAATGAGGATGGTGAAATCTGTATTTCAGGTCCACTTGTAATGATGGGTTATTTAAATGATGATGCTGAAACTATGCAAGCATTAAGATATCATGAAGATGGAAGATTATGGCTTCATACTGGTGATGTAGGTTATCTTGGCGAAGATGGGTTAATTTATTTTTCTCAAAGAATTAAAAGAATTATTGTATCTAGTGGTTATAATGTTTACCCAACTTATCTTGAATCTATTATCAATACCCATGAAGCAGTGTTAACTTCAACTGTTATTGGAATTCCACATCCATATAAAGGACAAGTTGCAAAAGCATTTGTTGTTTTAAAAGATGGTTATAAAGATAAAGGAAAGATAGAAAAAGAAATAAGAGAAATAATGCAAAAAAATGTTGCTAAGTATTCACTTCCATATGAGTATGAATTTAGGGATAAACTACCTAAAACACTTGTAGGAAAAGTTGCATTTAAGGAACTTGAAAATGAAGAAAGAAAAAAAAGACAATAACACTTTATATTACATAATTAGACCGTTTTTAAAAGTCATTTTTGTTCTTATTATGAAGCCAACTGTTGTTCATAAAAATAGAATTCCTGATGGTGGCTATTTATATGCGGGAACTCATACAAGTTATTTTGATGCGTTTGAACTAGGATATACTACAAAAAAATGTGTTCATTATTTAGCAAAAATTGAATTATTTAAATCAAAATTAGGAAATTTTTTCTTTCGTAGTACCGGAGCTATTCCAGTAGATAGGAAAAATAAAAATCCTGAAGCAAAAAATGAGGCAATTCAAAAATTAAAAGAAAATAAAATAGTGTGTGTATTTCCCGAAGGAACAATAAATAAGACCAAAGAGTATATTATGCCATTTAAATATGGTGCTGTATCAATAGCTAGAAAATCTGGTAAACCAATAGTTCCATTTGCGATTGTAGGAAAACCTAAACCATTTAATTATAAAACAAAAATAATTATAGGAAAGCCTTATTATGTTACAACAGATGATTTTGTAAAAGAAACTGAAAAGTTAGAAAAAAAAGTAATAGAATTAATTAAGGAGGGAAAAAGTTATGAAAGAAAAGCATAAAATTTTATACACAATAAATAAATATTTACTCGGAGGATTTTTCTTAGCATATTATAGGCCAAAATTTGAAAATAAACATTTGGTGCCAAAAGATGGTCCAATAATATTATGTGGAAATCATGTTCATTTATTTGATCAATGTTTACCTATTTTATCTACAAAAAGGATGCTTCATTATATGGCAAAAAAGGAATACTTTGATAGCCCATTTGCTTTCTTTTTTAAAGCTAGTGGTTGTATTCCAGTTGATAGAAGTATTCATGATGATAATGCCAAGTCATCAGCACTTGAGGTTTTAAATGAAGGCTATGCTTTAGGTATTTATCCTGAAGGAACTAGAAATAGTCTTGCATGTAAAAAAGATAAATTAAAAGAAATGTATGAATTTGTAAACGGAGAAATTCCTTTTAAAAAGTTTAAAAAAATTATAAAAAAGGATATGGTAAAAGTATCACAAACTGATTTACTTTTAAAACTTCTTACAGATAATAAAATAACTAAGGAGGATATAAAAAATAATATTTATAGAGTTAATGAATATCTTTTAGAACTTGAAAGTGCAAATGTTATTACAAGTAATGAATATTATGATAGTTTGCTTCTTCCTTTAAAATATGGAGCTGTATCAATGGCACAAAAAACTGGTGCTATTGTTGTTCCTTATGCAATAACTGGAAAATATAGATTTTCTAAAAATAATTTAAAAGTAACATTTTTAAAACCATTTACAGTTTCCTCAACTGATGATTTAACTGAAAAGAATAATGAGTTAGCTAAGGAAATAAAAGATGAATTATTAAAATATAGCAAGTAATTGTTATATTTTTTTATATTAAGTATGAAATATCAAATCCAATATAAACTAAAATCGCAATTGCAATAGTTTTAGAGTACATTAAATTTGTTTCATTTGTATTAAGATGATATAAATTATATTCATATTCAAAAGTTTTATTAAATCTATCTATTTTATATGTACCTTTATTTCCAATAGTAATTACATTTTTATATTTTTTTCTAAATATTTTACTATATTTTTCATCATTATTTAATACTAAAACCTCTTTAACTTTTTTTATTTCCTTTGAAACATATTTAGTGTCATCTCCGATAAACGAACATATACTCATTATATTATAATTGATTTTCTTTAATAAATTATTTTTAATATGACTATTATTTATACATATTATTACATATTTAACATCTTTTTCTTTTGCATTTTTTAAAATATTATTTAAAATTTCATAATTTAAATTATTATTTAACTTATAATATTTTTTATTTATATAATAACCATTATTTTTAAGAAGCAATACTTTCTCATTGCTTTTAATTAGATTTTTATATACAATATGAGCAATTTCATTTTTATATTTGTAGCCCATAATTAATATAATTTTAAAATTTTTAGCGAGTTTTTTATTCTCTTTTATTAATTTTTTATCTATCAAAATAATCACCCTAATAAATTATAGTGAAAAGAAAGTGTAAAATTACACAAAAAATAGAGTTTTTTATTTATTTTTAATGTATAATATGTATAAAGGTGATGTAGTATGTTAATACTTGCTAAAGCTGCAATGGCTTTAATGCTAGGTTTTGTTTGTGCAATTATATGTGGGGCTATTCTAATCCCATTTTTAAAAAAGTTTCATATTGGTCAAAGTGTAAGTAATACAATATCTGAAAGACATAAGTTAAAAGAGGGTACTCCGACTATGGGAGGAATAATATTTATAATTCCGGTTATACTTGGTTTATTATATCTATTTATTACTAAAAGCATATCATCAAGTTATAACTTAGCAATCCTTTTATTTGTATTTCTTTCTTATGCTCTTCTTGGTTTTGTTGATGATTATTTAAAGGTAAAAAAACATAATAATGGGGGACTTTCTATAGTAACTAAATTTATGTGTCAAATGTTTATTGCTTTAGTTTTTTTCTTCCTATTTATGAAAGGTGGAGGAAGTACAACTCTTAGATTTTCCTTATTACACATTAATATTCCTTTAGGGTGGACATTTGGTATATTTATATTCTTTCTTCTTGTTGGTATGGCAAATGCAGTTAATATTTCAGATGGTCTTGATGGTTTGTGCGGAGGCCTTTCTGCGATTGCATTTCTTGCATATGGTATAATTGCTTGGAACTGTGGTTGGCTCGAGGGTTATCAAGAAATTGCTATTTTTTCATTCATTTTAGTTGGTGCTTTAATAGGATTCTTAATGTATAATTCACATCCCGCTAAAGTGTTTATGGGAGATCTTGGTTCACTTTCTTTAGGTGGAGCACTTGCTACTATTGCAATATTAACTAGACATGAACTTTCTTTATTTTTAATTGGTGGTGTATTTATTATTGAGGCTGCATCTTCATTAATTCAAATTATTGCTATTAGAAAGTTTAATAAGAAGATATTTAAAAAAGCACCACTTCATCATCATTTCGAGGAATTAAATTGGGAAGAAACTGATATTGTTAAATTATTTTGGACTGTTGGTTTAATATTTGCTATGATAGCAATAACTTATGGTGTATGGTTATAAAGATTACAAAAGTAATCTTTTTTATTTAACAAAAAAAAGAAGAATCATTTTCTTCTTAATTTACGATATATTTTTAACATAATAGGTAGTACTTTATTAATAAATGGTTTATTAACTATATCATATTCACCTACAAATTCTGTGTAGGTACCACCCATTTTTCTTTTGTATTCGTGTATTCCGTTATAATTTTTTTCTTTTGTACCAGGATCACCACATGTACCAAATAAATCTAAAAATTCACAGTTTTTTTCACTTGCAATTTTCATTGCTTCATAATATGAACGATTAACTGCAAAAGTATATGTTGCAAGACTATTATTTCCAATGTATAATGTCCACATTTGATTATTAATTATAGGACAAATAAGTATTAGCGAAACTATTCCATTTTCATTTCCTTTATATTCTGAAAATACCTCAATATCTTTTTTTAACCTTGCAATAATATTATTTGTATCAGCCATTTTCTTTTCAGGTATTTCTTTGTTTGCCACTTTTGTTTCTAAATCTTTTAATTCATTCTCTGCCTTTTTAAGAAGCTTATCAGGATAAATTTTAATTGTTATGTTTATACTTTTTCCACCTTGAGTCATAAACTTATCATAATCTTCATAAAACTTTTTAGGGTAACCATTAAAGTTATCTCTATTAGCAATATCTTTCATTAAATTATAAAATGTATCATTATTATAATCATTTGTAATTTCTAAATCATAATTATAACTTCTTTTTATTGTTTTTAAATAAGTTTTATTCATACTTTTTTCTATTTCTTCAATAGGTTTTTTAGTATCAATTCTAAAAGTAAATCTAGGTTGATTTGCTTCGAATAATTTTGTATAACCTTTAAAACTATATCCTAGCTCTAATAAATAATCGTGAAACCATTCATTATTAATACCCTCTTTTAAAGGTTGTGCTTTTTCATCTAATGTATGAAGGACAACTCCTGGGTCCATCTTAAAGTATATACCATTATTTTCCTTTAAGTAAGATTTTATTGCTATAGAAAATTCTTTTATTAATGATTTATCATTAAAATCTAATACTGGTCCTCTTGGTGCATAATAATACTTTAATTTAAAGGGCATTTCTTTTACAAAACATAAACAAATACCTTTTAAGTTATCATTATCTTTTAAACCTAGATATAATGGCTTTAAACCTTTACCTTTACAGGCTTCTCCCCACTCATAACACTGCATAAAATGTGTATAACTTGATTTATCAAAAAAATTCTTATATTCTTTTTCATTTATTTCAACTATTTTCATAAATACCTCTATAAAATATTATAACAAATTTTTTTTGTTTTTATAGATTAAAGTTGACTATTTTAGAAAAAATTATTAATATTTACTTATGAGGTAAAAAATGAATATAAAATTTATAGGAACAGGTTCTATGATATCAAATGATAATCAAGCATCATACTTAGTAAATAATAATATAATGGTTGATTTTCCTCAAGGAACAATGAAAATACTAAAAAAGAATAATTTAAATGAGCAAATTAAATATATATTTATAACTCATACTCATGCAGATCACTTTTTTGATTTACCATTTATAATACTAGATTTTTATCAAAGAAAACAAAAGTTAAATATTGTTATATGTAAAAAAGATAGAATGAAAGTTTTAAAACTTTTAAAACTTGGATTTCCAGGACTATTTTATGAATTTTTACTTAATAAAACAATTAATTTTATTGATAATAAAAAAGTAATTAAAATTGATAATCTAACTATTTCAAGTTATAAAACTGTTCATGGTGTAATGAAAAATTGTTATGGTTACATTTTTAAATATAATGATAAAAAACTAGTTTTTACTGGAGACACTAAAATATGTGATAATTTACTTGATAATATTAAAGATGCAGATTATTTAATTTGTGATGCCACTAATAAAATAGGTAATAATTTTCATTTAGGAGTAGATGATATAAAACAATTTTTAAACGAATATAAAAACTTAAAGATTATTCCCTCACATATGGGTAAAAATTCTAAAAAAGAACTTCTTAATTTTAAAAATCAAAATCTGATTATTAAAGAAGATATGGAAGATTTAATAGTTTTATAAACTATTATTTTTTTTATAAAAACTTAATAAATATAAAAATTATCTAAAACCCTCGTAATCCCAGCGTTTACATTGTTCGTTTTTTTTGCAAATGTTAAACATTTAGGAAAAACAAACCTCGAATTTACGGAAATGGTTATTGAAAACTCTAAAAAAATATGCTAACATTTAAATATAAGATACATACAATAGACAATAAATTTTTGCAAATGTTTAACATTTGAGAAAATATAAGTGCCTATTTATGTAGGATTGGAGATAATATGCATAAAAAAATTAAATTAGGTTTGTTCATGTTTATTATTATAGGTGTAATCGTATTAAATATTACCTATAAAAATAAAAATGAAGTAACAAAAACTAAACAAAGAAATCAAAATAATTTAGCAATAATGATAAAAGATGCAAATGGAGTAGAAACAAATTCAAATACTATTCCTATAGGTAATTATAAAATTAATGAAGAAAAAACGCATTGTGAAAATAAAGGAAAAGTCATAAGTTATGATAATATAACTGGTAAAATAGGATTTTCATTTATAGGTTCAGATAGATGTTATTTATTTTTTGAGGTAGTAACTGATACAGAAAAACCAGTAATATCTAATTTAAAAGTTAATGGTAAAACTATAACAGCAACATTAACTGATAATGAAGGTTTAAAAGCTTATGGATTTAGTACAAGTAATACTGTAGAACCAACAAGTTGGACTACAATAAGTGGAAAAACATATAATTTAAATACTACAATAAACACTGAGGGAACTTACTATTTATGGGTAAAAGATGGTGTTGGAAATAAAGCAGTATCTGATGTAATAGATTTAGAAAATAGAGGATGGAAAACAATTCTTGCAAATAATACAGTAAATGAAACAACTCCAGATTTTAGTAAAGTTGCAAAAACAAATGAAGGTTTATTTAAAGCTGATGATGATTATACTGCAACAACAGGAATGAAGTCATATTATTTCAGAGGTGCAGTTGATAATAACTGGGTAAAATTTGGAAAAGATAGAACAGGAAAATATATTTACTGGAGAATAATCAGAATAAATGGTGATGGTTCTATAAGAATGATATATACAGGAACAACAGCACCAACAGAAAGTACTAAAGTAGTAATGACAGGAACAGGTACTCAAATAGGTACAAGTGCATTTAATAATGGAGCTTATAATAATTCAGAGTATGTAGGATATATGTATACATTAGGACAGCAATATGGAACTAATACACCAAGTACTATAAAAACAACAATTGATAATTGGTATGCAGAAACAACATTAGAAAAAGATGCAGCAACAAAAAAATTAGTATCACAAGATCAAATATTTTGTAATGATAGAAGTCCATCATCAACACAAACAGCTGCATGGACATCAACTGGATATTTTGACTATGGTGCACTGGGAAGATTGGGAAGTAATAAAACACCAATATTAACATGTCCAACAGCAAGTGATAAATTTACATCAAAAGGAAGTAGTATAGGAAATAAAAAGTTAGAATATCCAGTGGGACTTATAACGGCGGATGAAGTATCAATGGCGGGAGGAGTATATCACTCTGATAATAGTTCATATTCTAATAATAGTTCATATTACTTGTATACAAACCAAATATATTGGTTGGGGTCGCCTGGCACTTCCCCTTCAAATGGCTTTGTTTATGGGTTTATTGTGTATTCTTCGGGTTACATTAATTACTATGGTGTTGGTAGCAGTAATGGGGTCCGTCCTGTTATTAGTTTATCCTCTGAAGCCAAGTTATCAGGTTATGGAACATATTCAAATCCATACACAGTAAGTTAGGGCTATAGGACCCCATTAACTTAACTGTGTCTAACAGTAATTAATAGATATTGATTTAATTAATGATGTTTTGGATGATACAATTGATATATTTAATTATAAGTATCTTATTAAATACTTTGAAAGTAATAATATACCTTATGTATATTTAGAAAAAAACAAGGTTGTTATTCATTACTTAAATTTAAAAATTGACTAGTAAGAATAATATAGTAGTAAATAAAAAAATGCATTTTTTTCATAATCTAATTGAAAGAAAAAAATATATATGGTATTATTGATATGATAGGAAGGGTAAATTATGGCTAGTTTTGGAAAACATTTTACAGTTAATGAAAAAGATGGATTATCATTACCAACTGCAGTACATAAAGGTGATTTTTATAGAATAACAGTTCTTACAGATAGACTTGTTAGACTTGAGTATTCAGTATCTGGTAATTTTGTTGATAATTTAACCGATTTAGTTTCAAATCGTAATTTTCCTGTACCTAGTTATACTTTCGAAGAGGATGATAAATATATGGTAATAACTACTAAATATTTTTCTCTTCAATATATGAAAGAAAAACCTTTTAAAGGACCTTCTTTTGCACCGGATACTAATTTAAAAGTTAAACTACTTAATACGGATAAAATATGGTATTATGAACATCCTGAAGCAAGAAATTTTTTAGCAAGTTCATTTTCTCTTGATAATTATAATGGAATTTATAATAAACTTGAAAAAGGCTTATATTCTACTGATGGATTTGCAACTTTAGATGATTCTGACCCATTAATTACTAATGAACTTGGTATATTAAATAAATCTACAGAAAGTCACATAGATATATATTTATTTATGTATAAAAGAGATTTTGGTCTTTGTTTAAAAGATTATTTTGCTTTAACTGGACTTCCTACACTTTTACCTAGATATGCTTTTGGTGTATGGTGGAATAGAGATATAATTTATTCAATGGATAATGTTAAGGCACTTTTAACATCCTTTAATAATAATGAAATACCAATTAGTGTACTTCTTTTAAATGAATTTTGGCATACTAAAAATAAAGATAATATTTTAGCAAATAAAACAGGTTTTACATTTAATAAAGAATTATTTTATAGTCCAACAGAACTAACTAATTATCTTCATGAAAGAGGAGTTAGACTTGGACTTGAACTTGATCCAACCGAAGGAATTAAACCAACTGAGGAAGCCTACCCAGAGTTTGCTGAGGAATTAAATTATAAAAATAATGAAACAATTCCATTTTTAGCATTTGATAAAATGTTTATAATTTTATATTTTGAAAAACTAATTAATCCTCTTACAAAACTTGATATAGATTTTTATTTTCTTGATTATAAAAAAGATATTAAATCACTTAGAGCACTTACTTATTATCATGTAAAAGATTTTATGCAAAGTGAATATAAAAGACCAATGCTACTTGCTCGAAATACAATGGTAGCTTCACATAAAAATGCGGTTTTATATTCAGGTCAAACAATAGTAAGTTGGAATACGCTTAAATATTTACCATTTTTTAATAGCAGTGCAAGTAATATAGGACTTTCTTGGTGGAGTCATGATATTGGTGGTTTTAAAGATGGCGTTGAGGATGCTGAACTTTATATGAGATATGTTCAGTTCGGTACATTTAGTCCAATATTTAGATTTAGTGCAAAAAGAGGTATTTATTATAAAAGAGAGCCTTGGCTATGGGACTATAAAACTTATAATATCGTAAAAGAATATACAAATTTGAGACATAAATTAATACCTTATTTGTATACTGAGAACTATTATTATGCTAAAAAAGGAATGCCGCTTATTCAACCAATTTATTATAACTATCCTGAAATGTATGATGAACCTGAGTATCGTAATGAATATTACTTTGGAAGTGAATTCTTTGTTTGCCCAATTACAAAACCAATGGATAATGTAATGAATAGATCTGTTCAAAGAACATTTATACCTAAAGGAATATGGTATGACTTTAAAACTGGCAAAAAATTTGTAGGTGATAAAAGGTATATAACTTTCCACAAAGATGAAGATTATCCTGTATTTGCAAAAGCTGGAGCAATTATTCCAATGGCAAATATTTCCTCAAATTATAATTTTACAGGAAATCCAGAAAAGTTAGATATACACGTATTTCCTGGTAAAAGTAACTCATATCATTTATATGAAGATGATGGAGTTACAAGACTTTATGAACAAGGTTATTATGTAATTAGTGCAATTGATTACAATTATATGCAAAATAATTATAGTTTAATAATTCATCCTTTAGAGGGAAAAACTGCAATAATACCTGCGACAAGAGATTATAATATTATATTTAGAAATACTAAGGAAGCAAGTAAAGTTGAAGTATTTATTAATGGTGAAAAAATTGATAGTAATGCTTACTCTATAAATGTAAAAGATGATAGTTTTATAGTTAGTGTACCTGAAGTAGATACAACAAAACAGTTAACAGTTAATTGTAGTGGTAAAGATATTGAAATAGATGCAGCAAGAATTATTAATGAAGATATAAATTCAATTATTACTGATTTAAAAATTAAAACTAAGTTAAAAGAGCAATTATATAAAATTGTATTTAGTAATATGGAAATTAAAAAGAAGAGAATTGCTATTAAAAAACTAAGAAGTAAAGGCTTAGAATTTAGATTTATAAGAATGTTTATGAAATTATATGATTATTTAATTGAAATTTAAAAAAAAGTATTGTATAATGTGCTTAAGCAAAGGAAAAAAGAGTAGTAAATATATTTGTTTTTATAGAAAGCTAATGGTTGATGAAAATTAGTAAACCTATATATTGAACTTGCTTTTGGATGCAAATGGGGTAATTTCCGTATCAATTAAATAAGTTAAATTAAAGGTGGTACCGTGCATATGCACCCTTTTGTACTATCTTTTTTATTGGAGGAAAAGATGAAAAGAGTATTAATTGTATGTGTAATTGTATTTATAGTTTTAAGTGTAGTACTATATTTTTATGATATGTATATGTTTAATGTTATGCGTAAAAATAAGAAAAATAAAAAGAATAATGAAAAATATTTATTTTCAGTTAGGTATTTAATGGCTAAATTTAAACTGCCAAAAGAATTACTTATTCAAAATAAAATGGCATTTATATATAGTTTAATTGATGCCTTTATAATAACAATTGTATTTATGATTATAGAACTTATTAAACTTCCGTTTTACATTCAAATATTAATAGGATTTGTATTATTATTTGGACTTATATATGCGATGTATGAACTTCTTGGAAGATATTTAGAAAGGAAAGAAAATAATGAACGAATTTAATCAAATTGAAAAAAAATGGCAAAAATATTGGGAAGATAACAAATGTTTTGAGGCTATTAATGGTAGTGAAAAGAAACCTTATTATATTTTGGTAGAATTTCCATATCCATCTGGTTCTGGACTTCATGTAGGGCACGTAAGAAGTTATACAGCACAAGATGCAAAAGCAAGAATGAAAAGATTAGAGGGTTATAATGTTTTGTATCCAATGGGATGGGATGCCTTTGGAGCTCCAGCAGAACAATATGCAATTAAAAATCACATTCATCCTAAAGAAGCTGTAAAAGAAAATATTGCAACTTTTAAAAGACAAATGAAGACACTAGGATTTTCATTTGATTGGGATAGAGAATTTTCTACAACTGATCCGGAATATTATAAATGGACTCAATGGCAATTTTTGAAATTTTATGAGCATAATATGGCTTATAAAGCAACTGCTTCAGTAAATTGGTGTAATACATGTAAAACTGTTCTTTCAAACGAAGATGCTGCCGGTGGAGTATGTGAAAGATGTGGAAACACAGTTGTTCAAAAAGAAAAAAATCAGTGGATGCTAAAAATGAGTGAATATGCTCAAAGTCTTCTTGATGGTCTTGAGGAAACAGCTTTTGCTGATAGAGTTAAATTAGGTCAAATAAATTGGATTGGAAAGTCTACCGGAGTTGAAGTTGAAATAGAACTTACAACAGGAGGAAAATTTTCAATATTTACAACTTGCATTGAAACAATTTATGGTGTTACATTTTTTGTAATTGCTCCAGATGGAAAACTTATTAAAGAGTTAATGCCAAAGATTAAAAATAAAGAGGAAGTGCAAAATTATATTTTAGAAACATCAAAAAAATCTAATATGGATAGAACTAGTCTTAATAAAACAAAAACAGGTTGCGTTTTAAAGGGTATAGAGGCTATTAATCCAGTTAATGGAAAAAAAGTTCCTATATTTGTTGGTGACTTTGTACTTGGTAGTTATGGAACTGGTGCAGTTATGGCAGTACCCGCTCATGATGCAAGAGATTATGAATATGCAAAAGTACATAATTTGGAAATGATCGAGGTTATTTCAGGAGGAAATATAAAAGAAAAAGCCTATGAAAAAGAGGAGTATCTTCCTATAAATCCTAAACTTCTTAATAGTGGGGAATTTACTGGACTTACAGTTAGTGAAGCCAAAGAAAAAATAACAGAAAAACTTGTTAATATGGGTAAAGCTAAAGTAGTTAATAATTATAAAATGCGTGATTGGATTTTCTCTAGACAAAGATTTTGGGGTGAACCAATACCAATGATTAATTGTCCTAAATGTGGTTGGGTTCCTGTACCTGAAAATGAACTTCCGGTTTTACTTCCAAATGTAGCTAACTACGAACCAACTGATGATGGCGAAAGTCCACTTGCAAAAATTACTGATTGGGTAAATTGTAAGTGCCCTAAATGTGGCGCTGACGCTAAAAGAGAAACAGATACTATGCCAAACTGGGCTGGATCAAGTTGGTATTTCTTAAGATTTATGGATGCGCATAATAATAAAGAATTTGCCTCAATGGATGCAATGAAGTATTGGGGTAAAGTTGATTGGTATAATGGAGGAATGGAACATACAGCAAGACATTTGCTTTATGCAAGATTCTGGGTACAATTTTTGTATAATATTGGTCTAGTTCCTAATAAAGAAATGATTTACAAAAGAGTAAGTCATGGTATGGTACTTGGTTCTAACAATGAAAAAATGAGTAAAAGTAAAGGCAATGTTATCAATCCAGATGATATTGTTAATGAATTTGGTGCTGATACATTAAGACTTTATGAAATGTTTATGGGTGATTATAAAGAAGATGTTCCTTGGAGTACCGAAAGTTTAAAAGGATGTAAAAGATTTATTGATAAAGTTATTAGACTAAAAGATACTTTAAATGATAATGAAGGTTTTACTAAAGATTTAGAAAAAATACAAAATCAAACTATAAAAAAAGTAACTTATGATTTAGATAATATGGCCTATAATACAGCTGTATCAAGTTTAATGATTTTGACAAATGCTTATCAAGATGCTAAATCAATTTCTAAAGAAGATTATAGATTACTTCTTACACTTTTAAATCCAATAGCTCCACATATTACAGAGGAGTTAAATGAAAGTATTGGGTTTAGTCCAATTGTAAATAGTACTTGGCCAGTATATGATGAAGATAAAACTAAGGATACAACTGTTACTATAGCAGTATCTGTTAATGGTAAAGTAAGAGGAAAACTTGAGGTTGATGTTGATACACCATCTGATATACTTCAGGAAAAAGCATTTACACTTCCGAATGTTCAAAACTTTACAAATGGTAAGGAAATTGTTAAGGTTATTGCTATTCCTAATAAAATAGTAAATATCGTAGTAAAGGGTTAATAACCCTTTTTATTATGGAAAAATGTGTAAAAAGTTACAAAAATAACTGGTTTTTTGTGTAAACTATTTATAATTGTTAAGCAAAAGGAGTAGTAAATATGTTTTTTAAGTGTTATAATTCTAATTATGAAAAAGGAAAAATTAGATATTTTATACGAAGATAAATTTTTAATAATTGTAAATAAGAAAAGTGGTATTCTTACAATTGCAAATGAAAAAGAAAAAGAAAAAACTTTGTATCACGAAGTTCATGAATATTTGTGGAGAAAAAATAAAAATAATAAAGTATTTATAATTCATAGACTTGATAAAGATACAAGTGGAATAGTTATTTTTGCTAAAAATGATAAAATAAAGAAAATTATGCAAGATAATTGGGAAAGTGTTCAAAGGTATTACTATGCATTATGTCACGGAAATTTTAAATGTAAAAGTGGAACCATAATAAACTATTTGAAAGAAACTAAAACCTTTATGGTTTATGATACTAAAAATGAAAAAATTGGAGATAAATCTATTACTAAGTATGAAGTCATTGATAATGAAAATAATAAAACCTTAGTAAATATAAATATTTTAACAGGTAAGAAAAATCAAATAAGAGTGGCAATGCAAAGTATAAATCATCCAATATATGGAGATAAAAAATATGGTAAAAAAGATGGTATGAGAAATTTATGTTTACATGCTTATAAAGTTATATTTACTCATCCAATTACCAAAGAAAAAATTGTTATCGAGGCAAAAATGCCTAAATATATGAATATAAAAAAAGAAAGTTAGTCCTTTCTTCGACAAAATTCTTAAAAACTATGTTTTATACTATAATTGGTGATGACATATGAAAGTAAAATTATTTGATGAAAGTCATGAAAAAGATTTAGAAAAAGTAATAAATCTTTTTTTAAATGAGGGAAACTATGATATAATAGATATTAAGTTTCAGGTTGCTATAGCAGTTTGTGGTGAAGAACAAATATATTGTTTTAGCGCTATGATAATTTATAATTAAAGCATATACATATTATTAGAATCTATGTTAATGTCATCAGTGGAATAACTAGTATTTTCAAGACTTGATATTCTTTTATCTAATCTAGCAATTTGTCTTTCAATCTTTGCAAGTCTTTCCTCTAAATCAATATTATTTTGATTATAAAATTGGTTATTCATTGGCATCATATTTGGCATAAAACCATTTTGAGGCATCATCATATTTTGATTTTCAAAAAATGAATTTCTATTTTTCTTCATAGGCATTCCTTTCTAATGATAATATATGTTTAAAAAAAGGAAGTGTTATTATGAGAATGAGAAATCCTAAAAATATGGATGAAATACTAAATAGTTGTAATTATTTTTTAACTGAAGATTTATTTAATAATGATAATGATATATGTTTAGAAATTGGTATGGGTAAAGGTAATTTCTTACTTGGAATGTGTTTGAATCATCCAAATATTAATTACATTGGTGTAGAAAAATATTCCAGTGTTATTTGTAGTGCAATAAAAAAAATTAATGAATATGAATTAGATAATTTGAAGATACTTAACATAGATATTATGGATATTCCACAGTATTTATATGGAAAAATTAAAACAATTTATTTGAATTTTTCTGATCCTTGGCCTAAAAAAAGAAATACTAAACGAAGACTTACATCAGAAAATTTCTTAAAATTATATGATAATTTATTTAAGGATAAAAAACATATTATTTTAAAAACAGATAATGATGATTTTTATGAATTTTCAAAAGAAAGTCTACTTTCATATGGCTATAAAATAATAAATGAAACTTATGATTTACATAATAGTGATGTAACTGATAGTCCAAAAACTGAATATGAAGAGAAATTTTCTTCTCAAGGCGTTAAAATAAAATATATAGAAGTAATAAAAAAATAGTGATATAATATTGATGTAAGGATGATATAATGAAAAGAAAATTTTTAATATTGCTACTCATAGGTTTATTTTCTTTATGTGGATGCAGTAATATAAAAAATATGAATACTGATTCTTTATTAAATGAACTTGCTAATAAAACAGGTAAATATAATGAGGTTAATCGCGCTTTTAAATATTATTTACCAAGTGGTCTTAGTATTGATAGTTATGATGATTATAATGCAGTATTTTCCTCAGCTAATTATAAATATTATTTATATGTTGATTTAATAAGTTATTATAAAAAAGTGGAATTTGAGTATGATGTAAATAATAAAGCTTTTTATAGTAAAAAAATAGATTTTGATAACAAATATGGATATATTGAGATTAATTTAAAAGAAAATGATAAATATTTGATTGAAATTATGTATAATTATGCTAAAATAGAAGTGATGGTAGATTATGATGATATTAATCTTGCAGTATTAAACGCTGTAACCATATTAAGAGATTTAGAATATAATGATATGACAATTGAGTCTATTGCTAGTAATAAATCTCAAAAGTTTAATGATGAAACTTACAACATTTTTAATCCAAAAGGAAATGATAATAATTATTTAGATATTATTCAAAATGAGGATGATACAAATGCTGAAGAAAATGAAGAAATTGATACAGATTTAGTTAAATAGGAAGGTGAAAATATGGGATTATTTAAAAAAGTAAAAGATATTTTATTTGATGAAGAAGAATATACTGAACAAATAAAAATTACTCCAGAAATGCGAAATGAACCTGTAAAAGAGGAAAAGAAAGAAGTTAAAGTTGAGGCTAAACCTCAAATTCCAAAAGAGGAACCAAAAGTTCAAAGTGAAAAAGAAGTATTTAAAAATAATTCTTTCCCTTTTTTAGATTTTGATGAAGAAGAGTTTGATAGTTCTAAACCAGTTATACCTAAAGAGGAGCCTGTCCAACCAGTAAGACCTCAGAAAAGATATAGTAATGTTTTGGAATATGAAACTAAAAAGAAAATGCAAAAAAGGGAAAATTTTGGTAGGTATGAAAAAATAGAAACTACAGAAACTATAGAAAGGAAGAAGTTTAAACCTTCTCCGATAATATCGCCAGTATATGGAGTACTTGATAGAGACTATAAAAAAGAAGATATTCAAAAATATGAAAGTAAAGTTGATGTTCAAAAAGTAAGAGATAAAGCATTTGGTGAAACAAAAGAAAAACCAACTTCTAGTACAATATATGAACAAAGTGAAACTGTAACACTTTCTAAACCTACTGAGACTGCAGAGAAAATTAAAACAATTGATGAACTTTTAGAGGATACATCTGATGTAGTAATTGATATGGATAATGATTTAGAAAATGAATTAAAAGAAGTTGAAAGTAAGGTTACTCCAAAAGAGGATACAGAAATTACCAAGGAAGTACCTAAAATTGAAAAATCAGATGAAACATTAGAAAGCGATTTATTTGATTTAATAGATTCAATGTACGATACGAAGGAGGGAGAATAATGATAGATTTTTTGAATAGTTTTCTACCAATTTTAATATACTTATTACTGATTATATTAATTATTATAGGAATTGTTATAGGAGTAAAATTATTAAATTTTATGACTAAAGCACAAGATATCATAGATAATGTTGATAAGAAAATTAATACACTTAATCCAGTATTTGATATTATTAATGCAGCTTCATTTAAAGTAAATAGAGTATTTGATAGATTTTTGGATTTTTTTACAAGTGTATTTACAAAAATATTTTTAAAAGGAAAAGAAAGAGAGGAAGATGAAAATGAATAAGAAAGGTAAATTTATTTTAGGAGCGGGTTTAGGTTTAGGATTAGGTCTACTTTTAGCACCTAAGTCTGGTAAAGAAACAAGAAAAGATTTAATGGACAAATGCAATGAACTTTTAAATAAAGTTAAAAATATGGATCCTGATGAAGTTAAAGAAAATATAACTGAAAAAGTTACTGAACTTCAAAACGAAATTAGAGCATTAGATAAAGAAAAAGTAAAGGAAATTGCTATTAAAAAGGCAACTGAAATTAAAGATAAAGCTACTGAACTTGTAAAACTTGCAGCTGAAAAAGCAACACCAACAGTGGAAAAAGCTGCTAAAGAAGTTAGAAATTCTGCTGCTGAAACATTAAGAAAACTTGCTGATACAGTTGAGGATAAACCAAAGAAAAAATAGATACTAGTTATCTGTTTTTTTATGAATTATGTAAAATAAAAAAAACATTTAGAACATTACATTATCTAAATGATTTTTGTTGATGAAAAATTTATATTATAATATTTTCATCCGGAATAATTTATACTTCGCACCATCCGGGAGCGACTTACATTTCTCGTTCGGGATTATTTATAACTCGCACCACCCGAGATCGACTTACATTTTCTTAATAATATATTATTATCTAAAATATATAAATATGAATGCGGCAAGTAAAAGACAATAGATTGAAAAGTAAACTAGTTTTCCTTTTTTAACAGTATTAGAAAGCCATTCATAAGAAAATAATGTTATTACTAAAGCAATTACCATACCAATAGCATATGGAAGTATTAAAGAGGGCATATTCGGAGTATTCAACATATCTTTAACACCAAGACCCATTGCTGCAACACTTACTGGAAAATATAACATAAATGTATATTTTAAAGAAGTTTCTCTTTTAAGTTTACATAATAAGCAAGCTACAAGTACTGTACCACTTCGACTAATACCGGGCATAATAGTAATCATTTGAAATAAACCAATAATAATTGCATCTTTTAAAGTAATATCTTTATCATCTTTTTCACCTTTAATATTTCTAACAATAAATAGCGCTAAAGCAGTAAGTAAAAATGCAAACCCTAATATTTTAACACTTGTAAGTTTCTCCTCGATAAAATCCTTTAGAAAAAGTCCTGAAAGTCCAACAGGAATTGTACTGATTATAATATATAATGCATATTTAAAACCATATTTCGTTTTATCTCTACTATCTTTATTAAAAATATAAGTAAAAAAATCTTTAATTAGTTTTATAACATCTTTTCTAAATATAAATAGAATTGCTAAAAAAGATCCAAAATTACAAATTATTTCAAAATTTAGATCTGAGGCCATATTTGTATTAAAAATACTTTTAAATAAATACATATGTCCTGAGGAGGATATTGGCAAAGGTTCTGTTAATCCTTGTATTATAGCCACGATTATATATTTTATTAAACTCATATTATCACCATTAAAATTATATAATATTTTTCTTAATTTATAAATATAAATATACTATGAAGTTAATATTTTTTTATATACTTGGAATTATTTTAATAGTCTTTGGTTTATTCTTTATAATAATTAATTTAAATTTGTTAGTTTTAGGGTATAGTTTTGCATATTTTGTATACTTTATTATTAGTAATTTATTTTGTAATATTTTTTTTATTGGCATTTTGATTCTTATTTTAGTTTATGAAAGGGGAAAAATATGATTATTAATAACATAACATTTAATTTTTTAGATAAATATTATCCATTTTATGAATGGCTTGCGGAGGATGAACTTATTACTAAAAAATGTTATGTATATAAGGTATCTTCGAATGTTTTAAGTGATTTAATTGAATATAATATAATTCTTGATAAATCTTTTTTAAAGGATATACCTTTAGTTTTTTGTGACGATTATACTGCTATAGGAGTTCAGTTTAATAGTAATGGCGAAAGCACCTATAAAAGTAGTTTACTTTTAACTGATGAAGAAAAAATATTAAATTATACAAAGTTTATGAAAAAGGGAAATATTAATTATAAAAAAAAGGATATACAAATTAATGGAGAAGTACTTCGTAATGAAGAAAATATAAAAAATAAATTAATGTATGAAGTAGATAAATTAATTAAAAATAATGATATAGAAAAATTTAAATTTATTTATTATGAATGGTTTAATAAAGATGAAAAAAATATCGAGTCTATGAAAAAAAATATAACTAAAAAATTAAATGGTCCAATATCTGATTCTGAAAAAAAAGTTTATGATTTAATAAAACTTTGTTATAAAACCGTATAATTTTAAAAAAATTACCAATAATAAGAATATGAAAAAGATAAAATGTTTATTAGTATTATTAGTTATATCATTATTTTTAACAGGTTGTGGAAAAAGTGCTACTGATTCTGTAAAAAAATATTTAGATAATTATAAGAATTTAGATGATAAAGTATTAGTCGATATGAAAAATGTTATTGATAAGGAAAACTTAAATGAGGAAAATTCTAAAAAATATGAAGATATTTTGAAAAAACAATATACAGATCTTTCTTATGAAATAACAAATGAAGATTATAATGGTGATGAAGCCACAATTACTGTTAAAGTAAATGTTTATGATTTATATAAAGCTCAAAAAGACGCAACAACTTATTTAGCGGAAAATCCTAATGAGTTTAAGGATGAAGATGGAAAATATGATGCAGAAAAATTTATTACATATAAACTTGATAAAATGAAAGAAACAAATGAAAAAACTAGTTATACAATTGATTTTTATGTAGTAAATACCTCGGATGGTTGGACAGTAAGTAGTTTATCAAATTCAGATATTGAAAAGTTACATGGAATTTATGATTATGAGTCATAAATTTTTTTTGAAAATCACTTTACTATTTTGACTTTTTCCTCTATAATTATAATAGGAAGGGTGAGACTATGGAAAGTAAGAAAATAGTTCCAATTGTAGTTGCAATAGTTATTTTACTTATAGGATTATTTATTTTTGCAAAAAGAAATAAGAAAGAGGAAGGTTATACAGCACTTAATGTTACTTATAAAAATGAAACAAAAGAATATAAGAATATTAGTGTTGGTTTAAAACTTGAAAATCTTGATGCTGAAATTATTGCTACTGAAGGTAATAAAGTTGTTATAAGATTAATTGATGGAAACGAAAAAGAAATAAAACTTAATGAAGAACAAAAGATTTGCAAAGCTGAAAATGACTGTGGTCTAGTTACATTAAAATAGGTGAGTTATGAGTCCAGTTATAAAAAGTGTAATATGCGTTGTATGTGCGGTTTTTTTTGTTATAATTAATACAATAATTTTATTTTTAAAACCTGAATTTGTTTTTGCAAAAAATGATGATAATAATTATAATGTATTTTATCAAAAATGGATTGGTACAGTTGTTTTTATGGCTACAATAACAATAGCATTATTTTGTGTTTACTTTTCGATATCTCTTAAGTTAATTATTAGTTATAGTTTACTTACAATAGAATGCTTACTTCTTGTTATATATGCTTTATGTAAATATAAATGTGTAACTGTTAATGGTGATGATATTAAAGTTCAAAGATTATTTAGAAAAGAACTTAATACAAAGTTTTCTAAAATATCTTTAGTAACATATTATCCAAATGCAAAAGTTATTGTTAAAATAACAAAAAATAAAGTATTTGATGTATCATTTAATTCAGAAAACTTTCATAAATTTTATAAATCACTTCTTAAAAATGATATCAAATTTAAAACTAGTTATATACCAAATGATGAAAATAATGTATATTTAACTAAGTTTAATATGTCAATTAAATTTCCTGAAAAGATGTTTAGAGAATATTATCAACAACATTCTTATTTTAGAAATAGTGTATATTTATTTTCTGCAAGAAGTTTAGAAAATAAAGAATATATTGAGGGTTACCTTAAAGAATCTAACAAAGATATAACAGAATTTACAGAACTTGTTAAAAATGATTTAGCACTTAATGAATATAAATTTGTTAAAGAGCAAACTGAGGTAATTGATGGTTATGAATTTAATGTATTAAAATCAATTTCTAAATTAAATCCTGAAGAAGGTAGAATTGCTTTTATATATAGTGATAAAAAAGGTAAATACTTTGTTTTATATACAAATTATCTTTTAAAGGATGAAATGGAATTTTATTCTAAGATGAAAATTGCTATTCATAGACCTCTTTATGAAGACGGAAAATCAAGACTTGTTAGAGTATAACAAGTTTTTTTATTGACTTTAATCGCATTTATCTTTAAAATAGATACTTATACGGAGGAAATATGAAACCTGAAGATAGAGCAATAAAAAATTATGTGAAAGATGTTTGTTCAAATATTAACAAAGGTATTTTTGAATTTGAATATGGACATGCACTTTTGAAGGAAAAAGGTATTGAACTTTTGAGTATTACGGAAAACGGTATGACTATGTATGCCTATCAAGGTATTTTTTATACGGATTATTGTAGCCCATCATTATATTACACATTATATAGTGAAGAAACACCTTATCATAGATAAAAAATTGTGTTATAATTAGTTTATGGGAGGAAGAATATGAAGAAAAGAATACTTGCGTTACTTACATTAATTTTATTTATACCAACACTTGTTAATGCAAAAGAAAAAGTAAAAGTTTATATGTTCGAAGCTGGTGGTTGTCCTTATTGTGAAAAAGAAGAAGAATATTTAAAAGGACTTGATGGATATGGAAAAACATTTACTATTGTAAAAAAAGAACTTTATGTTGACCATGTTGATTGGGCTGAAGGTAAGGATTATGAACTAGGAAAAAAAGTAGCTGACGCATTTAAAAATGCAGGGTTCGAAGATGCCACTCATGAGGCAACACCTTTTGTAGTAATTAGTGATTTATATGCAGCATCTGCTTATAATACATCACTTGAAAGTGTTATAAATGAAGCTTATGAAAAGGGTGATAAAGATATCGTTAAATGTTATGCTGATGGTAAAGATAATTGCTTAGATCATTTAAAAAAAGACACATCAAGTTCATCAAAGAATTATACACCTATAATAGTAATCACAAGCTTAATTATTTTAATTACTTATCTTGTTAAATCATCAATTGATACAAAAAATATTATTAAAGAAATAGATAATATTAACGCTAAGAAAAGATAAATTAAAAAGAAAGATTATGCGTCTTTCTTTTCTTTTTGCTATTTTTTTAATAGACTATCAATAAAATCAATTACTTTATCTTTATCGGTTTGCGATAAAGAATAATATTTGTCTAATTCATTTGACTTTCCAACTAAGTAGTCAATTGAACAACCTAAAACTTCACTTAGTCGATAAACGACAGGTAGTGAAGGAATACGAACCTTTTGTTCATATGCCTCAATAGAGGAAGTACTAACTCCTACTAGGTGTTGAAGTTTTACTTGCGAATAACCTTTTTTAACTCTTTGAGTTTTAAGATTAGACATATCTATTTTCCCTTTTGAAATACTAAATTCTTCCTTATTATTCCTCATTTAAATCACCTAATAATATTATGCGTTAAAAAATTTTAATTAAATCTTACACCAAGTAAGACAAAATAAAAAATTTGTGTTATAATGTCAGTAGAAGTAATTTTTATTGTTTTTAATATTTTTTGGCTTTAATTTTAAAAAAATAAAAATGTTTCTAATTTGGTTTTAATAAAATAAAAAGGAGGAGTATATGAATAAGAATAAAATATTTATTATTGTTAGTTCAATAATTACGATAATAATTTTAACGATTATAATTGTGTTGATAACTAACAAAAAACCAATAACTTATAGTGTTACTTTTGAAACCAATGGTGGTTCATTAATTGAAACTCAAATTGTAAAAAAAGATGACACTGTTCAAAAACCTTTGAATCCAGTAAAAGAAGGTTATGTGTTTGATGAATGGACATATTTAGGAAAAACCTATGATTTTAATTTAAAGGTAGTATCAGATTTAAAATTAGTGGCAAAATGGACAAAACTTGATGATAATATTGAAACTTATAATATAGAATTTGATACTGATGGTGGTTCAATTATTTCTAAACAAATTGTAATAAAGGAAAACAAAGTTGAAAAACCTATCGATCCTACAAAAGAAGGTTACAATTTTGTTGGATGGATATTAAACGATGAAATTTATGATTTTGATAGCATCGTAGAAAAAGATTTAAAACTTAAAGCCAAATGGGAAAAGATAAAAATATCAAATAGTTATACAACGAATAATACTGGTAATGATAATAACTCAAACAGTGGTAATAATGGCAATAACAACAAACCATCAACACCACAAAAAAAGACATTTACTGTAACATTTAACTTGAATGGAGGAATTGGTGTTTCATCACAAACAGTAGTCGAAGGAAATAAAGCAACAAAACCAAATAATCCATCTCGAAATGGTTATAATTTTGCTGGCTGGTTATTAAATGGAATAGAATATGATTTCAATTTAGCAGTTACGGGTAATATTACTTTAGATGCTAAATGGGTTGAGGTAAAAAAGAATAATTATACAGTAACATTTAATTCGAATGGTGGAACTGCTGTTTCATCACAAACAATAGTTGAAGGAAATAAAGTATCAAAACCAAATGATCCAACAAAAAGTGGTTATAATTTTAAAAGTTGGTTACAAAATGGAAAAACATTTGATTTTAATTCTGTAATAACTGGGAATATAACTTTAGTGGCAAATTGGGTGCAAAAAAACTATAAGGTTATCGCCAGTAGTGTAGATCAAACTGCAACTTTTTCAAAAAGGTTAACAATTTATGAAGACGAAAAAATAATTCCTGTTAAGGAAATTCAATATATTGATGGACAGTTTATTTGTTCTGGAGATAACCTGAATGTAAACTATTATGCTATTCAAGAGGAAACTAATTTAAAAATAGTTTTAAATGATGGAACAATAGTATTAGCAAGTTTGGTTATAAATTAATTTATTATGAGAGGAAGTAAAATTATGAAAAATTATTTTAAATATTTAGTATTAAGCATTGTAATGCTACTGGGCACAAATAATATTTATGCGCAACAGATGACATCTTATGAAATTCCAAATAATTCGTATGTTATAGGCACGCACGTGTATACTGCTAATATATCTTTATCAACAGTTGACATTATGATTGCCTCACAAACCATAAATGGAAATGGCCGAGCAGATATGGTTATATATTATAAAACTCCTAGAGGAATTTGGATAAATGGTTCTACCGGTGTAAGTATAACAGCACCATCTATTTTTAACGTTGATTATATAAATGAAAAAGTTATTGATACAGTGAAATATGGAGATGTAAATAATGATGGAACAATAAATACTCAAGATTTGGTATTAATAACAAAGTATGTAGCAACAGGAGAAAAACCTGAAGGCTTTGTATTAGCAAATGCGGATGTAAATGGCGATGGAAAAGTAAATAAGATGGATGAAGTATTACTTCGAAAATATCTAACAGGAGACTATGCAGATAAAAACCTACCAAATGAACCATTAGGCAAAACATATTATGTAGAATATGTAATAGATAATAAATCAACATTAACAACACATGCAGTAGATTATGAATTAAAGGATCATGTAATATATGAAACAAGGAAACCAAGTGATCCGAAAAAAGCTGGATATGTATTTGAAGGATGGTATCTAGATGATGAATACAAGGAAAAGTTTGAATTTGGAGTAACAAAAGTAACAGATCACATAGTATTGTTTGCAAAATTTGTAAAAGCAAGTTATGGAGATGTAAATAATGATGGAACAATAAAT
>CABUPU010000014.1 GCA_902493595.1 uncultured Mycoplasma sp.
CTAATAGTACCAATAATACCATAAATAAAAACTGTTATTAGTCTAGTAAATAAAGAAATAACAATAGTTATGATAATATAATAAATACTATAAATACTAGAAAAAACAGTTCATGTGGATCCGGAAAGAAGTATAAAAACTGTCACGGGAGATAATAAAAATACCACAAAAGCCCAGTAATTATGGGCTTTTTTCATATTCCAAAAACTTCAAAAAATTTTTTAGATACCTTTTTGGATACCATCTGCTGAGTATCTAAAAGGTATCTAGATACCCAAAAATTAGGTAAAAATACAAAATTTTTGCATTGTTAAAAATCACAGTATTTCCTTTATTTATAAGGATTTACAAAGATTTTACTTTCAAAAAAAGATGAAATTGTGTCCAATGCCAAAATGACATTGGTAAGCGAGTTTAAAACATATAATATTAAATAAAAATAAAGAATAATATGGTATAATGTTTATAGGAAGGTTTTATGGAAATAGGACAATTAAAACAAATATTAATACAATCTTGGAATTTGGAAACATGCTCACCAGGATTAATAGATAAATGGAATGAAGAAAATCCATCAATAGGACAATGTGCAATTACAGTTCTAATAGTAAATGATTTCTTTGGCGGAAAAATTATGAGATGCATGGCATCATCCGGAAGTCATTACTACAATATAATAGATGATGAACTTGTTGATTTAACAGTAGAACAATTTTTAGGAGAAATTCCTCAATATGAAAATGGTGAAGAGAGAACAAGAGAATATTTGTTAAGTAACAAAGATACAAAAAATAGGTATGAGAAATTACTTTATAATTTAAAACAGTCAATTAGACAGTTTCAAGGCAAACAGTTCAAATTAATTGATTGCAATGGACATGAGTATTTGAGTAATACCCCAGGAACATTAGCTGGCAATAGAAAATTAAAAATATATGGAAGACTTGACTGCCAATCAGCCAAAAGATGGATTGAAAAAGGTTATTATATTTCAAATAGAGTTTTTTTTCAAAATGAAGGTATAGCAATTGCTGCCGGATATCGTCCATGTGCAAAATGTATGCCTGATAAATATAAAGAGTGGAAAAATGACCAAATGAGAAAAAATAGATTTCAAATGTGTGCTGATCAAAGAACACAAATTATGTCAGAAGAAGTTTCACAAGAATTTAGAGATCTTTTACAATTATGTAGTAACCAACTTTATCTTGATGAAGATGGAATGGTAAAACAGAAGAAGAAAAAGTTATAAAAATTGCAATACAAAAAATATTCGAAAAATACTAATTTTTGAATTTTAGATACCTTTTTAGATACCTTCTGCTAGGTTTCCCGAGTGCTCTCGGAAGTTCCTAAGTGCATTCAATAGCCAAAAAAAGTTCTGGGAAGCTACCAAAACACCTACTATAAAAATCCTTGTGGAAGCGGTAAAAAATATAAGCAATGTTGTGGTAAATAACTCGTAAAGTCCCATAAATGAAAACACGAGTTTTTCTTTATTAGCAAAAAATAGCCCAAAATAGGGGCAGTAGCCACTTTGAACCTGCTTTGTTTAAAAAAGTGGCTATATCTGAAATTATAATTAAGAAGTATGGTATAATAAAATATACAAAACATATTTTATATTTGAAGAATGGAGTTGAAAATATGTCAGTTAATTATAAAGATATTGATATTTTGCTTGAAAAAATTGGTAGAATGCTTTCAAAATATGAAAACATGTCAGATGATGAAAAAATAAGACATATGATTTCTGATAAATTGATGTTTGATTCTGAAATAAGTTCACAAATAAAAAGTGGTTATAATTCATTAATTGAATTAGTTAGGGAATGGGAACATATTAAGTCACTAAAGGGAGAAAATGCCTATTTTGGAGATCTAACCATGGAAATCCAAGCAATGATAAATTTATATGAATTACATTTTAATGAGGATAAAAAAGATTTACAAAGAGCTAGATATAATTTAGAAACAAATAATACAATTTTTAGAGTATTAGATTATGTTCTAAATGAAAATAATAGTCATGAGTTAGCTATTGAGAAGAATTCTAAAATACTACAATTAAATTGCTCTCTATTTATAATTAATTATTATTTTGAAAAGATTAGAGATGAACTTATCTATGTTATGCAACAAGATTTATCAAATATAGATAGTGAAATGATATCTTTGTGCAATAGATATAATAATGATTCTAAAATAATTCAATTAATGTATGAAGTATTAATCCAAAATTTTTCAGCAATAAAAAAAGAATATAAGCCCAAATCTAGAGCTATAGGAAACTTTTTAAGAACTAAAGATGTAGTTGGTGACAGAAATTCTATTCCAAATGATTCGCTATTTATACTATTAAGAAATTGTGCTTCTCATGGAGAATTTTATCCAGATGTTGAACAACAAATAGTTGAAGCTATAAATACTAAAAGTAATAATACTGTAGTCAGGAACATTATATTTGATGAAATTATTAGTTATGCAAAAGATGTTTCAAACTTGTTTAATGATGATAAAGTGAGATTGTTTAGGGAATTATTATTTTCTTACAATTTAACTGAAACAATAAATTCAATTAAAAGTGCTAATAATAATGAAATATTAAAACAATTTGGAGTTTTGTTAATGTTTAATCTAATACAATATAATAATGAGCATTATTTTATTAGACTATTAGAAAACAATGAAACAAGTGACTATTTAGACTCTGTAAATATAAAAGATTACTTTTCTTCATCATTTAATATGGATGAAAAATCAACATTTGAATTTATGCAAGTTATTAAGAATGCAATAGGACATATGAATATTGAATTTGATGGATCAACAATAACTTTTACTCATAGACTAAAAAATGAGAGTATAAGTTCGAGCATTGTAAGAATGTATGAATTTATTTTATCAAGTGGCATTTGTGATTTAGCTATGTCTACTAATTTCTATGTTCGTTTAAGAGCTGAAAAAGCAAGATTGTTTACAAAATTGTACGAAAATACAAAAATAGTTAGCCATAAAGAAGAATTATGTGATATTAATGATTATAAGGTTAACAATAACAATAATAATATAGAAATAAGAAGGTAGTGGAAATAATCCATTCGAATCAAAGGTAAATAGCTTTCTATCATTGATATTGACCCACAGAAATTTGAATTATACTGCATTTTAGTTCTAATAGATAAATATCTAAAAGAAAAAGATGAAAATAAAAAAAGAATGTTAGATGAAGAAATATACTATTATAGATCTCACGAAAGAACAGAACATAAAATTTTATAATAATTATTTATATGCCAAGTTTTGTTTGGACAAAAATATAATAATAAATTAAAAAAGACTTAGTAAGATAAAGGAAAACTAAGTCTTCTCATTTTTTATGTAGAACTTTTAGTTATGTGGAGTTCCACATAATTTATTAATTAAAAAGTTGTCCTTCAAACCTAAATTAATAAAGAAAAATATTGTGTAAATAATTGATAAAATATGCTACACTATAAATAGTGAGAATATGAAAAAAACATTATTTTTAGTACTTATATTGTTTTTAACATCTTGTGATTTTGAATCAAATGTAGATGACTGCCGTAGTGAACTATTTACCTATGATATAGCAACTTGCAAAAGTGCATGGAGAAGTACCGTATGTTATGCAATCAATTTAGATTCAGATAAAATTTTAAAAGTATACAAAGAGTCACATACTCATACCCCTAAATATGAAGTTAGAACATATACAATTAAGGATGATAATGTTTACCATTATGAGTATTGTGATTATAACGAAAATGATGAAAAAATAAATTTTTTATCTGATATTAAAATATTATGTAAAAAAACAAACGATTGTAGTGAAGCTATTTCAAAAACAAAGAATCTTTTAGATAATACTTCCTTTTATTCAAACTGTAAATAATATGTAAAAACAATAAAAAATTGTTTGAAATAATAAAAAGATATGGTAACCTATGAATATAGGAGGATCATATATGAAGGAGGAAAAGAAATTACCAGAGAACAAAATTGATATTGAACAATTAAAAACGATATCAAGCGATTTTACAAAAAGGACCAAGGATGAATTTAAATCTTGGATAATTATAGGGGCAATAGCAACAGCTATCGTATCCTTTATTCTCATTTTAATAGCAAACCTTAGTAAAGGTAATGCAAATAATGAATTAATCAATAGTGATTTAATTGGTAATTTGATAGTGATATTTGCATTATTATTTGGCTTAATTGCATACCTAAATATTTTTATACAATGTCGTAAAAATAATGGTAGAAGTTCAATTACTATTAAAGTTAATCATGACAATAATTATGTGGATAGTAAAATGCGTGAACTTTTAAAATATTTACGCTATAAGGAAAAAAAATATAAAGGTGGAACAGCATTTTATGCATATAAAGATAGATATTCACTTAATACTGAAAGTAAAAAAAGATATATTGCTTATACTGTAAATGATGGTGAATTAACAATTGAAGCATGGGCATATGAACTTGGCAGGGAATTTCCAATAGATAAAAAAAGATTTTTGAGTCCAAGTAAAACTTCATTAGCATATGATTTAGAATTTATTGCTATTAACATAAATAAATAATTATTTAAAAGGTAATTAGAGCATATAAAATAACTATGCTCTTTTTTATATGTGTGTTATAATTTATTTATAATAAGAGGTTGATATGAAAAGAGAAATTAAAGATTCCGTTATTTTAGGATTATCATTATTTTCAATAATATTTGGTGCTGGAAATATTATATTTTCAACATATGTCGGAGCTTACAGCGGTACTAAATGGCCTTTATCACTTATCTTCTTTTTAATTGGTGATGTCTTTTTAGTAGGACTTGGATTATATGCATTTATAAAAAATGATAATGATGAAGATAAAGTATTTAATAAAATAGGAGATATACCTTCGAAAATATTAAGAATATTTATGTTAGCGTGTTTAGGCCCTTTAATTGCAATTCCTAGAACTTGTGCGGTGAGTTTTGAAATGTTCAATTTTAATAATTTGATTATCTTTTCAATTATATATTTTATTTTAGTATTTTTATTTTCTTTTAAATCAACTTCAGTTATAGATATGCTTGGTAAATACTTAACTCCAATTTTAATTATTTTTATTTGTATATTTTTACTTATTGGTGTAAATGCAAGTAAAGGGCCTTTAGTAACAAATGTTTCTAACACAGATTCTATAAACGAGGGATTAAGTATGGGTTATCAAACTCTAGATCTTTTATGTATAAGTTCACTTTCAATGATGCTATTTACCTATCTAAAGAAAAAAAAATATAAAAAATCTCAAAGAAAGAAAATATTAATAAGTTCTTCGATTATTGCAATTATTTGCTTAATTATAATTTATATTGGGCTAACTTATATAGGTGCGTCTTTTGGAAAGAATGTAAATGTAAGTCAAGGAATCCTTTTAAAGGAAATTTCATACTCAGTGTTAGGTAAAAATAGTATTATTTTAAATATAGCAGTACTCTTAGCATCCTTTACTACGGGAGTTGGGCTTACAAGCGCAGTTGCCACAAACTATGAAAAATTAACTAAATTAAGATATAAAACTTGGGTTATTATAATTACCTTTGTAAGTTTATTTATAGCAAATTTAGGCCTTGAAAAAATTATTAATATTGCATCGCCTTTGTTAAATATAATTTATCCTATAGTTATTATTTTAATAGTTTTTTCCATTCTAAATATTCAAAATAAAAATGTTTATTTATTAAGTATTTTAGGTACATTTATTATTTCAATACTAAAACTATTAAATAATATAACAAGTTTTCCACATTTTATTTCAAAATTACCTTTATATAATGTGAATTTAGAATGGTTGGTTTTTGCTATAATTTTTGGTATAGTAGGTATGTTTATAAAAAATAAGGAGAAATAATGAAGAAAGATAGAGAAAAATTTTTATGTGCAATCTATATTTTAATTAGAAATGATAAAAATGAAGTTTTGCTCCAACGGAGACAAGGTACTAAACTATGGCCTGGTTTTTTAGCATTACCTGCTGGACATGTTGACGAAGGTGAGAATGTATATGAAGCCTTTGTAAGAGAGGCAAAGGAGGAACTTGGTATTGAAGTTTCTAAAAATGATATTATAAATACTTTTGTTATTAATAGAAAAAATAAATCACTGTCATCATATTTTGATGTTTATTTTGAAATAAATCACTATGAAGGAGATATTAAAATTATGGAGCCTAATAAGTGCAAGGAACTTGTTTGGTCTAGTATAAATAATCTACCATACGATATGATTGATTTTGAAAAAAGAGCTATTGAAAATTATTTAAATAATATATTTTTTGATTGCGATTATGCAAATAATGAAATAACAATTGAGGACATTAAAAAATGAATCTTAATAGATTTTAAAACATAGAAATTTTTTTTATAATTATATGTAGGTAAACTAATTTAAGTATTAGAAAATAGAAAATAATATTTATTAATACTTTTTTTGATGATATAATGTTTTTGAGGAGAATGTAAATGTTAGAAATAGTTTTTAGCGATTCAGAAAAATTATTGTTAGAAAGAAGTAATTTATTTAATAAAGAAGATATTTTAAGTTTAACATTTCTATTATCTATGGGAAAACTTGATGATTTTGAATATCAAACAAAAAGAACTATTGGTGATATAGAGGTAAATATTCCAAGTGAAATAAGCAAGTTAAAAAACAAGGTTAAAGATTATAAAAATATTAGAATATGGTATGCTAGTAATGTTAATGAAGATTATTTATCAATGATGTATGTAGTTTACTTATGTAGTGATAAGAATATTCAAGTTGTCGATGGTTATCAAAGATATGGTATTTCGGGATATGCTAATGATGAAATAAAAGATTTAGTTAAGAAGAGTAGAGTTTTATCAAAAGAGGAAATTCAAGAATATATTTTAAAATGGAATAAAATTTATGATGCAAATTCAGAAGTTAGATTTTTAAATAATGGTGAAATAATAAATGAATCTTATGAGTGCTTTGATAGTAAAATTCTTGATAAATTATCCTCTTTAGGAGAATTAAAAGAATGGTCTTTTATTGGAAGCTGTATGGCTAATAATCTTAAAAGTTTTGTAATGAGTGTATGCTATAAAAGTAGAGTGGATTATTTGAAAAGTATAGGTAAAATTGTAGTAACTAAAACAGTTACTGAAAAAAATATGATTGGTGAAGATAGGATTAGAAATTATATTAAGATTAAAGATAATAAATAAAATATATTTGTCTTTAAAGAATTAAACAAATTATCAACATTAATTATGTATTTAGAAAGGAGAGATTTTAATGAATAATGTTACCATTTTAGGAGGAGGAGTGCTTGGAACACAAATAGCATTTCAGTGTGCATATACTGGTAAAAATGTTACAATTTGGCTTCGTAGTGAAGATAGTAAAACAAGAACTATTCCTAAACTTGAAAATTTAAAAGAAACTTATATTAAAGAAATTAATTTAATGTCTGAAAATGGTTATGAATTACCAGGACTCAAAATAAGTGATAAGTTTGATAAAAATAAATCATTATCTAAAGTAGATGAGGCATTTAGTAATATAAAAATTGAGTTAGATTTAAAAAATTCTTTAGAGAATGCAGATCTAGTTATAGAAAGTATGAGTGAAAATATTGAGGCAAAAAAGGATGTTTATACAAAGATTAATAAACTTTTAAGTAAAAATACAATTGTTGTTTCAAATTCTTCGACTATGCTTCCAAGTAAACTAGTTAAATATTTAGATAATAAAGAAAATTTTTTAGCACTTCATTTTGCTAATTCAATTTGGAAAAATAATACAGCTGAGGTAATGAAACAAAAATATACAAGTGATGAATCTTTTGAAAAAGTGATAACTTTTGCCAAAAGTATTAATATGATTACTTTACCACTTTATAAAGAAAAATCTGGTTATTTATTAAACTCAATGTTAATACCATTTTTATTTTCAGCTTTAGATTTACTTGCAAAGGAAATTTCAGATGTAGAAAGTATTGATTTAGCTTGGAAAAAAGGAACAGGTTCGCCTAAAGGGCCTTTTGAAATACTTGATATTATTGGGCTTAAAACTGCATATGAAATAGTTTCAATGTATTTAAAAGTTCCATCATTTTTAGCACCATATAATTTTAAAGCAATTGCTAAACTTTTACAAAAATATATTGATGAGGGAAAACTAGGTAAATCAACAAAAGAGGGCTTCTATAAATATGATTAAGATGTCAAAAATGATGTGAACCCCGTTTCTTGGACAAAAGAGAAGCGAGGTTTTTATATGTCAAAATTACATTAAAATTTAATAAGAACCTAAATTACTATCATTTCCTAAATATTTATATTGTTCATTGATAAAACTTTTATATTGATTAAATACTTCTCTATTAGTATTTGAGAATTTATAAACATAATTAGAAATATCCAAAAAGAAATTTATTTCATCAATTGTTTGTAAGTTTGCTATACATTCAAAATGAAAACGTAAAACACCAAATAATAACTTTCTATCATCTATTGTGCTATTTTTACAAATTTTTTGTAACATTTCAAAATAATTTTTAAACAAATATAAAGCATATTCATTTTCTTTAAAATAGTCTTTTCCCATACTAGCATTAAATTTAATATTGTTTAAAACGCTACTATAATCCAATTTAACATCACTATCAAAATCTTCAATAGTTATAGATTTAGCACCACTCAAAGGATAAGTAGAAAAATTATTTGGTAATGTAAATAAGCAGTAATGCGTCTTATAAAATTTATCCTTATAAGTTTCGTATTGTTTTTTGTAATCATCATCATCCTTAAATTTAAAATTTAAGTTACAAAAGCTATCTTCAAATCTTATATACATATCACGAAGTAAATCCCTGTAGCGCAAATCATCTTCTACTATTTGTTTTACCTCATCATAACTAACCTTTTTTCCATAATATATCATACTAACTAATTCAGATGGATAAATATCCAATATTTTTCCATCAAACATTCTTTTTTCACCATCTAAAAATGACATTCTTAACCAAGTATTTTTATAAAGTGGTAATTTTCTAATAGTTTCAAGTGAGAAATCTTCAACCTCATAAAAAGTTGGTTCATCAGTTCCTACGTCAAATTGTACAAATTTTGCCATAATATCAACTCCATACAATATAATTATAACATCTTTTTTACAGAATTTATAGGAATATTACATAACTTTACAATGTTTGTACTCATCACACACAAATAAAAATATAATTAAAATTAGATTAAAATTTTTATAAAAAACACATGAAACATACTAAACTTGTAAAAAAACTAAAAATATGATATAATTTAATCGAGGTGAAATTATGGATAAAATTAGAAATTTACCAAATTATAATACTTATTCAATAGAATTAATGAATGCCGTTGTTAAACAGGATCAAAATACAATTAATCAAATTTTTATTAAGATAGATGAAGAATTAAGAAAAATTAGAAAAGAAAAAAGTATAACTTTTGAAAGAAGTCAAAAAATGTGGAATGACCCAGAATCACATTTTAGAGCAGTACAATTAGAAAAAGTAACAGATTTAAAAATGGAATTTGATGATAATTTAGGGTTATTTCAATTAGCAAATTTAGTTCAATATAAACCTGTTATGACAATAACATTCACAAAAATGCTTAAAAATCTCAGTGATATAAGACTAAGAACAAATATAAGAACTGCACAAAGTGAAAAAATGTGGAATAACCCAGAATCACATTTCAAAGCAGTAGAAGCAGAAAAACAAGCAGATTTAGAAAATGAAATTACTGATTTAATGAGTTTATACAATATTGCACAATCTGCAAATTATACTAAAGGTATTGAATTAATAACTAATAGATTAAATAAGATAGCACCAAATTTAGCTGATAGTTTAATTCCTAAAAATAGTGGTACAGTACATAAATAATTTTAAAAGATGACTACAATGATATGAACCCCGTTTCTTGGACAAAATAGAAACGAGGTTTTTGTATGACTAAAATAAGTTATGAAGAAAGAGTTAATTTATATTATGATAGAAAGAATGGCATGTCTTTTCCTTCTATAAAATCAAAATATGGTATTAATAAATCTGGAGTTGAATATCTAGTTAGATTAATTGATAAGCATGGATTTGATATTCTAAGAAATAATGAAAATAAAAGTTATAGTTCTAAGGAAAAACAAAGAATTTTAAATCGAATTTTGGTTGATAATGAGTCAATTTTATCAGTTTCAATAGATGAAGGATTGGTAGCAAAAGGAATGTTAAATAATTGGCTTAAAAAATACAAAGAAAACGGTTATAATATAGTTGAACGAAAGCAAGGTCGTCCGACTATGAAAAATGAAACTATAGAAGAAGAAAATGAAAGATTGAAAAAAGAAAAAGTAAATGTTGTAAGTGAACTTCGGCTAATATATCCATTAATGATTCTTCTACAAGTATCTGGTTTAGCTAAATCAGTATATTATTATACATTATCTAAAATAGATAAAGATGATAAAAATAAAGAAATAATAGATAAAATAAAAGAAATATTTATTAATAATAAAGAAAGATATGGTTATCGCAGAATTACGTTATAATTAAGAAATCAAGGTTATAATGTAAATCACAAGAAAGTTTATAGAATAATGGTAAAATTAGGATTAAAGCCACTAAAAATAAATAAAAGAAAGTATTCATCTTATAAAGGAACTATAGGTAAAATTGCTGATAATTTAATCGAAAGAAATTTTCGTGCAGATAATCCAAATGAAAAATGGTATACAGATGTTACAGAATTTAATCTTCGTGGAGAAAAATGCTATTTATCACCAATTCTAGATGGATATAATGGAGAAGTAATATCTTATAATACTTCTAAATCGCCTAATCTAGAACAAATAAATGACATGTTAAATAAAGCCTTCGATAAAAACAATAAACTTGATGGATTAATATTTCATTCAGATCAAGGATGGCAATATCAACATGAATCATATCAACAAAGATTAAAAAATAAAGGGATAAAACAAAGCATGTCTAGAAAAGGTAATAGTATGGATAATGGTATGATGGAAAACTTTTTTGGACTACTTAAAACCGAAATGTTCTACGACCAAGAAGATAAATATAAAACACTAGATGAATTAATTACAGCTATAGATGACTATATTAATTATTATAATTATGATAGAATTAAAGCAAAATTAAAAGGACTGTCTCCTGTGAATTACAGGTTGCAATCCTCTAATTAGAAACTATTTATAAACTGTCCAACTTTTGGGGTTCAGTTCAAAATGATATCTTTTTTTTATTGACAAGTGTTTAAAATACACTTATAATTAAAGTGTAAAAAATACACAAGGAGGATATATGTTATATTTCAAAAAAGAAAAAGATGGGGTACATAAATATGAGGTTTCATTTGATAAAAATGAAGTTTCTTTGTTACTTGAGGAAGTTAAATCAAAGTGTAGTACAATTAAACATTTTGAATATGATGATGTGAATTTACCTAGTTTATCAGAAAGAATATATAGTCAAAATCAAAGTTGCGAAAGTGAAATTAGATTTTTTTCTCAAAAACTTGTAGGGTATCGTGAATATAATGATTTTTATTCTCCGGTAGAGGATGTATATCATTATTCATATTATGAATATACTTATTCACCTTTAGTATCCATAATAAATGGTTTATTAAATGATAATCCTATGGTAATTGATAAAATATTTAATCCGGAAAATATTCATAGATTTAATTTTGATATTGAGATTGATAATATGAAAAATGAGATTGATAAAATACCGAATAATAAAATTAAGGAAAAAATAGATAAATTAAATGAATTTAATGATTTATTAAAATTTGCTAATCTTAATTCTAAGCAAAAAGATGAAGATGAATATTACACAAGATTACAAGGTCTTATTAAATTTGAACTTGTCAGTATTTTACCATATGAAATCAAAGAAAAATATGAATCGTTTTACAGTAGAACTTTAAAAAAATGTAAATAATTTGTATAATTTTGTATATTACTATTTTTGTTTATAAAAACATATGTTACTCTAATAATAAGAGGTGCAATATGAATAAACTATTTGGGGTTAAATATTCAAATAAAAGTAAATTTATTTTTTTAAGAAATTTATTATTATTTTTTATATTTTACTCTATAATTGGATGGATTTATGAAGAATTATTATTTATAATTGAAGATAATGTATTATGTAATAGAGGCGTTTTATTTGGACCTTGGCTACCTATTTATGGTTTTGGTGGTCTTGTTATTGTAGGAATATTTTATAGATTCAAAGAAAAGAAGGTTATAATTGGAAAAATAAATATTAGACCAATTCTTCTTTTTATTGAATCAGTTGTATTTGCTACTTTAGTGGAACTATTTGCTACATATATAATTGATTTTACTGGAGGTAACTTCAAAAACTTATGGGATTATAGTGATAGGCTATTAAATTTTCAAGGAAGGATTGCACTTATCCCTGATTTAAAATTTGGTATTGTTGCTTTAATTGGAATATATTTAATTCAACCATTATTAATTAAATTTGTAACAATGAAAGATCAAAAGAAAGTAAATATTGTTTTTATTATATTATCTGTTTTATTTTTTGCAGATGTTATTGCAAGATATTGGTTAGGACCAAATTTTAAAGGCTAACAATATCTTTTTTATAATTTGTATGATATACTATTTTTATAAAAAAGGACTAAAGGAGATTTATGCAAATTGAAAGAGGCTTTCAAAATAATTATGGTGAAAATTTTGCTAATATAGTTAATGTTGGCTTTTCTTCGCTTAGTGAACTAAGAGAATTTTTAGGCAAATTTATTACTGAAACAAAGAAGGAAAATAATAATTTTGCTACAGCAAAAGGTGATTATGATGGAATATTTTTATATCAAATGCCCAGTATTAACGATGAAGATTATGCTTATAGAATATATAGAGATTTTGAAAAATATAAATATCGTAGACATTATGATGATAAGTTAATTTCCTTTTTACAGTCTAAACAACATTTAATAAAAAATGTTGATTTCCCTTTAGGCGTTGTTACAATAGAAAATGAAGTTATAGGTCAGATTATTTATTTATATAAGAATAGTCAAACAATATTTAGTTATTTAAATTCAATAAAAGGAATTAATATATTTGAAAAAGAATACTATGATTTATTATTGAAAGTTTTAAATATATTAAAATCATTATATGAAAATGATATATTTTATATAGATATTCATCCAAATAATTTTTTAATTGTGGATGGTTCTATAAAAATAATTGATTTTGAAAATCATTCAATAGATAATAGTAAAGATAAAGAAAAATATTTTATGCATAATTTATGTTACATAATCAAATTCATTAATAAATATTTTAATATGGAATGTGATATTGATAAAAATGATAGTTTTGAAGAAGTTTATCATAAAGTAAGAAAAAGAAAGGAAAATTATGAAAGAAAAATTAATTAGTTTAAAAGAAAGATTAGAAGTAATTGGGAGGTCACTTTGACATTTCTAAAATAAATAATGAAATAGAAGAATTAAAAAATAAAACTTTAGAGGAGGGTTTTTATAATGATTCTGTAAAATCTACTGAAGTATTAACAACCCTTAGTAGAAAACAAAAAGAGGTAAAAGAATATAACTCCTTAAATGAGGAAATAAGTGATGATTTACAGCTTATTGATTTAGTAACTGATGAAGAAATTATAAGTTTATCAAAAAGAATTGAGGAGTTGGAATATGATACATATTTTAAGGGTGAATTTGATAATCTTAATTGTTATTTAGAAATACATCCAGGTGCCGGTGGAACAGAAAGTTGTGATTTTGCAAATATGCTTCTTGAAATGTATGAAAAATTTTGTGAAAAGAATAAATTTAAATACGAAGTTATTTATATGCAGAAAGGTGAAGAAGCAGGTATTAAGTCAGTTAACATTAAAATATCTTCGGAAAATGCCTATGGTCTTTTGAAATATGAAAGTGGTGTTCATAGACTTGTAAGAATATCTCCTTTTGATTCTAATTCTCGAAGACATACTTCATTTGCCTCAGTTAATGTAACTCCTGAAATCAAAAAAAATATTGATATTGAAATAAATGAAAATGATTTAAAAATTGATGTATATCATTCATCAGGTGCCGGCGGACAAAGCGTTAATACAAGTAATTCCGCGGTAAGAATAACCCACCTTCCATCAAAGATCGTGGTAGCGGTTCAAAATGAAAGAAGTCAGCTTCGTAATAAAGAGATTGCTATGGAAATTTTAAAAAATAAGTTATATTTGTTAGAACTTGAAAAGAAAGAATCGTTAACAAATAAACTTAAAAATAACGATAGTATAAATTTTGGTAGTCAAATTCGAAGTTATATTTTAGAACCTTACAAACTTGTTAAAGATTATCGTACAAATTTTGAAAGTAATGATCCAGAAAGTATTTTAAACGGAGAAATAATGGATATGCTTATTTACAATGTTAAGGAAATGAAGTGAACAAAGATATTTTAGTTAATAAATTAAATCCATTAGAAAAAGACTTTATACCAGACAATTTAGTAAAAGTGGAGTTAGTGGAAACTCCAAAATTAAAAGATGGAATGTTAACATTTTTAGATGCAGAAGCATATCAAATGTTTTTACTTTTTCGCCTCGAAGGTCTTTATAATGGAGTAAATATGATTGTGGATTCTGGTTATAGACCATATGAATATCAAGAATATATATTAAATTATAATTTGTTAAAAAAAGGATTATCAGCATATAAAACAGTAGCGTTACCTGGTCAGTCTGAACATCAAACTGGTCTTGCATTAGATTTTGCATTAATTATAAATAATATTTATATAGATAATTTTAATGATTCTTTTAAAGAGGTAAAGTGGATACATGAAAATGCATATAAATATGGTTTTATTCTAAGGTATCCAAAAGGTAAGGAGAATATAACAGGATTTTCTTATGAATGTTGGCACTTAAGGTATGTTGGTAAAGATGTTTCATACATTATGCATAATGAAAATATTTTAACTTTAGAGGAATATAAATTTAGGTTAGAGAATTTAATAACGCTTGTCAAAATATAATCTATATCTATGAAATTGATTTTATATATGCTATTATTAAAATAGAGGTGTGAAATGATAGAATATTGCGTTGATGGTAACTATTTTGAAAAACTACAATTACTTTCTTCTGCAGGAAGAGAATCAAATGTCTATTTAGATTTATTTACATATAATATGCCAATGTGTATAAAAAAATATAAAAGTTCATTTTGGTATGATTGTTCAAATGATGAAGCTTTAAAGAAAATGTTTTTATTGCAAGAAAAATTAGCAGGTTTAAAAAATATTTTTCCTAGTATTGTTTTTTATGATATTAATGAGTATAAAAGAGGTAATAAGAAGTTACTGGCAATTGGGATTCCCTATTTGCAAAATTATATATCTATTGATAAAGTTAACGATATTAGTAGTAGGTTTATATGTATTAGAAATTTATTAATTCTATTAGAAGAATTTATATCATTGGGTATTTATCCAACTGATTTAAATAATTCGAACATTATGGTATCTTCTGATTTGAATGTCCAACTTATCGATTTAGATGGAAATCAATGCAAAGTTGATTCTAAAACTCCATGTAAGTATCACCAACAAATATTTAATTCCATACGATATAGGATTCTTACCGATTTAATGCTAAATGATGAAGAATATAATGCTGCTTATAAATATTCTTCTCTAAATGAGGGATTACGTACTATTCTAAAACAAAAAGGATTTAGTACGGATATTATCAATATAGTATTAGAAAGCCAGGGAGACTCAAAATTGGATACATTATTAAAAGTATTAAATGAAATTGAATCGTTTTATGTTGATGATAAAGATAAATTTATTTTTAGAGATAGTAGATAATATATATAATAATTTTTTTGTTTATTTTAAAGATTTTATTAACACATCTATTTTTAGTTATTATCGTTGTAATTGTTTTGAAAAATCATAAAATTTAACTGATACAAATGAAATTATTGTAGAATAAGTATTCACATTAAAAATATATATATTTATTTTTTTCAAAAAAGTACTTGTAAAACAAAAATAATTTGGTATTATATTAATCGTATGAATAATGTAATTGAATTTTTAAAATCTAAATTATCAAATGAAGACACAGTTATTGTGGCTTGTTCTGGTGGACCAGATTCCATGTGTCTTTTAGATATCGTAAAGTCAGTAACAAATAATATTGTTGTAGCATGTGTTAATCATAATGTTAGAGAAAGCTCTAAAGAGGAATTTGAATATGTTAAGGGTTTCGCAAATAAAAATAATCTAAAATTCGAAGGCGTTGAACTTACATTTAATACTCTTGCTAACTTTGAATGTAACGCTAGAAATAAAAGATATGAATTTTTAAATGAGCTTCTTGAAAAGTATCAGGCAAAATATATTTTAACTGCTCATCATGGTGATGATTTAATTGAAACTATACTTATGCGTTTAACAAGGGGTTCAAAATTATCTGGCTATATTGGAATCAAAAAAGAAAATAATAAATATTTAAGACCTTTATTGTATGTAACTAAAAAAGATATCATTGAATATTTAGATAACAAGCAAATTAAATATTTTATTGATGAAACTAATAATAGTGATGAACACCTTAGAAATCGTTATCGCAAAAATATTATTCCATTTTTAAAAAAGGAAGATAAAAATATTCATTTAAAATATTTAAAATTCAGTGAGGAACTCGAAGAATATGACGACTTTATTAATGGTTATATAAAAAAACTAAATGTTATCAAGAGTAATACTGTTAATTTAGATATCTTAAAAAAAGAAAAACCATTTATTCGAAGAAAAACTATTGAATATTTAATTAAAGAAATTCAAAAAAATGATATTTTAGAAATTAATGATAATACTTTGATGGAAATATTAAAAATTGCTGAATCTAAAAAAAGTAATGCAAAAATAAACTTAAATAATGGTTATGTTGCTCAGAAAAAATATAATGAATTTGTTATTAAAAAAGAACTTCTTCAGGATAATTATTCTATAGAATTTGATGATTACTTTGAAAATGATGAATATATTATTCGTAAAGTATCAAACTATGATGGCAATAGTAATAATGTTTTAAGACTTGATTTATCTAAAGTAAGACTTCCCCTTATAATTAGGACAAGAAAAACTGGCGATAAAATGCAGGTAAAAAATCTTGGTACTAAAAAAGTTAAAGATATACTTATTAATGAAAAAATAGATATTGATAAAAGAAATAATATTCCTATTGTAATTGATAGTAAAAATAATATATTATGGTTACCGGGGATTAAAAAAAGTAAATTTGATGTAGGAAAAAATGAAAAGTGTGATATAATACTTTTATGCGAAAGGAAATGATGAAATGAAAAATGTAAAGAAAACTTCTTTTATAAAATTATTAGGACCATATTTAGTAATGGGAATGATAATTGGATTTATAATGGTTGTCCTTAATTTACAAGGAATGACTGTCAACAATTTATCAACAGGAAAATTACTTACTGCTTTAGAAAATAACGAAGTAAAAGAAATTGTAATTACTCCGAAAAGTAGTGAATCAATTTATTATGTTGAAGGAAAATTATCTTCATATAAAGATGGTGAATCATTTAAAACTAAAGTAGTTGAGGATGAAATACCTCAAATTATTGAATATGTTCAAAAAAATGATATTGAAAAATATGATACTAACAAGGATCCAGGATCTAGTGCGTTATTATATATTGTAGTAAATGTTTTACCAATTATTATAGTAGTAATGGTAGCATACTCATTATTTAATAAGTTAGCTAGTTCAAATAAAAATTCAATGGATTTTGGTAGAAGTAAAGCAAGATTAAGTGATGATAAAGATAAAAAATCATTTAAAGATGTAGCTGGACTTAAAGAGGAAAAAGAAGAAGTTGAAGAATTAATAGATTTCTTAAAAAATCCCAAAAAGTTTCAAAGTATGGGTGCTAGAATACCTAAAGGTGTTTTACTTGTAGGTCCTCCAGGAACTGGTAAAACTTTACTTGCTAAAGCTATCGCAGGCGAAGCAAATGTTCCATTTTTCTACATAAGTGGTTCAGATTTTGTTGAATTATTCGTAGGTGTTGGTGCTTCAAGAGTTAGAGATATGTTTAAAGAAGCTAAAAGAAATGCACCTTGCTTAATATTTATTGATGAAATAGATGCTGTTGGTCGTCAAAGAGGAACAGGTCTTGGTGGTGGACATGATGAAAGAGAACAAACATTAAACCAACTTCTTACAGAAATGGATGGATTTGGAGCTAATGAAGGCATTATTATTATAGCCGCTACAAATAGACCAGATGTATTAGATCCAGCACTTCTTAGACCAGGTAGATTTGATAGACAAGTTACTGTTAGTCTTCCAGATTCAAATGAAAGAGAAGCAATATTAAAAGTTCATGCAAAAAATAAAATATTAGATAAATCAGTTAAACTATCTGCAATTGCTGCAAGAACTCCAGGTTTTAGTGGTGCCGATTTAGAAAACTTACTTAATGAAGCTGCATTACTTGCTGTACGTAGAAATAAGGATAAAATAACAATTGATGAAATTGATGAAGCTACAGATAGAGTACTTCTTGGACCTGCAAAAACTACAAGAAAAATTACTGATAAAGAGAAAAAACTTGTTTCATTACATGAAGCAGGACATGCAGTTATTGGTCTTAAAAATGAATATGCAGAAGTTGTTCATAAAATAACTATTATTCCACGTGGAATGGCTGGAGGCTATACTATGATGCTTCCAAAAGAAGAAAAACTTTCTATTATGACTAAAAATGAATTATTAGGAAGAATTACTGGTTTACTTGGAGGCCGTGTTAGTGAAGAACATTTCCTACATGAAATGAGTACAGGAGCATCCGATGATTTTAAAAAAGCCACTGCTATTGCAAGAAGTATGGTTACTGAATATGGTATGAGTGAACTAGGACCAATGCAATATGAAGAAAGAGAAAAAAATGTTTTCTTAGGTAGAGATTATGCTAAGAGTAAAGACTTTTCTGATCAAGTTGCTTTAGAAATTGATAGAGCAACAAGAAAAATAATTGATGAATGTTATGAAAAAGCAAAAAAGATTGTTGCTGATAATGAAGGATTAATTATGTTACTTTCAGATGCTTTAATGAAATATGAAACTCTAAATAAAGAACAAATTGATTATATTGTTGATAATGGAACAATTCCATCTGAAGAAGTTTTTGAGGAAACATCTGAAGAATCTAAAATTAAAACTATTGATGAATTAAAAGAAATTGCAAAAGAAAAGAAAATTAAAAATTATTCAAAAATGAGTAAAACTGAACTTGAAGAAGCAATAAAAGAAAGCGGGGAAAAATAATATGTTAGAAACTATTTTATTAGTGGTATCTGTACTTCTTATTGTTATTGTATTATTACAAAGCAATAAAGCTTCAGATGCTGGAAATATTATTACTGGTGGAAATGAAGCATTATTTAAGAATATGAAAGAACGTGGAGCAGAGTTATTTATAAGTAGATTGACGCTTGCTTTAGGAATTGTATTCTTTATAATATCATTTATATTATTTTTGAAATAAGAAGGCTTGCCTTCTTTTTTTATAAGTTGAAATTATTTAAATAGTAATATATAATTATATTATGATGAAAGAAAATAAAAAAGGTTTTACATTAGTTGAATTAATTGTTGTACTCGGAATTATATCCGTTTTAGGTGTCACTGTAGGTCTAAGTATGACTAAGCTAAGTCAAAATACAAAGGATAATAACAACGAAACCTTAATGAAAGAAGTTTTAAGTAGTGCTCAAGCATATTGCATGTTAGCTAGTAAAAGAAGTGAGTGTACAAATGGTGCTAATATAACAATAGAAAAACTAGTGGAAAATGGTAATTTGGATGAAAAAATATATGATAAAGTTAATCCTGCTAAAAAAAATAATATTAAATTTCTGGAGTCAGACGTAGTTAAAATAACAATTGATTCAAGCAACAAATTTAAGGATTACTATTACGAATGCAGTAGTAAGAAATATAAATTATCAACAATAGATAATTGTACTAATAGTAAAAATGCAAGTGAAAAATGTGAATGGGGTGTATGTAATGAAAGATAAAATAATAGAAAAATTAAGTAATGAAAGTAAAGGATTAAGTTTAATAGAAATAAATGATTTATTAAATTTGACAAGTGTTGAGGAATATAAAGAACTTCAAAAAAATATGGATGCTCTTGTAACCGAGGGAATTGTTCATAAAAGTAAAAAGGACAAATTTATTTTAATGGAAAAATGTTCTTCACTTTTAACAGGAATAATCCATATTAATAAACACGGAAATGGTTTTGTTGACACAAAATTTGATGAAGATACTTTTGTTAAACGAGAAAATTTAAATGGCGCAGTAGATGGCGATTTTGTAGAAATTGATGTACAAAATGATGAGGGAATTGTTGTTAATATTTTAAAAAGAGATATTAATCTCCTTGTGGGAGAAATGGTTAAAACTAAAAATGGTAATTTAGAATTTTCTCTTGACGATAAAAAGAAAAACATCAAAGTGAAACTTACTAAAGAAACAAGTTCACATTTAGTCGAGGGTCATAAAGTACTTGTAAAAATTCAAAAAGAATTATCTAGCAATCTTTATTTAGCCGATGTAATAAAAGTTTTAGGACATAAAAATGATCCCGGTGTTGATATATTATCTATTGCTTGTAAACACGAAATATCTTTAGATGTTTCTGATGAAGTAAAAAATCAAGTTGCTAATATGGCAACAAGCGTTTCTGAAAAAGAATTAGTTGGTAGAACTGATTTAAGAAGCGAAGTAATATTTACAATAGATGGTGATGACACTAAAGATATTGATGATGCTGTAAGTATAAAAAAAGAAAATGGTTATTATCTTTTAGGTGTTCATATAGCGGATGTTACAAATTATGTAAAAGAGGGAAGTCCTTTATTTGAAAGTGCCTATGAAAAGGGAACATCATCTTATTTAGCAGATACTGTTTTACCAATGCTTCCCCATGAACTTTCAAATGGAATATGCTCATTAAATGAGGGTGTTGATAGACTTACAATTAGTTGCGTTATGAAAATAGATACAAGAGGTAAAATAGTAGACCATGATATTTTTTCAAGTGTAATTAATAGTAAAAAGAAAATGACATATAAAAATGTAAATAAAATTATTATGGAAGATATTATTCCTGAAGGTTATGAAAATTTTGCTGATGATTTAAAACTTATGCACGAACTTGCTCAAATTTTACGAAAAGAAAAAATAAATCGTGGTTATATTGATTTTGATCTTGATGAAGCAAAAATTATTCAGGATGAAAATGGTAAGGCAATTGATGTTGTAAAAAGAGAGCAACTTGATGGTGAAAAATTAATCGAAGACTTTATGATAGCGGCAAATGAAACTGTTGCAACTCATATATATAATATGGATTTACCTTTTGTATATAGAATTCATGGTAAACCAAATCCAGAAAAAATTGAAGATTTTGTTAATTTTGTTAAATTACTTGGTTATAAATTAGATGTTTCTACTGAAGATATTACTCCGAAAAAGATGCAAGATATCTTGGATTCACTTCATGAAAAGAAAGAATTTGAAATATTAAGTGATATGCTTTTAAGAAGTATGAAAAAAGCTGTTTATAGCTCAAATAATATAGGACATTTTGGATTAGCAAGTAAAATATATACCCATTTTACCTCACCAATAAGAAGATTTCCAGATTTAATGGTTCATACATTACTTCATAAATATTTATTTGAAAATCAGGTTAATATGTCCACAATAAGATATTATGAAAATTATCTTCCTGATGCTTGTGAACATGCAAGTAAAAAAGAAGTTGATGCTCAAAGTGCTGAAAGAGAAGTTCTTGATATGAAGATGGCTGAATATATGGAAAGCCATATTGGCCAGGAGTATACAGGAATTATTTCTGGAGTAACTAATTTTGGCTTATTTGTTAAATTACCAAATTTAATCGAAGGTTTAGTACATATTTCAACTTTAAAAGGATTCTGTACTTATGTACCTAATCTTTTATCACTTGTTTCTGATGGAAAAATAAGATATTCTTTAGGTCAACAAGTTAAAATTAGAGTAACTGGTGCCTCAAAAGAAAACTCTACAATAGATTTTGAAATTATTGGAGATACAAATGATAGAGATAAAAAATAAGGCAGCCTACTTTAATTACTTTGTAGAAAATGAGATAGAATGTGGAATAGTTTTAAATGGTAGTGAAATTAAATCAATTAGAAATGGTTCTTGCAATATAAAAGATAGTTATGTAAGAATTAAGGATAATGAGTGCTACATAATTAATATGTTTATTGCTAAATATGATGAAGCGAGTATATTTAATCATGATGAGTATCACGAAAGAAAGCTTTTACTACATAAAAGAGAAATATATAAATTAAAAGAGAAAATTAATCAAAATGGTTATACATTAATTCCTTTAAAAGTATATTTAAAAAATAATAGGGCAAAAGTTTTAGTTGGAGTTTGTAAAGGAAAAAAACTTTATGACAAAAGAGAATCTATTAAAAAAAGAGATTTAGAAAGAGAAAGTAGGAAAATGATATGAAAAAATTAACTAAAAAAAATAAAATAATATTAAGTTCTATAGCATTAGCATTAATTGTTATTGCAATAGTTATATCAGTTATTTTATTGAATAAAAACAAAAAAAACACATTAAATAATACAAATAAAAAAAATGATAATCATGGTGTAGAAGTAAAAAAAGTTAAAATAGTTAATGAAGATTCTATTTCAAGACCATTTGCCGTAATGATTAATAATATTAGTGTTGCAAGACCTTTACAAAGTGGACTTCAAGATGCATACTTAATGTATGAAATCATAGTTGAGGGTGGCATAAGTAGATATTTGGCTTTATTTATAGATCAAAGTACTGAAAGAATTGGTTCAATAAGAAGCGCAAGACATTATTTTTTAGATTATGCACTGGAAAATGATGCAATTTATGTTCATCATGGTCAAAGTCCTCAGGCACAAAGTGATTTTTCTAAACTAGGAATTGAACGTGTAGTTGTAGACAACTCTAAAACTGGATGGCGTGATACCTCATTAAATGTATCATCAGAACATACATTATTTACAAGTATTGAAAAATTAAATAAAGGAACAAATAAATTTAGAAAAGAAAGAAATAAAAATTATCTTTTAAATTATAGTGCTGATGAAATTGATATGTCCTCTTTAGAGGGGGCATCAAATGCGAAAAATATAACTCTTGTTTACTCAACAGGAACAAAAGTATATTATGAATATGATGAAAACAATAAATATTATTTAAGAAGTACAGAAATTGGACCTCATACTGATTATGTTACTAAACAGCAGTATCATTTTAAAAATATAATTGCTTATCAAGTTGATAATTATACAATAAATGATGGTGAAAATAAGGGCAGACAAGATATAAAAAATGTTGGTTCTGGTAGTGGCTATTATTTCTCAGATGGTTATATGATACCGATTAAATGGAAAAAAGACAGCCGTAGTAGTCAAACAAAATATACTTATTCAGATGGCTCTGAACTAAAGGTTAATGATGGAAACACTTTTATTCAAATAGTACCTTCATCAGGAAGTATAGGGGCAGAATAAAATGGAAAATTTAATTGAATTTGCTACAAAATATTATATATTTTTTATAATAATTAGTTCATTACTGGTTCTTGCTTTGATAGGTTATGTTGCTAATAGAAGTTTTAAAAAAGATGTTTCTATCAAAAAGAAAAAAGATAAAGTAGTTCAAAGTGCTAATGAACAAAGTACACCAGTTTCAAATGAAACTCTAAAAATGTGAAACTAAAATTCACGTTTTTTTATACCTTTATCTTTTAATTAATTTTTGATATAATATAAAATAGTTAAGGAGAGTAAGAATGAATTTAGCAAATATATGGTCGATTATAACAAAGGTCATTGATATATGTTTTGTTTGGATTGCCTTTTATTATATTTTAAAAAATGTAAAAAATAATACAAAAATGGCTTTAATAGTTAAGGGAGTAATAATAATTTTAATAGTAAAATTTATTAGTGATTTATTAAATTTATACACAGTTGGAGTTATTTTAGAGTACGCAATTGAATGGGGACCACTTGCAATTATAGTAATTTTTCAACCAGAAATTAGAACAGTTTTAGAATCTATTGGCAGAACTCAACTTTTAGGAAGACATAGAGTATTATCTATTTCAGAACGAGAAAGACTTGTGAATGAAATAATGAAAGCCATGGATTATTTCCGTAAAAATAGAATTGGTGCTTTAATTGTCATTGAAAGGGAAGTGTCATTACAAGAATATATAGAAAATTCAACAAAGATTTATGCAGATATTTCTGATTCATTGTTAGAATCATTATTTTATCCTAATTCAGCGCTTCATGATGGGGGAGTGATTATTCAAGGTGATAAAATTACATGTGCTGGTTCAGTGTTTAAAACAAGTATGAATCAAGCAATATCTAAAAAACTAGGAACTAGACATAGAGCAGCGTTAGGTATAGCTGAAGAAAGTGATGCAATTGCATTGGTTGCCTCTGAGGAAACAGGCCGTCTTTCGATTGCTATGGATAGTGAGTTACACTATAATCTAACTTTAGAAGAATTTAGAAGTATTTTACTAGATGAACTAGGCAATAAATCCGAAATATTCTTTGATGCCGATGATAGTGAAGAATTGGAGGGACATAATGCGTAAATTTTTTAGAAAATTATATAAATTAATTGATGTTTTAATAGTTGTACCGATAAGTAGATTAATATATAATATTCAAAAAGCTCTCAAGAAAAATGGAGGAATATTAGATAAACTTCTCAATAAACCAAATTTTTTAATATTTTTATCATTGGTGCTTGCAATTGTACTATTTTTATTAGTTGATTCAAAGGCAATTTCTTTTGTAGAAGACAAAACTGAAGTTATCAGCAATGTTCCTGTTAATATTAAATATAATGAAGAGGCTTATGTTGTTGAGGGAGCTCCTACTGATGTAAATATTATGATTTCTGGTAGAAAAAGTGATATTTATCTTGCTAAACAACTTGGAGAATATGAAGTTACCCTTGATTTAACAGAGTATACTGCTTCTGATACAGCCTACAAGGTATATTTTACTTATGCTAAGTCAATTAATAATTTAAAATATAGTTTAGATCCATCATATGTACAAGTAATGATAAAAAATAAAGTAAGTAGTGTTTCTTCAGTTACTTATGAATTAATTAATCAAGATAAGTTAGATTCTAAATTAAGCGTTAAAAGTATAGGCCTTTCTAAATCTGAAGTTGTAGTTAAGGGAAGTGAAAGTGCTCTTAAAAAGATTGCTTGGATTAAAGCTTTAGTTGACTTATCTAATCCAGATTTTGTTGAGGCTGGTTCTTACGACATTGATAATATTGTTTTAGTGGCATATGATAACGCTGGAAAACTTCTTAATAATGTTGAAATTGTTCCTAGTACATTAAGTGCTACCGTAGTTCTTGACAGTTATTCTGATACTATTCCAATTGAAGTAAAAACAACTGGTAGTCTAATTTCAGGTAAAAGTATTGCCAAAATATTAATAAATAACAGTAATGATTATTCAATAACTGCGTATGGAAATGAAGAAGATATATCTAAAATTAAATCAATCCCTATTACTATAAATGTTGATGGCTTGGGTGCTGATACAGCTAAAACATATAATGTTACGCTTACAAAGCCTAATGGCGTTAGATATATGTCTGCAAATACGATAACTGTATCATTGACATTTGGTAACGAAGAACAAAAAACAGTAGAGTTGACCAATATAAGTAAAAAGAATTTAGGTAGTGGATTAACAGCAAATATTATTTCTGATTCGGCTATATCGGTTATTTGTAAAGGCGTTGCTTCATCACTTGATAAAGTTGATGTTAATAATATTAAAGCATATGTTGATTTATCAGGATTAGGTGCTGGGGATCACGATGTTGAAGTTAAGATTGAGAATAATAACCCACTTGTTACTTATGTCGTATCTTCTGTTATAAAGGTTAGAATTTCTTAAATAAAATAACCACAAGGCATTTGCCAATGTGGTTATTTTTCATTTGAATCAAATCTTGTAAATAGAAGCCCTACATTTATGAGCGCACATATACCCACAATTGCATAAATTATATTTGTTATTGTAGTTTGTGCACCAAAAAGTGCTTCAACTAAATTGAAATTAAAAAATCCTATTAATCCCCAGTTTAAAGCTCCTATTATAGTAAATATTAATGTAACTTTTTGAATTGTTTCCATAATAATCCTTTCTAATATATATTCTTCTCAAAAATTATTTTTTTATTCATGAATATTTTTAAATACTTAAAATATAGTTTAATAGAAAAGGAGAGTACTAGATGTTAAAAAAGATTGGTATATTTTTTATTTTATTTCTTGTTATGGGATGTTCTAAAGGCGATAATGTTGACGCTTCAAAGGAATTTCAAAAAAGAGTGGAAAAGTCTAAATCTTACAAAATTATTGGCAATTTAGAACTTCAAAATGATGAAGAAATATTTAAATATAATGTTGAGGTAAATTATCTTGATGGCAACTATTATAAAGTTGATATGGTTAATAAAGCAAATGAACATAAACAAATTATTTTAAGAAATAATGATGGTTTATATGTTATTACACCTTCACTTAATAAAAGTTTCAAGTTTGAAAGTACTTGGCCAGATAATTCATCACAGTCTTATATATTATCCTCTTTAATTAAAGATATTAAAAACGATAATAATAATGAAATATCTAAAAGCGATGAAGGCTATATAATTAAAACCACAGTAAATTATCCAAATAACGAAGAATTAAAATACCAAAAAATATATTTAAATAAAGATTTTAACTTACAAAAAGTTGAAGTATATGGTAATGATATAGTTAAAATAAAATTTCAAGTTGAAGATTTAGATTTAAAGGCAGGCCTTTCTACAGATTTATTTGATCTAAAAAAATATGTTCAAGTTGAGGAAAATAATTGTCAAGATAATGAATGCAAGGAAAATGAAAAACAAACTATGGGTAGTATAGAAACTGCGATTTACCCGCTTTATATGCCTTCGGAAACATATTTGAGTAGTTCAGAAACTGTAAATACTGATGATAATTCGCGTATAATTTTAACTTATTCAGGAGGTAAAAACTTCGTTTTAGTCGAAGAGGGTGCTATAAAGTCTCAAGAACACGAAATTATTCCAGTATATGGTGAACCAGTAATTTTAAATGATACAATTGCTGCTTTATCAACAAATTCAATTTACTGGACATCAAATAATATTGATTATTATATGGCAAGCGAAGATTTAACTTTAAAAGAGATGATATCTATTGCCTCATCGATGAATAATTCTAAAAATGTAGTTTCTTTAAAATAAAAAATAAGCATTGGCTAAGCTTCATATTGGTCAATGCTTTAATTATGCTTGCTAAAATTGGTATTATTGTTATATAATTAATTTGGGTGGTAAAATGAAAAAGGTAAAAAAAACAAGTTATAAGCAAAATAATGTACAAGATAGTTCAGATACTGATATTAAGAAATTTTTTATAATTTTAGTTGTATTAACAATTGTAATTGTAGGATTATATTTTTTATCTAGTTTAATTGTAAAAAAGAGAGATAATGCTAATAATAATACAAATACTAATGTTACTATTTCCTATGATACATTAAATGTTGGAATGATATTTAATAGACCATATGATGAATATTATGTTATCACATATGATTCAACATTAGACGATGCAATGTATTATTCAACTTTAATTACAAATTATTCTAAAAAGAAAGATGCAATAAAAATCTACTACTGTGATTTAAGTAAAAAAGTAAACGAAAGTTATAAAGCAAATGATGGTAGTGGCAATTCTAAAGCAACATCAGTTCAAGAATTATCTTTTGGTGATGTAACTTTACTAAAAATAAGAAATAAAAAAATAGTAAATTATATTGAAAATATTGATCAAATAAAAAGTGCTTTGAAATAATTTAAATTTACTTCAAAGTCTTTTTTTTTGCTTTGATAAATGGTATCATTAATATGATAGGAGAATAAATGAAAAAAGAATATAGTTTATGTGGAGTAATAATTATTATTGTTGCTACAGCTATAATATCAGCATTATCAACTGGTATTTTAATTATGCGTAATTATTCTACGGATGATGGGCAATCGTATTCGGAAATAATTAAAGATGAGAATATGCAAGAATTTATTGATGTTTATTCGAAATTAACAAATAACTATTACGAAGATGTTGATAAAAAAGGAATGATTGATAGTGCGATTAGTGGTATGACCTCTTACTTGGGTGATCAATATACTGGACTTCTTGATGAAGATAAATCAACTTCACTTTATGATAGTTTAAATGCTAAATATGAGGGAATCGGAATAACTATTAAAGAAAACTATGTGGAAAATGTTATTTATAATTCCTCTGCAGCGAAAGCAGGCTTAAAAATGAATGACAAAATTATATCAATAAATGATGTAAATATTGAAACTATGAATTCTGAAGAAATAAAAAGTATTATTGAACAAAATAAAACAAATAAAATTGATTTGAAAATCATGAGAAATAATGAAACTATAGATTTTAATAACTTAAAAATGACATTAATTGATTATCCTAATTTAAGATATTCCTTTGTTGAAAATGAAAATATCGGATATATTAAAATAAATTTATTTTCAAATAATATTAATAAGCAGTTAGAATATGCTTTATCTCAATTAAGTAGTTATTCTGGATTAATAATTGATTTAAGAAATAATGCTGGTGGTTATCTTGAAGAAGCTTATCAAACTGCTGAAATGTTTTTATCAAAAGGAAGCGTTGTTTACTCTTTATTAGATAAAGACAATAAGAAAAAAGAATATAAAGATAAAACAAATGATAAGCAAACAGTTCCAATCGTTGTACTGGTTAATGGAAATACCGCTTCTGCAGCTGAAATAATAGCGGGAGCATTAAAAGATAGTTATGGTGCATTATTAATTGGTTCACAAACATATGGAAAAGGTAAAGTTCAACATACTTATTCATTATCTTCAGGAGAAATGGTGAAATATACTACATCGTTATGGTATAGGCCAAATGGAACTAATATTGATGGTGTAGGTATTACTCCAGATTATCAAATAGAGAATGATGTAGAAACCACAGAAACCGGTGAAACTAATTTGATAGACAACCAATATAATAAAGCAATTGAAATTTTGAAAAATAATTAATAGGTAGTAAAGTAATTTGACTACCCTTTTTAATTATAATATAATGCATATGGAGGAATATAAATGAAAGTTGGGGATAAGTTAACAATTCACTGTTATAAACATAATGGTAAAATAGATAGAATTAGTGGTGAAGCCATTGTTTTAGATGAAACCGATGAATATTTGGTATGTGCCAATAATAGGGTTAAGTTAATAGAAAATGATGGCAGAAGTCATCGAACCAAAGAAATAGCTATTTTATTCTTTTATAAAAAAGAATGGTATAATATATTGGCTCAATTAAAAAAGTATGGATTATTCTATTATTGCAATATTGCATCACCATATATAATTGATGGAAATATTATAAAATATATAGATTATGATTTGGATTTAAGAATTTTTCCTGATGGAAATTTTAAAGTCCTTGATAAAAACGAATATAGGTATCATAAAATTACTATGAGATACTCTGATAAAATAGATGTAATTGTTCAAGATAGCCTAAACAAATTGATAGACAATAAGAATAATAATACTTTTCCGTTTAAAAAAGATGTTATAGAACATTATTATAAAATCTATAAAAATATAACAAATAATTCTTAAAAAAATTGTAAAATCATGTCAATTTTGTGTGAAAATTGCACAAAATGTCGATTTTTTTAAAAAAAGTGCAAAAAAGCGTTGACAATGAAAAAATAGTTTGGTATAT
>CABUPU010000015.1 GCA_902493595.1 uncultured Mycoplasma sp.
TTTGTCTAACATAATATAATAATATAATATAAAGAATTAATATAACAAGAATATAAATAATAATATAAATTAGTATAAATATTTATATTAAAAAACAAGTATTAAGTTGGTAGTTTACTTGTTTTAAAAATATTTTTATATAGCAGTGTTCCATCTGGGCTTTTTATTTTTGATAAATTAATAGTGATTATTCCGAGTTCTAATTTGTTACTTTTAAATTTATCATTATCTTTTATAGGTATTATTCTTATTATTTTTTCTATATCATTTTTAGGTGTAAATGATAAATTAGTGAAATCTTTATTCGGTATAACTTCATAATAATTAACATCATACATTTCTTTTAATTTATTAACATAATTTTCTATTTCAATTCTAGTTCTAAAACCATTATGTGCTACAGGTATGGGAAATTTATCCTCATCCATAAACATAAATAAATCAAGCGGCGTGTCATAATTATTATGATAATCAATTAAGTCATAATAAAATGAGTTTCTTAAATTTAATTTTTTTATTTCTATTTTTGTACCTAACTTTTCTATTTCTATGTCATCAATATATTTAGAAATTAGTTTTTGTTTATTTGTTTTATCTAAATAATTCCAACGAACAAACAAATCAATTATATTTTCAGGGTGAAGATAATCTTCTATTTCTTTTTTATCTTTAATAAGCAATAAATCATCCATAGTAAAGTTTAAATTTTCATATTGTTTGCTATCTTGCTCTTGTTTTTCTAGTACTTGTCTTTTATATTCTATTTGTTTTAATTCATTATCAAACTCATCAAGTTTAACTATACCCTTAATGTATGCTGTTTTAATCCGATCTTTTTCCTTATCTAGTTCTTTTAATTCCTTTTTATAATCTATTTTATTATAATCAAGTTTTGACTTTATAAAAGGCGTATAATAGTCGTTAAATAGGTCATCTATATAAACAAGTGCTAATAGTTCTAAAAGAATCAAATCTTCAATAGAATCTTCTTTTAAATTAATTTTACAATGATTACATTTATAGTAGTAATACTTTTTATTAAGTTTCTTTTTAACACTAGCTTTACCACCAAAATAATTACCACATTTAGAACACTTTAATTTGTTAGTAAAAAGATATGTTGAAGTTCTTTCATAGTGTCTTGCATTTCTTAATTTTTGATATTGACAAGATTCCCATTTATCTTTATTAACTAAAGGTTCAACTACATTTTCATAATATGTTGGATGTTTAGTTCTTTTACCATGAATATAATCACCTTTATATATTTCATTAGATAATATCTTTTGAATAGTAGAATCTCTCCAAGTTTTACCTAAAACATTTTCTTTATTGTAGATGTTTGCTATTTTTTGGTGGCTTTTACCTTCTAAATATAAATCAAAAACTCTCACTACAATATCTTTTGTAAGTGGATTGGGAACTAACTTTTTATTTTCTCTTTTATAACCCAGTGTAGTTCTACTTGGCAAGTGTCCTTGTTTAATTGCACCTGCTAATCCGACTTTAGTTCTTTCAGAACATTTTTCTATTTCATTTTGACTTACACTAGTCATAATTCTCATAACCATTCTACCATTTGAAGTAGTAGTGTTAGATTCATCAGCTAGACAATCGATATCACACTCTAAATCATTAACTATTTTCATTAATTTTTCAATATCATAAACACTTCTAGTAAGTCTATCAAGTTTAAATGCTACAATTACATTAATATTCTTGCTTTTTATATCCTCAAGCATTTCTTGATATGCTGGCCGTTTATCACTTTTAGCACTGATTCCTGCATCTTTATAAACTTTAAATATTTCATATCGTTTAAACTTACAAAACTCTCTTAATCTTTCTTCTTGTTCTCCTAAACTAAAACCTTCACGAGCTTGATCCTCTGTACTGACCCTAATGTAAATACCTGCTATTTTATTTTCTTTATTCATATTTTTTAAATATCTCCTTTCATATGTTTGGCATCTTAAATGAGAAAAGTTAAGTCTAAAATTTTAAAAAATTTAAATATGCTTCTCATATGTTTGGCACTTTAAGCTTGAAAAGTGTAGTCTAAAATATAGATATTTTAAAAGACACCTCTCACTTGTTTGACATTTTAAAGTTAATTTTACGAAGTCTAACATTTAAAAAGATTTTTAATGACTATTTATATAATCTTCTAAATCTTTAAATACTATTTTGTTTTTAAAGGTATTTACATAAACATCATCACATTCATCAAACATTAGGTATTTATTATTCTTAATAACTATAATATGTGGCATAACATAAGCAACATTTGTACCTGTTATATTTTTAATTGAACCATTATTTATAATTGGAGTAGTATTAGTAAATCTTCCAATCATCTCAATTTTTCTTTTTAATTTATCACTTATTTTTAATTCTTTTGTTTCTATATTTAACATATAATCAACTCCTTTACATAACAAAAAAACTAACTATTTCTAGTTAGCATTTATTACTCTCAGAAGTTAATTTCCGAGTTTCCTATCAATCTGGAGCGATAACAAAGGTTATTCGAAACTCCTAATAGTAAAAGTTGATCAACAACTAATCACTAAAATAATAATAACATATTTTTCTAAAATATTAAATAGCTTTAAAGAAATTTGAGTAAATAAATGGTATAATATATTTAGAAATTCATTCAGGGGATGATAGTATGCTTAAAGAAGTAAAAATTGAATTAACTAATAAATGCTCTAGAAATTGTAAACATTGTTCTAGTAATGCTACTAGTAGTATTGGTAATTTAAAGATTTTAGATTTTGAAGATGTATCTAGAATAATTAAAGAAGCAAAGTTAATGGGAGCTGATACTATTGTTTTTACTGGTGGAGAACCTTTAATGTATGATAGACTACCAGAACTAGTAGAATTAACTTCAAAATTAGGAATGAAATCAACTATTTATACATTTGCATATAGAACCGATGATACTTTAAATAAATATAGACAATTAATTGATTTAGGATTAAATAAAATAGTGTATTCACTTGCTGATTCACTATCTGATGAAGAAGATATTTCTGTTTATGATAAAACTGAATTCTTTGATAAAGTATTTGAAAACAATAATGCAAGATTAGGATTTCATTATACTGTTTCAAAAGATTCTTTTTCTAGATTAGAACAAGTTGTAAATGAGACCGTTGAAACATTTAAAAGTAGAAGTTATTTTGATAGAGTTAGTTTATTAAGATTTGTTCCACATGGCAAAGGAACTACCGATATGGACTTATCAAAAGAAGAATTATTAGCAATTAAAAACCTTTATTTAAATTCAAATGATAAAGATAAAATTAGATTAGGTACTCCTTGGAATATACTTGGCATTGAAAATACACCATGTATTATTGCAGATGAAATAATGATAATTGGATTTGATGGAATAGCTTATCCGTGTGATTCTATTAAATATTTTACTAAATTAGGTATTAGTGGAAATATAAGAGAAAACTCATTAATGGAAATGTATGATTCAGAGTATTTTAGCAATATTAGAAAATTAAATACTGATAATTCTTGCTCTGCTTGTGAGCAATACTCTAAATGTAAAAGTGGTTGTATAGGACAAAAGATAATTGCTAATTATACTGAAAGTGATGATAAGGTATTAACTTTAAAAAGATGTATTAACTCAAGAGATCCAAAATGTATGAGGTAGATATATGAAGGAAAGACAAGAAGTATATGATTTATATTGGTATTTTGCTTGTGAAAGACAAAATATATTTTGGAAAAAAATAAATGGAGAATCTGCTCCATGGACTGAAGATAAAATATTACAAGAATATAAGTTTTGTAATAGTTATAGAGTTAATGATAGAGTTAGTCAATATTTATTAAGAAATGTTATCTACAATGATAAAAAGTATTCTGATGAAGATATGTTGTTTAGAATATTATTATTTAAGTTGTTCAACAAAGAATCTACTTGGGAATTATTATTAAATAATTTTGAAGATATTACTTTAAAGACATTTAATGTAAAAGATTATTCCAAAGTTTTGGAAAATGCTATATCTAGTGGTATTAAAATATATAATGATGCTTATATAAGTTGTGCTAATAAAGCATTTGGATATGATAGAAAGCACGATAATCATTTAGCACTACTTAATAAAATGTTTAATGAGGATAGAATACAAAATAAAATAATTAAATGCAAAACTATGGAAGAGGCATTTAATATAATTAAAAGTTATCCATTAATTGGAAACTTCATGGCTTATCAATTAGTGACTGATATAAATTATAGTGAAGTTGTAAATTGGCAAGAAGACGAATTTACAGTTGTTGGACCTGGATCACTTCGCGGAATCAAAAAATGCTTCATTGATAAAGGTAAAATGAGTAATGAAGATATAATTAAATACATGTACGAACATCAAGATGAAGAATTTAAAAGACTTAATTTAGATTTTAAAAGAATTGGTAATAGACCATTACAACTTATAGATTGTCAAAATATATTTTGTGAACTAGATAAATATTGTAGACAAGCAATACCTGATTTAAAGTCTAACAGAATTAAAATTAAAAAGCGTTATTCACCAAAGAAGGAAAAAATAAATTATATTTATCCGACAAAATGGAAAATATAGTTTTTTATTTGTATTTATTATTATAAGTAATACTAAATTTAATTCTTTATTTTAAATTAATATGATAGTATATTGAATTGCGAAATATTTTTTAATAAAAGTAATAAATATAAAAAATTGCTAAAATAGAAATGGAGATAAAATGAATTATGGATATTAAAATGAGTATGACTTTGTAGAACTTTTTAATAATAAATATTTTTCTCAGTTAGATGAGAATTCTAAAAATTTTTTAACTGATTTATTTCCTTTGACTATTGATGATAGTGAAAAAATTAGGTGTTGGAAAAATAAAATGGTACAAAAAGCAGATATTTTTATTAAGTTTAAAAATTATGTAAAAAATGTCAGTTTAAAATGTGGAAATAGTAATTCAGTACATCATGAACAAATTCAGGAATTTAAGAGATATTTAGGAAATATTGGTATACCTTATAAAGTTATTGATAAATATGTGAATTATCATTATGGTTATGCGAGGGATGGAGAAGGAAATATTGATTTTTCGAAACGATTAAGTTCATAAGAATATAAGTTATTTCATCAAAATGATTTGGATATGTTTAATAATGAAATAAATAAAACAAGATTGATAGTTGATATGATTGATAGATTTATTGTACGTGGCAGGAATTCTGATTATGATATTGATGTTTTGATTTGTGGAACAGTTAATGATTATGTTTGGATAAAGAAATATGATTTAATATTATCTAAGAGATGTTTGGATTTTACATCCCCACATGTTGCTTGTATGACAATTTGTCCAAAAAAGCGTAATATTAATGGTGATTCTAAAAATGATAAAGATAGATATATTGTTTGTGTTAGATGGAATTTTATAAAAGAAGATATAATTAATTTTAAAAAAAATAAATTGTAGGTTTTTTAATTTTCATGTCTTATTCAGGTCTTGTTTTTTTGTTATTTGTTTTTTTCGATAATTTTAATCATTAATAATTTAATTTTTATGAAATGACGACAAATTTAGTTTTTGTTGGGATGGAAGAGGTAATTTAGTGTATAAAAAAAACGTCATTATCTGACGTGAATTATTTTATGGAGCCTTAACTATGCACGTTTACGAAATTAAGACTATAAGATTTGATTAAATCTCTCTGATAAATTAATTGTATCATTTGTTTTTTTAAAATGAAATTATACAAAATCTTTATTACATATGATATAATTCTTATAGTGAGGTGCGTTATGAAAAATAAAAAAAATAATAAGAAATACATAATTATAGGTGCTGATGATTTTAGTTTTAAAACAATATCTAGTACTTGTGATGCTTTTAATATTTCTGGTAGTATTGCTTATAATGATAAGAAAAGTGCTATTTATATTACCAATATTAAGTATTGTGCCGGAGATGATACTAAAGAATATGAAAAAATAGAATGTACGTTATATGAGTCACATGGAGATATAGAAAAAAGGATTAGTTCTTATGAATATAGTGATGGTAAGAAAATTAAATTAGAAAAGTTTTTAGAAAATGTAATTAAAGTTGGTGGATATAAAAAGACATGTGATGAACATAATAGTTTATATTTGCTTATATATGCCACTGATGATAGTAAAAATATAGCTACTTATAAAGTACCACTTGAAACACAAAGTATATGTGCTAAATAAAAGGAAAGTATTATTATGAAGAAAAGACTAAATGTACAAAAATTAATAAAAATGGCTTATAAAGAAACTAAAAGAAGTTCTTTAGCTATATATTTAATATTAAGATTTTTGGTTATATTATGTATGATTTTACAAATACTAAGAGGAAATTTAAATAATGCTTTACTCTGTTTATTATCACTTATCTTATTATTTGCTCCATTATTTATTCAAAATAAATATGAAATAACATTACCTGATGGTTTAGAGATTAGTATTTATTTGTTTATTTTTTCTTCAGAAATACTTGGAGAAATAAATAATTTTTATGGTATAATTCCTCATTGGGATACTTGTTTGCACACTATTAATGGTTTTTTAGCCACGGCGGTTGGCTTTTCATTAGTGGATTTACTTAATAAAAATAGTAAAGATATTAATTTATCCCCATTTTATCTGTGTTTAGTTGCTTTTAGTTTTTCAATGACTATTGGTACTTTATGGGAGTTTTTTGAATATGGTGGAGATAAATTTTTAAAGTTTGATATGCAAAAAGATACTGTTATTACAAGTGTATCTTCGGTTGCAATGAATCCTAGTGGTGAAAATAAACCTGTTATTTTAGATAATATTGGTAAAACTTTAATATATGATACTGATGGTAATTTACTTTATACTGTTAATGATGGTTATTTAGATATTGGTTTAAATGATACGATGAAGGATTTATTTGTTAATTTTATCGGTGCTGTTTGTTTTAGTATTTTTGCTTATATAGGACTTAAAAACAATAGAAAAAGTTCAGTTGTTAAAAAGTTTGTTCCTACGAAAGAAAAAAGAAAAATGGCTGAATCTGTTAAAAATAGTTTAAATAAGTAAAATGGAGGGTTATTATGGCTTATATAGAGTTTAAGAATGTAAATAAAGTATATAAAATGGGTGAAGTTGAAATAAAAGCTTTATCTAATACTTCTTTTGAAATTGAACAAGGAGAACTTGTTTGTATTTTAGGTCCTTCTGGGGCTGGTAAAACAACTTGTTTAAATATTTTGGGAGGTATGGATACTTTAACAAGTGGAAATGTTTATGTTGATGGCAAATGTGTTAACAAATTAACTGGTAAGAATTTAATAAAGTATCGAAGAAATGATATTGGTTTTGTTTTTCAATTTTATAATTTAATACAAAATTTAACTGTTATTGAAAATGTAGAACTTGCCACTCAGCTTTGTAAAAATTCTTTAAAACCAGAGGAAATATTAAATAAAGTTGGACTTGGAGATAGAATGAACAATTTTCCAGCTCAACTTAGTGGGGGAGAACAACAAAGGGTTGCAATTGCTAGAGCTATTTGTAAAAATCCTAAGCTTTTGTTATGTGATGAACCTACTGGGGCCTTAGATTATAAAACCGGTAAACAAATACTTAAATTGCTTCAAGATACATGTAGATTAGAACATATGACGGTTGTAATTATTACACATAACTCTGCGATTAGTCCAATGGCTGATAAAGTTATTAAGTTTAAAAATGGTTCTGTTAGTGATATTGTTATTAATGAAAAACCTATGGATATAAAGGATATAGAGTGGTAAAATGAAAACTATGTTATTTAAACATATATTTATGAAGATAAAGCAAAATTATAAAAGGTTTTTATCTTTATTATCTATGGCCCTTCTTGGAATTGGTTTTTATGCAGGGATTGAAGCTTGTAGCCCTGATATGCTTAAAACTTTAGATAAATTTTATGATGATAATAATGTTTATGATATAAAAGTTGTTTCTAATCTTGGACTTGATGATAAAGATATAAATAGTTTATCTAAAATAGGTGGATTTGATAAAGTAATAGGTTCATATGAAACAGATACTTATTTAAAGCTAAATAATGAACAATATGTTGTTAAAGTAATGGGGTTAAATAATAGTATTAATAAAGTTTATTTAGAAGATGGTAGTTTACCTAATGGTAATAATGAAATTGTTGTTGAAAAAAAGATGCTTTTAGATAATAATTTAAGTATTGGGGATTCTATTAATATTTTGGGTAGTAATAAAAAAATAGTAGGAACTGTTATAAGTCCATTGTATTTTTCTTCTGAAAGACCTAGTACTAATTTAGGTAGTGGTAAAGTTAATTATTATGCTTATACTTTGGAAGATGTATTAAAAAGTGATTATTATAGTGCTATTTATATAACTTTAAATAATACTAAAAATATGCTAACTAATAGTAAAGAATATAAAAATGTTATTGATGATGCTATTAAAAAGATAAATGTTATAAAAAAAGAAAGAGAAGATGAAAAATATAATGAGTTATATGGCATAAGTATAAATGAAAATGAAGTAGTTAAACCACATTGGTATCTTTATGATAGGTTAGATAATAATTCATATAAAGAATTAATTAATGCAAGTGATAATGTAAAGAATTTAGGAAATGTTTTTCCTTTAATATTTTTTGTAATTGCTGTTTTAGTTAGCCTTATTTCAATGATGAGGATGATTGAAGAAGATAGAACTGAAAATGGTACATTAAAGTCTTTGGGTTATAATAATTTTTATATTACTTTAAAATATGTTATTTATTCACTTTTAGCAACTGTTATTGGGGGTATTTTAGGTGTTTTTATTGGTTCTTATTTAATTCCTTATGTTATTTGGAATATTTATAGAAAATTATTTAATATACCGATATTTATATATTCAATTAATAGTGCATATAATATGATTGGTTTTTGGATATGTATATTATGTATTTGTGGTACAGCATGTTTTATATGTATTTATAATTTAAAAGATGTTCCTGCCAATTTAATGAGACCAAAAGTACCTAAATCTGGTAGAAAAATATTACTTGAAAAAATATCATTTATTTGGAAAAGACTTAAATTTTCTGATAAAATAACTATTAGAAATATTTTTAGATATAAATCTAGAGTTTTAACAACTATTTTTGGAATTTCTGGATGTACAGCACTTATTTTGGCAGGTTTTGGTTTAAAAGATTCTATTAAAAATATAAATGATTATCAATATAGTAAAATATTTAAATATGATAAAATGATGATTATAAATGAAAATGGTGATTATGAAAAGTTACTTAATAAAATTAATAATGAAGAAATTGTTAATAAAGCAGTAGATGTTAATTATCAAAGTATTAGTGTTTTAAATGGTGATATAAAACAAGATGTATCTTTGATAGTACCAAATGATTTTAATAGGTTTAATGAGGTTGTTTCTTTAATTGATTATAAGAATGAAGATAATATTTATGATGATATATTAGATGATAGTTGTGTAATTAGTGAAAAAACTGCGAAACTTTTAAATGTATCTATCGGAGATGATATTACTTTACTTGATAATGAAAATAATAGTTATACTATAAAAGTATCTTATATTGTTAAAAATTATATTAATCAGTATATGTATGTAAATAAGAATACTTATAATAGTTTGTTTGGTAATTATAAAGTAAATTCTTTTCTAATAGATTTAAATGAGAGTATTTCAGATGATAGTAATGATTTTGATATGAAGTATATTGCTAGTAAGGATGCTGTTTCTATTATTAATAATAGTGATGTAAAAGATGTATTAAATGATATGTTATCATCTATTGATTCTATAGTGGCTATTTTAATTATTGCAGCAGCAATGTTAGCTTTTGTGGTTTTATATAATTTGTCTAATATAAATATTAGTGAAAGAAAAAGGGAAATAGCAACACTTAAAGTATTAGGTTTTTATGTTAGAGAAGTTGATAAATATATAAATAGAGAAACTATTATATTGACAATACTTGGCATATTAATTGGTCTTTCATCTGGCTCTTATTTATGTCATTATATTATTTCTACTTGTGAACCTGATTATTTAATGTTTGATAGAGAAGTGTTTCTTTTAAGTTATGTTTTTTCAGCTTTAATTACTATTATTTTTACTGTTATTGTTATTGTTGTGACCCATTTTAATTTAAAAAATATTGATATGGTTGAATCTTTAAAGAATGTTGAATAGTATTTGATGATTATATGGTTATCCATGTACATAAAACTAGCAAGTATGGTGATGGTGTAATTATTAAAGAAAGCAAAAACTAAATCAACTTCTGGTAAAACTGCATACCATGGAAAAGGCATCTCTGCTTATTATTTAGATAACAACGATTATTATCATTATCAAGTATTAAGCTTTTATAAATAATTATATTGTTAAATAAATTACAATTTGCTATTGAGATTAGTTTGAAATATAACTAGTCTTTTTTTGAAAGCAAAATTAATTTGGTATCTAGGTTTGATAAACGGAAATAAATACCTGCTATTATATTAAAGGTATTTACATAAGCAACATTTGTACTTGTTATATTTTTAATTCTTTTGCTTTTATATTTAACATAAATGGGGCTTCTTTATATAACAAAAAAACTAACTATTTCTAGTTAGTCTGTATTACTTAAACTCGAAAAGTTCGAGTTTCCTATCAATCTGGAGCAGGTGATGGGAATCGAACCCACGTGGTTAGCTTGGAAGGCTAAAGTTCTACCATTAAACTACACCTGCATCAGTAGGCACTTTTAATTATACGTATTTTTTAAGTTAAGTCAATACATTTTAGAAAAAAAGTAGATTTCTCTACTTATTGTAATCCTTTTTCTACATATTCATCAAACAATTCTTTAAATCTTTGATAGTGAACAACTTCTCTTTGCCTCAAAAATGAAAGAGGTGCTAAAAGATCAGGATCATTTGTAAGATTTATTAAATTCTCATAAGTTGCCCTTGCTTTTTGCTCAGCTGCCATATCTTCTGCTAAATCAGCAAGTGGATCACCTGTAACAGCAAAGTATGCAACAGTAAATGGTACACCATTCGAATCAGTAGGATATATACCATAACCATGTTCAGTATATTGACTTTCTAATCCAGCTGCCTTCATTTCTTCCAGAGTGGCTCCTTTAGTTAATTGATATATCATAGTAGATATCATTTCAGCATGTGCCATTTCTTCAGTTCCTATATCAGTAAGCAATGCTTTACCTCTATTATCTGGCATTGTATATCTTTGATTAAGATATCTCAAGGAAGCTCCCAATTCACCATTCGCACCACCTAATTGAGTAATAATATTTTTTGCCATTTTTAAATCTTTCTTTTTAATATCGATAGGAAATTGCAATTTCTTTTCATAAGCCCACATATTTTACACTCCTTCCCATGGCCATGGACTATCTTCCCAAGCCCAAGGTACTTCCTTTAATTCATTTCCAGTAAGAGTTAACGGTTCAAATTTATTATTGTATTCTTTAATAAGATCACTTGTTTTCTTATCATACTGATTATATAAATTTATTCTTTCCTTATCATTTGGAAAATTATCTAAATACAAATTCAATTCATGAGCATAAAAACCATTTTTCATTATCTCTAATAATAATTTTTGTCTCTCGTTTTTAGGCACAAAATTGTATGTTTGTTTCTTATAAGGCCAATAAATATTTGTAAATATATTACCTCTTTTAAACCCCTCTTGAACACTAGTAAGATTTTTTTGTATTAATTTATCTTCTTCAATGTCAGTCGCATCATTAACATTATAGTAATTTTCATAATACATGTTATTAACGTTATTCATAATTACCTCCTATAACATAGTATGATATAAGTAAAAAATGGAATGGGTTTTTGTAAAGAGTTTAATGAGCATAAGTAACAAACACAATTTTATTTGTATTGATATTTATAAATAAAATGTATATAATACTATTAAGGAAGTGATTAAATGATACAAAGTAAAAACAAAGTAGAAAAATGTTCAAACACACTTATAATAGTATTTATGGCTTTATATCTTCTAAGTGGATTATCACTTGGAGTAAGCTTATTAACAGGAAATTTTGCAGAAATAAAAGAATATACAAAGATAGATTGTATTTATGATACACTAAATTCTATCATTGCATTTGCAATAATGGGTATTGGATTAATTATTTTAAATAGTGATAAAGTAGATTTATATAGTAATGAATATGCAACAAGTAAACAAGCATTTAATTTATTTTTTACATTTAACATATTAGGAGCATTCCTAGAGTTATTTTCAATGATTCTTAAATACTTTTTATATAAAGAATTTTCATTATATGCACTTGTAGTATTATTAGTAGCAAATGTACCAGTATATATATTATCTTATTTATTCATTCGCAATCATAATGTATTAAGTAAAGATAACGATAAAAGAACTAATATAGTAAATTTCATAATTGTATATTTACTTATGTCATGTGCTTGTAATATTATTACGTTACTAATTACATTTATATTTGGCAAAATAGAATTTTTGCCATTCATAGAAAGAGAAGCAATAACAATCGTATCAGCATTTATAATACTAGTTGCATATAGATTAACAAATCAACAACCAGAAATGCTAAAAGATAAAAAAATAGTAGTAGAAGAAACTAAAACTAATGAAATAAAAGATGCAGTTATTGTAGAGGAAAATGAAAAAGAAACAAATGAAAACATTGAATTAAAAAATAATAATAAAAGAAAACAGAAAACAAAGAATGTAGAAAAAAATAAAGACAAAAAACATGAATAAATTAAACATTATTCATGTTTTTTCATATACTACAGTGTGATGAATATGAATATAAAAACAAATTCTAAGAGAATAAAAAAGGGAGATACTTTTATTGCACTAAAAGGAATGACATATGATGGGCATGATTATATAGAAGAAGCAATAGAAAATGGTGCAGAAAAAATAATATGTGAACATGGTGAATATAACGTACAAACAATTATTGTCCCTTCTACAAAAGAATATTTAAATAATTATTTAGATACCAATTACTACAATAAAATAAAAGATATTACATTAATAGGAATAACAGGCACTAATGGAAAAACCACATCTTGTTATTTTATATATGAACTATTAAAAATGTTAGATGTTAAATGTGCTTACATAGGAACAATTGGTTTTTTCATAGATAAAAAAGAAAGAGATTTAAATAATACAACACCAGAAATACTTGAATTATATGAAATGTTTTTAGAATGTAAAAGTAGAGGTGTAAATGTAATAGTTATGGAAGTATCAAGTCATGCACTTGAATTAGATAGAGTACATGGATTAAAATTTAACTACGTTTGTTTTACAAATCTTACAGTTGATCATTTATTATTTCATAAAACTATGGATAATTATTTAAACGCCAAGAAAAAATTATTTAATATGTTAAAAAAAGATGCAATTAGTATTACTAATGTTGATGATAAATATAAAGATAATTTCTTATTAGATAATACTATTACTTACGGAGAATCTAAAAGTGATTTTAATATAATAAAATATAAACTAAAACTAGATAAAACTATATATAAATTAAGATATAATAATAAAAATTATAAAGTTAAAATGAATGTAATAGGTAAATATAATATTTATAACTCATTAGTAGCAATTATAGTTTTGGTAAATATGGGATACAATATAAAGAAAGTTATTAAACTTTTTAAAAGAATTAAACTTCCTAGTGGTAGGTTAGACATGATCAAATATAAGAAAAATGTTATATTTGTAGATTATGCTCATACACCAGATGCAGTTAAAAATGTACTTACTAACGCAATTAAATTTAAAAAAAACAAAATATATACAATAATTGGCTGCGGTGGAAACAGAGATAAAACAAAAAGAAAAGATATGGGAATTATAGCAACAGAATTAAGTGATTATGTTATATTTACTAATGATAATCCTAGAAATGAAGATGAGATGGAAATAGTAAATGATATGATAAACGGCATAATAAATGAAAACTATGAAGTAATATTAGATAGAAGTAAAGCAATAAAAAGAGGTATAGATTTATTAAATAAAAAAGATATTTTATTTATACTTGGAAAAGGTCATGAAGAATATCAACTTATAAATGGAATAAAACATCATTTTAGTGATAAAGAAGAGGTTTTAAATTATATTAACAAATAGCAATAAAGTAAATATTAATGTAAACTAAACAGTTTACATTTTTCCCGTTTTACTTTATACTTATTATTAGTGTTTAAGGACGTGATATTATGATAACAGTTAACAACGTTTCATTAAGATTTGGGAAAAGAACTTTATTTGAAGGAGTAAATTTAAAATTCACACCAGGAAATTGCTATGGAATAATTGGAGCGAATGGAGCAGGTAAGTCAACATTTTTAAAATTGTTAAGTGGAGAAATAGAAACAACTAGTGGTGAAATAAACATAGGAAAAGACGAAAGAATTTCAGTATTAAAACAGGACCATAATTTATATAATGATTATAGAGTAATAGATACAGTAATAATGGGTAATAAAAGATTATACGAAATAATAGAAGAAAAAAATTTTCTATATACAAAAGAACCATTTACTGATAAGGATGGAATAAAACTAGGAGAATTAGAAAGTGAATTTGCTTTTCTTAATGGATGGCAAGCAGAAAGTGATGCTGCTATTCTTTTGAGTGGTTTAGGTGTAGATATTCAACTTCACGAATTAACTATGAAAGAAATCCCAACTAAAGAAAAAGTAAAAGTATTACTTGCACAAGCATTGTTTGGAAATCCAGATGTTCTTCTTTTAGATGAACCAACTAATGGACTTGATATAGAAGCAAAAATATGGCTAGAAGAGTTTCTAATAAATTTCGAAAATACAATATTAGTGGTTAGCCATGATAGACACTTTTTAAATAAAGTATGTACGCATATAGTGGATATAGATTATGAAAAAATTACGCTATTTGTAGGTAATTATGATTTCTGGTATAAATCAAGTGAACTTATTCAAAAACAAATGCGAGATTCAAATAAGAAAAAAGAAGAAAAAATAAAAGAACTTCAAGAATTTATTGCAAGATTTAGCGCAAATGCTTCAAAAAGTAAACAAGCAACATCAAGAAAAAAATTGCTTGATAAAATAGTACTTGATGATATAAAAGCATCTAGTAGAAAATACCCATATATCAACTTTAAAGAAGAAAAATCACTAGGAAGAGATGTGCTTACTACAAAGAATCTGTGTGTAAGTGTAGATGGAATAAAATTAATAAATAACTTAAACTTAACTATAAACAATTATGATAAAATTGCATTCATTGGAAATGAAATAATAATAACAACACTATTTAAAGTATTAAGTGGAGAAATAAAACCCGATTCTGGAGAAGTGATCTGGGGGAATACAGTATTATTATCTTATTTTCCACATAATAATGATAATTATTTTAAAAGTAGTAAAAATATAGTTGAATGGCTTATGAGTTATTCTAATGTTGATGATGTAGAGTACGTAAGAGGATTTTTGGGAAGAATGTTATTTAGTGGTGAAGATGCATTAAAAAAAGTTGATGTGTTATCAGGTGGTGAAAAAGTAAGGTGTATGCTATCAAAAATGATGTTAAGTGGTGCTAATACACTTATACTTGATCAACCAACAGATCATTTAGATGTAGAAACAATTACTAGTTTAAATAATGCACTTATTAATTTTAAGGGTGTAGTATTATTTAGTACTCACGATCATGAATTAATGGAAACTGTTGCAAATAGAATAATAGAGTTTAAAGATGATGGCAAATATATAGATAAAATGACTACATATGAAGAGTATTTAAAGATAAATAAGTAATAAAAAAGCTTCAAAAGAAGCTTTTATTATTTTATAATCAACTTTTGTCCTTTAAATATTAAATTTGGATTATTACCTATAATACCTTTATTATCATCGTATATTTTTTGCCATGTAGTATTATATTTTTCAGCTATTGAAGATAAGTTATCTCCACTTTTTACTATATAAGTAATAGGAGTTTTTTCTGGTTCCTTAACTTCATTTCTATCATCCCATGCATTTAATTTATTATATTTCATAATACTTGGATAATCCTTGTATGAATAATTTTGATCAACTACTTTACCAGCAATAGTATTTCCCCTAATTAAATTAGTTTCTCCTCCATATTGCCACATTCCATAATTTCCATAAGTGTTTCTACTAGGCATTTCATTTCCCCAATAGGCAAGCCAGTAATCATATTTTTTGGACAACTTACCATAATCCATTTTATTATTGGCCCAATCTAAATTACAGTATACTCCAACATAACCACCAACACTTTCTATATATTCGCAAAAACCTCTAATTGCATCATTAATTGCATTTTTACTTACCTTATTCTGATATACAGTATCTTCTACATCCATATATATAGGATATTCAAAAGTTTTACCTTTCAAACAATTATTATATAAAAATTCCGCTTCTTTCTTTCCTTCTTCATAACTAGTTGCTCTTGAAAAATAATAAGCACCAACATTTAATCCACTTTTCTTTGCATTCCTGTATAATTCTTCAAATCTGTCATCTTTTGCCTTACCCTTAGCACTTCCATATCCAGTAAAAGCACCTCTTATAATTGCAAAACTAACACCTTCATCTTTCGCTTTATCCAAATTTATTCCATTTTGAAATGTACTTATATCTATTCCAAACTGTTTCATAATTCACCTCCTTAATTAAATTTAATTAAATCTAGTAACTTGTCCCAATCAATTTTACTCATATTGTGTAAAATATCATAGGTACCACCTGCAGTAATTCCCGATAACGTGAGCGCTAAGGAAAAATCTTTTGTTATCAAGTAATGTATGAGTGCTGCAAGTAAACCTATTAATAAATTTTGTAATGGAATCAAATTGTTGTTAAACCATGGAACCCTCTTTGCAATTATGCCACAAATAAATGTAACAACAATTGCAAGTATTCCAATTATGTATGATGTATCCATATTATCACCTCATTTTAATATATTAAAAAAAACGATTTGAGGTAATAATGATTGACCATAAAAAAGAAGTATTTTTCATACTTCAAGTTTTTTTCTTTCCTTTATACATTTTTTAGCTTCTTCAATGTCATTAAAATATATTTTACCATCTTTTAATGTCTCATAAGTTTCATTACCTTTTCCAAGAATTAAAATCATATTATCTTTCTCGGCCATATCAATAGCCCTTTTTATTGCTTCCCCTCTATCTACAACAACTTCAAATTTATCTTTCTTATCCATTACCTCACTAGTTAAATCATTTATTATATCGATTGGATCCTCACTTCTAGGATCTTCATAAGTAAATATTACGTAATCAGCATTATCAACAAGAATTTTACCCATGATAGGCCTTTTTGTTTTATCACGCTCACCAGCAGAACCAGCAACTATAATAGTTTTATTTGCTTCTAATGTTTTAGTAAGAAGAAATAAATTTAAATATCCATTTGGAGTATGTGCATAATCCACTATAACTTTAAAATCTTGTCCTAAATCAATATTAGTCATCCTACCATCCACATATAATTTTTTATAATCAAGTTTATCTATATCAACTCCCATAATCAACAATACACTAAGTGCAGCAGTTAAATTATATACATTAAACATACCTAGTAAAGGAGAATTAATTTTATATGTTTTATCCTTATATGTAATAGTAAATAAAGTATAATCATGATTTATAACAACATCAGAAAACCTAACATCTGCTTTTTTATTACTACCATAATAAATGACTTTTCCATTACATTTTTTAAAAATCTCCTCTGAATACTTATCATCTATATTTAAAAATGAATAACCATTTTTCTTAGTTTGTTCAAATAAAATACACTTTGCATTCATATAATTTTCCATAGATTTATGAAAATTTAAATGTTCATGAGTAAGATTTGTAAATATAGTATAATCAAATTCAATATTTTTACATCTTCCTTGAGCAAGTGCCTCACTAGCAGCTTCCATACAAACATACTTACAATCATTTAGATAAAAATTATTTAAAAACCTATGCAAATGCTCAGGAGTAGGAGTAGTATTATTAGATTTATCAGTATAAGTTCCACAACAAACTCCATTCGTACCAATATAGCCACATTTACTAACTTGATTTAAAAGCTCATATAGTATAGTTGATGTACTTGTTTTTCCGTCAGTTCCAGTAACACCTATCATAGTCATTTTCTTACTTGGATAATCATAGAATTTAAAAGCCATATCAGAAAGCGCTTCATTCGTATTATCAACAACTATTTGTGGCAAACTCGAATTAACTTTATGATCAACCACTAACGCAGATGCACCTTTTTCTAATGCCTCATTTACATAATCATGCCTATCTACATTAAATCCCTTTATACAAAAGAACAAATCTCCCTTATTTAATTCCTTTGTATTTGTTTTTATATCTTGAACCTCTGTTTCATACTCTGTATCAAATACTTGATTAAGTTTTTTCATAAAATCACCATTAATATTATACCACACTTTACTTACTAATAAAAATATTGTAAAATAAAATTACAAAACATTTTAACAATAGGTGGACTTTTATTAAGTGCGCTTTTTGTCGTGTAGGAGGTTGTATGGCGATAAATGAAAATGATTTAAATCAAGAAAAAGCTTATTTAAACATAGTTAACAAAGAACTAAAAGAAAAAATAAGCGATATTGGGGTTTCACTCTATCAACAAGAAGAAAAAATAAACGAGTTTAAAAAATATACATGGAATAGCAAAGCAGGAATGGATAAAGTAGAAGTAAATGCTGCTATATTAGAAAACGATTTAGAAGTTGAATTGCTTACAATGAGAGGTTTGTATTTAAAAAAATTACTAAAAAGCGAATCAAGCCCCTATTTTGGAAGAGTAGATTTTAACGGGGACAAGATATATATCGGTTTAACATATCTTGATAAAAACTACGATCACCTAATTTATGATTGGAGAAGTCCTATATCAAATCTATTTTATGAATGTGAAATAGGAAATGCAGAATATGAAGCCAAAGAAGGAACAATAAAAGGAATTATGACCAAAAAAAGGCAATATAAAATAGAAGATGGTAAACTAATAAGAGTATTTGACAGCAACCTAAATATAGTAGATGATCTCTTACAAGAAGTGCTAGGAAATGAATCATCTGATAAGATGAAAAATATTGTTGATACAATACAAAAAGAACAAAACGAAATAATAAGAGATGTAGCCCATAAAAATTTAATAGTAGAAGGTATAGCCGGTTCTGGAAAAACTTCAGTTGCATTACACAGAATCGCATTTTTACTATATAAAATAAATAATTTAAAATCAAAAGATATTCTAATTCTATCTCCAAATAATGTATTTAGTGAATATATTTCAAATGTACTTCCGGAATTAGGAGAAGATAATACTCAAAATACTACTTGGAGTGATTTTGCAAATTCATTTATAAAAGAGTATAAAGGTGTAGAAAGCTTTACTAATTTTGTAAAAAGATATTATGAAAAAGAAAACATTAATGACTTTTCCAAAATAAAATTAAGTGACGAATTTAAGGATATAATAGATGAATATATAGCAAAATTCACAAAAAACGTAGAATTCACAAGCGGAATAGAATGCAAATATAAAGATTATGACATAGATACTTTAAATAAATTACTACACGAAAGATATAGTACAATCCCTTTATTTGGTAGAATAGAATTAATAAGTGAAAATATTGCTAACTATAATGATGGAGGAAAATACAAAAATAAATATATTAAAGAATTATTAACAAGATTAAATGTTTCTAAAGATTACAAAAAAATATATAAGGGCTTATTTGAAACAGAAGAATTTATAAAAAAATATGGAATAATCGATACCAGTTACATAAATGACAAAATAATTAATTATGATGATTCACTAATATTTATTTATATGAAGGGTTTACTAGAGGGATTTCCATATAATGGAATTATGAAACAAATAGTAGTAGACGAAGCTCAAGATTATACACCTTTACAATATTTTATATTAAAGACGATATTTAAAAACGCATCATTTACAATCTTAGGAGATGTAAACCAAACAATAAATCCATATTACAAATACGATACACTAAAAAAATTAGACAAAATATTTACTAGTAGAACAGCTAATTTAAGATTAACTAAAACATATAGATCAAGTAAAGAAATTATAGAATATACAAATAAAATTCTAAACTTAGATTTCGTAAGTGCAATAAGAAATAACAATGATATACCAGTTGTTTTTAAAAAAGAAAAAAATATAAAAGAAGATTTAATAAAAAATATAAACAACCTAAAAAATAAATATAAATCAATTGCAGTAATAACTAAGAATGATAAAGAAGCAAATAAAATATATAATTTACTTAAAAATGATTTAGATATTAGTTTAATAAAAACAGATTCAAATATATTTGATAGAAATCTAGTAGTAGTACCATCCTATGTATCAAAAGGTTTAGAATTTGATTCAGTAATAATATATACAGAAAAAGATAACAAATATACTGATGATGAAAAATACTTATATTATGTTTCATGTACTAGATGCCAACACGAACTTGTAATTTATAATCAAGAAGATTGACTAACAAATAAAAACAGATTATAATTAACTGAGAATAGGAGATGTTTGAATATGAAGAAAATTAAGTTATTATTATTTCTTGTAACACTTTTTTCAGTAATAAATGTAAGTGCATTAACAAGTAAAGAAAGGTTGCAATCATATAAAGAAAAGCTATCTAATTATGAGTTTAATTTTAAATATGTTAATCAATCTGAAAATATTAAGTTAATTGAAGAAAAAAATAAAGGTACCATGTTAGGAGTTAAAGAAAACATACAAAGATATTTCTTTAATGGTTTAATTAGAAGTGATATAGAAAGAATAATTAAATTAACTAATGAAGATGGAATAGATATTGATTGTTATCGTAAAGGTCAAACTTATACAATCTATGAAAATAATCAAACTCATACAGGTATAGCAGACAAAGATTTTTGTAATGTAATAATATTTGATTTTAATGGAGAAAATACCGGTATTATTAAAATAAATGGTTCTATAGAAGAAGTAAAAGGGGATGCTTTGGTACAAAAAAGAGCATCTAACATAATTAAGAATTTAGTTGGAAATGTATATATTACAGATATCGATATGGTTAACCACTACATAAATTACAAATCCGATTCATCAACATTCTTTGCAGGTAATAATGCAATAAAAGAATTTGCAAAATTAAAAAAAGCAAGTGAAGAAAACCCAGATTTAGATTTCTTTGTTGGTTATGAAGATACAAGAAGAGGAGATTATTTTATATCTTTTGCAGAAGGTGTAACATATATATCAAAAGATGGAATTATTTATGGATTTAGCGTTAATACTTACAATTGCGCAAACATGTTTTTCGTACCAGTTGGTACAAAAATTGAAGATTATAAAACAGTTTTAGAAAATAGAATTAAAAATTATATTAAAGATGAAAATATCACAATAAAGGTAAGTGATTTAGAAGAGTCATATAATGCAGATGTTGCAAATTATTTGCCAAATATGCTTGGAATAAAAGTAGAAGATTATTATAAAATGGTAAATACAACATTTGAAAAAGAATTAGAAAAAGCTAATGATAATGATAGAGTATATTTAGAACAAAATGGACAAGCAATAATGATGAAAGCTTATAAACTTACTATAAATGATACTGAATATGAAATTGGTATAGCAGAACTTGATGAAAAAATTAATGAATTTGGAAAAATATTATCAATTGATAATAAAACAGGAATAATTATAAGAACTGGTTCTAGTAACGTTCCATTAGATGCATCTATTTTAGTAGATAAATACGAATTAAATGAAAAAGAAATTGAATATTTAACTAATATTGGATACGAAAGTATAAATTCATATAATTTAAAATTATATTCAAAAATATTAGATAAAGTAATTAGTGAGTTTAATAATAAAAGTGAAATATTAATACCAATAGATAATATAGATACAACAGATTTAAAAGTAATATATTTAAGTGATGATGGAAAAACACATGAAACATATGATATTAAAAAAGTAACTTACGAAGGTAAAAATTATATATCATTTAGTACAGGACATTTTAGTAATTATGTATTAGTACAATCTACTATTAAAAATCCAAATACTGGTGATAATATATATTACTTATTCATATTACTAACAATAAGTATATTAGGAACATTATATATAAAGAAAAAATGCAATTAAACTATTTTTTCTATAAAAATATTGAAAATAAGCAAAAAAAGTATTATAATCACATCATATTTATTTTGCAATGAAGAGAAATAGTAATAAATGATTTACTTAAAGAGAGTTAGTGGCAGGTGTAAACTAATAGTAATAGTTTATGAATTAAACTTGGAGCAAAATCGGATAAAACCGTTATAAAATGAGAGCATAAAATCTATGAACTAAGGTGGTACCGTTCAAGTTGAACCCTTAGATTATAGATTTTTTTTAGGAGGAAATATGTATAATTTTAAAGAAATCGAAAAAAAATGGCAAAATTATTGGGATAAGAACAACAGTTTTAAAACAAGCGATGACATGAGTAAAAAGAAATTTTATGGACTTGTTGAATTTCCATATCCAAGTGGTGCAGGAATGCATGTGGGACACATAAAAGCATATAGTGGCCTTGAAGTTATAGCAAGAAAAAGAAGAATGGAAGGATATAACGTATTATTTCCTATTGGCTTTGATGCTTTCGGACTTCCTACTGAAAACTATGCAATAAAGACAAAAACTCACCCCAGAATAGTAACTGATAACAATATAAAAAGATTTACAGAGCAATTAAAAAAAGTTGGTTTTTCATTTGACTTTTCAAGAGCAATAGATACATCAGAAGAAAAATATTACAAATGGACACAATGGATATTCCTAAAAATGTATGAAAAAGGTCTTGTATTTAAAGACAATACCTATGTTAACTATTGCCCTAGTTGTAAAGTAGTACTATCAAATGAAGATAGCCAAGGAGGAAAATGTGATATATGTCATTCAGATATTATTCAAAAACAAAAATTGGTATGGTATTTAAGAATAACAGAATATGCTGATAAATTACTTGATGGACTAAAAGAAGTAGATTATTTACCAAATATAAAACTTCAACAAGAGAACTGGATAGGTAAAAGCACTGGTGCATTTGTTGATTTTAAATTAAAAGAAGTAGATGAAACCTTAAGAATATATACAACTAGATGTGATACATTATTTGGAGTAACATTTATGGTTATCGCACCGGAACATCCTATAATAACTAAATATAAAGATAGAATTTCAAACATAAATACAGTTAAAGAATATCAAGAAAAAGCAAGTAAAAAAACTGAATTTGAAAGAACTCAACTTATAAAAGACAAAACAGGAGTTAAAATAGAAGGAATAACAGCAATAAATCCAGTAAACAAAAAAGAAATACCAATATATATATCAGATTATGTAATGATGAACTATGGAACAGGTGCAATTATGGCAGTGCCTGCACACGATATGAGAGATTATGAATTTGCACAGAAGTTTAATATAGACATTATACCAGTTATAAAAGGTGATACAAAAGATGGCGCATATATTGGTGATGGTATTCATATAAATTCAGAATTCCTAAATAATTTAAACAAAGAAGATGCAATAGAAAAAATGCTTTTATATTTAAAAGAAAATGGTATTGGAGAAAAAGGTGTTCAATATAAGATGAAAGATTGGGCATTCAATAGACAAAGATATTGGGGAGAACCAATTCCAATAATTTATTGTAATAAATGTGGAACAGTACCAGTTCCATATGAACAACTTCCACTAAAATTACCTAATATAACAAACTTTGAACCAGGAACAAATGGAGAAAGCCCACTTGCTAAAATTAGTGAATTCGTTAATTGTAAATGTCCAAAATGTGGTAGTGATGCAAAAAGAGAAACAGATACTATGCCACAATGGGCTGGATCCTCTTGGTATTATTTAAGATATATAGATCCATTAAATGATAAATGTTTTGCAGATTACGATAAACTAAAATATTGGTTACCAGTTGATTGGTATAATGGCGGAATGGAACATGTTACAAGACACCTAATATATTCGAGATTTTGGCATAAATTTCTATATGACCTAAACGTAGTCCCAACAAAAGAACCATATAAAAGAAGAACTGCACAAGGTTTAATACTTGGACCAGATGGAGAAAAAATGAGCAAATCAAGAGGAAATGTAATTGATCCACTGGACATAATAGAAGAATATGGTGCAGATACACTTAGAACTTATGTGCTTTTTATGGGAGATTATAGTGTAGAATGTCCTTGGAATGAAGATGCAATAAAAGGAGTATTTAGATTCCTAGATAGAGTGTATAACTTAAAAAATAGAGTAAAAGAAGATAATAATTATACAAAATCACTTGAAATTATAATAAACAAAACAATAAAAAAAGTTTCAAATGACATAGAAAACATGAAATTTAATACAGCAATAGCAGAACTTATGAAACTAATAAACGCATATTACGAATTAGAAAACATAACTACAAAAGATTATGAAACACTAATCAAATTATTATATCCATTCGCACCTCACATAACAGAAGAATTAAATAAAGAAGTTTTAAACAAAGATTCCTTAGTATATTCTAGTTATCCAACATATGAAGAAGAAAAAACAAAAGAAGATACATTTGAAATGATCATTCAAGTAAATGGCAAATTAAGAGATAAAATAATAACTAAAACAGATATTACGGAAGAAGAAATGAAATCACTTGCACTTAATTCAGAAACTATAAAAAAATATACACTTGATAAACAAATAATCAAAATAATAGTAGTAAAAGGAAAACTTATAAATATAGTAGTAAACTAGTATTCATTACTAGTTTTTTTCATTTTATTATTATATAATTAAAATGGAGGTATAAAATGTATGATGTGGCTATAATAGGAGCGGGACCGGCTGGCTTATTCGCATCCTATGAACTAATTACTAAAAATAAAAATTTAAAGATACTACTTGTAGATAAAGGCAAAAAAGCAGAAAAAAGATTCTGCCCTATGACAAAAACAGGAAAATGTATAAATTGTAACCCATGTAATATAATGAGTGGTTACGGTGGAGCAGGAACATTTTCAGACGGAAAACTAAATTTTATTCCAAAACTAGGTAAATCAGATTTATTTAAATACATGACAGAAAGTGAAGCATATAAACTAATAGATGAAACAGAAGAGATATTTACAAAATTTGGTATGGATGGTGAAGTATTTCCAAGTAATGTAAAAGAAGCACAAAAAATAAAAAAAGAAGTAACTGTAAATGGAGCAAGACTGCTACTAATAAGACAAAAACATCTTGGCTCAGATAAATTACCTAAATATATAGAAGCTTTTACTGAATACCTAAGCAAAAATGGAGTAGATATTCTAGAAAATACAGATATAACAGATATAGAAAAAGAAGATAAAAATTACAAACTAATATCAAAAAATAAAGAATTTCTAGCAAAAAAAGTAATAGTTGCACCAGGAAGAATTGGTGCTAAATGGGTACAACAAATAGCAGATAAATACAACGTTCCATATTTATCACAAAGTATTGAAATAGGAGTAAGAGTAGAAGTTAGAAAAGAAATATTAGAAGAACTTTGCAATATAATTTATGATCCAACTATATTTATAAAAACAGATACACACAATGATGAAATAAGAACTTTCTGTACTAACCCAGGCGGATTTGTAACAAAAGAAAATTACTATGGGTATATATGCGTAAATGGACATTCACTAAAAGACATAAAATCAAATAACAGCAATTTCGCATTTATTTCAAAAGTTAATCTAACAGAACCAGTAACTAACACAAGAGAATATGGAGAAGCAATAGCAAGAATAGCAAATGTACTAGGTGATTCAAAACCAATAATTCAGTCCCTAAAAGACCTAAGAAGAGGAAGAAGAAGTACATGGCCAAAAATAAATAAGGGCTTTATTGAACCCACACTAAAAGATTGCGTAGCAGGAGATTTATCACTTGTACTTCCACACAGAATAGTAACCAATATACTAGAAGGACTTAGCAAATTAGATAAAATAATACCAGGTGTTAATAACGATGAAACACTATTATATGGACCAGAAATAAAGTTTTTCAGTAACGAAATAACTACAAATAACAATTTCAAATTAGAAAACGAAGATATATATTTCATAGGTGATGGAGCAGGTAAAGCAGGAAACATAGTAACAGCAGCAGCTACCGGATTAATATCAGCAAGAGACATATTAAAAAATCAAAATAAAGGAGAATTATGAAAAAGAAAACATCAATAGTAATAAGTATATTAACTTATCTAATAATAATACTTATATCTTGTTATTTTATAATCATACCAAATTCAAAAAAAATCAATGAAACAAATAAAATAAAAGATCTAACTTATGATGATAAAATTAAACTAATAGACGAAATAAACGAAAAATATATTAAACAAGAAAATAACATTAATAATAAATACCAAGTAAAATTAGAGCAAATAGATGAAAAATATCAAAAATCATACGAAGAACTTAATTCAAAATATAAAGAATTAGAAAACGATATTAATAAAAAAATTATTGACATTAATGTAGAATCTAACCAAGAATTCATGACTAATGGTTTAAGCAAAAAATATTATGAATTAAGAGACGAATGGTCTAGTTTACATAGTGAAAAATCAAACCTAACGTCATCAAAATATAAAGAAGAAAGCGAAATAAATAACAAAAAAAGAGAAGAAAAAAATACAATTACAAATAACAAAGATGCAGAAATAAAAAAATTAAATGATAAAAAAACAAATGAAATAAATAGAATTGATAATATAAATACTAATAAAAAACAAATAATTAAAAAATGCATAATAAATATAATTGTAGGAATTATAATAATTCTATTACCAATAATATATGTAATACTTAAATTTAATAAATTAACTAAATTATTAAATAATGTAAAAGAAAGTTGGAGTAGTGTTGATATATTACTAAAACAAAGAGCAGATTTAATTCCAAATATACTATCAGTAGTTAAAGGATATTCCAAGCACGAAAAAGATACACTAACTAAAATTACAGAAGCAAGAAAAGAAGTGTTAAGTGCAGAAAATAAAAAAGATAGCATAAACGCTAACGAAAAATTAAGCAATGAAATTCCAAAAATACTATTATTAAAAGAAGAATATCCAGAATTAAAAGCAAACAAAAACTTTATGAAATTACAAAACAATTTAAGTGAAGTAGAAAACAATATTGCTATTTCAAGAAGTATTTATAACAAAAATGTACTTGATTACAAAAACAATTTAGAAGTTTTCCCATCAAATATTATTGCAAGCATTTTTAACTTTAAACCAGAATTATTTTTTGAAATAGATAAAGAAGAAAGAGAGAACCCAACTATAAAACTTTAATTAGTTTTGTAGTTTTTTTGCGCAAAAAGAACATTTGCTCTCTTGACAAACATAGGGGGGGGGGTATATAATAGATATATAGTATA
>CABUPU010000016.1 GCA_902493595.1 uncultured Mycoplasma sp.
TGCAAAATTTGTAAAAGCAAGTTATGGAGATGTAAATAATGATGGAACAATAAATGCAAAAGATTTAGTATTATTATCAAGATATGTAGCAACAGGTGAAATGGAAAATAGTTTTGTATTAGCAAATGCAGATGTAACTGGTGATGGAAAAGTAAATAAGATGGATGAGAGATTATTGAGTAAATATATAGCTGGCGATTACCCAGAAAAGGATTTAACAAAAGAACCATTAGGACGAGCATATTATATTGACTATGTAGTAGATACAACAACATTAGAAATATATGAAACAGACTATGAATTAAAAGATCATGTTTTATCAAGTACTCAAAAACCAAAAGATCCAGAAAAGGCAGGTTATGTATTTGAAGGATGGTATATGGACATAGATTTTAAAGAGAAGTTTGAATATAATGAAACTAAGATAACGACCAATACAGTACTATTTGCCAAATTTATAAAGATAAATTAAAAAGAAAGATTATGCGTCTTTCTTTTCTTTTTCCTCTAATTCTTCATTTTGCAACTTCTTAAAATCTATTTTACCCATTTTGGTTTTAGGTAGTGATTTTCTAAAATCGTACTTGTAAGGCCACTCAAATTTTGCAAGTTTACTTTCCACATATTTTTTAATATTCATACGAAGTATAGGGTTATCTATAACATCATTTTTAAGAACGATACAGGCTTTAGGAACTTCAACCTTATATGGATGAGGTATTCCAACAACAGAGCAAGTAAGTACAGCATCGTGTGACTGAATAACCTCCTCAACATGTTGTGGATAAACATTATATCCACTTGAAATAATCATTCTTTTAAGTCTTTGTTTATAAAATACTATTCCATCATTATCAATATAACCAATATCACCAGTATGAAGCCAAGTATACCCATCTTTATGTACCTGAAGTACTTTATTTGTTTCTTCTTCATTATTTAAATAACCAAGCATAACGGTTGGAGCACTTATGCATATTTCTCCATCAACATTATTTCTAACTTCAGTCTGAGTAAATGGCTTAACAATTTTAACATCATTGCCAGGTCCTGGTATACCAATTGCACCAGTTTTATAATGATAATCAAAGTTTGCAATTGCCCCCGCTAAACACTCGGTCATACCGTAACCTTGACTTATTTCCACATTAGAATTATGTTTTCTGAAAAAGTCATTTATTCTTAGTTCTAAGTCTTTTGATAAAGAATCTCCTCCAACAACAGCATATTTTACAAAAGATAAATCACTTACTTCACTTTGAAGTAAAGCCTCATATAATGTTGGTACTCCAATAATCATTTGTGGTTTATATTTATTAATAATGTTTGCAAATTCTGATGCTTTAAATGTTGGTACTAATATTACCTCTCTACCTAGACATAACATTGAATTAACACTAAGTGCTAAACCAAATCCGTGAAATACTGGCATAATTGCAAGAATTTTATCACCTTTTTCAAGCTTTTTAAGCATTATTATTTCTTGAACAGTTAAACTATTAAAGTTACCATTTGATAAAACTATTCCTTTGCTAATACCAGTGGTACCACCACTTTGTAATATACAAGCAGGTTTATCAATAACATTATAATATTTTTTATATTCAAAATGTCTTTTATGTCTTAAAAACTTTTTATAACTTATAAAATTTTCTTTACATGGTATAGTATATTTATTAAACATTTTTAATTTATAACCAATTTTTAATAATAATGGTAATGAATTTGCGGCAGATACACCAATAATTTTAGTAACTTTAGTTCCTTCGGTAATAGCAGTTAATTTGTCATAAGATGCATCAATTGCTACGATAATATTACTTTCATTATTTTTTAAAATATTTTTAATTTCCTCGCTACTTGAAAGAGGATGAACCATATTACTTACAGCACCAATCTTATTAAGTGCATAAAAAAGTATTACAGCCTCAGGAATATTTGGAAGTAGTAATGTAACAATATCCATTTTCTCAACGCCTAAATAGTTTAAACTTTGGGCTGCTTTATCAATCATTTTTAAAACTTTTTCATAAGAAAAAATTCTATTATAATAATTTATTGCATTATCTTTTGGGTTTAGGCTAGCATAAGAGTAAAAATAATCATAGATAGTTTCATCTTTTGCTTTCATTTTTCTTTCTTCTTTAGTATAACATTTATTCCATCTGGAATATGATTTTAATTTTCTTTCTAGTTTAAATAAAAACATAGTCCCTCCTACATAATAATATTATATAACATTTTTCTTAAAAGAACTAATAATTAATCATAATTTAATGCATTTTAATTATCTATAAACATAAATTTTACATAAATTATTATGGAGGTAATTATGAAAAACTTAATAAAATGTTTATTACAAGTTAAAACTATTATTACTTTAGCGGCTACATTTGTGTTCGTTTTTTTAGCGATTAAAAATCAAATACCCACAGAAACAATTACAATGATTGTAGGAATGGTCTTTACATATTATTTTAATAAAAAGGAGGATGATCATAATGGAAGTGTTTAAATATCCTAAAAAAAGTTATTATTTGACACAAGGTTTTGGAGTAAATACTTTTTCACATAAAAATAGAAAAGCAATCGATGTTTCCGCAAGGGGAGGATATAGAGAAATATATGCGCCTTTTTCAGGGTATGTATCTAAAATTTATGTAAAAAGAAATAATTCTTATACAATATGGCTTACCTCAAATGAAAAGGTACTTTGTGCTGATGGAGTAGCAAGATTTGCAGTTGTAATGATGACTCATCCAAATAAAATAATTAATTATAGGGTTGGACAAAAGTTTAATCAAGGGGATTATTTATTTGATGATGGTACCACGGGAAATGTGAAAGCACATTTAGATTTAGAAATAGCAGTTTACGATAACAAAAATAGTATAGTTAATAACTGGCAAAGTGTAAGGGGAGACTGGGGTTTAGTAAATGCTGTAGATCCTACTAAATATATGGTAATGGAGGATAATACTTTAATTATAAATGATTATTATAAACAGCAAAATAAAAGATATATTTTTAAAAAGGTTAGTGAAATAAGAAAAATCGAAGAATACGTTAAAGGAGATTATAAAACTTTATATAACATGTATGTGAGAACAGGACCAGGAACTAATTTTAGAATTAAGAAAGTATCTGAACTTACTAAAAATGGTAAAGAAAATAGTTTATACAAAAATATGAATTCTTTAGCACTATACAAAAAAGGAACAGTTTTTACTGCTCTTGAAATAATAAATAATAAATCATCTTATTGGGCAAAAACCCCAAGTGGGTATATTTGTTTAAAAGATTTAAATGCTATATATGTAAAAAAATTATAAGTCTATTTATTAATGTTTTCTTCATCAAATAATTCTTTAATATCAATATTAAGGGCATCTGCTATTCTACCAATAACTACTAAAGTGAAATATTTATTTGGATTAGCACTTTCTATTTGTGAAATGTAATGCATTGAAACATCGATTTTATCGGCTAGTTGCTGTTGAGTTAAATTAGCCATTTTTCGATGTTTTTTTATATTAATTCTTACAATGTTATAGTAATAATAATCGTTGTGTAAACTTTTATTATCCTTCATTCCAATCACCTACATTAATTTTATAATAGCCAGTAGTTAGAAATATATGCACTGACAGTTAGAAATATGATATAATGTTATTTAAGAAAAGGAGATATGATATATGGTTAGTTATAATTCTTTAGAGGAATATAAAAATAATAAAAAATATACTTGTATAAAATGCGGTACTTTAATTAAAAATATTTCTGATGGTTGTCCTAAATGTAATTGTCATGAATATAGAGAAATTAATTATGATTCTAGATATGAAAATATGCTTAGAGATAATAATCTTCTTGCAAGTTTATTATTTGTTCTTGCATGGCTTACAATTGCTTTAGGTTTTATTTTTGGTATTGTCATGGGTGGTGAAACAGATGAATTTGATTTTATTATTGCATTAAAATACTGGGCTATTTCTGATATATGTGCAATTATCTTTTTTTCTCTATCAGAAATAATAAGAATACTACACGATATTAGATATAAGATTTGGTTAAAATAATATTTTACTGTAAATATAATTAAAAAATTTTAAAATTATATAAAATATTATATTTTTGTTTTATAATAATATGGGAGATTTTGTATGAATAATTATATTTATTGGGTTGTAATATACTTAGTATTTTCGCTTATCTATGCTCAAACTTTTAAAAAAGCTAATAGAAATATGAAAGATGCAAGTGCATTAACGGTTTTACTTGAACTTTTTACTGCTTTTTTTGCCATATTTTTTATACCATTTTTTAAATTTAAGTTACCAGATAATCCATATGTTTATATAACTATTTTTATAGTTACAATAATTTATGCATTTACTGATAGACTAAATATTGAGGCAAGATATGGACTTAATCCTTCAACATTTTCAATGCTTAAGCAACTTTCAAGTGTTTTTCTGGTTATATTTGGTTTTATCTTTTTGAAAGAAAAACTAGTTATAAAAAAGATTATTGGTGGTGTAATTATTATACTTGCTAATATTTTATTAGGCATGAACAAAGGAAAAATTTCTTTTAATAAATATTTTATAATGTGTTTTATATCAAATTTTTTATTTGCAATAGCGATGCTTATAAATGTAAATATATCAAGTAATTTTAATATAGCATTTTATACAATTATTACTGTATTTATTCCCTCAATATATATTTTTTTATTTAATAAATTAAGTTTTAAAAAACTAGCAAATGAGTTTTCATTATATGATAAAAAAAGATTTATTATCGCAGCATTTTCTTGGTCCATAATGTTAATTTCTTCGGTTAAAGCATATGAATATGGATCTGTTTCTGTAGTTGCTCCACTTTTAACATTATCAATGATTACAAATACAATTTATGAATATATTTTCGATAAAAATAAAAAAGATTTATTATTTAAATTGTTTATTAGTTTTCTAATTATAATTGGGGTTATTCTTATAAAAATGTAACATACTAAAAATGGAGATATTATGTATTTAATTTATGTATTAATTATAATTTTAATAAGTGGGACATTAGATATTATTGAAAAAAAAGCTAGTGAAAAAGATGAACTTAGATTTTGGGCTTTTGGATGCCTTACTTTTGGAATTTTTGAAACTTTACTTGGTATATTTCTTTTAAATAGTAATTTTTCATTTTCTATAAAAGATTTATTTTTAGTTTTACCAGTATCATTACTTAGTACAATTGGTTATTATTTTTCAGTACTTGCTTTAAAAAATGGGAATATTTCTAAAGTAAGTGTAATAATGAGATTAAAAATTATTTGGGTATTAATATTATCAAGTATTTTTTTACCAAGTGAAAGATTAAAATTTTTACAAATTATTTTAGTATTTATAATTCTTTTATTAAATATATTACTTAATTATAAAAAAGGTAGAAAAGGTAAAGATTTAGGAATTATTTATGCATTTGGTTATTTATTTTCTAATGGTAGTGCAACATTTATTAACAAATTAGTAACACTTAAAATAGAAAATACTATGGCAATAACATTTTATTCAGGTATAACTAGTATATTTTCAATTATTTTAATTCTTTTGTTAATTAATAAAATGGATTTATTAAATTTAAAAAAATTTAAAAGTAAAAAAGAAGTGTTTATTATGGAATCTTTAGAGGTAATATCAATGATACTTTTAAGAATTGCTCTTAAAACTGGTAATGTAGTTATTATATCTAGTTTATCTTCATCCTCAATTATTGTGGCAACATTCCTTGCAAATATAGTTTTTAAAGATAAAATATCCTATAAAAAATGGTTTATAATAATACTAATAGTTTTATCTTTAATAACTTTATCAATTATAAGTATTTAAACTTTAAAATAGAATAAATGTTTGATATAATGTTTTTGCATATGGAGGTTTTATGAATAAAAATGAAAATGTAGATAAAGATAAAATATTAAAATATGTAAATGAATTTGATTATAAAAATGGATTAGATTTAGTTAGAGATGTTAGATTAATTAAACATACTCGAAATGGCTATGAGCATACTTTTGAATTTAATGTTAATGATAATAATTCATATTTTGGAAATGCTGGTGTTCAAATAGATACTTTTAACGGAAGTATTAATGATCTTTATTGTTCATGTAGTTATTTTGGTATATTTAGAAAATGTAAACACATTGCTGCTTGTTTAATAAAATTATAATGATATTTTTAAGGTTGAAAAATTTAACTAGTGCTGATGTTGTAATTCATTTAGATTTATGGTGGAATCCTCAGGTGGAAAATCAAGCAACAGATAGAGCTCATCGAATAGGTCAAAAAAATACTGTTGAGGTAATTAAATTAATATGTAAAGGTACAATCGAGGAAAAAATATTGGAACTTCAAAATAAGAAAAAACTTTTAGCCGATGCCTTAATCGAAGGTGAAGACAGAGATAAGAATTTAATATCTAATTTAAGTGCTGATGATATTAAAGATTTATTAAGTACAGATAATGAACAGGAGTAATATGATAGAAAAAACAATAAAAAAATTAATTGAATTAAAAAAAACAATAAGTACAATGGAATCTTGCAGTGGAGGGGCATTAGCAAATGCTATAACAAATATTCCTGATGCAAGTAAGATATTTAGTTTTGGAGCAGTTACATATTCAAATGAATATAAAATAAAAATGGGTGTTGATAAAAATATTATTGATACATATTCAGTTTATAGTATGCAAACTGCTAATGAAATGAGTAAAAAAATTTCCATGTTTACATCTTCGGATTTCGGAGTAGGTATAACAGGAAAACTTAATAAAAAAGATCCAAATAATCTTTATGGTGATGATAATAAAGTTTATATAAGTGTCTATGATAGAAAAAATGATACATTTTATAACAAAGAAGTAACAGTAAATTCCTTTGATAGAAAAGAAAATAAAGATTATGTTTTAAATGAGGTTTTTTCCCTAATATATGGGCTTTTATAATAAAAACAACTGTTACCATTTATTATGAGTTAAGTTAGATATTTAATATAAAATAAAAAAAGTAATTAATTTTTATTAATTACTTTTTATTGTACTTATAAGTTTTGTTTTAGATATTTTTTCAAATAACAATGTTTTCTTTGTAAATATATATTTAAATGCAGATATAATAAAATATAGAAAATCAATAATATAAAGTATTCCTTTTAAAAAGGAAGCAATATTAATTTTATAAATTATAATGAAACTAAAAATATAAAATAAACAAAATAGTAATCTTCTTAAAAATGAATAAAATAAAGTAGGATTATTATCATAATTAACAACACCAATATTTAAGTATCTTTGAGCAATTGTACTTCCTTTTAAAAGAAAAGGTAATAAGAAGTAATAGAAAACAAAGAAAACTATTAAAACTATATGATTATTAAATATTATATATAAAATTAATTCTATTGTACCAAAGATAAATAAATCCAAACAAAAGGAAGTAAACTTTCGAAGATTAGACATTTTTTCACCTTTTTTTAAAGCATTATTATCTATATCTTCACGTGAAGGTAATATTTTCATCAAAGGTTTAACTAAAAAATAACCTAGTAACCCACCAACAGTATTAAGAATTAAATCATCAACATCAAATAATCTATAACCTCTTGGGTAAATAAAATATAAACCTGTTAACTGAGTAAGTTCAAAAAATAGTGATAGAAAAAATGAATAGATTATTATATCTAATTTGTTTTTCTTAAAGTAATATCTTAAATACATTCCAAATGGTACTGTTAAAAATATGTTATATAGTGGTACATAAAATGTTGAATGTTTAATTGCTTTTACATAGGTATGAACATTTGCTAATCTAAAAGGACTTTCTCTTATAAAATCTTTAATAAAATTAAAGGGAATAAGTTGAGTTCTTGGCGATTTAAGCATTGCTACAACTTCGTATTTTGGAAGTGGTAAAATAATTAAAAAATAGGCACATAATAAATATAAAATAAATGTATAAATAATTATAACTTTCATCGATGATATAGAACCATATTTATGATAATTTATTAATATAAATGGAAAACTTATAAAAAAAGCTAAAAATGGAAATGTTAATAATGCAATTTTAATTACCTCAATATAACTACTCATAATGCCTCCTTCAGTGTCCATTTAATTATAATGAATTTGCTTTTCTTTTTCAAGAAAAAATGATTAGTTTTTATCTAACCATTTAACATCTATATTTTCAAACTTATAATCATTAAGCCCTATAGTGGGATGAAGTCCATCTTCTTTATGAAAATCTGAACCAATCGAGGTTAATAGATTATTTTCATTTGCAAATTTTTGCCAAAGTTTTGATTCATTTACAACTTCATTATTTTTAGTAATATAAACATAACCAGTCTCAATGCCATCAGCATTAATTTCTTTAGCAAGTTTTAAGATTGTTTCTTCATTAACATTATCTTCATAATGGTATGCAACTGGATGAGCAATAAAAACAAGACCTCCAGCGTTTTTAATAACCAGACTTACTTCTTTGGGAGAAATACTTTCCTTTTTCACGTAACAAGGACATTTTTCATTTAAAAGAGTTTCAATAAAAAGACCTTTATTTGGAATTTTGCCAAATATACTTAATAATAATTCTTTATTATTTTCGTTTTTAATAACATCTAGGGCAATATGTGCTTTTGTAACACTTTCTAATTCTTTTAACTTGTGAGTGTTAATTTCATAACCAAAATTTCTTAATTTATTTGCAACATTTTCTAAATAATCTGTACGATTTTTTTGACTATTTTCAAGTAAATTATTTAACTTTTCATTATTTAAATCAATATTATAACCTAGAATATGAACTCCAAATCCTTGATATTTAGTACTTATTTCAACGCCAGGAATTAAAGTAATATTTTTTTCTTTTGCATACTCAAAAAGTTTTTTTGAGTAACCTTTGATAGAGTCGTGGTCGGCTATCGAAATAATTTGAACTTTATTTTTAACTGCTTCATCAATAATTTGAAACACAGATAAAACTCCATCTGAACAATTTGAGTGTATATGTAAATCTATTTTCATCTTTTATAGGCCTCCATTGGATCTAAAATATATTCTTCTTCTTTAAGATCTTTATACCAATTTTCATCTTTCTTTTGAATATTAACATTATATTTTTTTGTGTTTATTAAAATTATATCTAGACCTAATCTTTTTGCACTTTCTATGTCATTTGCACAAATTTCATCATAGCAATATATTGCAAATGGTTTAAGTAATGGTATTCTATCATCCATTTCTGTAGTTTTTTTCTCATTTACTTGTGATATAACAAGTTCATTATAATATGGACTTTCAGTTACAAATTCATAGGGCATCATTATTTTATTTATTTTAGGTGTTGTATCTTCACTATTTCTGTCATAATTACTATATGAATCTTCAGTATATGCATGAACAACTTGCTCACTTGAAAACCCATCATATGCTAAATTATATGTGTAGTTAGGTTTATTAAATGTATTAAGTTTATAACCACTGTCAATTGAAAATGAACCACCATCTTTTCTTGAATGTAATTTTACTTCACTAAGAATTTCTCCTTTAAGTGTTCCAACTGATTTAACAAGAGCATAGAAAGGAGTACCCTCAAGAGTATAAACATTAACACCATATTTATTTGATAATTCATTATTTTTAAAATTTCCAATATTATCTTTTTTTAATATAACATTATTTATATTTTCATACATTTTATTTTTTGCATTTCTAATATCATCATAAAATTTTTCTACCATATTAATATTTGCTAAAGTATGATGAAGTTTTACTTTTTCACTACAAGAAAGATTATCAATATTAAGTATTTGCTCATATAACGTTAAGTCCTCTTTTGAAAGGGTGTTACCACCAGATTTTTCAAAACTTACAAGTTCATTAATATCTTTTTTTACATTAAGTGGATGATCTTTGAAATGAAAATCAATAATTAAATTACCAAGTGTTTTATTACTTTCTTTTTTTAAAAAGTCTAATAATTCATTTTTATTATCACTTCTTAAACAAGTAATTACATCAGCATTTAAATTTTGTAAAAATATACTTGATTCATTTTCAAAAATACTATAAATACTTTCTTTAATGGTGTCATACTCTAATTTATCAGTTTTAATTAAATAATCTAATATCATATAAAGTTTTTCATATTTTGGTAATAATTCATTATTTAAAGTATTTATATTATCATTCAATATCTCTTTTTTACTTTTTTCAATGCTTGATAAATCATTATATTTACTAAAATTATTAATTATAAATCTTGTGTAATTTATATCATAGTTATCTGATATATTACTAATAAATTTTTTTTCTTCGAACATATAATGAGGAAATGATAATTCTTTTTTAGAATAACTATATAAATCTGCTGTGGATAAATTAGAAAATGATAGTTTATAATTTGTTTTATTAATTAATAGTTGAGCAGCTTTACCATTTAATAAAGAAAGACTTTCCCAAAAATTTTCTTTAGCTATTTCATTATGTTTTATTATGTAAAATTGTGCTTCGTTATTTAAACGTCTAAGTAAATTAATTTTATTTTCATTATTTACGTTATTATATATTTGGTTAGCTATACTACTATTTAAATAATAAAATTTTACTTTGGAAATATTAGTATTTTCTAACACTAAATTTGTAAAGTCTTTATTATCAAATAATTTATCAACATATTTTTTCCCTGAGGTTAAAATACTATTTAGAAAAATATCATAATTAGAATTATTTTTTAATATTTCTATACCATTACCATTTAAAAGATAAATAAGTATGTCACTATCTTCTTGAGAAAGAAAAACAAAGTCATATTTATAATCAGAATTAATTAGTTTATTTTTAATTCTATCATCGGATAAAACTTTTTTTCTTTCATCAACACTTGAATTTAATAAATAATTTTTTAAATGTTCATAATTAAAATTTAATAAAATTTCTATGTCCATATTTATTTACTCCTATAACAATGATAACATAAATTAATAAAAAAATGTAAAAATCTTTATATCTTTACATTTTATCAATATCAATTAGTTCATAAGATGTACTTCCAAGACCAAGACTTTCAGCATATGGAAGAATATGTCTTCCATACATTGAATCAATTCTTTCTTTAATTAATTTAGTTCCTTCTTCATTTGTGTTCCAAATCATATCTATGAAAGCCTGATCATTTGCCACTGGGTCAAGAGATGCTACAATTCCTAAATCATTTATTACTGGATCTCCTTGGTTTTTATCACAATCACAATCAACAGAAATATCATTCATAACAGTGATATAAACTATTTGTTTATTATTATCTTTAATATAATCACTTACTGCATTTGCGGCTTCAGCCATAGATTCTATAAAATCTTTTTGCTCATATTTCACGTTCCAAGCATCTGGCAGTTTTTCTGTTTGACCACAACTATGTATATAGGCTTTGCCATTTCGTGAGGCAATACCAATTGACTGATTTTTTATATTTGCACCAAAACCACTCATTTTATGTCCTTTACCATGAGCAAGGTTAATAATTGTATCATAGTTTTCAAAATGAGAACCAATTATATCATATTTTAAATGGTTTCCTTTTTTTACGGGAATTCTTATTTCACCATCACTGTCCATAATATCAACCTGTGCATATTCTGTAAATCCATGCTTTTCGGCGGTTTTTAAATGATCTATTGTAAATTCCCTTTTTCCTGAATAAGCAGTATTACATTCAATAATAGTTCCATTAACTATTTTTACAAATGGAGCAATAAGTTCTTTTTTTAAATATCCTTTTGCACCATCTTCACCGGTGGATACTTTAACACCAACTTTTCCTTTAAGGGTTACTCCTAAAGAGTTAAATATTTTAATAAGTGAATCACTACTTATTTCTTTAGTATAATAAACTTTTGATTTTTCCATAAACACCATCCTAAATATTTTTAATTTTCTCATGATTTTTAAAATATTACAACCTTCAGGCAAAAAATTTGACTAAATATTATATTTAGAATATAATATTTTTGTTTAAGGGGGATTTTGTGAAAAAAGATAAAAATAAAAAATCTAAAGAATATTTTAATTGTTGGGAATATAGTGATTCAAAATCAATAACTATGTCTAATCCATTATTAGCCGCAGAAAAATTTAAACAGTATATTGAAAAATATCCCAAAGATTATTTTTCTTATGTTTCTTATGCAAATATTTTATTAACTTTAGGAAATATAAAGGAAGCAGAAAATATAATAAAATTAGGTAGTAACCTTGCATATGAAAATATTAATTTTAAAAACTCAAATAAATATAGAGATTTTTTAGAAAGTTTAAATTATGTATTATTAAGACTTTTGGCATATAATGAAAATTATACTAAACTATATGAATATTGTATTAATAATCCTGAAAAAATTAGAAAAAGTGGCCTTTCTTCAGAATTATTGTTTTCTAAAATAAAGTGTGGATTAATCAATGAAAATGAGATTAGTAAATTATCATACAAAGCTAGTCAATTATTTAATTATAATGAAAAATTATTTTTAGAACATGAGAAAAAACATTTAAAAAGTGAAGATTCTTCATATGATACAAATATAAGTTCAGTATTTAATATTGATTTTCCTTTTGAAAAAGTTTTAAAGGAAATAAAAAGAAACATTAATTTAGATAATAAATATTTTTATGGTTTTTTCGAAGATAAATATTTTTTTAGATATGATGGCTGTGGAGAAGCATTTCATAAAAATGCAGATTATTTTGAGGTTATAACAATTCATAATACTAATAATATATTAACTATTTATCCTTCATTAGATGGAAAATTTCATAATAATATTGATTTAAATTATATATTGCTTGAGGATGTTCCTACAAGGAAATTAAGTCAAATAGATAAATTTAATATGAGGTATAAAAAATGAATTTTATAAATTGTTATAATAAATTAGAAATTGATAGAATTAATGAATTAATGAAAGCAAATCCAATGCTTGCAAAGTTTGAAATAGAAAAGTATTTAACAAAATTTCCAAATTATTATTGGGGATATATTATGCAAGCAAATATTTTGATTATTTTGGGAGAAATTCAAAAAGCAAATGAGGTTTTAAATTTTTTAGAGGAAAAAATTAATATAAAAAAAGATTTAAAAAAAGATGTTCGTAAATTATATATTCGTAAAATAACTAATTTACGTTTAAGAATATTAGCGTATAATCAAAATTATGAAACTATATATGAATTTTTATCAAATAATAAAGATTTTATTATGGAGGAAAAACTATCCAGTGAATGGTTTTATATTAGAATACTTACTGGTAATTCAAATGGTGAATTAATACCAGGATATTTAGCAAATCAAATAGCAAATTACAATGAAAATTATTTTAGAAATCATATTCAAAAGCATTTTGTTTTAAAAACTCAAGATAATTCTGTATTTAGTGAAAATTTTCCTTTAGAAAAAGTTTTAGAGATTTTACCAAATTACTTAAAAACACCAGGATTATTTTATGATTATGTTACAGATAAATACATTTTTAGATTGGATGGTGTAGGATCTGCAGGTGGAATAGATACAGATTTATTCGAGGTAATTACTATTCACGGAACAGATCATATTATTAATATGTATCCAACTTTAGAGGGTACATATACAAATAGCATTGATTTAAACTATATTGTTAATAAGGATTATTCAAGAAAACTAAGTCAAATAGATAAATTTAATCAAAGATATAAAAAAAAGTAGTGTTTACTACTTAGTCACAATCAGCAGTACATGCTGATTTTTCATTTACTTCATTAATCATTTTAGTTATTTTTTCTTTCATTGGTTTAAGATCCACACTTTGCCAAAATTCTTCGGCAGAATCATATTTTTTATTATCCCAATATCTTGTATCATCAAACTCTAAAATTTTGCCATTTTTTATCGCTATTAAACTTGGAGCATATATTCTTTCATTGCCTTCATCATCATTTCTTAAAAATCCCTTTAAAAGTTTAACCATTTCTTGATATTCTTCAGTATTATTTTTTCTATCTTCATAAATGTTGAAATAATAAATTTTTTCTAAACCTTCTTTTTTAGCAACTTCATTAATGATTGGAACATAACCTCTACACCAAGGACATTTTGGAAAACCTAAAAATATAAGTCCAGTATCAGTTTTTAATATTTTATTAATTTCATTAATAGTGCGATATGTAAAAACATTATCTTTAGTAGTTTTATATTCCTCAGCAAATTTAATTTTTTCTTCGTCAATATTTTTATTAATTTTATTCTTTTTAAATACTAAAAATAAAACTAATAGAGTAATTAGTAATATAAATACTATACTTGATATTATAATTATTTTTTTATTTTTCATTTATTTCACCTACAAAATAATTTTAATATATTTTTATTTGATTAACAATATTTTTTTAGTTGAGATAACTAAACTGTTAGTGGAATTGTATAAAAAAAGTAATTTCTGTGATAAGATAGTAGTGTACGGAGGTTTTTATGAATTACAATATTGAAACTAATTATAAAATGGATAGTTCACTTTTTAAAAACAAACAATTAATTAATGCAATGAAAAAATTAAATAATCTTTTTTTAAAGGAAACTTATAAGGGTAATAAGGTAAGCTATTATTATGAGGATTTAAATGGTAATGTAATTTCCTACAACAAAGATATATGCTTTTATGCTGCAAGTGCAATAAAAATTTTAGTTTGTTTATATATAATGGAGAAAGCAAGAAGTAAGAAGATTGATTTAAACACAAAATTGTTAGTAAAAATGGATGAATTAAAACCTGATACTGGTATCATAAAAAATCAAAAAAATAATCAAGAATATTCAGTAAAAGAGCTAATAAAATATACGCTAGTGGAAAGTGATAATACGGCTTATTTAAAACTTGTAAATTATGTTGGCAAAGAAACATTAAAAGAGTATGGACAATCTTTAGGGGCAAAATTTACTATGATTGGCAAAGAAACTGATTCATTTGGCATAATAAATTGTAGTGATATGATTATATACTGGAAAAATGTAAAGAAATTCATAGATAGAAACGATGATTACGGTAATTTATTAAAAAAATATTTATCAAATCCAACATATAAAATAGTTGAAAATGATGGAGTATTAAAGTATAATTATGTTAGAAAATATGGTTCGTATGATATTGCATATCACGAAGCAGGTTATATTGAAACAAGTAAACCTTATTTTATGATTATTTTAACACAATTAAATAAAGAAAGTTATAAGAAAAAATTTGTTAATGATACAAGTAAATTATTATTAAATATAAATAAGATATTAAATGAAAGAGAGGACTAATGGAAAAGAAGAAACTATTATTAACTGGAACTATTATTTTAATTATACTTTTACTAATGATTTTTATTTCAGCAAAAAATAAGAAAAAATATGATTTTGGAAATACAAATAATACTCAAAATGAGATTCCACTTAAAGAAGATAACTTTGGTAAAAATGATACATTTAATATTTCAACTGAATCTGGAAGTGTAGATGTACTTGGCTATATAACAATTGAAAAAATAGAAAATTTTGATAATGAAGAAACTTTTGATTATGTTTTTTTTAATGTTGTTGATACAAAAAGTAATGATTTTAAAACCTTTTTAGAAGGTTTATCAGGTAATACATTTGGTGGTAAAGATAAAATTGGTTTAGGTTGCATTAATAACGGAAAAATCTATTATTTCAACTCTTCGGATGGAAAAGAATTAGAAAATTATGAGATTGGTGAGACATCTTCGAAAAAAATATTAGATTCTACAGAAGGAAATCCAATTAAATTAAGATTAACAAGACTTGAATATAATGGTGGAACTTCTGCACCAAGTTGTTATAGTCATATTACTAATATTGAAGTTATAGGAGAAAAATAATGATAAGATTAATATATGAAATGCTTAAAGGAATTAATAAAAATATTGATAAAAATGAGCAATTAAAAGAAAAAGATCGTAAAAATGCACTTGAGGTAGAAATGGATATGTATGGACTTGATGAGGATGAGAAAGAACTTGTAAGAAATGGCGAGTATGATCCATGGGATTTCGACCCAGATAATCCCACTGATGAAGATGACTATTATAAAGATGATTTAGATTATGATGATGACGATGATGAATATTAAATCATCTTTTTATTTGTAATTTTTGCTATTCCATTATATAATTTTTTTAAGGTGGTAAGTATGATATATAGAATGAAACTTCAAAATGAACCTTTCAATCAGATAAAGTTAGGAACTAAAAAAATAGAAATCAGATTAAATGATGAAAAAAGAAAATTATTTAAAATTAATGATTATATAGAATTTACAAATATAACAACTTTAGAAATAATGTTTGTTAAAATTACTAATTTATGCCATTTTAAAAATTTTGAAGATTTATTTAATTATTTTGATAATTCAACTTTAGGTTGTGGTAGTTATGAAGAAATGTATAAATATTATTCAAGGGAAGAGGAAAATAAATATGGGATTTTAGGTATTGAGATTAAAGTACTTCCGAAAGTTAATCAAGTTATCCATAATGAAGATAATTTAACATTGAATGATGTAAATCGAGTTACTCGAAGAGCAAAACTTATTGTAGAAAATAATAATGATGAAATTTTAATATGTCATATGGGTATAAAATATTTTTTAATTGGAGGACATATTGATAACGATGAAAGTGATGAACAATGTTTAACTAGGGAAGTAGCTGAAGAATCTGGAGTTACATTAGATTTTTCTAACATTTTACCAATAGCATCCTCAAATTATATAAATAAAGATTATCCCAAAAAAGGTGATATTACCTATTCAAATACAAATTATTATGCTATTAAATATGATTTAGTACCAAATATTGAAATGCAAAATCTAACAGAGGAAGAAATAAAAGAAAATTTTAAATTAATGTATATTCCTAAAAATGAAGTAATTAACTTTTTAGAAAATAATAAGGAAATAAATGCTACATTAAGTGATACAATATTGGCAATAAAAGTGTATTTAAATCTTCAAAAATAAAAATTATCATGCTATAATTACTATGGGAGTAGTTATGAAAAAGATGAGTTTAACATATAGTGAATATTTAGATAGTTTATCAAAAGAGGAAATTGAAGGAATTTTAATATTCTTTAATATTAAATATAGAAAAAATAGTAAGAAAGAAAGTTTGGTTAAGATTCTTGTAAATAGTGCAGAAGATATTACTAAATATTCATTTAATTTATTTCAAAGTGATGAGTTAACTAATTTAAAATTAGTGTTAAAAAGTAATGGACATATTAAACCTAGAACAAATTATTTACTTTTATATTTTCTTAATAATTTAAATAAAAAAGGTATGGTAAAAAAAGTTGCTGAAGATGAATTTTATATGCCTAAAGATATTCAAAAGTATTTTAAATATCATTTAAAAGATAAAGATTCTTTAAAGATAATTAAATCTAACACAAAAGAATATAATCTAATTATGGGACTTTTAAATACCTATGGAGTACTTTCTTATGATAAGTTTTATGAAATGTTTAATAATGTTATTCCTTGTGATAAAGAATCGTTATTTGAAAGACTTACAATTTTAAATAATTTTTATGGAGAATTTGAACTTTACTTTTCTAAAAAAGAAAAATATATTTGTAATAAAGCAATTCTTAAAGAGAAAGGTATTCAGTTAAAAGATATTAAAAAGTATGCTAATAAAAAATCTAATTATAAAACGTTTAGTTCTAAAGAATTAAATAGTATGTTTAGTTATAAATATATGAGTAAATTTAAATCATTTAAAAAATTGATGACATTTGTAAAAAAGAATTATTATTTAGATGAAAAAGATATAAGAGTATTTTATAAATATGTAATTATTCCATATTTAAATGATGTTCAAATTGATAATTCTATAAAAGAAGATAATTTATCAAAAAATATTGATAAGTATTTTGAATATAAAAATGAAAAACATAAAAATAAATTTATGGATTTAGTAAAAGGAATTATTAATGAAGCACCAATGTGGAAATATAACGGTTATAGTGAAATTGAAAAGGAAAAAGGTATAGTATGAAACAAATAAAAAATTTACCACTTTATTTAAGTATATTTGTAATAGTAATATTTTCAGTCTTTTACTTTGTATCTGTTAATAAATATAGTTATGCATTTTCTTATGATGAAGTAAAAGAGGCATCTATTCATCAAGAAACACTTATTAAAAAATGTGCAGAAGTTTATGCTGATAGCAATAAAAATTTATTTGATGGTAAAGAAACAATTTATATAACAATTGATGATTTAGTACAAAAAGGTTTGCTTCCTACAGAAAATGGAAAAATATATGAAGCTGGTAGTTCAGTAAAAGAGATTAATGACAAAAAAATAAGAATAACTTTAAGTGATGGAAAGTACGATATCAAAATATTAAATGATTAAGTGTAAATAAAGTGTCAAAAAATTGCAAAATTGTTGCACTAAGTAATAAAAATTGGGTAATATATTATTGTAAGGAGTTGATTAAATATGATTTATCCATCAATAGACAAATTACTTAATATAGTTGATTCTAAATATATGCTAGTTCACGTTGCCGCTAAAAGGTCTAAACAAATGCTAGAATATTATCATTATCAATTAGATAAAAAGGAGTATGTAAATAAGAAACCTTTAGGCCGTGCCCTTGAAGAAATTGAAAAAGGTATGGTTCACGTAATAAAAAAAGAAAAAAAGTCTTGATTATCTAAATAATCTATGATAAGATAATTAAGTCTTATGGGGGATTAGCTCAGCTGGCTAGAGCACCTGCCCTGCACGCAGGGGGTCGCGGGTTCGAATCCCACATCCTCCACCAAATAGACATTTTAGCCCGTAAATACGGGCCTTTTTTGTGCCAGTGGAGCATTTTTTTCATAAAATATCTATATTAAATATTTATTGATTTAAAATAATTGTATTATTAATTATTTTTTGGTAAAATTATTATTGAAAGTAGATGATTATATGAGAAATTCACTTATTATTAAACTTTTAATTATATTTGCCTCTTGTATTGGAGCCATAATACTTGCATCATATGTAGTAAAAATTGCTAGAGAAAGTAATTCATTAACCTATGATTTAGGAGAATCCTCAAATAGTTATAGTGATATATTTTTAACAAGCTATAGTGAATATGAAAGTCTTGCAAATGATTTAGGTATAAAAAAAGATTTAACTGCAAACAATTTTGTAACAAATTACTATCTTGCATCATTTCAAGATTATGATAAATGTAGTGAAGAACGTTATAAGTTAGTAAATAAGGTAAATTTAGATGATAATGAACTTAATATTAATTTTAAGGTATATAACAAATGTGGATGGTGTAAGAAACATTCTGTATTGTATCTAATTGAACTACCAAAATTTAATGGTGATAATCCAAAAATTAATTATACTTATGATTTTGAAAAAGAAATTGATTGTGGAAATGTTTAAAATCACTTGTTTATTTATAAATAAAGTGCTAATATAAATATGTAAATCGATGAGAAAAGACATGATTATTATTTAAACTTTTATAGAGAGTCAGTGTTTGGTGTAAACTGATAAAGAGAATAATAATTACTACTTTTTAAGAGGATTAATAAATCCCGGTTAATAGCCGTTATATATAATTAAGTTAAATAAAGGATGGTACCGTTAGAAATAACTCCTTGTGGTGCTGTCTTTTTTTATATAAAGAAAGGAATTGGTATGAAATCAGAATTAACAAATGAAATGATTAATAGTATTGAGGTTTTAGAAAATTTGAAAGATAGTTTTGAAACACCAGCAATAGATTATGTAATTAACTCTATTAAAGAGGCAATTAAATCCATGGGTGAAAGGGCAAATTACGTAAATGATAGTTATTTATATAATTTAAATCGGACCCGAATTGTTCTTAGAATACTAATTGACGTTAATAGTTTTAATAAAAATGACGAAGAGTTTAATCGTAATTTTAATGAAGTAATCGAAATATTAAATAATGAAATTGAAAAGGAGAAGGAAAATGAAAAAAATATTAGAAGATGAAAGATTATCAAAATTAAATCATAGTTGTGCACACTTAATGGCACAAGCAATTAAACATTTATATCCAAATGCTATGTTTTGGGTAGGACCTGTTATTGAAGAAGGTTTTTATTATGATGTTGATTTAGGAGATGTTACTTTAACTGAGGAAGATCTTCCTAAAATTGAAAAAGAAATGAAAAAAATAGCTAAAGATGGAAAAAGAATAGTTAGACATGAGATTTCTAAAGAAGAAGCACTTGAAATGTTTGGAAAAGATCCGTATAAAGTTGATCTTATTAATCGCTTTCCAGATGGAACAGTAATTTCTTGCTATTCTCAAGGTGATTTTACAGACCTTTGTCGTGGACCACATGTTGATACTGTAAAAGAATTAAAATATTTTAAATTATTAAAATTTTCTGGAGCATACTTTAAAGGTGATGCCAATAACAAAATGCTTCAGAGAATATATGGTGTTTGTTTTGATACTGAAGAAGAACTTAATGAATATTTACAACTTTTAGAGGAAGCAAAAGAAAGAGACCATAGAAAAATTGGAAAAGATTTAGGAATATTTATGTTTTCTGACCTTGTTGGTAAAGGACTTCCTATGTGGCTTCCAAATGGTTTTATTTTAAGAAGAACTTTAGCTGATTACATAATGGATAAAGAGTTAAAACTCGGTTATAAACATGTTATGACTCCATCACTTGGCAATGTGGATTTATATAAAACATCTGGACATTGGGACCATTATAAGGATGATATGTTTCCTGCCATGGAACTTGAAAATGAAAGTTATGTTTTAAGACCAATGAATTGTCCACATCATATGATGATATATAAAAATTTCTTACATTCTTATAAAGATTTACCTATAAGAATTGCTGAAATTGCAAATGACTTTAGATATGAATCTTCGGGAGCTTGCTGTGGTATCGAAAGAACAAGAGCATTTACACAAAATGATTCTCATATTTTCTGTACTCCAGAGGAAATTAAAAGTGAAATTAAGGGTGTTATTGCATTAATACTAGATGTATATAAGGATTTTGGCTTTAATAATTATGAATTTAGACTTTCATTAAGAGATTCAGAAAATACTGAAAAATATTTTGGTAATGATGAACTATGGGAGAAAAGTGAAAAAGCTTTACGTGAAGTGTTAACTGAATTTAATGTTCCATTTTATGAGGCTTTAGGTGAGGCTGCATTCTATGGCCCAAAGATTGATGTACAGGTAAAGAGTGCTATTGGACATGATGTTACACTATCAACTGTACAGGTTGACTATCAATTGCCAGAAAGATTTGAACTTGAATATGTAAATGATAAAGGTGAAAAAGAAAGACCAATTGTTATTCATCGTGCTATTTTAGGGTCATTAGACCGCTTTACAGCATTTTTGCTCGAAGAATGTAAAGGTTATTTACCTTTATGGCTAGCTCCAAATCAAATTAACATAATACCTGTTAATAATGAGTATCACTTAGAATATGCAAAAGAAATTTACGAATTATTATCTAATGAAGGATTTAAAGTACTTCTTGATGATAGAAATGAAAAACTTGGTTATAAAATAAGAGAGAGTATTATGAAAAAGTATCCTTATACATTAATTTTAGGGCAAAAAGAGGTTGATAATAAAAATATTAGCTTTAGACATAGTCAAAGTGAAGAAACAATTACACTTTCAAAAGAAGAATTCATTAAAATGTTGCATGATGAAATAGCTTGCAAAGGTATCAAATGAAAAATATTGCAATAATTACTGGTGCATCATCAGGAATAGGTAAAGAATTTTTATTAAATATGCCAAAAAACATTGAAGTTGATGAGATATGGGCGATTGCTAGAGAAAAAAATCTTCTTGAAGAATTAAAGGTGGAAACTAAGTTAAATATTAGAACATTTTCTATTGATTTAGAAAAAGAAACTAGTTTAATGAAAATTAAAGATTTGCTGGAGGAGGAAAAGCCTAATATAAAATTATTAATTAATGTTGCAGGATTTGGTAAATTTGAAAAAAGTACAAATATTTCTTTAGAGGATTCAGTGGGAATGATTAAAGTAAATGATATAGCACTTACTTCTTTGTGCTTAATGGCAATACCTTATATGAAAAATAATTCTAATATAATAAATATTGCCTCAGTTGCGGCTTTTCAACCGGTACCTTATATAAACGTTTATGCAGCAAGTAAAGCGTATGTGTTATCATTTTCAAGAAGTTTAGGAAGGGAATTATCAAAAGAGGGAATAAATGTTTTAACTGTTTGCCCATTTTGGACTAAAACTAAATTTTTTGATAGAGCAGTAGAAAAGAATAAAGTTATTAAAAAATATGTTGTTATGTATGAACCAACTGATGTTGTAAAAAAAGCGTATATTGATATGCAAAAGAAAAAAAGTGTTAGTGTATATGGATTTATAGCAAATGTTCAAAGAGTATTATGCAAATTACTTCCACATAATTTTGTAATGAGTATTTGGTGTAAACAGCAAAAATTAAAGTAGAGAAGGAGTAAATATGATTTTATTAATTATTTTAGTAATAGTTTTATTTGTTATTTTAGGTTCATTAAAACAAATTAATGAATATGAAAGAGGAGTTAAATTTACCGCAGGTAAGTTTACTAAAATTATGTTACCGGGATGGAGAATTGTTTTACCAATTTTTCAAAGTTATAAAAAGGTAGATATAAGAACAAAAGTTGATGATGTTCCAGAACAAGAGGCAATTACTAAAGACAATGTTTCTGTAAAAATAAATGCAGTTATATATTATAAAGTATTTGATGCATCACTTGCCGTTTTACAGGTAGAGGATTTTTACTATGCAACTGCTCAACTTGCTCAAACTACAATGCGTAATATTGTTGGTAGTGTAACATTGGATGAACTTTTATGTGAAAGGGAGAAAGTTTCATCACAAATTAAGGAAATAATCGATAAAGAAACTGATCCTTGGGGAATAAAGGTTGAAAATGTTGAACTTAAAGATATTTCCCTTACTGATGAGATGAAAAGGGTTATTGCAAGAGCAGCCGAAGCCGAAAGAGAAAAACAAGCGGTTATAACAAAATCTATTGGTGAGAAAGAAGCTGCAGAAAATTTAGCCGAAGCTGCAAAAAAATTAGCAGAAAGTCCTGGTGCACTTCATTTAAGAACATTGGAAACTATAAATGATGTATCTTCAGACCAATCTAATACAATATTCTTTCCAATTCCAATGGATGTTTTAGAGGCAGTAAAAGGTTATTCTGAAAAGTTAAAAAAAGAAAATAAAAAATAATTAGCGATGCTAGTTATTTTTTTTTAAATAAGCATATATAAATTAATATAAGTATTAAATTATATTTTTACACTGATTTGACGGGGTTTACAACAAAAAACGATTTTTTTTAAAAAAAGTGCAAAAAAGCGTTGACAATGAAAAAATAGTTTGGTATAT
>CABUPU010000017.1 GCA_902493595.1 uncultured Mycoplasma sp.
CAATTAGGGTTTAAATAATAGTTTTTTACTGTCTACTTTTTATTGACAACTTCAAATTAGCTCTAGTTTTTTTTATATTTTTTTTGTATAATTATTTATAGTAAAGGGTTTGATTAATATGTTAAAAAAATATGAACTAGAAAGTTTACAAAAATACTTTGATGCTGCCAATTATATATCGGCTTGCCAGCTTTATCTTCTTGATAATCCACTTTTAAAAAGAAAACTTGAAATGAGTGATATTAAAAAAAAGTTAGTTGGTCACTGGGGAACTGTTCCATCTCAAAATTTTATATATACAAATTTAAATTATATTATAAAAAAACATAATTTAGATATGATATATATATCTGGTCCAGGACATGGTGGAAATGCTATGGTAGCAAATACTTACATCGAAGGTACTTATAGTAAAATTTATCCAAATATAACTGAAGATGAGGATGGACTAAAAAAACTATTTAAACAATTTTCTTTTCCTGGTGGTATTCCCTCACACGCTGCGCCAGAAACTCCGGGTTCAATAAACGAAGGTGGGGAACTAGGCTATAGTGTTGCTCATGCTTATGGTGCTATTTTAGATAATCCAAGTCTAATTGCTGCTTGCACTATCGGTGATGGTGAAATGGAAACCGGTCCACTTGCAACAAGTTTGCATTTAAATAAATTTATAAATCCTGAAAAAGATGGTTTTGTTTTGCCAATACTTAATTTGAACGGTTATAAGATTGCTAATCCCTCAATCTTTGCAAGAATTAGTGAGGAAGAACTTAAAAATCTAATATACGGATATGGTTATGAACCAATAATCGTTGATGTAAATTTATTTGATCCATTTGCTTCAATGCAAAAAGCTTTAGAGTATAGTATAAAAAGATTTCAAAAAATCAAAAGTGATTGTTTAAAAGGAAAGTATAAAAGATTTTATTATCCATTTATTATATTAAAGTCACCAAAAGGATGGACAGGTCCTAAAGTAGTGGACAATAAACAAATCGAAGGAACATTTAGAGCTCATCAAGTTCCTCTTACAATAAATGATGAAGAAGATTTAAATCTTTTATATGAATGGCTTAAAAGTTATCATCCAGAAAATTTATTTGATGCTAAAGGCAAAATAAAAAGGGATGTTAAATGGATATTACCTGTCGATAGTAAAAAAATGGGAGCAAGTCCATATGCAAATGGTGGTTTAAAACCTAAAAAGTTAGTATTACCAAATTTTATAGATTACGAAGTTATGTGTAATCATGGTGATGTAAAAAAACAAGATATGATGGAGCTTAGTAAATATTTAAGGGATGTTATTAAAAATAACCAAAATAATTTTAGATTATTTGCTCCAGATGAAACTTTATCTAATAGACTTAATCATGTTTTCGAGGAAACCAATAGGCAATTCGAAGGAAACATTTATTCATATGATGAATACTTAAATAATGATGGCAGAGTAATAGATTCGTTTTTATCGGAACATGTTTGCGAAGGCTTACTCGAGGGATATATTTTAACAGGTAGACATGGAATATTCGACTGTTATGAAGCATTTGTGAGAATTATTGACTCTATGGCTTCACAACATGCAAAATGGCTTAAAATGTGTAATCAAATTTCATGGCGTAAAGACATACCATCTTTAAATTATATTTTAACAAGTCATATTTGGCAGCAAGATCATAATGGTTATACTCATCAAGATCCTGGATTTTTAAATCATATGGTTACTAAAAAAAGTGAGATAGTAAGAATTTATCTTCCTATTGATGCAAATACATTAATATCCACAGTAGATCATTGCTTAAATACAGAAAACTATATAAATGTAGTAGTGGCATCCAAACATCCATCATTTCAATGGCTATCAATGAAAGAGGCGATTAATCATTGTACAAAGGGTATTGATACTTTTAAATGGTGTTCAAATGATGACGGAAAGCCTGATGTAGTATTAGCTTCATGTGGAGATACTCCAAATATTGAAGTTATTGCAGCTTCAACTATTCTTCGAAAGTGGCTACCTAAACTTAAAGTTAGAGTAGTAAATGTTATTGATTTAATGCGTCTTGTATCTAACGATAAACATTCTCATGGACTAACAAATAGTGAGTACAATAAACTATTTACTAAAGATAAACCAATAATATTTGCATTTCATGGTTATCCAAATCTTATTCATGAACTTACTTATAATAGAGATAATCAAAATATGCATGTATTTGGTTATATGGAAGAAGGTACAATTACAACTCCATTTGATATGAGAGTTCAAAATAAAATTGATAGATTTAATTTAGTTATAAGTGCTTTAAAATATGTTAAGATTAAAGGTAAAGAGGGAGTTATAAAATACTGCGAAGACATGCTTAAAAAGCATAATACTTATATAAAAAAATATGGCATTGATTTAAAAGAGGTAAGAGATTGGACATTTGAAAAGTAAAATAAATGTATACTTAGAGCAAAAACTATTTACAATAAATGTATATAAGTAGTAATATTATAGTGTAGGGAAAATAGAAAGGAATAATAATTTATGGAAAAAACAACACAAACAAAAATAATTTCAATATTTGCTAGTGTATTTTTACTAGTAATAGTAATCGGTGCATCATTTGCATATTTTGGTTCATTTAATGTAAATCTTAATAATAATGTAGCAGTTAATATTACCGCTAGTTCACCAGGAACTGCAACATTTGTATCATCATCAGCAACACTTAATTTACAAGTACCTGCAGCAAATATGAGTCAAACAGTTGTAGCAAATGCAACTGCCCCAGTTCTTGCAGCAGAAAGTACGGCAAATATGAATGTTAGTTTAACAAGTGGTTCAACAGGAGTATCTATTACATGTAAATACAATGTATATTATGAGTACAGTGGTAGCAATGTTTATGGTGCTACTGCGACTCCAAAAACTACAGGAGCTACAAAAGAAATTACAATGCAAGTAGCTGCTACTGTCGGAGGTACAAATAATTATTCTGCTGAAACAAATTTTGATACTGGTAATGGTAAAACTTGGGCAAGTAATAAAGCAACATTAATAACTAATGCTACAATTACTAATGCCTCAACTACTGCAACAACACAAACACTATCATTTACTATGAGATTCTATAATTTCAATGCAGATCAAAATAAGTTAGCGGGTAAACCTTTTATTGGCAAAATATATGCTGAAAAGACTAATTGTACATCAACGGCTAAATAAAACTAAAGAGTGAATTTGCACTCTTTTTTTAATGCTTATTTACAAATTACTATGTAAAATTACTTGAAAAAGTTTATAAAATATTTTATACTTAAGATGGTAGGAGAATAAGAAAGGGCAGTAATATTTTTTATGCGCTCTTTTTTTTAAGAAAGGATTATGGAAGAAAAGAAAATTGATTTATTAAGTGAAATTAAAATGGATATTGTCAAAGAAAAGTCAGTATCATCACTTGCAAAAAAATATGATGTAAGTGAATATGAAGTGTTAGGTCTTGTTAAAAAAATAAAAGATGAAGGAATTAATGTAACATATAGTGAGAAAAATAAGGAAGCCTATATAGTTATAAATGATCACCCAGACTTTACTAAAGAAAATGATTATTATATTTCCGAAGATGTTGATTCTAATACTAAAATAGCTTTTATATCCGACACTAGATTTGGCTCTAAAAATGAACAAATTGCGATTCTTAATGATATGTATAAAAATTTTGCAATTGCAGGAATAAAATATGTTTTTGTTTTAGGAAATCTTTTGGAGGGACCTTATAAAGGTGAAAGTAATTTAGAGTATGGTAAAAGTTTAATAACTAATGATGCTTATGGCCAAGCCGACCATTTAATTGAATATTATCCAAAAGTCGAAGGTATTCAGACTCTATTTATCACTGGTAAAAATGATCATAAATTTTCTAGAGATTTAAATGTTGGCGAATATATTTCTAAACATCGTGATGACATGATTTATTTGGGCCCAAAAGCGTGTACAGTTCATTTTAATGATGTAACATTTAAACTTGAACAATTAAAAGTGGGAGATGCCTATACAATTGCTTATCCACCTCAGACATATTCAAGAAGTATGTCAAGCTATGAAGACTATGATGCAATATTCTTAAGTGGGACAAGATCTATTCAACATTTTCCTTCGATTAGAGATACACAAATATTTTCTATTCCTTCAGTAGTAGAAAGAACTCCTCTTATGAAAGCAAATAAGCAGCAAAATACTATTGGCGCTATGGTAGTAAATTTAAGTTATACAAAAACTGGAAAGTTAAAAAGAATGCTTCCTGAAGTAATGCCATATTATACACCTAGTAAAGATAATTATTTAACAACTAAAAAACTTAATATTTCTAAAAATGAATTAGGGGAGTTTGAAAATACTAAAGAAATAAATCAAAATAAACATGCATATTTCGATTCAATAGATAAAATTTATCGTTTGCTAAAAAAAGAACAATCTTTTGAGGAACTAAGAAGTAAACTTGATATATCTACTGATGCTTTATATGGAATGATTTCAATATTAAATGAATATGGAAGACCGGTTGATGTTGTGGATATAAATGGTACTTTAGTAATTCGCAAAACTTTTCAAAAACGCAAAGATAATGTAATTAAACCTCCCAAAGAGGAACTTAATAAAAAAGAAATTTTAGTTGTATCAGATACTCATTATGGTAGTATATGGTGTCAACCTTCAATGGTAAATACTGCTTGTTATGAAGCTTATAACCGTGGTATAACTGATTTTTACCATATTGGCGATATTTCTGATGGTGATTATTCTCGCGTTAGACCAAACCATATTCATGAGGTATTTTTATATGGTGCAACAGGACAAATTGATTATGTTATTGAAAATCTTCCTAAATATCCTGGTGTAAAATGGCATGCAATTCAAGGAAGCCATGATCAAACTCATCAATTTAATTATGGAGTTGTCCTTGCTGAGGAAGTTGCTAAAAAAAGACCTGATTTTGAATATTTAGGACAAGATAGAGCTTTTGTATACTTTAATAATTGTAAAGTTGAATTATTTCATCCGGGAGGAGGAACATCAAGAATACTATCTACAAAACCACAAAATGGTATAGATCAAATGGCTTCAGGAACTAAACCAAAACTTTCAATAAGAGGTCATTATCATAAAATTTATTATATGCTTTATCGTAATATTCATATGCTTTTAGCACCTTGTAATGTGGATCAATCATCGTTTATGATGAAAAATGAACTACCTAATTTAATGGGTGATTACTTTTTAACTATATATTATGATGATAATGGAAATATAGAATATTTAGATGTTGAACCAATGATTTTTGATCAAAGTTCCGTTCGCAAAAATGATTTTGAAAATCCTCGTAAATGTATAAAAAATAAAATACTTACAAAGAAGAACTAAAATCTTCTTTTTTTATGTAAAGTGGACTATTTGACCTTTTTAAAATAATTATTTTGGTGTATAATATTTCTAGAGAAAAAGGAGTTTATTATGAAAGATAATGAAAAAGAAAATAAAACTATAGTGAAAGAAACAAAAACTACAAAAAAGGAGGCTACTAAAAAATCCCCAGCTAAAAAAAGTAGTAGTAATGTAAAAAAATCTAATAAAAAAGTAAGCGAGACAAAAACAGTAAAAAAGGATACCTCTAAGAAACCTTCTGCACCTAAGAAAACTATTAAAAAAGTTGAGTTTAAAGATGAAACAGTTTCAAAAGAGGAAAAAGCTACTGAAATTGTTAAAGAGGCTAAAGAAGATATTCAAAAGGTTGCTAGTGAAACTACAAATGTTGTCGATAGTATTGGTAAAACAATTGATGAAGGATTAAACAAGTTAGATGAAAAGATTACCTCAATGGATAAGGTTAATTTAAATGTTGAAGTTCCAAAGGATAAAAACATTATTAATAGTGTAATTGCATTATTTGTAACATTTGTAATGTTTAATGTAAAATGGATTAAATATAAAATTGAATTTTTTGGTTATGAATCTAGTACTTCGATAACTATACTTCATACAGACATGTTTGATTTATCATTTGCGTTTGGTCTTGCAAAAATGTGTGCAATATTTGCAATTTTATTATTTTTTGTAAATATTGTAAATACATTTATTAAGTTAGATGAACATATTCCTAGTTTAAAAAAATATAACTTAGATAAATATTTACCTTTAAGTTATTATGGACTTTATTTAACAAGTTTATTTTTAACTTTAATTGGAGTATTATTTACAAAATATTCTTACTTCACATTAGGATTTATTTTTACTGTAATTATATATATTATAGCAATGTATGTAACATTTAAGGGGGATTTGAAACACCATGAAGAAGATGTTAAATGAGTTTAAAAAATTTATTTCCAAAGGAAATGTAGTTGACCTTGCTGTCGGTGTTGTTATCGGTGGAGCTTTTTCTAAAATAGTTTCATCACTTGTTAACGATATTATTATGCCTCTTATAGGGGTTATAATCGGAGGCATTAATTTTACAAATCTATCATTAAAAGTAGGTGATGCAACAATTAATTATGGAATGTTTATTCAAAATATTATTGATTTTCTAATTATATCATTTTGTATCTTTTTAGTGGTAAAGGCGCTTAATACTCTTGATGATATGACTAAGAAAAAAATTGGAAAACTTAAAAAAGAGGAAAAAGTAGAAAAGAAAGAAGAAATAGTTTCCGAAGAAATTCTTTTACTAAGGGAAATAAGTAATTCTTTAAAAAAACAAAATAAAAATGTTAAGAAAACAAAAAATTCTTAGCATTTTTCATTTTTAATGATTGCAAAACACTTTACGCAAATTTGACATAAATTGTTTTCTTTGATATAATTTTAATGGCAAATGGGGGTTGTTATGAAATTACAAAAAAATAATTTTAAACAAAGATATATTCTATATATTTATGTAAAATTATCTATTACTAGTACCGATAAATTGCTAGAATTATTTTTCGATTCAAATACACATCCTATGGTAATTAAAATTTTATATGGAATTTTATATTCAAGAAATAAGTTTGGAATTAAAGTATTTGATTATTTTAAAGATATTGAATTTTCAGATGTAATTAAATATTTGTCTAGTGTAAAATATTCCCCTGAATTTAAAAAATATTTTTTCAAATTTTACAAACCCCCTTATTTTATTCCTAAAGAAGGATTATCCGACTTCTTTAATAGTGGCGATATACCATTTAAAGTGAAGAAATACTTTATTGATTGTAATACCAGTAGGTTTAAAAACAAAGACTATATTAATACAATTGAAAATAAAAAATTAAGATTATATTTTTATAAAAAAGCAATTACTAAAGATAATGTCATTGGTGTATTTTCGGAAAAAGATCAAATTAAAGAATCAATTATCAAGGAATTTGTCGAGGAAAATATATCAACTTATTTTTATGCGATAGAAAAAGGCGATACCAAAAAACTTTTGATGGATGCATTATTTTTATATAAAGATGAAAAACTTCTTGCTAACATATTAAAAATTAAAAAAATCAAATATGCTGATATTAAAAATTATGTGGATAAAAAGTTTGCTTTAAAAGCTTTACAAGAGTATAAACAGTCTAACATTCTTGCTTGGGATTTTGTAAATAAAAATTATGCAGTAATATTAGATAGTATTAAATGTATTTCTTACTTAGATTATGAGGCTAATTATGCTTCGAATGAGGGAATGGAAATAATTCTATCTAAAACTAATCATACTAAAACTTTAAAAAATTATAGTACTGCAAATGTAATAAATATATTATCTAGTTCAATTTATTCAGATACATTAAAAAAGTATTTAATTAAAAGTCATAAAAAATCCTTAATTCAATATTATAATAAATTTTCTTTGAATGAAATTTTGAAAAAACATGAATATATTTTGCTTTATGACGATATTGCAAAAGAAATCTATAGTAAAAAGGTAAATGGAAATAATGTAATTGATGTATTAAATCATATTTATAGTGAAATTTATCGTGATGGGAAAACTATTGCCAAAACTTATTTTAAACTAAATGATATCTATTTTCGCAAAATAATTGATGAAACAGATTTTACTAATTTTTCTTATTTTTCAAATCATAAGATTAATACTATTAACCAAGATATTCGTGACTATTTATTTGAAATTTTTCATGATGAAATATTAGAAAAGTATAAAAAAATGGATGCTTCTTCTTTAAATGATATTATACATAGTCAAAAAGAAGTTGATTTAATAAAAAATTTTGCATATGAAGTACTTTATCCAGATGAAAATGATAGACAAAATGTTAAAAATATTTTTAAATTTTTTGAATATAGTAAAGATGATGATTACTATGATACTATAAAATTATTCTTAAATAGTATTAAATTTGATATAAAATTATTTATTCAATATGGACTTAATAGTGATAAAACTGTTTTTGTTATGAAAAGTATTATCCAAAATAATGAATATGATAACTTTATTTTGTATAAAAATTTTATAGAAAATAATTTCTCTTTTGCAATAAATGATGCTCAAAAAGTTGAAAACTTATGTAAATCATTATTATCATATTATAGATATAAAGATTTATTTAATAACATTAATTATTCTGATCTTACAAAAAAAGATATTCAAAATATTAATTTATTAATAAGTGGTAAAACAGACTTTATTACAGCATGCCCAAGAACTATCGAAGAGTTAAATGAAGTTATTCAAAATAAATTTGCTTTATTAAGAAAACATGTTAATAGTTGTAATAATAAAACAGAATTAAATCAATTATTTTTATATTTAACTTCCTTTAATAGTGAAAGCGTTAATAACATTATAAATAACATTGGTGGTATTACTGGTTTAGAAACTTTAAAAGCAAATAATAGTCAAAATCAACTTTTAGGTCATTACATAGATGAAATTATTAAAATAATAAGAATTAAAGTGAATTATAATTCTGATACTAGAGTAATAAAATATATTTTAAATAATATTTTAGCTGATGATGATAATCTAGTTAAAGATCTTTATACGAATATTAATAAAATATATGCAATGATAAGAAACATTTTTGAAATTGAGGCAAATTATAATTTAACACCTTTATCCGAAGCAAGTGGTTTATTAAATAAAGAACTTACTGATAAATATGGCGTACCAACATATGATTTTAGTAAAGTAAATTATTGCCTTTATGCACATGTAAAAAGTTTCACAGAAAATGAAGAAGATTTAGTTAATGGTGTGTGTAGTGGAGATAATAATTATATTTCTATGAGTCCGATTAGTTACTTAGGACAAAAATATTATTTTGATTATGTTTCTGAGGTATTTCTCTATGATTTTATCCCTCAGGGGTGTTATATTTGTAGTAGTACAGTTAATATGGGCACTAATCATATTCTTACAAAAAATTCTTATTGTGATAAGATAATTAATGCTTCCCAAAGAGGGATTCTTGAAACAAGCAGTGTTAAAGAACAAAATTCAGAGACTTTACTTTATAGAAAAAATTTAAAACCTGTAGCAATAGCCTTGATTAATGGTAAAAAACCCACTTATAGAGAACTTGAGTTTGCTAAAAAATATCATTTATCATTTGTAATTACTCAAAGAAAAAATGATTATATTGATAAACCAATAAATTATTTTTCTAAAAAGGAAGTAAAGTATATTGAAAAAGATAGTAAAGAGAAAATTTATGACAGTTTATTAAAACTTATAAATTATCATAAAGATGAAATATATACAGGAAGAAATATTATGATAATATCTGATATTCATGCATTTTTAGAACCAACAATTGCACTTTTATCATATGCTAAAACAAATGGTATTAATGAAATTTATTCTCTTGGAGATAATATTACCGTAGGCCCTAACCCTAAAGAAGTATTAGAACTTATAGAAAAATATAATGTTCAAAGTATTGAGGGAAATAGCGAAGCATACTTTTTAAATGATTATCGTGCATTTACATATTTTGATAAGGAACGAGAAGATAATTGTAATTGGACACTAGATAAAATAGGCGATAGAGTTAATGATTTAAAATATTATCCTGTTTCAAGGCAAATCAATATGGGTAGTCAAAAAGTTGGCTTAATTCATTTTGGCAATGATGTAAGATGGGATTATACAAATCATAGTACTTGGACTTTTCAAAGACTCGGAGAAACTGATAGAGTAAAAGAATTTTTATATACAAATAGTCCAAAAGCAAAAACTGATATGTTAAAAATAATGGAAGCTTTCGGGAAAAATCATCCTCATAGTAAAATTATTCAAAAAGCTTTAGAAAATCCTATGCTCGAAGGAAAATATATAACTGATTTTGACCATATTTTCGAAGGCCATGTTCATTTTGGTTATGAAGATAAATTAAATGATACATTTATTCATACAATTAAAATGATTTTTAGAGATTACTTTGCGTGTGCCGTTGTTTTAAAGGAAAAAAATGATGGAACATTTGATATGGAGCCAATAGCAATTCCTTTTAATAAAGAAAGTATGATGGGAAAAATTTATTCTTCGAATATGCCATCAAAAAGCAAAGCTTTAATGTATACAAGAAAATAGTTATGCAAAAATAGTAACTATTTTTTTTGTGTACTTTACATGAAATAATTTACCTAATATATGCTAAAAATTAGGCAATTTTTAAATTTTTTAAAAAAACTTTTCTGAAAAAGGAGAAAATGAAAAATTTTCCGGTAATAAATATATATGAAGGGAGGAATTTCTAATGATGTAAAAAATAGAAAAGAAATAAGAATTAAAAAATGGTAAAAAATTGTGGTAGAAAGAAGAAAAATGCCTAAAACATTTTAACAGAAAATCTTTTTATAATAGATAAGTTTGCTAAGGTTATGTTCGCAAATCCAGTTAATAGTGATTATGTAATAAAATATATTTTAGCTTTAGAACAAAAAGAAAATATTGAAATACTTAGTTATGAGGTGTTATATCCAAAAATTAATACATTTAATAATTTAAAAGATAGAGTAACAGATGCATATGAAGTACTTAATACAAATGGAGGATTAGTACTATTAAATACAGAGTTTAACTGTAATTATACAAATGAAAGTTATTTAAAAAATCTTGTATATGTATGTCATATGTTATTAAAGTATGCAGATGTAACATCTAGAAAAGTATATACTAAATGTATCTAAATAAACATTAATAATTTTGTTGTATATAAAAAAGGAAAGTTTATATATAAAGATGAAATATTTCAAAAATATCGAGATAAAAAATAATTTGCTAACAAGATATCATATAAATGCCCTTAATTTTAAGAAAAATGTCATATGATGATATTAGAAAGTTAGATAGGGATGGCTTAGAAT
>CABUPU010000018.1 GCA_902493595.1 uncultured Mycoplasma sp.
CAAGAAATTCATTTATTTCTTCGAGTATCCAAGCATATCTTTTCTTAGCTCTATCGCTTGTCATTGAAACTGGTACATCAGAATGTGGATGCCCAAATGCAGTATGAAATTCTTTTACTTCTAAAAATTCTTTGTTCATTTTTAAAACCTCCCTTAAATAACAATTTTATTATATAATAAATAGATAAATTATACAAGAAAAATAAAAAGATGAGTTATATCACAATTCAAAAAAAATTCTATTTTTATTAAATAATAAAAATATCAAAACCTAAACTAAAATAAAACCTTAATTTCAAGTAGAAACTGGAATTTTGCTGAAAAAAGTGTAAAGTCGTGCTATAATCATACTGTCAATTGAGTTAGTTTTTCTAACTCAATTGTGAATAATTCTAAGGAAGATTTATAACCAAGAATCTTCCTTATTTTTGTATTTATAAGCTCGTTTGCTCTCATAACGTAATCCTCATTATATTCGTTAATATTATAACCTTTAGGTAAGAAAATGCGTAGTAATTTATTGCCATTTTCGTTTGAACCTCTTTCACAAGATGAATAGGGATGAGCAAAGTAAGTTTTAGTTTTAAGATATTTTTCAATGTCTTTCCATTTAGAAAATTCACTGCCATTATCAAAAGTAATGGTTTTAAATATGTCTGATAGTTTATAATCATTTAATTCAGGGTATCTTTTTTTTAATAACTTAACTGCCTTATAAACTGTATTTGCCTTTCTATCTTTCATTTTAATGGTTAATTGAAACCTAGTTTTTCTTTCAACTAAAGTGAATACAGCACCAAAATTTTTAATGTTTCTACCACCAACAATGGTATCTCCTTCCCAATGACCAAATTCAGATCTGTCATCAGGTTTAAATGGTCTTTCTTCAATACTGGTGCCTTTTGGATCTGTTTTACCTTCTTTATGCTTGTTTTTACTTTTCCGTTTTGTTTTCATTGGTAGTTCTTCCTTATTGAAACCATCTATCTTATTTTGTTCTACATAATTGTAAAAGGTTGCAGTACATATTGTTTCCATATTCTTTATTTCTTCTTGTCTATTAAGTTTTAAATCATCAATAATTTCGTCAATAGAATTAATGTTATATTCACTTCTTAATTTTTTTACAACTAAATCAACAAATGCTTTAGAAGATACTCTTTTAGAAGAATTGCTTTCAATGGATTTCTTGGTTCTTTTTTCATAAGCAGTATTAGCATTAAATTCAATTCTATCTTTTAACTCATAATCCTTAACAGTTATAAGACCATCTTTGATAATTTCATAAATATTAGATAAAGTAGTACCAATCATATCAGCTAATATCTTTTTAAATCTAGTCTTACCAACCTTTTTATCTTTAGAAAAAATATAATGATTATATTCAGATTCGATTTTTTTATAATCCTTAAATGATAAATGTTTATTTTTTTTCTTTTTTGTATTAAAATAATTATTGTTCAAGTAAATCACTTCTTTCTATATTTATTTTTTTGCTAATTATAATTATAGACGATTTACTTGAACTTTTTAAGTGTAAATTTTTCTTATTTCATATGTAAACCCCTCCTTCAAAATAATTCCACATTCATTTTAGAATATAGAAATAGTTAAAAATTTATGATTTTTTGTTGATTAAATCACAAAATTGTAGTAAGATTAATGTAGAATAAAGAGGTGTGAGTATGAAAAAAGATGACATTAAATTAGACGAAGGTTATGAAACTTTTAGTGAAGGACCAAAGTTTGAATTTCCTAGAGAAATATTTTCTCTTACAAAAGAAAGTGAAGATTTATTAAAGGATAATAAGGATAATAAATCAAAAAATACTGATTTTGAAAGCCTTTTATTAGAACTAAATAAACAAGTTTCTGATGCTGACACTTCAGTAGCGGCTTTAGTATCTCAAAAAGAGGAATTAAGTAATCGTAAATTACAAATCGAGGAAGATGAGAAAAAATTATCAAATGAAAGATTTAGTTTTGAACAAGAAATGAAAAATGAAAAACAAAAATTAAATGATGCAAAAATTGATTTTGAGCAAGAAAAAACTAAAATCTATGCTGATATAGATTTCAAAAGGCAAGAAGTTATTAATTCTAAAAATGAGTTTGAAAAATATCGTGTTGAACAAATGAATCTAATTGAAAAGAATAAAGCTCAACTCGAGGATAATTATGCAAAATTTGAAAAAATAGTTAGAACATTTATATCTAAAATGAATAATAAAGGTGAATAATGTCACAAAAAAAGGATGATGTTTTTGAACTAAATTTTGATGATTTTAATACTGGATTATTAGAAAAAAATTTAGAGGAAAAAGGTACTAATGAGTTTTTAAATTATTATATTAAGTTAAATAGTGATTTAGAACAAAAGAAAAAAGATTTAGAAAAAGATAAAGAACAATTTGCAAGTAATATAAAAAAAGAGATAGATAAACTTAACCAAAAAAAAGCAAAATTAACCAAAGATTATGAAAAGATGAAAAAAGAATTATTTGATTATGAAGATTATCTTGATGATTATAAAGAAAGACTAGAGAAAGCTCAAAAAACCTTTTATGAATATCAAAAAAACGAAATTTCTAAAATAACCAAAGAAAAAGAAAAACTTTCAAAAATGCAAAGTGAAACTGAAAAAAGTTCAAAACAAATTAATAAAAATTATAATTCTTTAAAAGAAATAGTAAGTAAATTTGAGGGCACGGTAAATAAAGCTCAAAAATAATTTACTTTTTTTTGTAAATAATTAACAAGATATTTGACTATAAGACAAAAAAAAGGTAATATTAAATTGTATATGTTATTCATAACTATGATTATAAATACATAAAGATATAATGAAAGCATCTATTTTATAGATGGTGTGGTGAAAGTATGAAATATATTAAAATAAATGGTGGTAAACCACTTCAAGGAGAAATATCTATTGGAGGTGCTAAAAACAGTGCAGTTGCTTTAATACCTGCAGCCCTTCTTGCAAATAGTAAGTGTAGAATTGAAAAAATACCTGATATTTCTGATAAAGATGCATTATTTGATATTTTAAAAGTATTAAATGCAGATTTTAAATTTAATGATAAAGAAGTAATTATTGATCCTACAAATTTAAAAAATGTTTTAATACCCGAGGATTTATCTAATAAACTTCGTGCTTCTTATTATTTTATGGGAGTACTTCTTGCAAAATTTAAAAAGGTAGAAATATTTTTTCCAGGTGGATGTAATATAGGTCAAAGACCAATTGATTTACATTTAAAAGGTTTTGAGGCTTTAGGGGCAAAAATATCACATGATGAAGATACTCATAAATATACATTAGAGGCTAAAAATTTAAAAGGTACCAGAATTAATTTAGATTTTGCTTCAGTTGGTGCAACAATCAACATTATGTTTGCGGCAAGTATGGCTGAAGGCATAACTACAATTAGTAATGCTGCTAAAGAAATTGAAATAATAAATATTGCACAGTTTTTAAATAAAATGGGAGCTAAAATCGAAGGTGCAGGAACAAGTGTTATTACTATCGAAGGCGTTAAAAAACTTAATGGTGCAAACATTGATGTTATTCCTGATAGAATTGAAGCAGGAACATATTTAATGATTGGTGCAATGATTGGAAATAATTTAACGGTAAGTGGGGTTATTCCAAGTCAAATTGAAGCATTATTTGATAAATTTGATGATATGGGCATTAAATATTTAATCGAAGGTAATAAAGTAACAATTTCAAAATGTGATAATATAAAACCAATTAATATAAAGACTCTTGTATATCCAGGATTTCCAACTGATTTAGGACAACCTATTTCTGTATTACTTACTCAAGCAAACGGAACATCTTATTTTGAGGAAACAATTTGGGAAAATAGAATGCAGCACGTTAAATATTTAAATAAAATGGGGGCTAATATTACTCTTCAAGATAATGCACATTCAATAATAATCGGTCCCTCAAAACTAAAAGGTTGTGAAATAAATGCCACAGATTTAAGAGGAGGAGCAGCTTTAGTAATGGCAGGATTAATTGCAAGTGGTACAACAAAAATAACTAATATCGAATATATTTTAAGGGGTTATGAAAACCTTGCAAAAAAATTAAAACAAGTTGGGGCGGACATAGAAATTATTGATGAAGATTAAGCGAAGATATAAGTTAATTTTAATAATATTATTCGCAGTAATTTTAATAATATCATTTTACTTTATTTTAAATAAGAAAAAAGAGGTTATTTCTCTATCAATTGGTGATTATATATCAATGAATAAAATGAATTATTTTTATAATAAAACATATGATAATCTTTATTCCAAAGATGTTATATGTAAAGAAATAAAAGAGCCGTATTTAACAAGTGACAAACTATTAGAAAAGATAACTAATAATGAAGATAATATTCAGTTTTATATAAAAAATGCTAATTTTATAAATATTAATGTAGGAAATTATGAACTTAATAATTATAAAGAATTAAATGAAGAAATAACTATAGAATATTTAAATAATATATATGATATTTTGTATCAAATAACAAAAATAACAAAAATAAATAAAACAAATATAAATTTAATAAACATATATGATGACAAAGGAGATTTTAAATTAATTAATAAAAAGTTATCAAAATATAGTAAAAAATTTAAGATAAATTATATTGATTTAAATAAACTTGATAAATCTAACTTTACATATTTTGATGATAAAGTATACATAAATAGCAAAGGAATGTATAAAATTAATGAAATTTTAACAAAAAATTCTTGATAAGTTTAAAATATATGATATAATACTAAAGAAGTTAAAAGGAGAGGAAAAATAATTATGAAAGCAAATATACATCCTGAAATGAAAGAAGCTACAGTAAAATGTGCATGCGGAGAAACATTTAATGTTTTATCAACAAAAGAAAATATTAATGTTGAAGTATGTAGTAAATGTCATCCATTCTACACAGGAACTCAAGCAAAAGCTAAGAAAACAGGAAATGTAGAAAAATTTAATCGTAAATATGGATTAAATGAACAAAAGACAGCATAGTTTTTTGTTTTTTTATGATATAATTAAAAAGGAGATGGTAAATTTTGAAGGTATATATAGGAACAGATCATAGAGGTGTAGAAACTCAAGATAAGATAGCAAATTATTTAAAATATTTAGGAATAGATATAATCATAAGTAAATTAAAACATAATGATAATGATGATTATCCGGATTTTGCATTTGATGTTTGCAAAAGTGTTATACAAAGTCCTAATAGTTTAGGCATATTAATATGTGGAACAGGAATAGGTATGAGCATTGCGGCAAATAAAGTTAAAGGTATTAGAGCAGCAAGATGTGTTAATACTGATGATGCTTTTTTTGCAAGAAATCATAATGATAGTAACGTTCTATGCATAAGTAGCAATAATGATATTAATAATATTTATGAAATTGTTGATACTTTTTTAAATACTAAAACCTCTGAAGAGGAAAGGCATCATAAAAGAGTTCAAAAAATCATAAATTATGAAAATGGTGAATATAATGAATTATAAAGTGTTAATTTATGTATTAATGCTTTTTGTATCTATTTTTGCTTTAAGTGGAATAAATTTTACAGGTTTTTTTAAGATTAAACACGAACTTGAGGCAAAAATATTCGTCATGCTTGCATCATTTGGTCTTGCCTATGTTTCTGCAGAATTTTTTATAAAATTAATTGAATTATTTTAAGGAAAATATGGATAAAGAAAATAAAATAATAATTATTTTGATATTAGTTATATGTTTATTAATAGGAAGTTTAAATAAAAGTACTTCCTATTTTTTTAATAATGAAACAAAAAATATTGTTATAAAACAAACTTCTGATCCAATGGAGGATTATTTAATCGGAGTAATTGCTTGTGAAATGCCAGCATCATTTAATGAAGAATCATTAAAAAGCCAAGCAATTGCTTCGAGAACATATGCGTACTTTCTAAAAAGCAAAAATATAAAGCCGACTAATGATACTAGAACTCAATGTTTAATTACCAAAGAAAAAATGAAAAGTATTTGGAAAGAAGATTATGATTTTTATTATAATAAAATAAAATCTGCGGTAGAAAGTACTAAAAATTTAGTATTAAAATATGATGGAAAGATAATTCCTGCATATTATTTTTCAATGAGTAATGGCTATACCGAAAATAGCACATCTGTATTTAGTGAAAGTTATCCTTATTTACAAAGTGTTTCTTCAGAATATGAAAAAGAAAATATAAATTTTGAAAAAGAAGTAACAATTTCAAAAGAGGAATTTTGTAAAAAATTAGAAATAACTTGTAATGATATAATTATAAGTAATGTAAAAAGAAATAGTACAAATAGAGTTGAAAGTATTATAATTAATGGGAAAAAATTTACCGGTATTGAAGTTAGAAAAACACTTGGACTTCGTTCTACTGATTTTGTTATAAAATTAAATGAAAAAGATATAAATATTACAACATATGGTTATGGACATGGAGTTGGAATGAGTCAATATGGTGCTAATTATTTAGCAAATCAAGGGTTTAATTATGAATATATATTAAAATATTATTATAAAGATGTAATTATTTCTAGTATAAATTAATTTTTTTTGTTCATACTTTTTATAGGAGGAATGAATGAAGAAAATGAAGTTAAGAAAATATGTGTTACCAACAATTTATGTGCTTATAATACTTGTTACTTTTTTAAGTGTATCACTTATTAATAACCATCTTTTAAAAAATGTTACAAATTATAACTATTCTAAATCAATTATGAAAGATGTAACTGAGAATGTTTTAAGTGAAATATTACCAGATAAATTTGAAAGACCATATTTAAGTGAAAATGTAAAATTATTATCAGGTTTTTATAGTAAAGATTATGATGATGAATCACAAAAAAATTCTTTAATAGTTTATCAAAATACTTATATGCCCTCATCTGGAACATTTTATGCATCTCAAGATGAGTTTGATGTAGTAAGTGTTTATGATGGCAAAGTAAAAAGCATTAAAAAAGATGAAATGCTCGGAGATACTGTGGAAGTGCAGCATTCAGATAACTTAACAACAATTTATTATTCTTTAAAAGATGTTACTGTAAGAGAAAATGATGATATCAAAAAAGGTACAATTATTGGTAAGGCTACCTCAAATAACTTGGTAACAGATAAAAATGTACTATTTATCGAAGTATATTTAAAAGGTAAACAAATAGATCCTGAAAAATTTTATGAATTAAATCCAAATGAAGTCAAATAATATAATATATTTTTATGAGAATAATGTTATAGTAAGATTTAATGATAATATTTATTATTTAAAATTAAATGAAAATATTCTTAACAATGGAATAATCTTAAATAAAGATAAGTTTATAAAAGAATATAATGAATTTACCAAAGAAAACAAGTTAAAAAAAATTATTAATAATAAAATGATAGTTATAATTCAAAGCAACATATCAGTAAATGATATTAAGATGTTATCGATTATTTTCGAAGAACTTGGAATTAAAATTATAAAAATTATAAAAGATATTACATTACTTAATGTAAGAAAAAATAAAGCTTATCTAATTGGTGATAATAATTTAAGGTTATATTTTATAAATAAATATAACAAAAAAGTAACAATAAATATGAATACATCCCAAATTAGTTATAATGATATTATTTCTATAATTCAAAATCATATTAAAGAAAGTTTATTTATATTAAGTAGTAATGATGACCTTATTAATAAATTATTAAAAAACAAATCTTATTATTTAATAAATAATTACATAAAATTTATATTTGATGAAATAGGTTAATTACTTGTCATATAAAGTAAATACACCGATAAATGTCGATTTTTGTATTTCGATTTAAATTGATACAGTATAAAACTTGTGTTAAATTTAAATAGAAGGAAGGTGTAAAAATGAAAGGACAAGTTAAATGGTTCAATAATGAGAAAGGGTATGGTTTTATCCATTGTGATAATTTATCAGATATTTTTGTTCATTATTCAGTAATCAAAAAAGATGGATATCGTTCATTAAATGAAGGAGATATTGTAAGTTTTAGACTTATTGAAACATCAAAAGGTTTACAAGCAAAAGATGTAGAAACCTTAAATTTAACTACTGTATAGTAGTTTTTTTTTATAAAATGTGTTATTATCATTATAGGAGAGTGATGAATTTGAAAATAAGTATAAGAGGAGATAAGATTGTAGTTACTAAAGCAATTAAAGATTATTTACATGAGAAATTAGAGAGATTAAACAAATATTTTAAGAATAGTGAAGATATAAAATGTAATGTAATTATAAGAGTTAAAAATAATCTTCAGACTGTTGAAGTTTCAATACCTACCTCTAAGTTTAATATTAGATGTGAAGAAGGTAGTGATAATTTATATGCTTCAATAGATATGATTATTGATAAACTTGAAAGAATGATTAGAAAAAATAAAACAAGACTAAATAATCATTATAAAAATGTTCCTTCATTTGAAATGAATTTAGAATATGAAGAAACATTAAATGAAGAACCAGATAAAATTATTAAAAGAAAAACCCTTGATACAAAACCAATGGATGAAGATGAAGCAATAATGCAAATGGAACTTTTAAATCACGATTTCTTTACATTTAAAAACATTAATGAAGAATGTGTTTCTGTTTTATATAAGAGAAAAGATGGTTCTTTAGGTATTATTAATGTTAAATAGGCTTTTAGCCTTTTTTTTATGGAAGTTATTTGATATAATTTATCTTGAAGGTGAATGTATATGGGAATATTAAAAAAATTATTAGACAGCGAATATAAAGAATTAAAAAGGTTTGACAAATTAGCAGATGAAATTATCTCTTTAGAAGATTCTATGGCTAATTTAAAGGATGAAGACTTTAAAAATAAAACAAATGAATTTAAAGAAAGACTTTCTAAAGGTGAAACTTTAGATGATATTTTAGTACAGGCTTTTGCTCTTGCTAGAGAAGCCTGTTATAGAGGTATAGGTGAAAAACCTTTTAAAGTTCAAATTATAGGTGGACTTGCTATTCATTATGGTAATATAGCAGAAATGAAAACTGGTGAAGGTAAAACACTTACTACAGTACTTCCTGCTTATGTAAATTCTTTAACTGGCAAAGGAGTACATGTTGTTACAACAAATGAATATCTATCTGATAGAAATGCTAATTGGATGAAACCAATTTATGATCTTTTGGGAGTAAGTGTTGGTGTAAACCTTCGTGATATGACTCCAAAAGAAAAACAAGATGTTTATAACTGCGATATTACATATTCAACAAACAATGAAATTGGTTTTGATTATTTAAGAGATAATATGGTTGTAAATAAGGAAGATAGAGTACAAAGACCTTTAAACTACTGTATTATTGATGAAGTTGATAGTATTTTGATTGATGAAGCAAGAACTCCTCTTATTATAAGTGGTGGAAAAGCTAATTCAAATAGTCTTTATATTGAAGCAAATAGGGCGGTTAAAAATTTAAAAGAGGATGAAGACTATACTGTTGATTTAAAAACTAAAAGTGTTTCTCTTACTGAAGAGGGAAGTAAAAAAATTGAAAAAATATTAAATATTAAAAATCTATATGATATTGATAATGCTGGCCTTGTACATCATTTAAATCAGGCTTTAAAGGCAAATTATGCTTTTGCAAAAGATGTTGATTATGTTGTTTCTGATGGACAGGTTATAATAGTAGATCAATTTACAGGAAGACTTATGCAAGGAAGACAATATTCCGATGGTCTTCATCAAGCAATTGAGGCTAAAGAAGGAGTAACAATTAATGTTGAAACTAAAACAATGGCCACAATAACATTCCAAAATTTATTTAGAATGTATAATAAATTATCAGGTATGACTGGTACAGCAAAAACTGAAGAAGAGGAATTTAGAAATATTTATAATATGTATGTAATATGTATTCCTACAAATAAGCCTGTAATTCGTGAAGATTTAGCAGACCTTGTATATGCCACAGAAAAAGGTAAATATAAAGCAATTATAAATACTGTTAAAGAAATTCATTCAAAAGGACAACCAATCCTTATTGGTACAATTTCTGTTGAATCAAATGAACATTTAAGTGGACTTTTGAAAAAGGCTGGTCTTCCTCACGAAGTATTAAATGCAAAAAATCACGAAAGAGAGGCAGAAATAATTGCTAAAGCCGGAGAAAAAGGTGCAATAACTCTTGCTACAAATATGGCAGGTCGTGGTACAGATATTAAGCTTGGCGAAGGTGTTAAAGAACTAGGCGGTTTATGTGTAATTGGTACTGAAAGACATGAATCTCGAAGAATAGATAATCAGCTTCGTGGTAGAGCAGGTCGTCAAGGAGATCCAGGAATGAGTCAATTCTTTGTTTCTTTCGAAGATGATTTAATGCGTAGATTTGGTACTGATAAAATTAAAATGATGCTTCAATCTTTTGGTGTTGATGATGATATGGCAATTCGTAGTAAGGCTCTTACTAAAAGTATTGAAACAGCTCAAAAGAGAGTTGAGGGTAATAACTATGATATAAGAAAGAGTCTTCTTGATTATGATAATGTTTTAAATGAACAAAGAGAAATTATTTATAATAAGAGAAATGAAATTATTGATAATGAATCAATATCACAAACAGTTATAGATACTTTTAAAGAAACAATTGATGTTTTATGTGAAAATCATATTGCTCCTGAAGGACATTTAACTGAAAATGATAAATCTGAGATAGTAGAGTATGTTAATACAAACTTCTTAAAAAAACAAAATCTTAAAGTCGAAGATATAATTGATTTAAAAGATAAGGATGTTCCAGAATATATTTCTTCTCTTGTTATTAAAGATTATGAAGAAAAAGTAAAAGGACTTCCAGTAAGAAATGAATTTGAAAGAGCAATATCACTTAGAGTAATTGATTCAAACTGGGTTGAACATATGAATACTATGGAACATTTAAAAGAGGGTATTGGTCTTCGTGGCTATAGTCAAACAAATCCAGTACAAGCATATACAATGGAAGGTTTTGAATTATTTGATAAATTATTAGATAAGATTGATAATGATATATCAGTATTTCTTTTAAAAGCAGAAATTAGACAAAATACTGAAATGAAACAAACTATTAAAGGAAGTGCCAATGATGGTAAAGAAAAAATTAAGAGTACTCCGAAAAAAGTTACTAAAATAGGTAGAAACGATCCATGTCCTTGTGGAAGTGGTAAGAAGTACAAACAGTGCTGTGGCAAATAGCCCATAAAATAAG
>CABUPU010000019.1 GCA_902493595.1 uncultured Mycoplasma sp.
ACTACCTATAATTTAGATAATTAGAGGTTGTCCGACTTCAACCTTTATGGCTCCATTGAGGAATCTGCTCGGAACTTTTCCGAGTTTGATATAGAAATCATTCGAAAGAATGATTTTTTTGTGTTTGTAAATCATCCATCCAAAAAGAAAGGATGGTGAAATAATGAGACAATTTAATGTTTATAAGACAATGATGAAATATTTAACTGATGAAAACTTATCTTTAAATGCAAAAGGTTTCTTGAGTATTGTTCTATTTAATGATGAAATTATTGGACTAGATATTCAAAAGTATTGTACTGATAATAAAGAAACTATTAAAGATGCTTTACTTGAATTAAGAATCAATAAGTATATTAAATATGATCCAGAATCTAAAAAGCTAATTGCTGCTCCTATTCCATATACTGAATGGGATGAAGAATAAAGATAAGAAAGGAATTTATTTATGTTAAATATTACTACAAAAGAAGTTCCAATTGAAGAAGAACTTCAATCAAAGATTCAATTTATTTGTGATTTTTGTAATGTTAAACCAACTTTTATTAACGGTTCTATTCGTAAAATTGAAAAAACAAATATTAATTATATTGAGCCAAATAAAATAATAATTAAAAGTACTACTTTTCTTGCATTTAATCATAACAAAGATGTATATGTAGAAAACTTACAAAAACGCATTAATATTAGTGACTTACAAGAATATATTAAAAGTTTGTAAGCTATTGACATTGTTTTCAAAAATGATATTATAAATAACCAATGAAAGAGTATTCTCTAGAAAGAGAGGTACATCTATGATAAAATATATATGTAAACAAAATTTTATAATAATTAACGTTTTGAGGAGTCAGTAGTATTTAGACTTTACTAATACTACTTTCTCCTCTTTTTTTGTAAAGGAGTTGAGTTTATGGGAATATTAAATAACGACATTAAAGTTCGTGCTGGTCTTTATATGAGGGTATCAACTGAAGACCAAGCTCGTGAAGGATTTAGTTTACCAGAGCAAAAAGAACGATTAGAAGCTTACTGCAAGTTAAATAATTTTGAAATAGTAGATTATTATGAAGATGCTGGTATTAGTGCTAAAAAAGGAAACTATAGGCCTGAATGGGAAAGATTAAAAGAAGATATTAAAAGCAAAAAAATTAATACAATGATTGCTTTAAAACAAGATAGAATCACTAGAAGTATTTATGATTGGGAAAATATATTAAGTTTTTTAGAAGAAAATGAAGCTTATTTAGATTTTGTATATGATGATATTAATACTACTACTTCAAATGGTAGGATGATTTCTCGTATTATGATGAGTGTTTCTCAAAATGAGATTGAAAGAACATCAGAAAGAACTAAAGTTGGACTTGCTGGTGCAATTAAACAAGGACATATTCCACACAAAGCACCATTAGGTTATAAGCATGAAAATAAAATGTTAGTACCTGATGAGGCAACAAAAGATATAGCAATTAGAATATTTGAACTATATCATAATGGATTATCATATCAAAAAATTGCTAATATCTATAATAAAGAACAAGTACTTGGAAAAACTAACTGGGGAGATAATACAATTTTTCATATTATTGAAAATGAAATATATAAAGGAGACTTTGTTCATGGTAAAAGAACTAATAAACCAACTTACTACCATGATGTAGTTAAACCTTTAGTTAGTAAAAAAATGTAGGAAGAATGCCAACATCAAAAAAGAAATAATTCAAGAGCATATTCTAGAACTTTAACTTATATCTTCTTGCAAAAATGTTTATGTCCAAAATGTGGAAAAATCTTAGGTGGTAAAGCTTGTAAGAAAAAAGGTCATGAATATTTTTATTATTATTGTAGAGACTGTAAATTAAACATTAAAGAAACTGAAATTGAAAGAGGTTTTAAAGAAGTTGTAGATCAACTAACTGAATATGATTCAATCGTTAATCAATTCTTTGTTCCTATGGTAATTAAAAACTTTGATGAGCCAAGAGAAAAAATATATAAAGAAATTGATGTACAAAAGCAAAGATTAGAAAGAGCTAAACTTGCTTATGTAGATGGTGCTTTTACTCTTGATGATTATAAAGCAAAAGCAAAGACTATTGAAGATACAATTAAATCATTAGAAGAAAAAATTAGTAACGCAGATAAGTTTGAAGTATTTAACTACTCTGCAAAAGATATATTAGTATCTCGAGATGTTGCTTTCTTAAATAGTAAAATTCATCCAGAAGAATATCAAGAAAGAATTAAAACTTGGAATAAAAGAACTCGTGAAGAGAAAGCAACTTTAGTAATGAATTATGTAGATACTATTGAACTTGAACTAGTTGGTACTGAATGTTTTGTTAAAAATATTAATTTTAGAGAATCAATCGCTAAACCATGTAATGAACTTTATGATAAAGGTTATATAGATAGACCAACACCTGCTATATTTGGAAATGTTGTTGGTGAACTTAGATTTAGTAATTATATACCTGAAGAAGAAGTTGGAGAAATTATTATGAGACTTAAAAACTTTTACAATGTGTCTTATACTGAAGCAACTTACTATGTTAAAAATCAAGTTTTCTTCTTCAACTTTGTAGAAGATAATTCTGCAATCGTAAGAGTATTCCCATTAGAAGATTATTATAAGAAAGATCCTAATGTAAAAATGGAAGAATATAGATTTGGAATTATCTATATCACAGAAGAAAATATTGTCGTAACGAAAGATAAAGATGAGTTAGACAAATTATTTAATTACATTCCTGATGATACATCTTTTATGCCTTTTAGAGAATTAAAAGATGTACCTAGTAAACCAATCAGAATGGAATTAATAAAGAAATAAAATACGTGGCACGTTTTGTTGAAATTGTTCAATGAAAGTGGCGATAGTATTTTATATAAATTCTTTATGTAGTTTTATTTCATTACGAAGTTTTGAAATATTACGAAATAAAGAAAACGGATTCTAAGGTGCTAAACCTTAGCCCACTGGAATCTTGTTAGCATGACAAGATACCTAGGGGGTTATGTATTTTGTCATAACCAAATACTACTATAAAAAAAGGATGGTGATTATAATAAGTGAACTCGCATATTCACTACATTTAGGTAGTGATAAAAATAGAAAAAATAGTGTTAGAAATTCTGGTAAAAATAATATTAGTGGTGCTACTTCAATGAGTAATAATGCTATTCAAAATACAAAACAATTAGCAAAAGTTGATAAGCATAATTATAGAAAATATGATAATAAACAAGATGAAATAGTTATCATAAGAGGTACTTCTTCTCTTTATAAAGATGTAGAAAATTTTTATAAAACTGAATTTGAAGAAGCAAGAATTGAATACAATAATAAACAAATTAGAGATGATAGAAAAATAGATAATTACTTTAAAAAAGTTAGTGATAATTCTAAAAGTGATTTAGCCTGTGAAATAATTATAGAACTTGGAGAAAAATCATTTTGGGATACAAAAGATTTAGAATATAAACATAAAATGACTGAAGTTTATAAAAAACAAGTTGATGATTTAGAATTATTAGTACCAAACTTTAAAGTATGTAGTTCTATAATTCATTATGATGAAACAAGCCCTCACATGCATATTGTGGGTGTACCAATTAAATATAATTGTAAAACTGGTATGTCTATGCAAGTTGGAAAAACTGATGTTTTTACTAGAACTTCATTAAAACAATTACAAGATAAAATGAGAACTTTATGTATTGAAGAATATAACAAAGAATACAATATGGATGCTACTTTGAAACAAAAACTTAAAGGTAGAAATAGAGATATTCATGTATCTGATATGACGAACTATCAAGAAACAAAAGAACTAATTGAAAAACATCAAAAAGAAATTGAATCAATAAGTAATAATTCTTTAGAGTTAAAATCCAATTCAACTAATATAAAAAATGAAATAAATAATTTAAAAAAAGTTCCTTTAAGAGATGATTTATTTATCATTTCTAAAGAACAAAAAGAAGAATTAGAAAATTATATCGACAAAGTTGATAAAACAACTGATAAATATAGAGATGTTAAAGAATTATCCGCAAACTTAAATGTCATTACTAAACAAGCTAGACAAGATGCTAAAAGAATTAAGAATTTACGAGAAAGTAATAATGCATTAGAGCTAAGAGTTGAAAATTTGAGTGAGAAAGTCGAAACACAAGAAAATAAAATAAATGATTTAAGAAACGATAATTTTAATTTAAAACATCAATTACAAAATTTAAAAGATTTCTTTGATAGATTAATTAAGTTATTTAAAAGAATGATAAAACATGAAGATAAGGAAGAAGCATATTTAGAGGTGTTAGAAGATATGCACGATAATAAAATTATCAACGATAAAACTTTTGATAACATTTTAGGCTATAATGAACCAACAAAAGAGAATAAGAGTAAAGAAAAAGATGATTTTGAGTTATAAACATAACTTTCGAATCATCTTTTTTTAGATATGATAAAATATTAGCTTTGCATCTATTAAATTTGCTGGATTAACTGGATTTTTAATTTTAATATCTTCGTTTGTTAAAAAAGGATTATTTTCAATTAAATCTCTATCTTCTTTATCAAAAGAATTATATTTTTCTTTCTTCATTATTAAAAATACATTCATTTCATTATTTTCATTATAATATTTGTCCATTACATAATTGAAAACTTTTCTTGGATTTTCAATATGCCACATCCCTCTAATCCTCAAATCAGTTATTCCAAGTGGATCAACTTTTTTCAGTTTTCCTATTTCATTTGTATGGATAAATTCAATTCCATTTATTTCTTCAACACCAGTTTTAATTTTACTTTTTATTCTCGAATATATTTCATCAGTTGCTGAATAGCAATCACCATAAACTATAGTCAAACATTTTAATTTGTTTTTATTAACATTACCGACGAAGTATATTAAATCCTTTTCAGTCCATCCTCCAATATCATCTTCACAATGTTTACATGCATTAGTAATCATTGTTGAATCACTATGTATTTTTTGTTTTGGGTGCGAACTATTTAGTGCAAGTGAACTGAATCCTTCGATTTTCTTAACTTCAATTGCATCTCCACCTCTTATAATAATATCAGGTGGATTACTTGCATTTCCTAAATATGAAAATGTTTCACTATACTTTTCTAATGCTTCTTCATCACTAAAACTAAATGAATTACAAAAAATATCCTTAACAAATACCTCTAGAGCATCTCCCATATTATTCGCTCTATTATTACCAACATAAAATCTTAACAATTCATTAGAACCATAGACTGTTATGTTATTTATTGCTTTTAATATATTACTCTTCATTAACTAAACCCTCCAAACTATTTTTTATTTGTCCTGCAACAGCTTTTGCAAGATTTACTGGCACAGCATTACCAATCATTTTATATGCAGTAGCTACATCATTATAGTAAAATATAAAGTCATCTGGAAATGTTTGAATTCTTGCACATTCTCTAACAGATAATCTTCTATATAAATCTTCTTTTCCTGGTTCAAATATTCTTTTATTTTTTTCAACTTGAATCATTTTTGGTGCTTGTGGATGTAAAGGTGCATGCCTTCCTCCTGCTTGAATAGTAAATGATGGTTCATCCCAATTTCTTACTCTATTTCTTGACATATATATAGTTGAAAATGAACCTGTCATATATTCATGATTTGGAAATTTACATTTATCACCATTTGTTTTGTTCTTATCTAGAGTTGGGATTGCATTATCTTTCAAATCGTATATAGTATCTTTTAATGTAGGTTTATGACTTAATGGTTCTGGAAATTTAAAATTAACTTTTAAGTCTTTTCTAAACCCAACATAAAAAACCCTTAATCTATCTTGTGGAACATCATAGTCATTTGCGTTTAATAATTGAATATGCATTTCATATCCAGCTTCCTCAAATAATTTTATGAAATTATCTACAGCTTCTTGATGTCTTTTAGATAGCATTCCAGATACATTTTCAGCGACAAAGAATTTTGGCTTTTTATCTTTTAATATTCTTATAAAATCATAAAATAGTTGTCCTCTTGAATCGTTTATTCCTTTTAAAGAACCAGCTTCACTCCAACTTTGGCAAGGAGGACCACCAATTATACCATCACAATCTGGTAATTCACTTGAATCTATTTTTCTAATATCCCTATGATCTAAAGGTGTAGTATGATTTTTTTCATAAGTCTCCCAAATTGATTTATCATATTCATTTGCATATACTATTTCAAATCCTGCTTTTTCAAATCCTAAATCCAAGCCACCAGCACCTGCAAATAAACTTAATATTTTAAACTTTTTCTTCTTTGGCATTTTTTTCCTCCTTATAATTTTTCTTCATATTTATTATACCATAGATTTTCAATAATTAATGAGATAGATAGATTTTGTTTTTAAATTATGATAAAATAAAAAGCAAAAACTTGGAAAGAAGGTATATAATGAAAAATAATTCTGTAGATAAGTGTTTTAATTTATACTATTTAAATTTAAATAAAGTTTATGAGTTATCTATGATGATTAATAATGCTGTAATGACAAATATTCAACAAGAAAGAAACACTAGTTCAAAATTTTCAAAGAATAGAAATATATCAATTGGTGGAACACTTCAAACAGATTCAGACTATTTAGCTAGTATAAAGTCTGTAATTGAGTCAAATAGATCTTCTGAATATTCATCATCATCAAAAATTATTGAAAACTTAGATATTAAAACTACTAAATCAGTATTATTAAACAAAATCAAAGAAAAATGTATAACTGCTAAAAATATAAGTGACTTCAAAGAAGGAGATTTAGTACAAATAGATGATGTACAATTATCAATTCTTGATAGAGAGACCTTACAACAAATGCTACTCTTAAAAAGAGATGCCTTAAAGGGAATGAAAGTGGATGGTATAGATATAAATAATATCGTTAGCTCCATGATAAAAGATTATTCATATATTTTATTAGGTAATATAGAAAATGATAAAGAAAATAAGTTTATCATAAAAATACCTTTTGAAATCGAAAATGAATTTGAAAATAATTATAATGTTGATGATGTTTTACTAGGAAAAGTTAGTCTTATTGGAATTTATAAAAATAAAAATAAAATTTTAGATATAACTAATAATACGCTTAATTATTTTATGACAAATAATAATGAAACGATTGATAATACAGGTTCTAAATTTATACAAAGTAATGAAAAATCCAAGCAAGAAACAAAAAGAAATAAAATAAACGAAGAATATCATTACATAGATATTATTGCAATAATTCAGGAAGTAAAATTCAAAGAGGAACCAATAAAAGAAAAGCTTCCATGGTATAAAAGATTTTTCAATTTTTTGAGAGGAAAGAAAAATGATGAGAAATAAATTATACTTTTATAGAAATAGAGCTGAATTTGAACAATATTATAGTGATAATGACGGAAATATAAGTGGATTTGAAATATTAGATTCTAAAGGTGTTTTAGATGATGTACAAGATACCATTATTGATATAACAGATTTGATTTTATATGTACGCCAAGAACCATTACATAGATATTCTGTACGATTGAGTTTAAATAAACTAGATACAAGTAATAAACTTATCATTAACTACCAATATGTTGAAGAAGCACTAAACATTTTCCCTTTAATATTTGATGAAGCTCTACCTTTATATGACAAAGAGAAAGAAATAAAAATACTAGAGAAAAATATTAGGCATAAAATATATTACTATAATGATTATCAATTTTCAGAAATTGAAAATGAGTGCAATAAAAACAAAATTATACTAACTAATTTTGCCAATTTACCTTCTGTAAAAGATTATGAAAATGAAATGATTATAGATATTACTAGTTCATTGCAAAGTATGAAGGGTGCAGAACATATTATATATTTATTAGAACAATTATTTTCAACTATGAGTGACAAAACAAAAATAATTATTGATGTAGACAAATTAGATGATGTAAAAAAGTATTTAAAATTAACCTTCTCAGAATATTTAGATATCTCAAAATTACTAACAAATGTTTCCAAATCAACATTACCATCTGAGGAACCAAATAAGTTAAGAAGAATAATTGACTTAGGTGAAGAAGAATTATCTGATTTATTATCATCTATTGATGAAAAATTGATAGGACATTCAAAATTTAAAAAATGTTTAAAAAGTGATTTAAGAAAATTTTTAACATTGAATAAATTAAATAAAAGAAAAATATTTTCTCTATTTCTTCTTGGAAAACCTGGATTAGGAAAAACAGAAATAGGTAGAATTCTTAGTAAAACAATAAATTCAGAATCTAAAATAATAAAAATTAATTTTGGAAATTATTCTAGTCAAGATGCATTAAATAGTTTAATCGGAAGTCCTGCAGGTTATATTGGATGTGATGGTGGAGAATTAAGTAAAAAGATTAGTAAAAATCCTGTTGGAGTTATTATTTGCGATGAATTTGAAAAAGCTGATTCAGAAATTAAAAACTTCTTTTTGGAATTGTTAGAAGATGGCAAGTTTACCGATTCAATGGGACGAGAATATGATTTGGATGGGTATATTATTGTATTTACATCAAATATTAAGGATGAAAAAGAATTTAATAGCAAAATGTCTCCTGAATTTAAATCTAGAATTAATTTAATTTGTGAATTTACTCCATTAGATGATAACGATAAATTAAAATATATAAATTATCAAATTCAAGAGTTTAAAGAAAATATCAATACAAATTCAATAAAGCATAAAAAAATACCTGATGAAATATGTATTGAATATAAAGATACAGATGATTTAAGAGAACTTAGGGATAGAGTTTACAATAAAATGATGGAATATATTGAATAATTATTTAAAAAAAGAATATGTTATGATATAATCGACATAGATGGATGATTTATATATCATCCTCATGTGAGAAAAAGTTGTGTAATCACTCAACTATCGCTCCAAATTGATAGGAAACTCGGAAATTAACTTCCGAGAGTAATAAATGCTAACTAGAAATAGTTAGTTTTTTTGTTATGTAAAGGAGCCTTTTTATGTTAAATATAGAAACAAAAGAATTAAAAATAAGTGATAAATTAAAAAGAAAAATTGAAATGATTGGTAGATTTACAATACTACTCCAATTATAAATAATGATTCAATTAAAAATATTACAGGTACAAATGTTGCTTATGTTATGCCACATATCATTGTTATTAAGAATAATAAATGCCTAATATTTGATGAATGTGATGTGTTTATATAAATACCTTTAAAAGCAAAATATCATTTAAAGATTTAGAAGGTAAAAGCCACAAAAAAATTACAAACATCTACAATAAAGAAAATATTTTAAGTAAAACTTGGAAAGATTTAATAAGAATAATACCTATAAAAGATAATGATAAGTTTAAAAGTAACAAATTATAACTCGGAGTAATTACTATTAATTTATCAAATATAAGAAGTACAGATGGAACACAGCTATATAAAAATATTTTTAAAACAAGTAAAGTACCAACTTAATACTTGTTTTTTAATATAAATGTTTATACCAATTTAAATTATTATTTATATTCTTATTATATTAATTCTTTATATTATATTATGTGTGACAAAATCATCACCCCTAGATGGAAATTTTCATCTACCCTAGACAAAAAATATAAATCTTATTCAAAATAAAAAGACTAGTTATATTTCAAACCAATCTCACTAATAAATTGTAATTTTCATTACGATATAAGTTCTATATTTACTGCATTGATTTGTGATGGATTTGAATCTTCAATTAAACCACTAAATGTAACTCTTACTTTATTATTTACTGCATAATAATCATTTGTACCATTTGTTGTCCTTGATATTTTCATTGTTACTTTATCCTTCACTTTAAATGATTTACTATCTCTTAATACTTCAACAGTTATATAGTTTTCTTCTGCAACAATGATTTCTCCCTCAAAAACATCTTTAGATTCGACAAATTTTATTATTTCTTGATTATTTATAACATCTAATATTTTTGCTTCATCATCAATAAATACTTTCTTAATAAACTTTTCTTGTTCTTCTTTACTATTATTTATTAAACCAACTATTACTTTATTAGTTATATCATCAACATAATTGAATGCAAAATTAGATATATCATTATTATCTTCTAAATAATTAATAATATAATTATTGATTTCTTTTGCGCTAAGTTTTTGCTCTAATTCGTATCTCATAAACCAACTACCCATTTTAACGCCAATATTATTTTCATAAGGTTCATTTGGCGATACTCCAACATATCTAATAACTTTATAACCTAATCCCCAATATGTCACTTTACTGCCATCATTATTAACTATTTTGATACAATACTTTGGCTCATGTCCTGTTGTTACTCTACCACTATCTATATAGTTTGTTATAATTCCCATTGCAATAAGTCCTATCAAAACAATTCCTACGCTGATACATATTTTTTTCATATTCAATTCTCCATTTCAACAAATTATTATTTATATTTCTCTATATTATTTTTAGACATTGTTATTAATTCATATCCATCTTACAGCATCTCATTAGATATTTTTTTTACTTTTTTGCCATGGTGTCTGCTTTTGAAAAATACTCTATAACGATAGTTTTGTACAATTTTTCTACACCTCATAATACATAATAAACTAATAAATTACTATTTTAATATTCTAATCTTTAAACCATTTTACTAAAAATGGCTTAATTAATTCGTAAATAAA
>CABUPU010000020.1 GCA_902493595.1 uncultured Mycoplasma sp.
AATCTCTATATATTAAAAAGTCATGATTAGTTATTTGTAAGTTTTTATTGTCCATATGTTATTCTCCTTTCTATTAATTTTTTTAAAATCAATTTTAACATTTTTATTCTTATCAATATAAATACATTTTACTTTATTTTCTAGTTCTAATCTAGTAATATTAGATAAATTTAATTTTTCATTTATAATTTCAATTAGCTTATTTTCACTAATAAATTCATTATTTTCACAAGTTTTATTTCTATAGTAGTTAGAGCAATAGTAATAAACTTTTCCTTTTGAAGTTTGTTTACAATATTACCGCCACAACAATTGCACTTTAAAAATCAAGATAAAATATCTATACTTCCATCTTTATTTGCTTTAGCATGCCTATCTAAAATATATTGTACTTTATCAAATTTTTCTTTACTTATAATTGCTTCGTGATGATTAGGAGTTATAATCCAATTTTCCTTATAATTTTTGTTAATTATTTATTAAAAATTGTAAAAAGAAATTTAATTAAAAGCCTTATAAAATAAGGGTTTTAAAGAGAGTTTATATAAGTTGTTTTTTACCAGTTAATTCCGACTGATGGAAAACTTTTTGGACTATCTTCTTTTTTCTTTTCTGCTCTTATTTTTCTTTTTTGATACATCTTCATTTAAAACACTTCCTTATTTATTATCATTACTTTCTTTTAAATATTTATTGTAAAATTCATCCATTGAAGAAATATATTTTTGATCTTGTATAACCCTAAATTTTTCATATTCTTTTTCTGCTTTTTCTACTGCTTCTTTATGAGATATACTGCCACTATTATTTAATATTTTTTTTCTTCTAAATTTTAATAAATCATCAGTTGCATCTATCCAATCCTTCATTGTCATAACATGTCTTTGTTTTGCTTCATCCTCTGCAAATACCAAAAATAAATTTGTTAAATCTTTCAAATTATTCATTTCTTCTTCGTTTAAATAATTCTTTGCAATAATCACGTCATACTTATATATTAAACCATCAGGAGAATTTTTCCAATTAGTTAGTCCCATATGTTCCTTATCTGAATTTGCTCTACTATATATTAATTCGGCAGCAGTATGCCCACTTATAGCGAAATGTAACTTATTTTGAAGAATTTTAAAGAAAGTATAAGCTTCTTCTGACTTTTGATTGTAATCAGTTGCTGTGGCAATAAATAAATCAGTGATTTTTTGGTATGCCATTCTTTCACTTACTCTAATTGTTTTAATACGTTCTAATAATTCATTAAAATATTTCGTATCATATTTATTTCCGTTTATAAAACGTTCATCATTTAATGCAAAACCTTTTGTCATATATTCTTTTAATATTTTTGTTGCCCATATTCTAAATTCTGTTGCTTTTTTAGAATTAATTCTATAACCAACAGCAATTATAGCATCAAGACTATAAACTTCAGTATTATAATTTTTTCCGTCAGGTGCAGTTATTTCCATTTTGGAAACAACTGAATTTTTATCTAATTCGTTTTCTTCAAATATATTTTTTAAATGTTTTGATATTGCTGGTATTCCAACATCGAAAACTTTTGCCATTCCTTTTTGTGATAGCCATAAGGTTTCATCTTTATAAATAGCATCTACTATAATATTACCTTCGCTATTTTTATATATAATTAATTTATTATCTTCCATCAATGCTCTCCTTTCCTTTAGTTTTTCATAAGTCATACACCTATCAATTTAAATTAAAATTTTATTAAAAATTCTTTTATTTTCAAGAATTTAATAGTATCTTTTCACAACTCCCACTTACCAGTTGATATTTTCATTTAGTTGAATTAGCTCCTTTACTATATCTCATATAGTATCTAGATTCAGTTTCTTCTATAGCATAAAATTCTAATTTCTTATATAGAGATATAGCTTTTTTATTTTCTTTATACACCCACAAATATACTATATCATTATTATTTAAAATATTCTTTATAATCTTAGTTCCAATGCCTTTATCTCTATATTCTTCTTCTAGATAGATTTCATCTAGTAATTTGCCATCATCTTTATTTGTTAATAATAGACAGCCGACTATTTTATTATCAACTACTATATTGCAATAATCATTAATTAGTTTGGGAACTTCACTAGTTACATACTTATTTATTTTATCAATTTCTTCATTAGATAAATCTTTGGCATATTCATAAATTGTTCTTTTTTTATATTCAATTAATCTATTTATATCTTTGTTAGATGATGTTAGTAATTTATATTCCATAATAAACCTCCTTTATATTATTGCTAATAAGATCTTTAATATTTTTATATATAATTAATTTACTATCTACCATTTCTTATCTTTTTCATTTTATTTTTCATAACTCTACACTTACACATAATTTACTTAAAAAATGGTTTATCTGTTTCATCGGTTTGAACTATTTGAAAATATATATTGTTGTTTATGCTGCTCAGTGCTTAGCATTAATCTTCATCTTTAAATATCAAGTAAAACTTCAAATTCAAGTTACTTTATTGCTTTAATATTTTTAAAAGAAGTCCCAAAAAAATAATTAGAAATCGATTTAATTATATCATGAATAAGTAACAATTTAAACTCATATAACAGATGTAATATGGTTTAGTCTCATTATAAAGCGTTCCATTTATTAAATCTAAAGATAGTATTTTGAGTTTGCATTTGATTAATTTATCAGCTTTTTATAATTGTCCTCTATTAGTTATTGTTGTAAGAACATTCCTAATTTCCTTTTTTATTTTTAAAAAATAGTTTTTAATTATCATCTTCTAAAATAAATCTAGTATAAGTATTTTTATATTTAGTTAATGATGCGCTTATATCTATATAATATACACTTGTTAAAATTCCATCATAAGGGTCAATTTCAGTTCTGTCTAGTACTCCACCAAGAGATGTCATTGTCTTACTTGACGCTATATTGCTAGTTTCACAATCAAGCATAACTTTATCTAGACCAATTTTTTTAGCTTCTAATAATCCTAGATACAAATTAATTTTATTATAACCTTTACTTCTTTCTGTAGGTCTAATTCCATACCCAATGTTACCACCAAACCTTTTCATTTCTTCGATTAAATTCCATCTAACATTAATCATACCAATTAACTTATTATCGTTTTTTCTTATTAATAAAAATGTTTTAGATTGACACCTACCATGTTTTTTGGCATACTCCTCATTTTTCATATTCAAGCATCTATCTAGGGCTTCTTCAAATGATTGACCACTAAGTATTTTGTCTAATGCACCTGCACCATTAACGTCTGAGTTATACAGCACAAATTCGTTTAAATAATCTAAGATATCTTTTTTTCTTTCTTGTGATGGTTCTTCTAAATAAAACTTTTCCATAATGCTCCTACTTGTTTATTTTCAAAATATTTTCTGGTTAAATTTTTGTTAACATTACTAACTAAGGTAATTATAAAGCAAAATATTAATTTATAAAAGAAAAAGATGGAGTTTAATCCACCTTAATTAGTTATTTTAATTTTTTTCTTATAGAATAATGCCCAATAAAAGCGATAAATGAAAGATAATTTAACTGCACTTTATTATGAATAACTTTTATGCTTTTTTATCCTTTTTATGACTATCTGTTAATAGGTTTGATAATTCTTCTTCTGAGGTTTGGCCGATGTGATGTACTCTATCTGTTGCTTGATTTTCAGCTTATGGATTCCACCAAACGTCTAAATGAATTACGATATCAGCACTAGTTAAATATAAACCTGTTCCACCAGATTTTAAAGTATTTAGGAAACAGTTAGTATTATCTTTATCAACAGCAAAACTTTCTTTTATTATGTGCCTTTCTGGTATAGATATTGCTCTACAGTATAAATTATTGTCAAATTTTTCTTGAATTGTTTCTTGTTTCATAAGTACTCATTTGTAAAAATATTACGTTATATAGTACATTATATTTTGACGTTACATTCAATTAAAAAGATAGCTCTATTATATTATCTATCTTCTAGGCAAGTGCCACCATTATCTTTAATATACTTAACTATTTTTTCTAAGACTTCTTTAGGATCACCTGTTTTAATATTATATAAATCTAAGTCATTTATAATATTTATATCACCAATATCATAAGATAAACTGCCATCACTATTATTTTTCATAACTGTATAGTCACTTATCTTACCATTATAATAACAAAATCTGCCTTCTCCAGTTGCAGTAGGCTCTGCTGTATAATAGTTGATACTGTAAATATAAATTGAAACTATACATAGAAGTATAAAAATAAGTGTTCCTAAAGTTATTCCAACTGTTTTTACTAACTTAATAATTAATTTAGAGTTACTTTCAGTTTTATCAAGTTTTGTTAAAATAGCATTTTCTTTTCCAGTTAATTCATCTAAACTTAATTTAAAGATATCACATAGCTTAGAAGCCTGTTTTAGATCAGGGCTTGTCTCATTAAGTTCCCAGTTAGATATAGTCTGCCTTGTAATACCAAGTTTTTCAGCTAAGTCTTCCTGACTTAATTTACATTTTTTTCTTTCACTGATAATTTTTTCTCCTAACATAATGTTCTCCTTTCTATTTTTAATTTTAACTTTTTATAATTTATATTCTACCAAATTTCTTTGGAACAAGCGCAAAATTATTTAACATTTAAAAAGACTACTCTTTATATAAAGTAATCTTTCTATTTTGATATTCGTTTAATATTTTTATCCAAATATCATTTTCAACATTACGCATCTTTTTAGGATGAACTAAAAATCTTACTGATAATTCTATATGATTATTATTTACTCTAGTATAAATAATTGGTTCTAAATGATTATAATAAATTCGGTATTCTAGTGAAGCATCACTAACTTGTTTATCCATTTTTTTAGGTATTTCTTTAATAACTTCATTATTATTTACAATCTTTAAAATTATCTTTTTAGTTGCTTCAACGTCTGCTTCAAGTGGAATATTAACATTAATTTCATCCCAGATATATTTAAAAGCAGTTGTATAGTTTTTTAGAGCATATGAAAATATATAACTATTTGGAATGTTTACAATCTTACCATTGCTTTGCTCGCCATTTTCTTTATCACTTACTTCTAGCACTTTAAAAGAAAGCAAGTTAATTACGACAACATCACCAATAACATCATTAATTTCTATTCGATCTTCCAATTTAAATGGTGCTCTGGCTTTAATAAAAATACCGGCAAAAAAGTTAAGGATAACTTCTCTTATTGCAATAGTAACTCCAGCAGATACAAATGATATTATTGTTAGAAAATTACTTAAATAATCACTCCAAACAACAAATAATCCTCCTATAATAAAAAGATTAGATATAATATTAATATTCTGGTTTAAAAGAAATAATGTTCTACTATCCTTATTTATCTTCTTAATAATATATACAGATATTTTAGCACATAATTTACATGATACTATTATAAGAAGTGATAAGATTAGTAGTTTAAAATATTTTTCATTGCCAGCTAAAAAATCATCTAATTTAATGTTAAATAAATTTAATAATTGCATAATAATCTCCCCTTTCAAAAGTTCCATTATTGTATCATAATAAAAGATAAATGATTAAGGAATTACCATAATTTATGCTTGATTTACTTTAATTTTACAAACCTACTTAACATATAAATTTGACGATAGTATATATTTAGTGTAAACTTTTAAGTGGTGATTAAACAAATGAATATTGGAATAGACATCGATGGAGTTATTACTAACATAGATTTCCTAGGCATCTTAGGTAAAAAGAAACCAATTCTTGATAAGGAATCTAGTAATCTAAAAGTAAATAACTTCCTTATAAGAAAAATATTATATAGAGGTATCGCTTTTTATTCAAAACATTCTAAACTAAGAAGTGATGCTGCTAAATATATTAGTTTATTAAAAGATGAAGGTAATAGGATTATAATTATTACTAAGAGAAAGTTTGCTAGTGAGGAAACACAAGATGGAGAAAATATTAGAAGGCTTGTCGAACTTTTTCTTTTGGATAGAGGTATTCCTTATGATAAGATTGTTTTTTCTAAGAGTGATAAACTTGAGGATTGTATTAATGAAAAAGTTGTGATTATGCTTGAAGATAGTCCTAAAAATTCAGAGAATATTTCTAAAAGGATTCCGGTGATTCTTATGGATACGCCTTATAATAGGAATGCATCAGGTGATAACATTTTTAGAGTTGCATCTTGGGAAGAAGCATATGCTTTATTAAGTGCTTTAGGAAAAAGAAAGGTGAAAAGTTATGAAAAGAACTAAGTTAAAGGAAAGATGTTTACCTAATTATACTAAGGGTGAAGAAATTATGAACATGACTAGTCACATTGTTGGTGGTGTCATTGGAATAACATCTTTGGTACTCTGCTTGATATTTTCAGTTAAGCATCATAATGGCTATGGAGTGGCTGGTTCAATAGTTTTTGGAATATCAATGATTTTACTTTATACTGTATCAAGTGTTTATCATGGGCTTAGAAAAGGCACTGCTAAGAAGGTTATGCAAGTTATCGATCACTGCACAATATTTGTATTAATAGCAGGTACATACACGCCAGTGTTGTTATGTTCAGTTAGAACTTATAATTCTAGTCTTGCTTGGTCTTTATTTGCAGTAATCTGGTTTTTTGCTATATTAGGTATTGTTTTAAATGCGATTGACTTAAAGAAGTACAAGATATTTTCTATGGTATGTTACTTACTTATGGGATGGTGCATTGTATTTACTGCTCCTAACTTAACACCAATGATTGGTAAAGGAGGTATGCTTCTTTTAATATTTGGAGGAGTATCTTATACTGTTGGTGCAATTCTTTACTTGATTGGAGCAAAAAAGCACTACTTTCACTTCGTGTTTCACATATTTGTAGACATAGGTAGTTTATTACACTTCTTATGTATCTTACTTTATGTTATTTAAGAAGAAAATGCTAATTTTATGTTGCATAACTAAAAAAATTCTGCTAAAATGAATATATCACATGGCGGAATTGGTGAAGTGGTTAACACGCCGGATTGTGGCTCCGGTATGCGTGGGTTCGATCCCCACATTTCGCCCCATTTAATAAAATAACGACATTTAGGTGTCGTTTTTATTTTAATTTGAAGAGAAACATCCATAGTAATGCTTTTGCATACATATAGTTTTGATTTTTAGATAACATTTTTCTGTAATAGTCTAGACTTTCAATACTTGCTGAATACTTGTCAGCAAATGTTAGAATGAATCCTTCTATACTTTTAGGTGGTATTGGTGTTACTGGCCACATATGTTTTTTTATCATGTCTATTTCTTTATTAGATAGGTCAAATATTTTACAAGCGTTTATGCTGGCGAATCTTCCATGCTTAAAAGCGTGCCATTTGTGCCAAGAACTTTTTATTCTCCAGTCATATAAATAAAAGTCGTGAAGCATTCCAGCACGGGCGACACTTTTATAATCTAAATTTAATTTTTTACAAATTTTATAACTAATATAGGCAACTTTATATGAATGCTCAAAAGTACTTGTATCACAATGCTGTCTAAAGTTTTTCATATCAAGTACATATGGGTTATCTATAATATCTTTAATTATTGTATTAAATTCATCATCATGAGTCATTTTTATCACTTTCCTATATAAGTATATTACAAAGAGATGTAAAAAACAAACGGTAATGTAAATATGCACTAGTTAAATTAAAATGATATATGATATACTAGTGAAGTGATGTAAATGAAGAAGTATAGAAGTTATATAGTTGATATGTGCACAATTATGGGATGTAATGCCTTTGTATATTTTATTAGCCAGTATATTATTAAAAATTATCATTTAATAGGCAGTGCGTTAGATAAAAGAATTCCTTTTGTTATAGAGTTTATTTTAATCTACTCTATTTGGTATCCTTTAGTTATATTTACGATGTTTCTTTTATATAAATACTGTCCTGATAAGTATAAGAAAGTTAAAAAAACTGTATTAGTTTCTTTAGTTATCGCTTATATAATTTTCTTTGCATATCCAACTAAAATTATAAGACCTGAAGTAAATAGTTTTAATGATCTATTTTCACTTATTGCTTATATTTCATTTAAAGCGGATAACCCAGTTAACTGTTTCCCATCTTGTCACTGCTTGTTATCATTTATTATGATTTATGCTTTATTTAAGGAAAAAAACATTAATAAGTATTTACGAATAACTTTAATAATATTGTTTTTTATGATAATCGCATCTACTCTTTTAGTAAAACAACATGTTATTGCTGATGTTATTGGAGCATTTATCATCTCTGTACTAACTACATTTATTTATCCCAAAATCAAAGAGCATCTATCATGATGCTCTTTTTACTTAAAATATAATTCAATAAAATGATAGTAAATAATTAAAAAAGGCTATATCAAATAGACTTAATCTAAAAGTTAAATAACTTTATAAGGTTTATCACTGGTTCCTTCTCCTGTTACGTTGGTCGTCGACTTAAGAGAAATTGAAGGACGGACCCCATTACTACTGCACACACTGCCGTCGGTGAACAATAAAGCCCCGGCGCCGTAGACGGTCTTAACGCCAGCACTGATTCCACTGAAGTAGCCAGGAGATAAAGACCACCAATAAGTACCAGTAGCATTTTCTTGTAAGTATGTTATTGAACTGTCAGAAACATAACCAGCAAAGGTTAATTCATCAGCAGTTAACAAGCCTATTTTATATATTAAATTACCATTTCCATTTGTTATATCACTAACTGTAAATTTAGACAACTTTCCACCATTATTATCATTAGGGCATATTAAACTTGGATTTGCATATAATGCAGCATTACCCCCATAAAGCCTATTATGTGCTCCATATCCAGTCTGATTTTTTCCATATCCTAGTCCTGTTCCATAAGTAGATCCACTTGTATAAGTGGTTAATGTACTTTTATCATTACACCATATTGTATCTGATAACTTATCTTCATATGAAACTAAATTATTTTTATACCATGTTTCTAAATTTGTAAGAATAGTGCTTTTATTGGTATTTGCATGAGTACTAACATAATCACTAGAACTAGCAGTGCCATACATAAAACCAATATATGCATTGTCATCATTTTTTTCATTAAATTTACTAGTATATGTATTGCCATTATAGTGAGCAAATGCTGCTGTAGTACTGTTATTTGTAGCTGAACATGGATTAGTTGCTTTTGATGTATTATCATTATGAAGTACTAGTTTAATCGAACCATCTCCAGTTATTCTGACTATTCTCCAGCACTTATTAGCAAATTCTACATAGTTATTTTTTACAGCACCTCTAAAGTAATAAGAAGTTCCATTATCATCTTCTGCAGATGCAAGTAATGCTT
>CABUPU010000021.1 GCA_902493595.1 uncultured Mycoplasma sp.
GATACGCTGAAAATAGTGTTATGCTAAGATATGGAGTTGCCAATAATTTTTTTTTGCTCTAAATTAAAAAATAATTAGAATTTGCTCTAATTATTATTTTTTTTGCCTTGATAAGTATCTCTTTTAACCATTTCTTTATCAATGTCATTTAATAAACAAAATTTTTTAGTAAGCCACAAAGGTGCAATTAAATCATCTTTTATAGGATCACCTGTGATTCTTTCAATAACGATTTTTTCATCTAATAGTTCAAGCTGATTTATAACAATGTCAATATATTCCTCTTTAGTTAAGATATGGAATTTTTCTTTGTTATATAATTTCTCAATTTCTGTTCCTTTCAAAATATGTAGCATATGTATTTTTACAGCATCAACTTTTAAATTATTTAAAAATTTTACTGTATTAAGCATATCTTCCTTTGTTTCATATGGAAGTCCATTTATTATATGTGCCACAACAAAAATATTTAATTTATGTAGTTTATTTACCGCATTTTCAAATGATTTAGTGTCATGACCACGATTTATTAGTTTAAGAGTATTTTCATTACTACTTTGAAGTCCAAGTTCTACGGTTAAAAATGTTTTTTTATTAAGCTTTTCAAAATAATTATAGTATTCATCACTAATAACATCAGGTCTTGTAGCTATTGAAATTCCTACAACATTGTCCTCTTTTAACAAACTTTCCACAATATTTTTAAATTTATCAATATTCATATATGTATTACTTCCTGTTTGAAGGTACGCAATATGTTTAGCATTTGGCCATTTTTTATTTAGTATAGTTATTTCCTCATTAAATTGGGTTAAAATGTCATTATTTGCATTTGTAATATTAGATTTGCTATTATCTTTACAAAATATGCAACCACCATTAATTTTATTTGGGCAAGTTGCGTGCGCATCTAAAGGTACTTTGAATACTTTTGAGCCAAACTTATTTCTTAAAAAATAATTAAATGTATGATATCTCTTATTATCTAATGCATATTTAAACATTTTTCATCACCAATATTATTTTATCAAAAAAACTTGTATAAAAAAACAAAATAGGGTATAATATTATTAGTTGCTGGGGTAGCTCAGTTGGTAGAGCAATGCACTCGTAACGCATAGGTCATAAGTTCGATCCTTATCCCCAGCACCATTATTATAGTAATTTCCCTGAACATCAGGGTTTTTTAATGCTTGAATTTAACTTTTTATATATTTTATAATCCATTTATGATAAAATAGTTATTATCAGGGAGGTTTTATGGATAAAGTACAAGAACTTTTAATGGATACGAGGAACTTTAATATTTTATCGTACGATGAATATAAAAAATCCGATATAAAGGAAAGACTTGCAAAAATTAAATTATTAAATGAATATTATAAACTTTTATATAGTAGTATAGATAAATTAGATGTTTATTTTGACTTTGATGGTGTTATAAAAGATACTATGAGGCACTGTTCATATTTGCTTTTAAGGTTACACGGTATAGATATGAATTTTCATAGTAAATCAAATAAAGAAGATGAAAGAGTAGTAACAAATTTTTTCAAAAGTATGAACTGGGATTATTTATTAAATGCATCGTCTGAAATAAATGAGGCAATATCGTTTATTAAACTATTTCAAGAAAGTAGTATTTTTAACCCAGCAATATATTCGGCAGTTAATTCAGAAAGTGAAATGCAAAAAAAATGTATTTTTATCGAAAGAAACATTGGTTATATTTCTAAAAAATTTAATGCGGTTCATACACCAAAATTGGCAATAAATAATACTGATGTTTTAGTGGATGATACAGAATACAATTTAGAAAATTGGACTGGAGTACCTATTCATTTTGATAATGGTAAAGATTCAAGTTATTATACAATTTCTGATTTTGGAGAACTATATTACCTAGCAAATTTTAATCCAGAAAGTAATAATATGGAAATAAATAAGCAAAGAATTTATACAAAAAAATAAAAGATATGATATAATTAAATGGCGAAAGGAGTGATCTTATGCTAGTTTATGGCAAAAATGTTTTATATGAAATTGATAGAAGTAAAATCAAAAAGGCTTATATTTCAAGAAGTGATTATATGCCATATTTAAAAGAAAATAACATTAAATATGAATATGTTGATAAAAATAGACTTGATAAAATGGTTGGTGGTGTTCATCAAGGTATAGTACTAGATATTTTTGATTATTCATATTATACTTTTGATGATATTGAGGGTGATTTTATTGTTATGCTTGATCATTTAACAGATCCTCATAATTTTGGTGCTATAATTAGAACTTGTGAGAGCAAAGGTATTAAAACAATTATTATTCCAAAAGACAGGAGTGTTTTAGTAAATGATACTGTTTATAAAACAAGTGAGGGTGCTATTGATAATGTTAAAATTGTAATGGTAACAAATTTAATAAATACAATTAACAAATTAAAAGAAATGAATTATTTTGTATATTGTGCAGATATGGATGGAGAAGACTATCGTAAAGTGTCTTATGCTAATAAAAAAGTTTTAGTTATTGGTAATGAAGGTTTAGGAATTAGCTCTGGCGTTAAGAAAAACAGTGATGTTGTTGTGGGAATACCTATGAAAGGAAAAATTAATAGTTTAAATGCGTCAGTTTCTGCAGGAATATTAATATATAGGATGGATGATTAATGGATTATAACGAAATTGATGAGATGGATCTTATAACTTTGCTTGATGAAAATGATGAAAATGTTAGAAATATTATATATGATAAATATGCATATTTAGTTGATATTTTAATAAAAAAATATCAAAGAGCAATCAGGTATTATAAAATTAATTATGATGAAATAAAATGTGAAGCATTATATGCTTTCAGTGATGGAATTCATTCTTTTACATCTGATAAATATGCCTCTTTAAAAACATTTCTTTATGTATGTATTGAGAGAAGATTGTTAAAATATATTCGACATGCAATGAGCGGAAAACAACAAGTAATCAATGAATCACTATCTATTGACTTTTTAATAAGTGATGATAATATTACACCAAAAGGACTTCTGTCTGATGATAATAAAACTAATCCTTTACATAATTTAATGGAAAAAGAAAATTCTAATAAAATTTATCTACTTGCTAAAAAGAATTTGTCAGAATTTGAATATACTGTTTTCAACTATATGGTGAATAGTTTTTCTTATAATGAAATTGCTAGAATGATGGATAAATCTCCTAAACAAATTGATAATGCAATAAAAAGAATTAAACTAAAAATGAAAGAATTAATCGAAAAAGAGGGATTAATTTAGCAAAAGTGCTTGCCAAACGCCTTTTTTTTTGGTAGTATAATAATGTCTTATGGCGGAATTGGTGAAGTGGTTAACACGGTAGATTGTGGCTCTATTATGCAAGGGTTCGACTCCCTTATTTCGCCCCATAGATAATATTACTCTCTTTTAGAGAGTTTTTTTTCAACTAAAAATATAGTTAACTCAACTACTAGTTTATTGCAAAATAATATAGATAAAAGTATAATTTTTTTGTAAGAGGTGAAGAAAATTATGATTTATTTAGATTATGCTGCAAATACTCCTGTAGATAAAAGAGTTTTAGAAAAATATAACGAAATTACTTTAAAATATTTTGGTAATCCAAATAGTTTGCATGAATTAGGTATTGAAGCAAAAAAAGAAATTGATAATTCTAGTGAAATTATTGCAAATTATTTTAATACAAAAAAAGAAAATATTATTTATACAAGTGGTTCTAGTGAATCGAATAATTTAGTTATTAAGGGAATTGCTGATAGATATCAAAATAAAGGAAAACATATAATTATATCTGAGATAGAACATTCCTCAATAATAGCACCATGTAATTATTTATCTACCAAAGGTTTTGATGTGACAGTAATCTCTTTAGATTGTAATGGAAAATTAAATTTAGATCAACTCAAAAAATATTTAAGAGAGGATACAATTTTAGTAAGTATAGCTGTAGTTGATTCTGAACTTGGAACAATTCAACCAATAAGTGAAATTGCTAAAATTGTTAAAGAAAATTCCAAAGCATATTTTCATACTGATGCAACACAAGCAATAGGAAAGGTTAATATTGATTATAAATATGTTGACTTTTTGACTTTTGCACCTCATAAATTTTTTGGTATTAATGGCTCTGGTGTATTAATTAATTTTAATGATATAAAAATTACTCCTTTAATACATGGGGGAAAATCTACTACAATTTATCGAAGTGGTACACCGGTTAGTGCAAATGCTGTTTGCATAGCAATGGCATTACAACTTGCTACTAAAGATTTAGAGAAAAAAATTAATTATGTAAAAGAACTAAATAGTTATTTAATCAAAAAATTAAAAATGATAAATGGGATAAGTATAAATAGTCCTAAGTATGCAATACCTAATACAATTAATTTTAGTATTAAAAATGCCAAAATAATTGTTAATAAACTTTATGAAAAAGGTGTATATGTTTCAATGCAATCAGCGTGTTCACTTGGAACAAGTCCATCAAAGTCAGTTTATGCACTTACTAAAAGCAAAGAAAGGGCAAGCAATTCAATTAGGGTAAGTATTACGCATATAACAACTAAAAAGCAAATTAATGAATTTATACGTATTTTAAAGGAGATTATTAATGAAGATAATAATTATTAACGCAATGTGGTGTCCAGGTTGTTTAATATCTAAAAGCATTTGGAATGAAATAAAATTAATGTATCCCAATATAGAGTATATTAATTATGATTATGATTTAGATGAAGAAAATATTATAAAATATAATATTGGAGATATTGTTCCAGTTGTTATATTTGAAAAGGATAACATTGAAATAAAAAGAGTAATTGGAGAAAAAAGCAAAAAAGAAATTTTAGATATTATGGAGAAAATTTTATGAAAAAGATATTAAGGTACATATTATTATTAATAGCATTAATTCCCCTTAATATATTTGCAATTAGTAAAGAATATACAGATGTTGCTTATAAAATAACTAATTCTAAAATTGAGGAAGGAAAAATCAATTTATATTTTTTTAGAATGGATGGATGTCCTCATTGTGCCGAAGAAGAAATATGGCTTAAAAATATTAAAGAAAAATATAATGATTATTTAAATGTCTATGAGTATGAAGTAAAAAATAATAAAATTAATAGAAAATATTATAATGAGGTAAAAAAGGCTTTAAATGATGAAGTAACAAAAAGTGTGCCATATACAGTTATTGGAAAAACTTATTTTGTAGGATTTTCAGAAGCGGTAGGTGTACAAATTGAAAATAAAATAGAAGAATTAATTAATGATAATGTAAATAATGAAAATATAAATAATGAAGATGTTAAAATTCCTATATTAGGAAAAGTTAATAAGAAAAATGTCTCCATTCCATTGGTAGCAATGATTTTGGGAGCAGTTGATGGATTTAATCCATGTGCTATGTGGATACTTTTATTACTTATTAATATGTGCATATCTATTAAAGATAAAAAGAAAATGAGAATTGTTGGTTTTACTTTTATATTATCTTCGGGATTAGTATATTTTCTTTCAATGTTAGGCATCGGTTTTATTCTAGATTTTTCTACAGTATTATATATAAGAAATATTATTGCTATTTTAGCAGTTATTTTAGGAATTTATAATTTATATGTATATATTAAAACAAGAAAAGATACTGGTTGTCATGTTATGAAAAAAGAAAAAAGAAAAAGTATTATAACTAGAATAAATAAGATATTAGCAAATAAAAGTTTAATATTAATGATACTAGGAACAACTATTTTATCAGTATCAGTAAATTTAGTTGAACTTGCTTGTTCACTTGGATTTCCAACAATATTTTTAGAAATATTAACAATAAATAAAATTTTAGGTTTAAATAAAGTATTTTATTTATTAACATATATATTCTTTTATATAATTGATGATTTAATTATATTAATATTGTCTTTAAAAGCATTTGAGACTAAAGGTATATCAACTAAATATAATAAATATGTTAATTTAATAGTGGGTATATTACTTGTACTTATGGGTATACTTTTAATATTTAAACCTGAATGGGTAATGCTTAATTTTTAAGAAGTTTAATACTTCTTTTTTGATTTTATTTTATTTTAATTAAAATATATATTATAATATATGTAGTACTTATTGTACTAAAAGGAAATATTATGGAATATGATAAAGAGTTTTTAGAAATTATTAAACCAATTATTAATAATAAAGAGTTTATAAAAAGAAAAGATTTTCATCATCATGAAAATGAATCAGTATATGAACATTGTATGAAAGTAGCTTACTTATCTTATTTATATTGTAAAAAACATCGTTTAGATTATATTAGTGCTGCAATCGGAGGATTACTTCATGATTTTTATTATAAAGATTGGCAATTAAATAAAGTGCATAAATCGTTTTTTAAAATGCATGGGTTTGTTCATGCAAAAGAAGCTTTAGAAAATTCTAAAATGATTTTTCCTAAACTTATGAATAAAAAAGTTGAAAATATTATTTTAAGGCATATGTTTCCGCTTAATATAACATTACCTAAATATAAGGAAAGTTGGATTGTAAGTTTAATGGATAAAAAATGTTCTTTTAAAATATTAGGTCATCCAAAATGTTATCTAAAATACTTAGGTATAAGGAGGAAAGGTTAATTATGAGTTTTAAAATTTATTTTATATTATTTATGCTATATTCAATATTTGGCTGGATTTGTGAAGAAATAGTTACATTTGATCCTAAAAAGGGATTTATTAACAGGGGATTTTTATTAGGGCCTTATTGTCCTATTTATGGATTTTCTGCTATATTTATGACTATCCTTTTAAATAAGTTTTCAAACTCTTTAGCAATATTTTCTTTAGCACTTATTATATGCTCCACTGTAGAATATTTATCTAGCTATGTAATGGAAAAATTATTTAATGCTAGATGGTGGGATTATTCTAAAAAACCATTTAATATAAATGGTCGAATATGCCTTAAAAATGCTCTTTGTTTTGGGGTAATGGGTCTTATTCTTATTAAAGTTGTTGATCCATACTTAAGAACTTTAATTTTAAGATTTTCACCATTTAAAATTAGTTTTACATTTTATGTAATGCTTATTACATTTATACTTGATAATATATTATCATATAAATTAATATTTAAAATTAAAAGTGAAAATACATTTAAGAAAAGAGATAATACTAGAGAAATATCTAAAATAGGTAAAGAAATATTAAGTAAGTCCTTACTTGGTAATAAATTTGTAATTATTTTTCCAGAAAAATTAAAAGAGGGAAAAGAAAAAATTATTAAACAAAAGGAAAAAATTAAAAAGAAACAAGAGAAGTTTAAAAATGAAATAAAAAAAGAAAAAAATAAATTAAAGGAAAAAGTAAAAGATGAAAAAAGAAAGTCTAAAGGAAAAAAATAATTTATTTGTATATATAATGCTTTTCTTTGCTTTGGCTTTTATTGGTTGGTGCTTTGAGGTCCTTAATGAGATTAGAAAAGGGCACGGTTTTATAAATCGTGGTGTACTTCATGGCCCTTGGCTTCCTATTTATGGGTTCGGAGGACTTATTATATATATTTTGCTTAAAAAATATTATAAAAAACCAATAATTGTATTTTTTTTATCATTTATAATAAGTGCTATTATTGAATATTTTACTTCATTTTATTTAGAAATTACTAAAGGTATGGTATGGTGGGATTACTCAAAAAAACCCTTTAATATAAATGGTCGAATATGTCTTTTATATACATTAGTATTTGCTTTATTTGCAACAATTCTATATTATTTTGTAATTCCTAAAATAATTGATTTATTAAAAAAGCTTAATTATAAAACTTTATCAGTAATTAGTATTATACTTCTTTCATTATATTTAGTAGATAATATTTACTCTTATAAAAAACCAAATATAGTAAGGGGAGCTCATATTGTAAGAAAAAACTAGATTTTAATTTGAAGTTGTAAGATAAATGTAGACATAAAAAAACTGTCTACATTTTTTTGTTAT
>CABUPU010000022.1 GCA_902493595.1 uncultured Mycoplasma sp.
TATATTCTTGTTATATTAATTCTTTATATTATATTATTATATTATGTTAGACAAATTTTCCATCGTGGATGGAAATATCTTCTAACCTAGATGGAAATATTTTCTACCCTAGACAAAAAATATAAATCTTATTCAAAATAAAAAGACTAGTTATATTTCAAACTAATCTCATCAATAAATTGTAATTTTATTTTTTTATCAATATATCAGGATATTCTTTAGCCACTTTTTCTGCTGAAATATATTTATTTTCTAAAGCATATTTAAGAGTCATGATTTGATTATTTAACATAAATTTAATTGCTATTTCGTTAGTATCATCACTCTTTAAATAATAACTATTTTTATCATCTTTGTAGATTAATTGTTCTTTTTGATTATCATTATCTCTATAATCAAAAATGCCATAAAATATATATTCTGTTTCTTCTTCAATGATTTTCTTTAAATCTATACCATTGGAAATTGAGTAATAACAACCATTTATACTTTTAGGAATTAGTCTATTACCATCATGCCAAACGTAAATTGTATCAATCAATTTATTAGCATTATCATACATTTCAAACTCAAAGGCATAATTATCTGCCAAGCAAGCCTCACCATATTGTTTACTACTTTTAATAGCATTTAAGATTTCAGTTAATTTGTTTTTATCACTTATTGTTCCTAATTCTTTTTGACTAGATTTTATAACTATTTTTGTAGTATTGCTTATTTTATTTAATGTTTCATTTGGAATAGATTTGGCATCTTTGTCATCATTTTTAACTATACATTGATTAACAATATCTTTAAAATCAACATCATTGTCTTGATTGTGAATATAAATAGTAGGAGTTAAAGGACTCTCATACGTTTGATATACAGAAAATTTGTTATAGAAATATTTATCAAAATCTTTCATCACACTAGATTCATAAGTCCCATTTTTGGGAAAAACCATGACATAAATATTATTTGGATGATTACTTGCATATACTCCTTTATAATAGGCAATTTTTTCTTTATCATTACTTTTTATTTCACTTAATGGGATTTCTATTAAATCATCTGTTTCAGTTACAAGATAACCTCCTAATTGGCTTTCTAAACATTGCACTAATTCCTTATCATAATCCTCTGTTGTTTTCTTATCAGATTCTTGGCCTTTTTTACCACAACCTACAACTCCCAAAACCATAACCCCACACATTAAGATAGTAAATATTGACTTTTTCATAATCAATCCTCCATTTCTACAAATTACTATTTATCTGTCACTTCTATATATAATTATACCATAATTTCAACATATTTTGAAACTAAATTTAAACATCCAAGATTCATCCAACATATCTAGTATATTTCCAACAGTTGGAAGTAAAATAAAACTTCGCAAACCCTTTAATTAATTGATTTAAATAAAAAGTATGGTAGAATTCTTCCATATTTTTAACCTAATTTTGCAAGTGCAAAATAAGAAATGATAGCACTATAATTCCTATGTTTATATAGTATAAATTAGAGCAGTGCTATCATTCTCTTTATCCTGCTTATTATTTACTTACTTATTTTTCATTAATTATCTCTTTAATAGTAGGTCTAAAAACTAATCCAAATGTAATATCTTTACCTTTAAATAAATTTAAATCTATTATTGGTATCACTATCAACAATTCATAATTATCTGGTATTGCAGAATCGAATACTGCCATACCATTTTCAGTTCTATCTCCTTTATCTTCACGATATTCAATTTCAAAATATTCTCTTAAATAACCTAAATATTTATTTACTTGTTTTCTTTTCATTGGAGAAGATACTAAAACCATTTCTTGTTTATGATTAACATCAAATGGTAATTTATAATCATAAGCACCAACTTGTGTTAATTTGACTGCTTTATCAATAAAACTACTTCTAAAGTTTATTTGCTTAATATCTAAACTACCTGTATCAGTTTTATCAATCACAATATTATCTATATATTTTGATATAAATTGTTGCTTTTCTTCTTTTGATTTTATATCCCATTCAAATTTATAAAACTCTTTTTCTTTATAACCATTATCAATAGATATTTTTTCTATATCTCTACGAGCCATAACTTTTTCTATTGTAAAAGTATGAGTATCTAATTCATTTAACTCTTGTTTTTTATTATTTAATATTTCTAATTTTTCATTTATCTTTTTTAGATCCTCTTCAAAATCTTTGAGTTCTACAATACCAGTTAGGTATGCTTTTTTAATTCTTTCTTTTTGCTTGATGTATCCCTCAATTTCTTTGTCTAAATTAAGGTCAGTATTCTTATCTTTTTTATCTGCAAGTATTGGTAAAAAGAAACTATTACACATTTGTTCAAACTCTAAAAACTCATATATTGCTTTTATCATATATTCTTCAACATAATCTTCTCTTAAATTGAAATGACAAAACTCACAATTATAATAAATATATTTTTTCTTTTTACCACCTGAACCTTTACACTTCATTATTCTTCCACATTTAGGACATACTAATTTTTGAAAGAATAGATAAGTTCTTGTTCTTGTATAAGTTCTTTGATTAGCTAGTTTTTGTGTTTGGCATTCTTCCCACATAGCACGAGTAATTATAGGTTCTACAACATTCATATAAATAACAGTATCACGACCAATTTTTTTAGCAATTCTTTTGTATTGTTCATAGTCGCCCATGTAGATTCTATTATTTATAATCTTTTCTATATCAGTGTCATACCAAGATTTGTTTAACACTTTTTCTTTATTGAAAATATTGGATATTTGTTGATAACTATTTCCCTCTAAATAAAGATTAAATATTCTTTCAATAATATGTCTAGTTGTTTCATCTATGATAGTTTTTTTACTACCATCTTTTTTATATCCAAGTGGAACAATACCAGGTAAATGGCCTGATTTTATAGCACCATTAAGTCCAAACTTTGTTCTTTCTGATACGATTTCTATTTCTAGTTGCGAAAGTACAGTTAACATTCTTACAAAGAATCTTCCATTAGCAGTACTAGTGTTAACGTCATCTCTATCACATACGAGATAGCAATTATATTTTTCTAGGATATTAATTAGTTCTTCTAAGTCGCGAACGGAACGAGTAACTCTATCTAACTTATAAGCAACTATATAATTTATTTTACCTGTTTTGACATCATTAAGCATTTCTTGGAATTTAGGTCTATGTTCCATATCTTTTGCACTTATTCCAGCATCTTCATAAACCTTAAAAACATTATATCCTTTAAATTCACATAAACTAAGTAGTTTTTCTTTTTGCTCTGGCAAACTAAAACCTGCACGAGCTTGATCGTCAGTACTAACCCTAATGTAAATACCAGCATTCTTTATTTCTTCTTCACACATCCTTATCCTCCTTAACAAAAAAGGGCGAAGCAATATTTAGGTTATAAATACTACTTCACCCAATAGGTTTAATATTTTCTATAACCATTATAACACAGATTTCGTCATTATTTTAGTTTTTTAATGAAATCTTTTAAATCAGATAGTTTTATTTTGGTATTTAAATCTCTGTAGTAAGCAAATTCGTGTCCATTGAATAAAAGATATGTCTTATTATTAATAATTGCTCTATGAGGCTCTAAATAGCCTATATTGGTAGGCTCTAATTTTAATAAACTACCATTAATGAAAATAGGTTTAGTATTATTAAGCCTACAAGCCCATTCAACTTTACTTTTAAGTTCATGACTTATTTTAATTTCTTGTTTGATTATTTTTATCATAATATCATCAACACCTTTCTTAAACGACAAAAAAATCAATCATTTCTGATTGATTTAATCATTAACATCGCTTGGTGCGACGATTTTTGCTTCTGGAGCGGTTTAAATACATCTTACGAACTCGCTCTCTTTCTATATATGATTATAC
>CABUPU010000023.1 GCA_902493595.1 uncultured Mycoplasma sp.
ACAAATCCTTTAACATACTTTCTTTTACATTATTATAATCCAGTTCTAATACTTCAGTTAATTTTTTTGCTATTTCTATCTCATCACTTTTACTTACTCCACTTTTTCTCTTATAATATATGGACTTAACACCAACATTATCTACCAACAGCTTATAATTCCTATCATATATTCTTCCCCTTGGTGCACTTTCACCTTCTATACTTGCATATACTAAATTATTAAGTTCCTCTTCATAATATTTATTTTTAAATATAGTAATATATGTTATTCTTAAGAATATAATAAAAAACAAAAAAAACAAAATATAGGTGATTATTTTAAATCTTTTTTTTATAATTTCACTTAATTTCTTTATAATATCACCTCTAATATTATTTTTGTTATTATTTTAATGTTTATACATATAATTAATTAGAGGTGTAAAATGTATTATAATATTTTAAAAAATTATATAGATAAATTAGAAAAAAAACATATCATTATGTATGCATATAAAGAGAATATCACTCTAAATGATGAAGAAATAAATATAATATATAATACAATAAAAAGTAAATGGGAAGAACTATATAAAACAGATGGAACAAAAATAATAAATGATTTGAAAGGAAAAATAAATAATATAGCACTAACAAAAATAGAAAAAATGTATAAAGATGCAAAAGAAAAACTATTGTAAATAATAGTTTTTTATATTTTCTTCTAAATTTTCATTAAATTTTTTATTTCTTATCATTTCTATTTCAAATTTATAAGGAGGATAAGATTCCTTATCAAAAGTATACCAAGGAGTTTCTAATATTTTAGGAATACTTTCTACTCTTTTATTATAAATAATATTTATTAAATTATTAAAACCAATAGTACCATATCCAATATTAGCATGTCTATCTTTTTTTGAACCAATATTGTTTTTAGAATCATTGACATGAATGCATCCAAGCTTATCTAAACCAATTTTATTATCAAATTCATCTAATATATTATCAAACTTACTCATATCATATCCAGAATCATTCATATGACAAGTATCAAAACATACCATAAGTTTATCACTATATTTTGTATTATCAATAATATACTTAAGTTCATCAAAATTAACTCCACATTCACTACCTTTACCAGACATTGTTTCTAAACATATATATACACTAGTATCCTTATTTAATACCTCATCAAGCGTAGACACAATTGTTTTTAAACCAAATTCTATGCCATTTCCAACATGACTACCAGGATGAAGAACCATTTTTTTAATACCAAGAAACTCACATCTAGAAATTTCTTGTTTTAAAAAATCAACATTAAACTGAAAATTCTTCGGATTAGCCAAATTAACTATATAAGGAGCATGAACTATAACATTCTCTACATCAATTTTATTATCCATCATCAACTTATATGCCTTTTCTTTTAATTCAATACTAATAGGAACTCTAACTGTATTTTGAGGTGCACCAGTATAAAACATAAAACAATTAGATTTATAACTAACCGCCTCTTTTACACTACCTAATAACTGTTCATTTTTATTAAAAGAAACATGAGAACCAATTATCAAATTCATATTTATCACCATTACAATTATACAACAATCTGTAAAAGAAAAAAAGGCCATAGGCCTTCATTTACATTACTATGAACAAGTTACAGGTACTGTAAATGTTTGTGTTGCTGAATCATAAGAACCTTTACAACCTTTAAACTTACCAGTTGTAGGTGCAGTTTCAACTTTAACCACAGCAGTTCCCTTAGTATCCTCAGTAGTTCCATAAGTTACACTACAAACAGTTCCCTTTAAACCAGCATCAACTGTAGCAACTGCCTCACAGTTACCATTTGCTGGAGTTTCACCTTTAATAATCTTAATTTGATAATCTTTTTCTGCAGATGATGCTATCATTTTTAAAGAAGACTCGAATGAATTCTTAGTAGCATCATTAATAACAGATAATATCTTAGGTACTGCTATTACTAGGATAATTGCTAATATTACTATTACTGCTAGTAACTCAATTAAAGTAAAACCATTTTTCTTTTTCATATTTCCATCCCTTCCTATCTTTATGTTTTACACTACTATATTAGCATATTGAATATTAAGTGTCAATAATTTTTAATTTTATTTTTGTTGCTTTACATACCTTAACAACTCGCTTTTAGAATCATTATTTGTAAGTGCTGAACCAATTACCAATATATCTACGCCACTTTCTATACATTCAATTGCTCTATTTTTATTTATTCCCCCATCTACAGAAATTAATACGTTTAAATTATCTTTTTCAATTTTATTTTTCAATTTTTTAATTTTATCTAATGCCATAGTCATAAATTCTTGTCCACCTTTGCCTGGCTCAACGCTCATAACTAAAACCAAATCAATATAAGGTAATAAATCAAAAATTTCTTCCACATTAGTACTTGGTTTTATACTTATACCACACTTAATACCATGGTTTTTTATTTTTTGTATAGTTTTTATGTCTTTTAATGCCTCATAGTGAAAAGTTATAAATTCAGTATTAAGCATTATATAATCATAAATATACGAATCAATATCTGATACCATTAAATGAACATCTAAAGGATATTTAGTATTATTGATTATTTCCTTTATTTCATCATACGTAAATGACTTATTAGGAACAAAAATTCCATCCATTATATCTAAATGTATATAATCAATATCTAAATCATTAAATTCTATTGTTGTTTCTTTTAATTTATCTCTAATCGATAATAGAGATGCTGATACTTTTACCATATAAACTCCTAATATTTTTCTTTAAGTTCATTTATAAACTTAACATAATTATCATATCTTGACTTTAATATTTCGCCCGCTTCTACCATCCTTTTTACTTCACATTCATCTTCTTTTATATGCATACAATCTTTATATTTACACTTATCTTTATATCTATTAAATTCAATCATGTTATCTCTGATATCTTCCTTTTTCATTTGGGCAAATGATAAAGCACTAAAACCAGGTGTATCTGCAACAAATCCACCAAACAAATCTATAAGTTCAACATGTCTTGTAGTATGTTTACCTCTACCTAATGCTTGTGAAATTTCATTTGTTTTTAATGTCAAACTACTATCTAAATGATTTAATAAAGTAGATTTACCAACACCACTCTGACCAGTTATAACAGTTATTTCATCTTTTAAAATTTTTTTAATTTTATTTATTTCAGTATTAAAAATAACTTCATAACCAATCTTTTTATAGTATGTAATATATTCATCTATTAAATTCATATCATTAATTAAATCTAACTTTGATAAACACAAAATTGGTTTTATATTATTAAATTCTATTACATTTATAAGTTTATCAACTAAATTTGTACTAAACGTTGGTTCTTTTACACTCATCACTATAACCGCTTTATCAACATTAGCTATTGGTGGTCTTATTAGAAAATTTTTTCTAGAATATACTTTTGTAATTATTTTTTTTTCATAAT